>NZ_CAJXYK010000028.1 GCF_913063425.1 uncultured Thiohalocapsa sp.
CACAAAATGTGACAGGTGTCCAGTGACTTGCGTGTGACGCGGCGGCTGATGTTTTGGGGCTTAGTCGGCCGTTTGGCCGCCTAAGCGCCGCTGGGGCGTGTCGTTTGGCCGCATAAGCATTCGCCGAGTTGGGCTGGGCGTGACTGGCAACGGAGTCGCCAAGTCAACGGGTTGCAGCGGTTTCTCGGAGTCGGCCTGAGGGTGCTTAGGCGGCCATGGAGTGCGGTCGGGTGGCGTCTGTTCGGCGCATCGGCGTCGGCCGGGCGTTGACGGGGAGTTGCATCTTGCTGGCGAGCTGTCTATAAAGACAGCATTGGACCAAGCGGAGGCGGTTCTGATGCAGCAGAGCGAGATCACGAAGGGGCAGACAGGCGGCGGCCAGGCGCGACGGCCGAAGCGGCTGCTGGAGCAGGTCCGGGACAAGCTGCGGGCGATGCACTACAGCTATCGGACCGAGCAGGCGTATCTGGACTGGATCAAGCGGTTCATCCTGTTTCACGGCAAGCGGCATCCGCAGGAGATGGGCGCCGCGGAGATCGAGGCGTTCGTGTCGCACCTTGCGACGGACCGTGGGGTGTCGGCGTCGACGCAGACGCAGGCCCTGTCGGCGGTGCTGTACTTGTACAAGCACGTGCTCGAGGTGGAGATGGGTTGGATCGAGGGCATCACGCGGGCGAAGCGGCCCGAGCGGGTGCCGATCGTGTTGACGCGGGAGGAGGTGGCCGCGGTGCTGGCGCGGCTGGAGGGGCCCGAGCGGCTCATGGCGGCGCTGATGTATGGCACCGGGCTGCGGCTGATGGAGTGCGCGCGGCTGCGGGTGCAGTCGGTGGACTTTGGCTACCGGCAGATCACCGTGATCAATGGCAAGGGCGGCAAGGATCGGTTCGTGCCGTTGCCCCAGGCGTTGATCCCGGAGTTGAAGCAGTGCATCGAGGCCTCAGACCGGCTGCGGATGGCGGATAAGGCCGATGGCTTCGGTGAGGTTTCGATGCCCGAGTCGCTGGTGCGCAAGACGCCGTCGGCGCCGTTCGACCTGCGTTGGTGGTATGTCTTCCCGGCGTCGCACCGCTCGCGGGACCCGATCACCGGGCGCATCAAGCGACACCACATCGATGCGTCTGTCATGCAGAAGGCGATGAAGTCGGCGGTTCGCGCGGCCCGAATCGGCAAGCGGGCGACGCCGCACACCTTGCGTCACGCGTTCGCGACGTACCTGCTGGAGTCCGGCTACGACATCCGCACCGTGCAGCAGTTGCTTGGGCATCGGGATGTGAAGACGACAGAGATCTACACGCATGTGCTGCAGCGCGGCGGCGGCGCCGTGCGCAGTCCGGTGGATGCGCTGCTGGGCGGCTTGGGCGCTGTCGCCCTGCATGTCAACCCCAAGGGCGGCGGCGCTGCTGAGAGGCAGTCCGGTGGTTTTGGTCTTACGGGGTTGCCCGGCGCAAGGGTGGAGCCGGGCAGTGCAGGGGCGTTGCCGGGCTGAGGCGGGCAGGTCCCACAGAAGCCGTCGCGGTAGGGCAGCCGTCAGCCACCATGCACGTGAGGGCCGCCAGCCCGGCAGAGGGTCAGCGCTGGCCCAAGCGCTTACCGCCGCCCGCCTTGATCCCGGCGCGATGGATCGCAGAGCGCGCTCGTCGGGGCTGATTGGGCTGGATCATCGCCAGCGATGGCGGACGCATCCTTAGGCGGGCTTGATCTGCGGCTCGATCACGACGGCGAGCTCGCGGCGGCTCCTTCGGCGCTGTGTGAACCCCGAGCTTGCCTCCGAGGGGCCCCGCGCGCAGCAGCGCCCGGCAGCCCGGCCGCTCGCCGGACGAGGCGCGCTGCACGCGGAGCGGGTGACCGTCAGGGCGGTCGTCAGATGGTGGGCAGGCCAGTCTGCTGGATGTGGTAGACGAGTCGGTCGAACACGTAGTCCACTTCGTCGTAGCTGTTGTAAACGCCGTGGGTGGACACACGGAAGCCGACCCTGTCGTCCCCCGGTGCCGCGGTGCTTGACGGCCAGGTGACGAAGCGGATGTAGATCTTCGGGTCCTCCGCCGCGAGCGCATCCGCCACGCTGCTGATGGCCGAGCGCAGGGCACCGTAGCTCGCGGCGTCGTCCCGGCCGACGAAGGGGTTGAAGGAGGTCAGCGCCGTGGCGAAGGGGCTGTAGGCCGGACGCGGCTCCACCCACAGTGACCCCGGCCACTGGGCGTCGATCTTGGCCTTGAGGTCATTGCCGAGCTCCACGCCCCGCTGGTAGATGGCGTCGATGCCGATCTGCTCGAAGAAGGCCAGCGCGTCCGTCATGGCGTACAGCGCCGGGCGGTTGTTCTCGCCGCGCAGCTGCACCCAGGTGCTTGGGTCGTACTGGCGGTTGGCGATGTCCCCGGGGGAGAGGAAGGCGTAGAGGAAGAAATTGCCTAGATCGAATGGCGGCAGATTCCCACCCGTGTTGCGGATGTACAGGATGCCCGTGCCCGGGCCGCCGCAGAGCCATTTGTGGCCGGCGCCGGCGACGAAGTCTGCGCCGTAATTCTGGAAGTCGATGGGCAGCATGCCGAAGCCGTGGGCCGTGTCCACGATGCTGTAGGCGCCGTAGGCACGCGCCAGCGCGCACAGGTCCTCCACCGGCAGGCGCAGGCCGTTTTTGTAGAAGATGTCGGAGATGACGAGGTACTGCTTGGCGCCGGCCGGCAGCGGCGCCGCCAGCGCCGGCTCGAACAGGTCCAGCACGTCCTGCACCGTGATGCCGGCGGTGAAGGGCGAGATCAGGCCCATGTCGATCTCCACCACGTCGACGCCGCGCGTGGCCTTGGCCCAGGCCATGGGGCCCGTCAGCGCCGGGTGCTCGAAGCTGGTGGTGACAATGCGGTCCCCGGGCTGCCAGGGGGTGCCGGCGAAGATCAGATTGCAGCCGTCCGTGGTGTTGTAGCTCAGCACCACCTCGGAGGGGTCGGCGGCGTTATAGGCCGCGGCCACGCGACGACCCGGCTACCCTTGCGCGCGTCGCCACGCGGTCGGCGGCGTTATAGGCCGCGGCCACCTGCTGCTGGCGGGCGGCGAGGGCGGACGCGCCGAACAACGACGACCCAAGCGGGAAGAGATCCGGGTAGTCCCTATTCAGGTTGTCTTCCCAGTCCCTCGGGTCGTCGCCCTTGTAGAGGTTGTACACGCCGAGATTGTGCTGGGCGAAGCGTGGCAGGGAGCCGGTGGTGCCGGTGTTCATGTGGATGTAGTCGCGGTCGAGCACGAAGGCCCGGCGAACGCGGCGCCAGTAGGCCTCGGTGCCCGGATTGCCGCGGGGATCGGGCGCAGGCAGCAGCCGACGGGGCAGCCAGCCGTCGCTCAGATCCCGGCCGCGGCCGAAGGCATTGCCGTTGCCGGCGAGAGCCGCGCCGGGCCCCATCAAACCGCCGGCAGCAGTGGCCGTGGCGACCCCCGTCATGAAGGATCTACGGTCGAGCCCGGCGGGCGCGGCGGCGCTGTCGGCATGTGGATGCTTGCGGCTGTGCGTCGTCATCTGATGTCCCCTTGGGGGTTGCGAAAGGGTACGGTGCTGAGGGACAGCGGCGTGCCTGGTCGGCACCGGTTCGGCCGGGCACGCTCTGCGCATGGTGGAGCCCCCGGTGCGCCGCCAAGAGGCAGCGTCGAGCGAGCTCGGTTGTCCATGAGGCGGCACAGGGAGCGGGCTGCGCGACGACGATCACCCGTCTGTCCAAGCCTCGTCGCGGCGGTGAGCGACGCTCGCACACCGCCGGGGCCAGAGTAACGGAGCTGCTCGTCTGTGGCGGTGCGCTTTGTCACAGTAATGCCGCGGCATGTCGGCACGGGCTCCGGCGCTCGCGCGGGCGCAAGCGCCGATCCGCCGCGCTCGTCCACGCGCTGGCACGTTTTATCAGTATTTCCCCTGAGTATCGCATAGGCACATCTTGTGCCTGCGGAAGCAATAAATCAGTATTGCCCAGGCTGCTGCCCCGCGCGCCGGCCGACCTCGGCAGAGGCACCGCCGCCTAGGGCAGGCCAGCACCCCGAGAGTCATGCCAAGGCCCATCGCGGGCCCCGACAGGATCAAGCTGGCGAAGCACAAGATGGCCTATCCGTTCTCCAAGTCCTCCCCGTTCTCCCTCTTCGGCGGCCGGTTGGGCCGCCGGCGCCCCGCGCGACGACCCAACACCGCCGGCAGCGAGACCGCGCTGCACCGTGCCGCCGTCTATGATCGCCGCGCGAAGCTGGAGGAGCTGGAGCAACGCCTGCTGCTCTCGGCCGATCTCGCCCCATGGTCCGTGTCCATGGCGGATGCCGGCACCGAGCTGCGCCTGCGCATGGAGGGCGAGGCCGGTGCCGAGGTGCTGGTGCTGGAGACGGATGCCGAGACGCCCGCGGTCATCGACACGCGCCCGCTCGCGGACCTGAGCGGCATCGAGGTGACGGGCACCACCGGCGCCGACAGCCTCACGCTTGCGCTGCCCGCAACGGTGCTGCACGGGCTCGCCGATGGCCTGAACTTCTCGGATGCCACGGCAGGGGACGGCGACCGCCTGCTCCTGGCAGACCCGGCGGTGAGCATCTCGGGGCCGGACGGCGGCGGGCTGGTGCAGCTCACCGGCATCGAAGACGTCGGCCCCGCCCCGGACTGGGACTTCGCCACCACCCAGGCCGCGACTGTCACGCTCGACGTCGAGGCCGCCCCCATCAACGCGCCTGCCGGCGACGACGAGGTGCTGCTCACCGAGCATCCCAACGCCGGGCAGATGCAGCTGCGCAGCCTGAACGGCACCTTCGCCGATCACCCCTTCGACCTGCCCACGGACAGCCTCACCATCGACACCGGCGGCGGCGACGACCGCATCGAGATCGACCCGCTGGACCCGGGTCGCACCTGGACCCTGACGGTGGACGGCGGCGGCGGCCGCAACACCCTGCGCATCGAGCGCAATACCGATTTCGTGCTGACCGACACCACGGTGACGCTGGGCACCGAGAGCTGGACCATCGCCAACATCGACCACGTCGAATTCATCGGCGGCCCGGCGACCGCAAGCGTCAACACCACGGGCTTCTCGGGCAGCGTCGTGGTGCTGGAGCAGGGCTATCCCACCTGGCAGGAGGAGGGTCCCGGCGGCATCGCCGGCGGCGCGCTGTACAGCCCGGTCGCCGGCGCCATCAACGCCATCGCCGCACATCCCTTCGACGCGAATACACTCTTCGTCGGCAGCGTCAACGGCGGCATCTGGCGCAGCACCGACGGCGGTGGCAACTGGACGGCACTCACGGACGACAAGCCGTCGCTCGCCATCGGCGACATCGCCATCAGTCCCCTGGACAAGCACGGCGACGCGGTGGACGCCGCCACGCCCCTGTCCGACCTGGTGCTGATCGCCGGCACCGGCCAGTTCAGCAGCGGCTACGAGGGCGGCACCGCCGCCGGTCTGCTGGTGTCCAGCGACGGCGGCGACAGCTGGGTGGTGCTGGGCGAGTCGGCGCTCGCAAACCTGCGCATCACCGCCGTACAGCCCACCACCATCAAGGACGGCGCCGAGCACCGGCTCTGGGTGTCCACACTGGACCTGGACCGCGACGGCACCCCGGGGCCGGACGGCGTGGGCGGCCTGTTCCGACTGGACCTGGACATCGACGCCACCGCCGCGCACACCAAGATCGACGCCGCGGATTTCCAGCAGGAGAGCGTCGGCGGCGTGCTCGGCGCCCCCGTGGGCCATTACACGGACCTGGCCTTCGACCCCGGTGTCGGCGGCGCCAGCCCCAAGCCCGCGCACCTCTACGCCGCGGGCCCGCAGACGGGCGTCTGGGTGCTGCAGCCGGAGCTGGCGGGCTCGCCCTGGGTGCCGGAGGACACCAACATCGCCACCGGCACGGACACCGACGGCGACGGCATCGACGATTTCTTCGAGCCCCTGGCGCGGGCCAAGCTGGCGGTGACACCGAGCACCGCCGCGCAGAACGGCACCGTCTACGTGGCCTTCGTCGGGCCCAACACCCACGGCGGCAGCGGCACCGGGCTCACCAATATCTTCAAGAGCACGGACTTCGGCGGCACCTGGGCAGCGGTGCCGCTGCCGACCTCCACCGACGCCGTTTTCACGGATGCCGACGGCAACGGCGTCATCAATTTCGGCGAAGCTGCGGATGTGGTCACCGGGCTGCACCCGGGCGGGCAGGGCGATCTGCATTTCTCGCTGGCGGTGGACCCCACCGATCCGGATGTCATCTACGTCGGCGGTGACCGCCAGCCGAGCATCGACCAGTGGGACTGGAACGGCGATGGCGACCTGCTCGATGCGCGGGAGAACAACGCCGTCGGCCTCACCGACTGGGCCGGGCGCGTGTTCCGCTACACCGGCGCCGCCTGGGAGCAGATCGTCGGCAACAACGCCAACAACACCGCCCCCCATGCGGACTCCCGTGCCATCGTCTTCGACGCCACCGGCAATGCGCTCTACCAGGCGGACGACGGCGGCATCTACCGGCTGGACGACCCCCGCAACGACCAGGCCGCGGTCACCCGGCAGTGGACCTCCGTGGTGGGCAGCCTGCGCATTGCCGAGGCCTATGACGCCGAGCTGGACGGGCTGAACGGCCAGGTCTTCCTCGGCACCCAGGACAACGGCTCCGCGGTGCAGCCGGCCACCGCCGCCGACGGTGTGGACAACGACGCCGACGGCAGCGTCGACGAGCTGGACGAGCGCACCACCGGCTGGACCAGCATCCACAGCGGCGACGGTGCCCGACAGGCCGTGCAGGTCTACGACCAGGACGGCGACGGCGACGACGACCGGGTGGTGCGTTATTCCGTCTCCAACAACTTCCAGTTCCTCTACATCGAGGAATTCGACAACGGCGGCAATGTCACCCAGGCCCAGCAGCGGGCAACGCTCACCAACGGCCTGGCCGGGGCGGCCAATTACTCGGGCCTCACCAACGCCTTCGACAATCCCACCGCCCCCGGCGGCTTCACGGGCTTCTATCCCCTCGCCATCGAGCCCAACCGCTTCGACAGCACCCGCGTCGCCGTGGGCCTGTTCGGCCTGTACGAGAGCAGCGACCGGCTCGCCTCCGTGAGCCAGGTGCAGGCGGGGCCGACGGCCATGGTGGGCGGCGCCTATCCCTGGGGTCAGGTGGTCGCGGACATCGTCTTCGGCGGCATGCGCTTCGGCGCACAGAACCCGGACCTGCTGCTCGCCGCCCGCGGCAGCGACGTGGTGGTGCGCGATACCGCCGGCAATCCCGCTGTGGCCAAGACCGTGTCCGGCGCCGGGCGCCTGCGGGCCATCGCCGTGGACCCGGACGACTGGCGCGTCGTCTACGCCGCCGACGGCAGCAACATCTACCGCACCACCAACATCACCGCCGCGGCGCCGGTGTGGACGCAGATCAGCAACGACCTGGGTGACATCCGCTCCCTGGAGTACGTCAGAGACAACACCCAGGACCTGCTCCTGGCGGGCACCGCGCTCGGCGTCATGCGCCTCGCCAACCCCGCCGCCGTGGCCGGTGCCGCCGGCGCCGACTGGCGCGAGCTCGGCACCGGCATGGCCAACACCAGCGTGCAGGACATCGACTACCTCGACCTGGACGACACCGACGGCAACCCGGACCCGGAGGGCGACGGCACCATCAGCGCCGCCGACCGCATCCTGGTGGCCACCTTCGGCCGCGGCGGCTGGAGCCTGGACGGGCTGAGCGATCAGGTGGTCACAGCGCTGGTGCCCCAGTTCATCGGCACCAGCGGCGACGATCACTGGCGGGTGACCCGCGACGCCGGCAACCCCGGCATCGTGCAGATCTTCGACGAGAACGACGGCAGCGCCGACCCGGTCTTCAGCGCCGAGCTCTCGGCCCTGACCGGGCTCATCTTCCATGGTCGCGGCGGTGACGACCGGCTCACGGTGGAGCACGACAACGGCGCCGTCAGCCTGAGCGAGGGCATCGTCTTCGAGGGCGGCGCCGGCAGCGGCGACGTGCTGGAGCTGGCCGGCGAGGACATCGAGGACCTCTTCACCGACAGCATCGGCGGCTACGACAGCTACGACCTCTATGACGCCGACGGCGCGCGCCAGCTGGTGCTGCACCGCGATGTCGAGAGCGTCGACGACAGCGCCTTCCTCGGCTGGAGCAATCCGCTCAACTCGCTGAAGATCGGCTTCTACTGGCTCGGCGAGCTGCTCGGGCTCAAGGACGAGGTGCTGCCGGTGCTCGGCGACTCCCTGGAAGAGGCGCTGAAGGGCACAGAGGCCGCCCCGCGCCCACCCAAGGGCGACCCCACCCGCGCCCCGAGCGTGCCGCAGGTGCAGCAGGCGGGGGAGGAGACCAACACCGGCAACATCTTCGAGCGCCTCATCGAGACCGGCCCCGGCGGCTTTGCCATCGCCGACATCGGCAGCGCCATCGCCACCGGCGCCGACCTCGCCGCGGCCCTGGACGGGCTCGACGCCGTCGCCGGCAATGTCACCTTCCGCGACCACGCCGCAGACCTGGACCCCTACCTGGAATGGGACTTCGGCCTGGAGCGGACCCTCAGCGGCACCGCCGGCCTGGACATGGCCTTCGACGCCGGCCTCGGCGACATCGACCTGGACGGGCAGATCGATGTCTCCGCGGACCTGGTGCTGGACCTCACCTTCGGCGTCGATACCTCGGGCTTCTACCTCGCCACCCGCGACGGCACGCCCGGCGCCGCGCCGGAGCTGTCGGTGCGGAACATCGTCGTGGACCCGAGCGACGACGTCGGCGCGTCCGGGCGCTTCGGCTTCCTGAGCGTCGGCCTGGATGCCGTCGACCTCACAGTGGACGACGACGTGCTGCTGAGCGCGGACCTCACCGACGGCACAGGCGACGGCCGCCTGCGCCTGCCGGAGCTCTTCGGCAGCCCGCTGGATCTGCTCGACGTGGACCTCGCCGGCGACGGCGACGCGGCCACCGACGACCTCGCCCTCACCGGCACCTTCTCCGTGTCCGCACTACCGGGCGACGACGCCCCGGCCCTGGACATCGCCGACCTGCGCGTGGACATGACCTGGGCGGACATCGCCGACCCACTGGCGGTGGCCGTCTCCGCCACCCCGGGCTTCGCCGGCGGCGACCTGCTGCTGCGCTTTCTGGACCTGCGCCCGGCGGACCTGCTGGGGCAGCTCGAAGACCTGCGCGACGAGCTGGATGCCATCCGCCAGCTCGCGGCGGACAATCCCTTCGACGTCCAGGTGCCGTTCCTGGACAACGGCCTGGACCAGCTCATCGCCTTCACGGACGCCTTCGACGCGGGGCTGCTCGCACCCCTGCGCAACGCCAACACCGGCGGCGACCCCGGCTTCCGCTCGGTGCAGGAGCTGGCCTATCGCCTGAGCAGCGAGCTGGACACCGGGCTCGCGGACCTGAATCTCGATCTGGTCACGGACGCCGCCGACCCGCGCTTCGGCGAGCTCACCTGGGACTTCAGCTTCTCGCATGAGCTGCTGAGCGCGGGCGAAGACCTGGCGCTCGATTTCGATCTGTCGGAGGGGCTCTCGGACCTCAGCATCGACGCCCAAGCCGACGTCACCTCCGACGCCGGCCTGTCGCTGACCCTGGGTGCGGACCTCTTCGACCTCTCCGGCGGCGACCTCGCCGATGCCTTCTTCCTGCGCGATGCCTTCGTCGAGGCGGGCCTCGCCTTCAGCGTCGCGGACCTCGACGCCGCCGCGCGCTTCGGCTTCCTGGAAGTGCAGGTGGTGGACGGCAGCCTGAGCGCGGATGCCAGGGTGCGGCTCGGGCTCGCGGACCCGGAAGGGCCGGGCGGCGACGGGCGCATCGACATCGGCGAGATCGCGGATGCCGTCGCCGGCGGCAACCCGGGGGACCTCTTCGGCGCCACCGACATCAGCGGCACCGCCACGGCGGCCTTCCCGCTGGCGGCGCCCTTCCTCGGCATCACCGCCGGCCCCGACACCCTGCTCGGCATCGAGTTTCCGGACCTCGCCGATGCCTCCGACGTCATCCTGACCACGCCGGACACCAGCGCCTTCACGGACATCGCCAACTTCCAGAACCTGGACGCGGACGGCTTCCTGACCATGCTGAGCCAGCTCGCGAGCTGGCTCGACGACCTGCGCGACAGCGACACGGTCAACCAGCTTGAGATCCCCTTCGCCGACGTGGGCGTCGGCGACCTGCTGGCGCTGGCCGATGTCGTCGGCGACGCGCTGCTCTACGACGACGGTGCCGACGACACCCGCGACGGTGCCGACCGCCTGGTGACGGACCTGAACGATGCCCTGCGCGCAGCGGGGCTGGATCGGCAGCTGCTGTTCGAGGGGGGCGGTGGTGCCTCCGGCCACCGGCTGCGGCTGGTGGTGCTGGACCCCGCCATCGGCAGCGTCGGCATCCGCGTCAATGCCGCCGGCGCCCAGGCCGACCTCGGCCTCGCGGCGCTGGCCACCCTGGATGTCGGCACGGATGGACCGGTCTTCACCGCGCCCAACGCCGCCAACACCGGCGCCTTCGGCACCGATGCGCAGCTGGAGATCCAGCTCGACGGCGGCGACTGGGTCGCGCTCAGCATCACCGCCGCGGCCACCGCCGACAACACGGGGCTCGGCGACGACCGCGCCAAGCTCACCTTCGCCGACGACACGCCCACCTACAGCTCGGTGCAGGGGCTGGAGCACCGCATTGCCACCCTCTTCGGCGTCGACCTGCTGGACTACGACCCGGTGGCGGACGAGCTGCTGCTGCCGCTCGACCTCGCCGGCGGCGCCGTGTCCTTCGACGTGCCCATCGACTTCGATCTGGACCTGGGTCCACTCTTGGACATCGAGTCCGAGTCGCGCATCGCCCTCACCGGCGCCGCCGACATTGGGCTCACCCTGGGCGTGAGCCTCTCCGACGCCGAGCCGAGCCAGCTGCTGGACCGCGACTATCTGCTCGCGGACCTGAACGGCGGCGACGGTGCCCGCATCAAGACCGCAGCGGCCCTCACCGGCACCAGCGACGTGGTGGCCCCCGTGGGCCGGCTCGCCGAGGACGCCGTGGTGCAGCTTTCGGTCACCGCCGGCGGCGCCCCCACCAGCCACGAGATCCGCATCGCACGGGCGGACACCAACGCCAACCTCACCGCCGCCGACCTGGTGGCGGACCTGAACGCCGCGCTCGCCACCGCCGGCCTCGGCGCCGACATCGGCGCCGCGGTGCAGGACGGCCGCCTGGTGCTGACGGCATTGCACGGCGGCGTGACCCATTTTGCGCTGACGGCGGATGCAGGCGAGGAGCTTGGCTTCAGCACCGACAGCACCGCGGGCCAGCAGACCCTGCTCGCCGCGGGCGACGCCATCGCCACCGGCGTGCTCAGCGCCGATGCGGGCCTCGACCTCAGCATCACCACCGCCGACGGCACCGCCGAGGCGAGCCTGACCCTGCTCGCCGACGACACCGCCGACAACGCCGGCCTGGATGACCTGGTGGCGGACATCAACAGCGCACTCAACAGTGCCCGGGTGGCGACCATGGTCTGGGCCCAGCGCGACGGCAACCGCATTCGGCTGCTGGCGGCGAGCGACAGCGTCACCGGCTTCTCTCTGAGCGCGGCGGCGGCTGATCCCGCGGTGACCGAGCTCGGCTTCGCCAGCAGCCAGAGCGCCGCCGCCTCCGGCCTGCGGCTGCTCGCAGACGGCCTGCTCGCCCCGACCCCCGGCCGGCTCTCGGGCGAGCTCGCCTTCCAGGTGGACATCGGCGACGGTAACGGCGCGGTTGCCGTCAGCGTCGCGGCGGAGGACACCCGCGGCAACACCAAGCTGTTCGATCTCATTGTCGACATCAACCGCGCGCTGGACGATGCGGGGCTCGGCGGCGACGCCGCGGGGCAGGTGTACGCCCAGGCCGCCGGCGGGCGTATCGTGCTGAGCCAGGGGCAGGACCCGGCGGTGCTGGCGCTCGCCATCACCGCGGCCCCCGGCAGCCTCGCGGAAACGGAGCTGGGGCTGCCCGCCGGCACCACGGCGGCCGACGGCGACGACCTCGCCATCCAGGTGCACGACGGCAGCACCTACCGCGTCGCGCTGGATGGCCTCACCACCGCCGGCGCGGTGCTTGACGCCCTGAATACCGCCGGCGGCGGGGCCTTCACCGCGGCCATCAACGACGCCGGCGACGGCCTCAGGCTCACCGACAACACCAGCGGCGCCAGCCGCTTCCAGGTCACCGGCATCAACGGCTCGGGCGCGGCCATCGGGCTCGGCATCCTCGCCGGCGAGGAGACCGAAGACGCCAACGAGGACGGCAGCGTCGACGCCGACGACGGCTACGGCTTCATCGAGGGCGGGCAGATCGCCGGGCCCACCCTGGGCGACCGGCTGTTCGTGGAGGACGCCGTGATCACCGGCAGCCTCGGCCTCAGCACCCCGGACGTGCCGGACGCCGACGGCGACGATCTGCCGGTGCCGGAAGACGGCATCGACCTCAGCTCCCGCTTCGGCTTCGTCAGCATCACCGCCCACGGCGGCGGCTCGGCCAGCGCCGACCTGACCCTGGGCCTCAAGGACCCGACGCTGCCGGCGGGCGCCGCCGGCGGGCGCATCACCTTCACCGGGCTGGTGGACGCGCTGGCCAATGACCCCACCGCGTTGCTGGCACCGCCGGACTTCACCGGCAGCGGCGGCTTCGAGCTGGTGGTGGACGTGGACCCGGATATCGGCTCGCTGATCTCGCTGGATGCGGACCCGCGCATCAGCCTGGACATCGCCAAGCTGGGCAATCCCTTCCGCGCCGGGCTGGTGACGGGCGAGCTGCCGGCCTTCGACCTGAGCGGGCTCGGCGGCGACATCGGCTTCGACCTGACGCTGGCCAGCAGCGAACTGCCGGGCCTGGACGGGCGCAGCCTCAGCGTCACGCTGGACATCGCCGACACCCTGGGCAACCTCAGCATCGGCGACCTCGCCGCGGACCTGCAGCTGGCGCTCGACGCCGCTCTGGATGCGGCGCTGGCGGCGGACTTCCCGGGCGGCGTGCCGGACCTCATCGATGTCGGCTTCGACGGCGGCCGGCTCACCTTCGACGTGCATCCGGGCGGCGGGCTCGACGGCTTCACCATCGACGTGCCCGAGGGCAGCCTCGGCGCGCTGCATCTCGGCTTCGACCCCGGCGGCCACATCGCCGATCTGCTCCCGGACATCGATCTCGGCTTCCAGGACCTGGGCGACCTGCTGAGCTTCGAGAACCCGGACTTCGGCTTCACCGAGATCCTGGACGGGCTCATCGCCATCGCCGACTTCCTGGGCCAGTTCGAGTCCTTCGGCTTCCTGGACTCGGACCTGCCGCTCATCGATGTCAGCATCAACGACATCCTCAACTTCGCCGACGACCTGGACGCCTCCATCCAGGCGGCCCTGGCGGACCCGGCGGGCACCATCCAGACCCTGGAGCTGAAGCTTGAGGAGGCGCTCGGCATCAGCGGGGACGCCTTCGCGCTGTCGCTGCCGGATGCGGATACCCTGCAGGTGCATCTGGAGCTGGTCACCGGCTTCAACGAGGGTATGAGCCTCGCCATCCCGGACCTGAACATCCCGGAGCTCGCGGGCCTGCTGGACCTCACCGGCGCCGCGGGCCTTCAGGCCGTGGGCGAGCTGGCGCTGAACCTGGACTTCGGCATCGACCTGACGGACCCCACCAACGTCTTCCTGATGCGCCCCACGGGCCCGGCCGCAGAGGACGGCCACGACGGCTGCGCCGACGACGGCGACACGCCGCCGGACAATGTACTGCTCACGGGCGCGCTGGATGTCACCGGCAGCGACATCAACTTCCGCTCCGCGCTGGCGCAGCTCGGCATCTACGTGGACGGCGGCAGCGCCGACCTGGGCGCCGCCTTCTGGGTGGGGCTTGCGGACACGCTCTTCGCCAACAGCCTGCCGTTGCAGCTGGACCGGGCGCTGCTGTCCGACCTGCTGGCGGACCTCGGCACCCACGTGGACGCGGACATCGACGGCTGTGTGGACGTGACCCTGCCGGTGTACGCGCCCACCGAGTCCTTCTACGTCGGCGACCTCGGGCTCGACATCCCGGATCTGACCGCCATCACCGCGCCCGGCTTCGACCTCGCGAGCCATGTCTCGCTGCCGGATTTCAGCAGCATCGATTTCGACGACCTCGGGCTGTTCGATCAGGTGCTGCTCGCCATCGACGGGCTCGACGCCATGTTCGCGGCCCTCCAGGGCGGGCTCCAGCTCGCCGAGGACGTGCCCATCGTCGGCGACGGGCTCGGCAAGGGCGCGCGGGTGTTCGCGGACCTGCGCGAGGACTTCATCGAGCCCCTGCGCGACACCGTCAGCGAGACCAAAGACATCGCCCGGGATTTCGCCGACCCGCGCCTGAACCAGCTCTCCAACATCCTCTACGACCTGCTCGGGCCCGGCACCGGCGGGCTCGACCTGCTGCGCCGGCTGGACCCGGACGTGGCCGACCCGGACAACCCGGACGGCCCGCCCATCGGCGTCGAGGACTACATCGACCTGGAAACCGACGAGGAGACCTTCGTCGAATGGGCCTTCACCATCGGCGGGCTCTACGACGCCGGTACCGACATCGGCTTCGACCTCGGCATCCCGGGGCTCAGCCTGGAGACCCAGGGCGAGCTCGGCGTCGCCTTCGACTGGTCCCTGGATCTGGGCTTCGGCCTGAGCCAGGACGAGGGCTTCTACATCCTCATCGACGACCCGAACGAGGTCGTCTTCGACGTGGACGTGACCCTGCCGGCGAGCATCACCGGCGAGCTCGGCTTCCTGCAGCTCACCGCCGCCGACGACCCGGACGTGTATGCCGCGCACGCCGGCGGCACCGCCTTCAGCGCTGCCATGGCCGTCAACCTGCGCAACGGCGCCACCCCCGGCGACCGGCGCTTCCAGTTCTCGGAATTCGGCGATCTGGACCTGGACGTGGGTTTCGCCGGTCGGGCCGTCGCCGAGCTGATGCTGGAGCTGAGCCTCGCCGAGGACGTGGTGGGCGGCGGTGCGGCCAAGGCCTTCCCGCGCATCACGTCCGGGTTCATCTTCGACTGGGAGCTCGGCGACTACGATGCCGCGGACGCGGAGAACAGCACCTTCGTGCTGTTCGAGGACCTGTCCGTCTCGGCGCTGGAAGAAGGGCTCAAGGTCGTCAAGTTCGACGCCGTGTCGCTGGACCTGGGCTCCTTCCTCGGCGATGTCATGGGCCCGATCGTGGACCGCATCCAGGACTTCACGGAGCCGGTCCAGCCCATCATCGACATCATCACCACGCCCATCCCGGTGATCTCGGACCTCGCCGGGCCCACCACGCTGCTCGATATCGCCGAGCTCATGGGCGATGTCGATGCGGGGATGATCTACTCCATCGCCGAGATCATCGAGCTCATCAACACCATCCCGGACCCGAGCTCGGCGGGCGCGCTGCTGATTCCCTTCGGCGACCTGGTGATCTACGAGGAGCAGGGCCCGGACGGGCTGCCCTTCGGCATCGACGCGCTCTTCGGCGACAGCATCGACCCGCGCCGGATTGCCGAAGACATCATGAACAACGAGGCGCTCAGGGAGCTGAGCTTCGATGACGTGGAGGGCTTCCTCGACGACCTGAGCAACCTGGACGGCCCCGGCGACACCAAGAGCACCACCACCAGCCTGGTGGGCGGCGACGGCGAGTTCAGCTTCCCGATCTTCGAAGACCCGCAGGAGATCTTCGGCCTGCTCCTCGGCGAGCCGGCGGACATCGTCCGCTACGACATGAGCCCGCTGATCTTCGAGTTCGAGTACTACCAGTTCTTCTCGATCTTCGGGCCGCTCGGCGTCTCCCTCACCGGTACCTTCGGCGCCGACATCGACTTCGACTTCGGCTACGACACCCTGGGCATCACCCGCTTCGCGGAGTCCAAGTTCCGCAGTCCCGCGGCGCTGTTCGAGGGCTTCTTCATCGACGACCTGGATGCCGAGGGCAATGACAAGCCGGAGCTGACCCTGGACGGCAGCCTGCGCGCCGCGGCGGAGCTGAACCTGGTGGTGGCCCGCGGCGGCGCCGAGGGCGGGATCTTCGCCAACATCTGGTTCGACCTCTACGACAATAACGACGACGGCAAGATTCGCATCACCGAGCTCGGCAACAACTTCATCAACCAGACCCGGGCGCCGAATGAGGCCGAGCGGCTGTTGGCGCCGCTGGCCATTTTCGATGTCTCCGGCGAGGTGTACGCCCGGCTCTATGCCTTCGTCGAGGTGGACTACCTCATCGACAGCTGGCGCAAGGAGTTCGACATCCTGCCGCCGACGACGCTGGTGGAGTTCGACATCGACTTCTACCGTCCGCCGAAGCTGGCGACGGCGCTCGACAACGGCGACCTTCAGCTCAACATCGGCCGCTTCGCCGAGCAGCGCCTGAACGGCAACAACACCGACATCGCCGAGCACATCGTCGTCGAGAGCACGGGCACGCCGGGCCAGGTACGGGTCTACGGCGGCAACAGCGCCATGGGCGAGGACGGTGCCGGGCTCGTCAACGCGCAGACTTATGACGTCACCGGCAACATCATCGCCTTCGGCGACGCCGGCGACGACATCATCGACCTCTCCGGCGTCACCGACCCGAGCATCGGCTTCATCATCGAGGGCGGGGCGGGCGCCGACACCATCACCGCCGGCGCCGGCGCGGCGCTGATCCGCGGCAACGCCGGCAACGACAGCATCACCACCGGCGACAGCGCCGATGTCGTCTACGGCGACGACGGCGACGACAGCATCAGCACCGGCGGCGGCGACGATCTCGTCTTCGGCGACGGCGGCGAGGTGACGGACCGCGCCGCGGTCTCTGAAGTCTCACTCCTCGGCGGCAATGACACCGTCGATGCCGGCAGCGGGCTCGATGTCATCTTCGGTGGCGGCGGTCTCGACACCCTGCGCGGCGGCGCCGGCAGCGACGTCGTCATCGGCGACCAGGGCACCGCCTACTTCGTGCAGGTGCCGGCGGCGGGGGATCTCAACAGCCGCATCAGCGGCGTGCGCGACACCGAGAGCCTGGGCTTAGGCGCCGCCGATCAGCTCTTCGGCGATGCGGGCGCCGACTTCATCTTCGGCGGCAGCGGTGATGACAACATCCAGGGCGGCGACGGCGACGACCGCATCCGCGGCCATGCCGGCTTCGATGTCATCAGCGGCGGGGCCGGCAACGACTGGATCCGCGGCGATCAGGACGCCGACACCATCGACGGCGACGCCGGCGACGATCAGCTCTTCGGCAACGCCGGCAACGATGCCCTCAACGGCGGCGCCGGCCTCGACCTGCTGCGCGGCGGCACCGGCAACGACGCCCTGGACGGCGGCGCCGATGCCGACGAGCTCTACGGCGACAACGACCAGGACGTGCTCATCGGCGGCCTCGGCGAGGACCTGCTGAACGGCGGCCTCGGCGACGATCAGCTCTTCGGCGACCTCGGTGCCGGGCTCACCGGCGACCCGGACGAGGGCCGCGACCGGCTCTACGGCGGCTTCGGCAGCGACACCCTGGACGGTCAGGGGCGCGACGACAGCTATGTGGTGACCTTCCGCGGCGGCAGTGCCACCAATGTCACCGTGGTGGACGACTCGGGCGGCCCGGCGGACGGCATCGACCGGCTGCGGGTGCAGGGCACCGTGGTGGCGGACCGGATCCTGATGCGCGCGAGCGGCACCGACACCAGCCTCGACCCGAGCGACGACCGGGCCTTCGTGGCACTGCTGAAGGCGGGCGAGCGGGTGGAGCGGGTGAATTACTTCCGCAACCTGGAGTCCCTGTCCGTCTTCGCCGGCCCCGGCGACGACCATGTGGCGCTGGACGACAACCTGGCCGTCACCACCATCGACGGCGGCTCCGGCGACGACAGCTTCCAGATCGGCCAGATGTACAACGCCGAGCGCAACGCCGCCGCCGGCGTCGCGCCGGACGAGTTCTACGCCACCATTGAGACCACCCGCGGCTGGCTCAGCAACGGCATCTCGGAGGCCACGACCATCCTCGGCAACACCGGTGACGACAGCTTCACGGTGTTCCGCAACCAGGCGGTGCTGACGCTCTCCGGCGACGCCGGCGACGACAGCTTCATCGTCCGCGCCTTCGCGCTGGCGGGCTCCGAGGAGCGCAAGCAGGACCGGATGGACCTCTCCGGCGGTGCCGGCGCGGACTTCATCGAGTATGCCGTCAACGCGCCGGTGAACATCGACGGCGGCGACGGGCTCGATACCGTCATCGTCGTCGGCACCGAGTTTGGCGACGACTTCGTGGTGACGGAAGACGGCATCTTCGGCGCGGGCCTCAACGTCAGCTACGTCAACATCGAGGTGCTGAACGTGGACGCCGCCGAGGGCGACGACCGCATCTTCGTGCTCGGCACCGACGACCAGGTCTGGACCCAGGTGAACGGCGGGCTGGGCGCCGACACCATCAACCTCGGCGGCGACACGCCGCCGGTGGTCAGCAACGACCTGCGCGGCCACAGCGGCTTGATCCTGCACAGCGTCGCGAGCAGCGACCCGGACTACGACGGCCTCGCCGTGGACGGCATCTCCGCCAATGTCGCCGACGACGAGGAGGCGGCCATGGTGGTGCTGCCGAGCGTCGCGGGGGCGCTGGAATTCACCGAGGGTGGGCCTGAGCTCAGCTACGACATCGTCCTCGCCCGCCAGCCCACCGACGACGTGGTGGTCACCGCCGTGCTGCCGCAGCCGTCCCAGGAGGAGCTGCTGCGCGGCGCGCTGCTGCTGGACTTCGTCGGCGGCGACGGCCAGCTCACCTTCACGCCCGCCAACTGGTCCACGCCGCAGACGGTGCGGGTGCGCGCGCTGGACGACGAGGCCGTGGAGGGCCTGCGCAAGGGCGTGATCCAGCACACCATCGCGAGCCCCGGCGAGGCGGACGAGCCGCCTGCCGCCACCAGCGAGACCTTCAACCTGTCCGCGGCGCCGGCTCAGGGCGTGCGCCTCGACCATGTGCCCCTGGACGGTGAGGCAACGGTGCGCATCGGCGGCGTCCTGCTGGCCGAGAGCCGCTGGAAGGTGGTCTCCAGCCGCGTGCTCTTCCTGGACCCCGTGGGCCAGCCCCAGGAGCGTGCGGACGCCGACATCCAGGTGGACTACCAGTACATCAACCAGCGCTACGACGGCATCGCCATGCCCGCCGTGGACGTGAGCATCTTTGATGCCGATGCCCCCGGCGTGCGGGTAATCCCGGTTGACGAACAGCCCTTTGCGCAGGAGGGCGGCGCCGGCGCCGCGCTGGACGTGGTGCTGACCCATGCCCCGACCAGCGTGGTGACGGTCCAGCTCTTCGGCGGCGAGGAGCTGAGCCTGTCGCACACCGAGCTCACCTTCCGGCCGGACAACTGGGACAGCGCCCAGCGCGTCGTCGTCAACGCCTTCGACGACGACGACCGCGAGGGCGGTCAGAGCGCGTTCGTCACCTTCGCGGTGGTGAGCGAAGAGCGGGACCAAGTGGCCACCGCGAGCCAGACCATCGCCATCAGCGATGACGAGCCCACCGCACTCGTGGTGCCGGACTTCACGCCGCTGCAGGTCGAGGGCGGCGTGTCCTCCGCCGCCGGCAACACGCTGGCCGACGTGGAGGCGAGCTTCGTCACCGCGGGCGGCGGGCTCGCGGGCTTCACGGTGACCATCACCGAGGGCGCCGGCGTCGGCCAGAGCCGGACCATCGTCTCCAACACCGCTTCGGTGCTGACCCTGGACAGCCCCTGGGCCACGGCGCTGGACGACACCAGCCGCTATCGCATCGAGCCGCAGGTGAGCCTGACCCTCAATGGCGAGGCGACGGACTTCATCGTCGACGGCGCTGCCGTCGTCTTCACCGACGCCGCCGGCGCCGCCCGGGAGGTGTCGGGCAGCGTCGAGATCGCCAGCTACAGCTATGTCGTTCCCGGCTACGACGCCATACCGGTGCAGCGCATCGGCGTCGCCATCGGCGATGACGACGTGCCGGGGGTGCGGGTCATCGAGTCGCTGGGCTCCACCGATGTCATCGAGGGCGCCGGGGCCATGGGCAGCGATACCTACGACGTCGTCCTGACCAGCCGGCCCGCGTCCAACGTCGTCATCGACGTGTCGCCGCAGAACACCAAGACCTCGCGCAGTGGCGTCGTGCCCGTGGCCTTTCCCTTCGCGGAGCAGGTGGCCGTGGACCAGACCCGGCTGGTGTTCACCCCGGACAACTGGGACACGCCGCAGACGGTCAGGGTCACCGCCATCGACGACGCCGTCGTGGACGGGCAGGACACCCAGGTGTTTGCGCCCACCGCCTCCGGACTCGAGCGCATCCAGGGGCCACTCCTGGTGGATGGCGCCGCCGGCGAGGGCAGCGCCGGCGGCATCGGCGAGCCGCTGATGCTGCCGGGCGAGACCAACATCCGCGCCTCCACCGGCAACATCGTCTCTGCCACCGCCACCACGCTGACGGTGGCGAGTGCGGACCTGGCCGGCTTCCCGCCGCTGGAGGGCCGCACCGTGGAGATCACCGCCGGCGCGGCGCTGGGGCAGTTCCGGCAGATCCTGGATGTGCAGGAATCCGGCGCGAGCACCATCCTGTCCATCAACGCCGCCTTCGAGCTCGCCCCGGGCGAGCAGCTGACGGACCTGCTGGAGTACGCCATCACCAACCAGAGTCCGACCTTCTTCGTCGACGAGACGGAGCAGGTGGACCTGCTCACCATCGACAACTCGGGCAGCCTGGCGGACACCGAGGGCGCCATCAGCGCGGATCGCATCACCGGCTTCGGCACTGGCCCGGACACCGTCATCGGCGGCGAGCAGATCCGCGGCGGCATCGGCTATGCCAACCTGGAGGTGCTGGACCTGGAATTCGGCCCGGGCGAGGACCGCATCGAGGTCACCGGCATCACCGGTCGGCCGGACTTCCGCACCGTCACGCGCATCGCCACCGGCGCCGGCGCCGACAGCATCACCGCCGCGCTGCCGGCCTACGGCGAGAACGCCGTCGCAGGCACGGCCACCGCCGCCACCACCAACACCCTGGAGGACGCCACCGCCGCCTTCCCGGCGCTGGAGGAAGACAACCTCGCCCACTACAGGCTCCAGATCACCGCCGGCACCGGCGCCGGCCAGCAGCGGGTCATCACCGCCAACACGGAAACCACGCTCACCGTCGCCACGGACTGGGACGTGCTGCCGGACGCCACCAGCAGCTACCGCATTCTGGACACCCGCTACGGACTCTTCATGCTGGACGCGGGTGTCGGCGACGACCGCATCGACGCCGCCGACGTGGGCCAGCCGCTGGTGCTCATCGGCGGCTCGGGCTCCGACGAGATCATCGGCGGTCGCCGCGAAGACGCCATCTTTGCCGACAACGGCCGGGTCGACTTCACCGATGAAGACGGCGCCTTGGTCACCCGCTTCGGGCAGACCTTCACGACCCTCAAGGGCCGGGTCAGCAGCGCCGCAAACTCCGGAACGACGGCGACGCTGACGGACACCGGCGCGCCCTTCCCGACCTATGGGCCGAGCATCGTCGGCCAGCGCCTTGAGATCACCGGCGGCACCGGCGCCGGGCAGGTGCGCAGCATCCTGGGCAACTCCAGCACCGAGCTGACCCTCGACGCCCCCTGGGACGTGGTGCCGGATGCCACGAGCTTCTTCACCATCGGCGCCGGTGCGCGCACCTTCGCCTTCGAGCAGCTGCGCGGACGGGTGGCCGCGGCCACCGCGACCACGCTCACCGACGACCGCCAGCCCTTCCCGACCCAGGCGGAAGACCTGGCAGGGCTTCAGGTGCGCATCACCGAGGGCCTGGGTCTGGGCCAGGTGCGGCTCATCGCGAGCAACACCGCAGACACCCTGACGCTGGCGGAGCCCTGGTCCGTGGTGCCGGACGCCACCAGCCGCTTCCTCATCGTCGCCGTGCCCTCGGATCACACCGACGGCGTCTTCCGCGATCCGGCGCTGGTGCAGAGCTTCGCGGACCTGCGCCCGGGGGATGACCACATCGAGGGCCGCGCCGGCACGGACCTGCTGTTCGGCGGCGATGGCGCCGATCTGATCCGCGGCGGTGCGGGCGATGATCTCATTGCCGGCGAGCACGCGCGGGTGGTGTTCCAGCCCGCGGGCGGGCTGGGCTTCACTCAACCACAAGATCCGGAGGCCCAGGATCTCGGCAGCGGCGGCGATGACCGCCTCTTCGGCGGGCTCGGCGACGACCAGATCCTCGGCAGCTGGGGCGATGACTATGCCGACGGCGGCCTGGGCGTGGACCTGATCGCCGGCGATGCCGGCGACGACGAGCTCCATGCCGGCGGCAACGGCGGCCGCATCGACGGCGGCGTGGGCGCCGACATCATCCACGGCTCCGATGACGCCGCGGACGATCTCACCGGCGGCGACGGCGACGACCGCATCTTCGGCTACGCCGGCAACGACAGCATCCAGGCCGGACTCGGCGACGACATCGTGGAGGCGGGCGCCGGCGACGACACCGTGCAGGGCGACGCCGGCGCCGATCTCATCGTCGGCGGCGATGACCACGACCTGCTCTACGGCCACCTCGTGGGCAGCGATGCCGCGGACATCGACATCCTCTACGGCGACGCGGCGGTGGAAGGCCCCGGCGACGGCAACGACCAGCTCTTCGGCAGCCTGGGCAACGATCTGCTCTTCGGCGGCGGCGGCGACGATTTCATCCAGGTGGACGGTCCGGGCACAGACACCTTCAATCTCGGCAGCGGCGATGATCCGGACCCGACCGACTTCACGCCGGCGCCAGCCACACCGGACCCGGCCCTGGACCTGAGCCTGCCGGTGCTGGATGCGGCGGCAGCGACCCTGCCGGCGGCACCCATGGGCCTCGGGCGCTGGGGTGAGCTGTCCGGCTCCGCGACCGGCTTGGGGCTCGGCTCAGCGCACGGCCAGGCGGTGGCGCCCGCGGTGGCGGTGGCCGCCGACGGCACCCGCTGGCTCGCCTGGGCGGACGAGCGCAGCGGCGAGTACCAGATCTATGTCGCCCGCCACGACGGCGGCGGCTGGCAGCAGCTCGGCGGCAGCGCGGCGCAGGGCGGCATCACGGCCCTGCCCGGTGGCGCCAACCGCCCGGCAATCCTCACCGACGCCGGCGGCAGTCCCATGGTCGCCTGGACGCGCTTCGGCGCCCACGGCGCCGACATCCAGCTCGCGCGCTGGAACGGCGCCGGCTGGCTGGCCCTTGGCGATTCGCTCAGCGACGGTGGCCTGTCGGGCACCAATGCGGCGGATCATGTGCAGCTCGCCATGACCACGGCCGGGCCCGTGGCGGCCTGGCTGGACGCGAGCAGCGGCGTGCCGCAGGTGCATCTCAAGCGCTTCGACGGCAGCGCCTGGGTGGGGCTGGACGGCTCCGATACGGCGGGCGGCGTCACCGGCGCCGCGGCCGGGGTGGCGGACTTCGCACTCGCCACCAGCGGCGATCGCATCGCCATCGCCTGGAGCGAGCAGGTGGCGGGCGTGAGCCGGGTCTATCTGCGTGAGCTCGTCGGCGGCACCTGGTCCGAGCGCGACGCCTCGGCGTCCGGGCAGGGCCTGAGCGGCTCCAGCTTCGATGCGCTGACACCCACCGTCGCCTACCAGGGCACGGACCTCTTCGTGGCCTGGAGCCAGGTCACGGAGGAAAGCGGCACGGCGCGCACCATCCAGGCGGCACGGCACGCCGGCGCCTGGCAGGACCTCGGTGCTGTTTCGCCCAGCGGCAGCATCGCCCGCCTGCCGCAGCTCGCCGCCGGCGGTGGTGCCGTGCATCTGGTGTGGCAGGGCAGCAGCAGCGCCGGCCATGGGCTTTTCGCCAGCCGCGTCGAGGGCGGGGCGTTTTCGCCGGCGCTGCCCGGCGATGCCGCTGGGCTCGGCATCACGCCCTCGGGCGGTGCGGCCACCGACCTGGCCCTCACGGTGGACGCAAGCGGCCGGCCCTTCGCGGCCTGGCAGGACTGGCGCGCCGACCAGCCGGGCGGCAACGGCCTCGCCGGCGTCGACCCCGGCATCACGGACTATGCGTCCGCGGTGCTGGCGCAGGCACCGTCAGGCTACTGGCGCCTGGACGGCGATGCGACGGACAGCTCCGGCAACGGCCATGACGGCAGCTTCGTCAACGGCGTCACGCTGAATGCCCCGGCGGGCATCGTCGCCGACGCCGGCAGCGCCGTGACCCTGGACGGCAGCGACGACCGCATCGACCTGCCCGCGGCCGTGCTGGACGGCGCCGGGGACCTCACCGCGGTCTTCTGGATGCGCGGTGGCGACACGCCGGCATCGTTCCTGAGTGCCGCCAATGCCGCCAACAACAACGAGTTTCTGATCTACCGCACCGGCGCCACCAGCATCGACGTGTACTACGGCGCCACCACCGGCAGCCGCGTCACCTTCAGCGGCCTCGACCAGCTGGACGACGCCCAATGGCACATGCTGGCGGTGGTGCGCGACCAGGGCGCCGAGCAGATCAGGCTCTACATCGACGGCGCGCCAGCCGGCACCCGGGGTGTGAGCCTCGACACCCTGGCGGTGGACCCGAACGGGCTCGTGTTCGGCCAGGATCAGGACAGCGTCGGCGGCGGCTTCAGTGCCTCCCAGGCCTTTGCCGGCGATGTGGACGAGCTGGCGCTGTTCCGCCGCGCACTGGATGGCGAAGTCATTGCGGACCTCTACGCGGCGGGTGCCGAGGGCGTGGGCCAGGCCGGCGCCGGTGGTATCGACAGGGGGCAGGGCACGGCGACGATTCTGGCCCGTGCCGACACCGCCACCATCGGGCGGGTGTTCACGGCGGACGCCGAGACGGGCATCCAGGAGATTCTGGATGCGCAGGACCTGGCACCGGGGGATGTCCTCGTCCTCGCCGGCGGCATCCAGCACATCGAGTCTGTCACCATCGGTGCTGAAGACGCCGGGGTGACGCTCGCGGGCGGCGGGCTCGGCGCCCGCATCTGGGGCGATGTCACCATCGACGGCGCCGCGGATGTGGTGATCCGGGGGCTCAGTATCCACGGCGATGTGAGCGCCACGGGCACGGACCGCCTCACGCTGGTGGGCAACGCCATCGACGGTGATGTCAGCGTCAGCGACGCCCAGGACATCGACATCCGCCACAACCGGATCGAGCACGGCCTGGTGCTCGGCGACGCCGCGGCACCGGAAGGCACGCCGGCGGACGCGGGATTCGTGGGCGGCAACGACCTCTCCGGCGGCAATGCGCTGCACCTGGCGCACGCCTTCGACGGCCTCATCGCCCACAACCGCATGCACGATGCGAGCGTCGGCGTGCGCTACGACGCACCGGCGGCCTTCGCGGACAACAGCATCGACGCCAACAACATCGGCGTGCTGGCGACGGTCGGCGGTGACGAGGGCTTCGGCTTCGTCGGTGCGTCCGGCGAGAACGCCATCTTCGGCAACACCACGGGCGTGGTGCTCACAGGCGGCAGCATCCAGGGTCAGGCCATCCACGACAACAGCACGGGTGTGTCCGGCTCCGGCCAGCTGGGCGGCGCGTCGCTGGATGTCGCCAACCGCATCCACGGCAATGTCACGGGCGTGTCGGGCTTCAGCGGCAGTGTGCAGTTCAACCGCATCTTCGAGAACACCACCGGCATCGCCGCCGGCAGTGAGCTCGACGTGCTGCACAACCTGCTCTACCGCAATGAGACGGTCAGCCTGCACATCGACGGCGCGGACCGGGTGCGGGTGCAGCACAACACCATGCAGACGGCCACCGGCGACAACATCCGCCTCACCGGCGGGGCGTCGGAGGTGGAGATCCTGAACAACATCCTGTGGGTGTCCGCGGGGCACGATATCTTCGTCGCCAACGACAGCCGCGTTGGCTTCGCGAGCGACTACAACCTGCTGCATGCCGATGGCACAGGCCAGCTGGTGGGCTGGATCCAGAATCCGGACCTGGGCGATGTCACCTTCGACGACATTCTGGATTGGCAGGCGGATGTCGCCCTGCACGACCTCAACTCCCTGGGCCGCACTGACCTGGCACCCATCTGGTCGCAGCCGGACTTCCTGAGCCCACTCAATGATGACTTCGGGTTGTTCGCGCCGAGCGCCGGACTGCGGGCCGCGAGCCCGGCCGTCGGCAGCGCGGACGCGCGCGTGGACCTGGCGCGGGCACCGGCGCTCACCAATCTGCTCAGCAACCCGGGCTTCGAGGACGGCCTTGCCGGCTGGAGCACCAACGCCGCCGCCGGCACGCGCAGCGCGAGCCCGGAGGCCTTCACCGGCAGCGACTATTTCTTCGCCGGCGCCACCGGGCTCGGCCATGCCGAGCAGACCCTGGACCTGGTGAGCCTGGGCTATGACCCGGCGGACCTGGATGCGCAGACCCTCGAAGTCGTCTTCGGCGGGCGCTCCCGCGGCTTTGACCGGTCGCCGGTGGATTCGGGCCTGATCGAGGTGCGCTTCTTCGACGCCGTGGGCGGTCCGATCCGTACCGTGGATGCCACCTCAGACGACCCGACGGACCGCTGGGCGCTCATCGGCGACCGGGTGCAGCTGCCCACGGGCACCCGCAGCATCCTGTTCCGCTTCGAGGCCAACCGCGCCGCCGGCACCAACAACGATGCCTACCTGGACGACGCCTTCCTGTTCCTGGTGGACGAGGGCTATGCGCCGGACCTGGGCGCCCTCGGCGGCATCGACAGCGAGGTGGCCGCCGAGGCGGGCATCCCGGCGCCGCGGCTCGCACTGCGCTCGCCGGACCTCTACACCGATTGGGAATTCCTGGAGCGGGGCGTCATCGCCTGGGACAGCTTCGGCAACAGCACCAACGCCCAGGTGCGCATCGACCTGTATCAGGACGGCGCGGCCGGCCCCGCCTACGTGACCACGCTCGCCGCGGCAGCACCGGACACCGGCGAGTTTCTGTGGAGCCCCGAGGACGATTTCCTGGAGGACGTCATCGACTACGGCACCCACGGCTGGCGCGTGCACATCTCCCTGGTGGGCGCCCCCGCGGTGTTCGACCGATCCAGCGAGCCCTTCAGCATCCCGGAGGACGGCATCGATTTTTATGTCGATGACAAGTCGGACACGGCCGACCAGTACACCCCGGGCGCGGTGGGCGACAACCGCAACACCGGCAAGACCGCCGATGCGCCCAAGCCGAGCCCCATCAACCTGCTGCGCGCCTACGAGCTGACGGCGGGCGATGTGCTGCACATCGACACCGGCCTCTATCCGCTGCTGTCGGACCTGCGCATCTCCGGCGCCACCGACGCGGGGCTCGGGCTGGACGAGGGCTTCTCCTTCGTCGGACCCGATGCCGACCCGGCCACCACCGCGCACCTGCTGCCGGTGATGCCGGGCTACCGGCCCGCCGGCGTGCTGGAGCTGGACAACGCGGACAACATGACCGTCCGCGATCTGACCCTTCAGACCGGTCAGCGCGGCCTCTATGTGCATGCGGGCTCAGACAACCTGGCGCTGGCGCGCATCACCGCCTTCGACCACACCGAAGACGCCATCTTTGTGCAGACCAGCTCGCCCTTCGCGACCTTCACCGGGCTCACCGGGTACGGCGCGGGCGACGACGGCATCGAGATCGACGGGCGCATCGCCGGGCTCACGGACTCGCTGGCCCGCGACAACGCCGACGACGGCATTGTGCTGACGGGCACGGGCGATGCCCTGGTGCAGCGCAACGTCGCCCACGGCAATACCATGGGCATCCGGGTCAACAACGGCGTCGCCGGCACCCGGACCCTCATCGGCGACGACGACCCGGCACTGAGCGCGGGCCTCGGCAACCTGGTCTACGACAACAGCGACCGCGGCATCTACAGCCAGGCCCGGGCCCTGGTGGCCGGGAACCTGATCCGCGGCAGCGGCCAAGAGGGCATCTACCTGCAGGGCGGCGATGCGCTGCGCAATGTGCTGCAGGGCAACGGCACCGGCATTGTGGTGGCGGTCACCGGCGCCACGGTGTCGGAGAACCGCATCGAAGGCGGCAGCACCGGCATCCGGGCCGTCAGTGACAGCAGCATCACCCGTAATGTCATCGACGGTGCGCAGACGGGGTTGTCCGCCGCCGATTACTTCACAGACACCATCACGGCCACCAACAACCTCATCACCGGCACCAGCCTCTACGGCATCCTGCTGACCCAGGGTGACGACCATGCCATCGTCAACAACAGCATCGTCACCAGCGCCGGCGAGGGCGTGCGGGTGCAGGGCAGCTCGGACAATGTGCGCCTTGCCAACAACATCCTGAGCATCACCGGCAGCTGGGGCATCCGCGTCGCCAACGACTCGCAGATCGGCTTCGCGTCGGACTACAACCTGTTCCACCTCGCCCCCGGCGCAGCGGTGGGCCATTGGCAGGGGAGTGCGCGCACGGACCTGCGTGCCTGGCAGTCGGCGGCCTTTACGGATGCCTCCAGCAGCGTCGGCGACCCGCTGTTCGTGGACCCGGCGGGCGGCGATTATCACGTGCAGAGCCGGTACGGCAGCTTCCACGGCGGCTCCCTGGCGCCGGACGTGGACGGCACCGATCAGCTGTTCCGGCCGGTGGCGGTGGAGACCGTCGATGCCGGTCAGTCGCCGGCCATCGACCGCGGCGACGCGGCGAGCGACTTCGCCGCCGAGCCCGCGGACAACGGCGGCTACGTGAACATCGGCGCCTACGGCAACACAGCGCAGGCGTCCCGGAGCCCGGCGCAGTACATCCTGCTGTTCGATCCACGCGGCGGGGAGGTCATCCCGCAGGACACCAGCTTCCAGGTGCGCTGGCGCTCCGACGGCTTCGCCGGCGACGTGGACATCCTCTACGCCCCGGACGGCATCGATGGCGCCTACCAGCCCATCGCCACGGGCGAGGCCAACGACGGCAGCTTCGACTGGCTCGTGGACCAGGCGCAGTTCCCGGTGTCTGCGGACTATGCGCTGCGGGTGCAGGCAAGCGACGACGCCACCATCGCCGCCACCACCGACAGCGTCTTCGAGGTCTCGGCGCCCATCACCGCGTTCTACGTGAACGATGCGGCCACCGACGGCGACGAGTACAGCACCGCCGCCGGCGACCCCGGCAATGACGGCCTGGCACCGGGCCGGCCCATGGCCTCGCTTCAGGCGCTGCTCGCGGCCTATGACCTCGGCCCCGGCGACACCGTGTACGTGGACACCGGCAGCTACGAGGTCACCACAGACATTGTCATCGGCGCCGAGGACGCCGGCGTGACCATCCGCGGGCCCGCACTGCCGGGCAATGCTGCGCTGCTGGACCGCGGCAACACGGCCGCGGGCTCCGATGTCTTCCAGCTCGAGGACGCTGACGGCGTGCTGCTCGAGAACCTGACCCTCACCGGCGGCGTGCGCGGCGTCTTCGCAAGCTCCAGCTCCGACAGCGACGGCGTGGTGCTGCGCAACCTGGACATCCAAGGCTTCACCGACTACGGCGTCTGGCTCCAGGCCGGCAACGACGACGCGCGCTTCGAAGAGCTCACCGTGCATGACAACGCCGACCACGGCGTCTATGTGCAGTCGAGCGGCCTCGTCGTGCAGGGCGGGCAGTACTATGCCAACAGCCGCTACGGCCTGCTCCTGTCCGGCAGCAATTCGGCGGTGGAAGGCGTGGACGTGTTCGCGAACCTCGGCAGCTACGGGGTCTTTGTCTCCGGCAGCGGCAGCAGCCTCACCGGCAGCGAGGTGCACGACAACCGCAACACCGGTGTCTACGCAGGCAGCGGCGTCACCGTCAGCGGCAACCGTGTCTGGGGCCATGCCGGCAGCAACGACAGCGGTATCCAGGCGGCCGGGGCGGTGATCCGGGACAACGCCGTCTGGGGCAACCACCACGGCATCAATGCGAGCACCAACGCGCTCATTGCCGACAACCGCGTCTACGCCAACACCAGCATCGGCATCGTCATCGGCGGCAGCAACGGCGAGATCGTCGGCAACCAAGTCTTCGACAACGCCATCGGCATCCACACCGACCTCTATTTCGCCTGGAACAGCACGGTCGCCAACAATCTCCTCTACAACAACAGCGCCCGCGGCATCGACGTCTTCGGCGGCAATGTCCAGCGCATCCACAACAACACGGTCCTCCAGGACGGCGGCATCGCCATCAATGTCGCCGACAGCGCCGATGACGCGAGCCTGCGCAACAACATCCTGAGCGTCACCGACGGCACCGCCATCAGCGTCGCCGCCGACAGCCAGGCCAACCTCGACAGTGACTACAACCTGTTCGATCTCGCCGGCAGCTCGGTGCTCGCCGACTGGGGCGGCCTTGCCTTCGACAACAAGGCGGACTGGTTCTTCGAGGTGGGCTTCGACCGCCACAGCCTGCTCGGGGACCCGGGCCTGGTGGACCCGGCGGGCGCCGACGGCGTGCTGGGCTACGGGCTCGGCTACACCGGTGAGATCCAGATCATCGACGATGAAGACCCGGGCTTCAGCACCACCGGCACCTGGGTGGAGCGCAGCGACGGCGGCTTCGACGGCGGCGACGGCGGCGATTACCTGCGCGCCGTCGGTGACGGCGACAGCGATACCGCGACCTGGACTTTCACGGGCCTCGCCGCCGGCACTTTCGATGTCGCCACCACCTGGTTCACGTCGTCGTTTTGGGACCACGACAACGATGTGCGCTATCGCTTCCACGACGGCGACGCCCTGGTGGGAGAAGTCCGTGTGGATCAGCGCAACAATGCAGACGGCGCCTGGCAGGCGCTGGGTCAGGTGGAAGTGGACAGCGGCACGCTCAGGGTCACCGTAGACGATTTCGGCGTCGCCGGCTCCGATTACGTCGCTGCGGACGCCGTGCGCATCGAGCGCCTGACGCTGAGCACGGGCGCGGACGACGACCTGCACCTCGCCGCCGGCTCCATCGCCATCGACAAGGGCGACCCGGCGAGCGTCTTCATCGCCGAGCCCGGCCCCAACGGCGGGCGCGTCAACATCGGCGCCTACGGCAACACGGCCGAGGCCGCGCCCAGTGCCGCCGGCGAGCTGGTGCAGATCCTCACGCCGAACGGCCTGGAGAAGATCGAGCAGGGTCAGACGCTCAGGATCGACTGGCAGAGCAGCGGCCTGTGGGCTGAGCAGCCCATTCTGCTCATGAACGCCGGCGGCGGCGCCACTGACGGCGGTGTCGCGGGCTGGTGGGTCGCCGACGACTATGCCGAGGGCGGCAACAGCACCGCCAGAAGCGACAGCATCGACATCAGCGGTGTCACCGACGCGGCGCCCGAGTCCGTGTACCGGAGCTACCGCTACGCCGCCAACGGCGTCGGCAACGGCTTCGGCTACCGGCTGCCGGTGGCCGACGGCGACTACCGGCTGCGCCTGCACTTCTACGAGCCCTTCTACGGTGCCGGCACCCGCAGCTTCGACGTGGCGCTTCAGGGCAGCGTGGTGGATGCGGCGCTGGACATCAGCGACCTCGCCGGCGGACAGGACCGGGCGCTGACGCGCAGCTACGACGTGACGGCCGCCGCCGGCGGCGGCATCGCACTGACGCTGACCAACCTCACCAGCACGCCCGCCATCCTGAGCGCCATGGAGCTGATCGCGCTCAACCCGGGCGCCGGTGCGGACCCGCTCGCCACGCTGTCCATCTCCACCGACGGCGGCGGCAGCTGGAGCCCCGTCGCGACGGATCTGGCCTTCGACCGCTTCGGCGGCGGCCGCTTCGACTGGACGGTGGACGCCGCAGAGACCGACAACGCCCTGATCCGCATCGAGACGCAGGGCGGGGCGCTGTCGGATGTCTCAGACGCGCCCTTCCTCATCACCAACACGGGCACCGACTACTACATCAACGTCCCGGACGATGCGGACCTGACGGACAACGAGTACACGACGGTGGCCGGCGACAACGCCAATTCCGGCAAGCGCCCGGATGCGCCCATGGCGAGCCTGGCGGCACTGCTGCGGGCCTATGACCTGGGCCCCGGCGACACCGTCCACATCGACACCGGCACCTATCGGCTGAACAGCGACATCGTCATCGACGCCGCCGACGCGGGCCTGGTGCTGCAAGGCCCGCAGCAGCCGGGCAACACGGCGACGCTGGACCGCGGCAACACCACCAACGGCGCCGATGTCATCGAGCTGGTGGACGCCGATGGGACGCAGCTCAACGACCTCACCCTCACCGGCGGCTATCGGGGTCTCTTCGCCGGCACGACGTCGGACAGCGACGACATCGTGCTGCGGCGCGTGGAGGCCACCGGCAACACGAACACCGGCATCCAGATCAGCAGGAGCAACGACCGCCCGGCGCTGTACGACCTGAACCTGCACGCCAACGGCGACTATGGCCTCAGCGCAGGCGCCGACGGGCTGCTGCTTCAGGGCGGTCAGTTCCATGACAACGCCGACTATGGCGTGACCCTATCCGGCGACAACGCCCAGGTGGACGGCGTGGCCGTCTTCGGTAATCGCGGCAGCTACGGGCTCTCCGTGAACGGCAGCGGCAGCGTCGTCACCGACAGCGACGTCTACGACAACACCAACACCGGCCTCAACCTCGGCACCGGTGTGAGCGCCACCGGCAACCGGATCTGGGGCCATACGGGCAGCAACGACTACGGCATCCGCACGGCCGGATCGCTGGTGCAGGACAACGAGGTCTGGGGCAACTATCACGGCGTCTACGCCAGCACCAACGCCGAGGTTCTGGGCAACCGGGTCCACGACAACCTCGGCATCGGCATCGTCAACGCCGGCAGCGACGGCGAGATCCGCGGCAACCGGGTCCATGCCAACAACGTCGGCATCCGCAGCGACATCTACTTCGCCTGGGACAGCGACATCGCCAACAACGTCGTCTTCGGCAACACGAGCCGCGGCATCGATGTCTTCGACGGCACCAACCAGCGGGTCATCAACAATACCGTGGTCCAGTCCGGCGGCATCGCCCTCTATGTCGCCGACAGCGCCGACACGGCCATCCTGACCAACAACATCGTCCGCATCACCGACGGCGTCGGCATCCAGGTGACCGCGGACAGCCAGCACGGGTTCACCAGCAATTACAACCTGCTGGATCTCAACGGCAGCGCGGTGCTCGGGCACTGGCAGGGAGTGGACTATGCCGACCGGGCCAGCTGGCTCTATGCCACGGGTCAGGACCAGGACAGCAGCACGCCTGCGCCCGGTGCACTCCAGTTCGTCGACACCGCGGCCGACGATTACCGGCTCGCCCCCGGCTCCGCCGGCATCGACGGCGGCGCCCCGGACAGCCTGTACTTCGCGGAGCCGGCCCCGAACGGCGGGCGCATCAACCAGGGCGCCTACGGCAACACCGCAGACGCGGCGCTGAGCGCGGCTGCGACGCAGATGCACCTGATCACGCCCAACGGGCTCGACAAGCTGGAGCAGGGCCAGTCCGTCGCCGTGGAATGGACCAGCAGCGGCCTGCTTGCGGCGCAGACCACGGCGCCGCTGAACCTGGGCGGCGGCGCGGTCGACGGCGGGGCGCTCGGCTTCTGGCAGGCCGGGCGTGACTACGCCCGTGGCGGCAATACCAGCTCCACCAACAATGCCATCGACACCAGTGCTGTCGCTGTCCCCGCGCCGGAGGCGGTCTACCGCAGCTGGCGCGAGGCGGCCTGGGGCATCGGCAACAGCATCGCCGTTACCATCCCCGTCCTCGACGGGGACTACCGCATCCGGCTGCACTTCGTGGAGACGTCTTATGGCACCGCCGGCTCCCGGGTGTTCGACGTCGAGCTGCAGGGCGCGGTGGCGGAAGCCGGCTTGGACATTGTCGCCGAGACCGGCGCCCGCGACCGGGCGCTGACGCGAAGCTACGACGTCAGCGCCGTGGACGGTGGCGGCATCGACCTGCGATTGGTGAGCCAAACCAATCCTGGGGCACGGCTCAGCGCCGTGGAAGTCATCGCCCTGAACCCGTCCGGCGCGGCGGACCCGCGCGCCACCGTCGCGGTCTCCACCGACGCCGGCACCAGCTGGTCGCCGGTGGCCGCCGGTGTCAGCTTCGACCGCTTCGGCCGCGGCCGGGTGGACTGGAGCGTCGATGCGCCCTTGAGTGACCAGGCGCTGCTGCGGGTCACCGCCAACACGGCCGACAGCCCAAGCGACAGCTCGGACGCCGCCTTCACCATCGCCAACGCCGGCACCGACTACTACGTCAACATCGCGGGCGACGCAGACCTGTCCGACAACGAGTACACCACGGCACCCGGCGACGATGCCGAGAGCGGCAAAACGCCGGATGCGCCCATGGCCAATCTCGCGGCGCTGCTGCGTGCGTACGATCTGGACCCGGGCGATACCGTGCACATCGACACCGGTACCTATGTGCTGCCCACGGACGCCTGGATCACCGCCCAGGATGCGGGCGTCACCCTCCAGGGGCCGCAGCAGCAAGGCCACAGGGCCACGCTCGACCGCGGCAACACCGGCAACGGCTTCGAGACCATCGAGCTGATCGACGCCGACGGCAGCACCATCCAGGACCTGGTTATCACCGGTGGCTATCGCGGCATCTACGCCGGCACCGGCGCCGACGCCGACAGCGTGGTGCTGCGGCGGGTGGAGGTGCACGGCATCGACCGCAGCGGCATCGAATTCGCCTCCGGCAACGATGATGCCCGCTTCGAGGACCTGGTGGTCCGCGACAACGGTGATTACGGCCTCTACAGTCTTGCCAACCGCACCACGGTCATCGGCGGGCAGTTCCACGACAACGCCGACTACGGCATCTACACCACAGGCAGCGACAGCCGGGTGGAGGGTGCGGAGATCTTCGCCAACCGGGGCAGCTACGGGCTGGCGATGAACGGCGGCGGCAGCGTTGCCACCGGCAATGTCGTGCATGACAACGAGAACGACGGCATCAACGCCGGGGGCAGCGTCTCGATCGTCGGCAACCGCGTCTACGGCCACGACGGCAGCGGCGACTACGGCATCCGTGCCGGCGCCTCCCTGGTGCAGGACAACGATGTCTACGGCAACACCAATGGCATATTAGCCGGCACCAACGCCGACATTGTCGGCAACCGGGTCTATGCCAACACGGGCATCGGCATCTACGGCAACGGCAGCGACATGGAGCTGCGCCGCAACATCGCCTATTCCAACGCCGTCGGCATCCGCAGCGACATCTACTTCGCCTGGGACGGCGACATCGCCAACAACCTGGTTTACGCCAACACCGAAACCGGCATCGACGTACTGGACGGCAACAACCAGCGCGTGGTGAGCAACACTGTGCTTCAGCCCGTGGGCGATGCGGTGCGGGTGCGCGACGGCGCCGACAACGTGCTGCTCGCCAACAATGTGCTGGCCGCCAACGAGGGCACGCTGGTGCATGTCGCCAGCGACGCCACCAACGGCTTCACGTCCCGCTACAACCTGTTCCACCGCGGTGAGCTGGGGCTTGCGGACCTGGGCATCTGGGCCGACACGCAACAGATGCTGCTCGCCGACTGGCAGGCCGCGAGCGGGCAGGATGCCGCGCCCTTCAGCGCGGAGGACGACCCGCTGTTCCTGGACATCGACGGCGCCGACAACATCTTCGGCGGACCGGGCGTGGCCGAGGGCAGCGGTGCCGACGACAACTTCGGCCTGGACCGCTTTTCGCCGGCCATCGACAGCGCCGATGCCTATGTCGCACCGGGCCAGGACCTGTTCGAGCGCCCGCGCCACGACGACCCCACCACGCCGAACACCGGCGACGGGCTGGACCTGTTCGTCGAGAGCGACGTGGCGGCGGGCTTCGACCCCGCCGGCGGCGTCGCCCAGAACTGGCGCTCCAGCGGCTGGCGCTGGGAGTACGATCTGCCCTTCGGCTTCGACTTCTACGGCAGCGTCTACAACGCCGTCTGGGTGAGCAGCGAGGGCTTCCTTCAGTTCGGCTCCCCGGACAACGCCAACGACGGCGGCAACAGCATCGAAGCGCTGACGCAACAGGTACGCATCGCCCCGCTCTGGGACAACCTGCGCACCGACCGCAGCGGCGACGACATCTTCATCGACGAGTCCACGCCGGGGCAGGTGACCATCCGCTGGGCCGCCGAGCTTCAGGACACCGGCGGCGAAGTCAACTTCTCCGTCACCCTGTTCGCCGACGGCACCTTCCGCTTCGACTACGGCGCCAGCAACGACGGCCTCACGCCGACGGTGGGCATCTCCGCCGGCAACGGCGACACCTTCGTCATCTCTGACCACAGCGGCGCCGCCAGCCTGGCCTCCGCCCAGAGCAAGGCCTGGGCGCCGACGCCGGGGCTGGTGTACTTCGACAAGGGCGCCTTCGAGTTCCAGGGGGACTCCGGCGATGTGACGCCGCCGCAGGTGACGACCGTCAGCCCGCTGCCCGCCGACGGCGGCACCACAGACCTCGCCTTCACCAGCATCCAGGTGGACTTCAGCGAGTCCCTGGACCTGGTCTCGGCCCGCAGCCCGGCCAACTACCGCCTGGTGGGGGCGGGTGCCGACGGCATCCTGGACACCGTGGACGACCTGACCATCGACCTGGCGCCGGCCTACTCCTTCCCGGAGACCAATCTGGTGCTGGACCTGGCGGACGGCGTGCTGGCGGATGGGCTGTATCGGCTGACCCTGTCCGGCACGCTCGCCATCTACGACACCGCCGGCCTGCCGCTGGACGGCGACGGCGACGGCAGCGGCGGCGACGACTATGTGCACCTGTTCAGCATCGACCGCAGCGCCAACCAGGACCCGGTGGCGGACGCCCAGACAGTGAGTGTTGACGAAGACGGCAGTATCCTCATCACGCTGACGGGCGACGACCCGGATGGTGACGCGCTGCGCTTCGGCATCCTGTCCTCGCCGGCGCACGGCACCCTCTCCGCGCTGGACCCGGTGACGCGCCAGGTCACCTACACACCCGACGCAGACTTCAACGGCAGCGACAGCTTCGGCTTCCAGGTGGACGACGGCCGCACCGGCACCGGGGATGCGCTCATCACCATCGATGTGCGGCCGGTGAACGACGCACCGGCGGCGCTGGACCAGACCACCTCCGTGCCCCAGGACGCCCCGCAGGTGATCGTGCTGTCCGGCACCGACCTGGAGACGGCGGCCTCGGCGTTGACCTACACCATCCTGGACGCACCGGCCCAGGGCTCGCTCACGCCGGTGGCGGGGCAGCCCAACGCCTTCACCTATGATCCGGTGGACGGGTACATCGGCGCCGACAGCTTCAGCTTCACGGTCACCGACGGCGGCGACCCGGACGGCACACCCGACAACCAGCGCACCAGCCCCGCGGCGACGGTGACCCTGGACGTGGTCAAGCGCAACCTGGCGCCGGTACTCATGGACCCGGGCCCCGTCAGCGTCGATGAATACGCGAGCCTGACGCTGGATCTTGCGGCCAATGACCCGAACCCGTCCGACACCCTCAGCTTCAGCCTGGTGAGCGGTCCGGCGGGTGCCGCCATCGACCCCGACAGCGGTCGCCTCACCTGGACCGCCGGCGACGGGCCGGACACCGCGCGCTTTACGGTGCGGGCCACCGACGACGACGACACACCGCTCAGTGCCGATCTCAGCTTCGACGTGACCGTGACCAACGTCGCGCCGACCATCGCCCTGACCGGTGCTGCGAGCGTCGCGGAGGGCGCGACCTATGCGCTGACCCTCGGCGCTGTCACCGACCCCGGTGATGACACGGTGAGCACCTACCGCGTGGACTGGGGCGACGGCAGCGTCGAGGACTTCGGCAGCGCCGGCGAGGTGACGCACGTCTACAGCGACGGCGACGCCAACCGGCAGATCAGCGTCACGCTCATCGACGAGGATGGCAGCCATGCCGATGCCGGCACGCTCGATGTCGCCGTGACCAATGTCGCCCCCACCATCGCGCTGTCGGGTGCGGCGAGCGTGGAAGAGGGCGCAGAGTACGCGCTGACCCTCGGTGCCGTCACCGATCCCGGCGACGACACGGTAAGCACCTACCGCGTGGACTGGGGCGACGGCAGCGTCGAGGACTTCGGCAGCGCCGGCGAGGTAACGCACGTCTACAGCGACGGCGACGCCAACCGCCGGATCAGCGTCACGCTCATCGACGAGGACGGCAGCCATGCCGACGCGGGCACGCTCGATGTCGCCGTCACCGATGTTGCGCCGACTATTGCCCTGTCCGGTGCTGCGACCGTGGCGGAAGGCGCGACCTATGCGCTGACCCTCGGCGCCGTCACCGATCCCGGTGATGACACGGTCAGCATCTACCGCGTGGACTGGGGCGACGGCAGCGTCCAGGACTTCGGTGCCGCCGGCGCGGTGACCCATGTCTACAGCGACGGCGACGCCAACCGGCAGATCAGTGTCACGCTCATCGACGAGGACGGCAGCCATGCCGACGCCGGCGCGCTGGATGTGGCCGTCACCAACGTCGCACCCACCATCGCCCTGAGCGGCCCGGACACTGTCGCCGCCGGTGCCACCTATGCGCTCACCCTGGGTGCGGTCACCGACCCGGGCGACGACACGGTAAGCACCTACCGCGTGGATTGGGGCGACGGCAACGTCTCGGACTTCGCCAGCGCCGGCGTCAGGCAGCACATCTACGCCGACGGCGATGTCACCCGCCGGATCAGCGTCACCCTGGTGGACGAGGACGGCACCCACGCCGATGCCGGCACCCGCAGCGTCGATGTCGGCTTCACGCCGCCCAGCATCGCCCTGGACGGCGCGGTCTCAGTGGACGAGGGCGCCGTCTACGCGCTGACCCTGGGCCCCGTCAGCAATGCCGGCCCGGACCCCATCCAGACCTATCGGGTGCATTGGGGCGACGGCACCAGCAGCGACTACGCCGGCACCGGGGTCGTGCAGCACACCTATGCCGACGGCGCTGCCGTCTACGACATCAGCGTCGACCTCATCGACGCGACCCGCACCTACGCCGACGCCGGCAGCCTGTCGGTGACGGTCGACAATGTGGCGCCCACCATCGCCCTGTCCGGTGCCGCGAGCGTGGCAGAGGGCGCAGCGTATTCGCTGACCCTCGGCCCCGTCACCGATCCCGGCGACGACACGGTGAGCACCTACCGCGTGGACTGGGGCGACGGCAGCGTCGAGGACTTCGGCGCCGCCGGCGAGGTAACGCACGTTTACAGCGACGGCGACGCCAACCGGCAGATCAGTGTCACGCTCATCGACGAGGACGGCAGCCATGCTGACGCCGGCACGCTCGATGTCGCCGTCACCGATGTTGCGCCGACTATTGCCCTGTCCGGTGCCGCGACCGTGGCAGAGGGCGCAGAGTACGCGCTGACCCTCGGCGCCGTCACCGATCCCGGCGACGACACGGTCAGCACCTACCGCGTGGACTGGGGCGACGGCAGCGTCGAGGACTTCGGCAGCGCCGGCGAGGTGACGCACGTCTACAGCGACGGCGACGCCAACCGCCGGATCAGCGTCACGCTCCTCGACGAGGATGGCGAGCACGACGACGCCGGCACGCTCGATGTGGCCGTCACCAACGTCGCACCCACCATCGACGGCCTGACCGTCACGCCCATCGTCGACGAGGGCGGCACAGCAACGCTCACCGGCAGCATCGTCGACCCCGGCAGTCAGGATGCCTTCACGCTGGACGTGGACTGGGGCGACGGCACCATCGAGCGGTTCACTTATGCCGCCGGCACCGCGGCATTCAGCGAAACCCATGTCTACGCAGACGATCCGGCCGGCACGCCGGACAGCGTCCAGGTGCAGGTGACGCTCACGGACAGCGACGGCGCCGGCGACAGCCAGAGCACGGCGCTCAGGGTGCGCAACCTGATCCCGCAGCTCGGCGACCTCGCGGTGACGCCGGCGGAGGAGGGGCAGTCGAGCACCCTCACCGGCACCATCGCTGACGCCGGCGCGGACGACGGCTTCACGCTGCTGGTGGAGTGGGGCGACGGCAGCTCGGACCTGTTCAGCTACGCCGCCGGCACCGCCGCCTTCAGCGAGCGCCACGCCTACGCCGACGACGGCGACTACGATGTCACCCTGACCCTCACCGACACGGACCTCGGCCAGAGCCGGGAGACGGTGAGTGCGACGGTGGCCAACACGGCGCCGACGCTCACCATCAGCGGCGCCCCGGACACCACCACAGGCCAGCCCTACACGCTGAGCCTGTCCAGCTTCGACCCGGGCGACGACACCATCACCGGCTGGGCCATCGACTGGGGCGACGGCTCGGCCGTCCAGATGGTCGTTGGCGATCCGGATGCGGTGGCGCACGTCTTCGACGCCGCCGGCGACTGGACCATCCTCGCCGCCGCCATGGACGAGGACGGCCAGTTCGCCGCCAATCCCCTGGCGGTGACCGTCAGCGCCGCGGCGCCGGACTGGTTGGAAGTCGATCAGCTGGTGGTCACCGCCTCGGGCGTCCGCCTCGCCTTCAGCGATGCCTTCGACCCCGCCGCGCTGAACCTCTACGAGACCCGCGCCGGCGGCGAGGGCGCCGCGGATCTCAGGTTGGTGGGCCGCAGCACCGGGCCGGTGCAGGGCAGCTTGATCCTGGACCCCGCCGACGGCCTGCTCCAGTTCGTCAAGACCGGCGGCCCGTTGTTGCCCGACACCTATGACCTGTGGCTGCGCGGCGGCCCGGCCGGTGTCATGGACACCAGCGGCAACGCCCTGGACGGCGATGCGGACGGCGTCGCCGGCGGCCATTACGCCGCCAGCTTCAGCGTCGCGCCCACCACGGGCGCCACGCTCAGCCTGCCGGACATCGCCCGCGGGCCGGGGCAGGGCATCGACATCCCGGCCACCGGTGCCGGGCTGCCGCTGCGCATCGACGCCGCCGCCGGGCTCCAGCGGGCCGTCTTCCGCATCGACTACGACCCGGCGCTGCTCCGCATCGACGGCGCCGCGCTGGCCGCCGGACTGCCGGCGGGCGCCGGCCTGGCCTTCGGCGGTGAGCCCGGCGCCCGCACCCTGGAGCTCACGGGTCTCGGCGGCCTGCCCGCCGGCGCCCGCGAGCTGGTGGTGCTCGATGCCAGCGTGCCGGACGACGCCCCCTACATGGCCCAGCAGGCGGTGCACATCAGCGCGGTCACGCTGGAAGACACCGCGGGCAACGCACTCGCCGGCCGCGGCGAGGAGGCCATCCAGCTGGTGGGCTACCTCGGCGATATGAACGGCGACGGCCGCTATACGCCGGCGGATGTCCAGGCGCTGCTCGACCACATGGTGGGTCTGGACCGGGGCATCGCCGCCAACAACCGCGCGGACCCGAGGCTGCTCGGGGACATCAATGCCGACGGCGATGTCAGCATCATCGACGGCATGCTGCTGCTGCGGGAGGTGTTTGCGCAGATCCTCGGCAACCCGGCCCTGGACCGGCCGGAGATCCCGGACCGGCCGACGGGCATCGCCCTGAGCCATGGCGGCGGCGATGGTGACCTGAGCCGCCACCACGGCGGCGCCGATGCCCCCGCAGCGGGTACGGCGCTCCCCGCCGCCACCACCAGCAGTGACGCGCCGGCGGCTGAGGTCGGCACACGGTCTCTCACGGACATCTCCGCCACCGCATCACCCGGGCCGGAGCAGAGCAGCCTGCAGCTGCGCCTGAAGCGGCTCAAAGGTGAGCTCGCGGACACGCGCGACCAGCAGCGCGAGCAGCTCATCGAGCGCCTGGATGCCCAGCGTGCGCAGCAGGAGGCTGTCGCCGCCGCAGCGGCGGCCGCGGAGCCCAAGACAGCGCAAAGCGACTGGCGCCGCGCCTTCGTCAGCGACTATCGCAGCCTGACGCCGGCGGCCGAGCCCAACCGCGACATCGCCATCCATGTCGAGGCCGAGCCACAGGACGCCGTGCGACAGCCGGCCTGACACACCGACAGGATTCCCAAGAGCACATCAACCAGCGAGACCATCTCATGCGCAAGCCCATGCCTCTGTTCCTCCTGGTGTTGCCACTGGCCCTCTGGGGCAGTGCCCAGGCAGCGCCGATCCTCAGCATTGCCGGCCCGACGACGGTCACCCAGGGCCAGAGCAACGTCGTCTACGACATCGACGTCGCCGACGACGGCGGCGGCATCGACATCGGCGGGGCCGATCTGTACGTGACCTACGACCCGAGTGTCTTCGCCTACGTGAGCGCCGCCGCCGGCAGCCTCATCGGCGGCGTCGACACTTTCAGCGCGAATGACCTCGGTACGGAGATCAATTTAAGCGTCGCCTCCCTGTTCGGCATCTCCAGTGCCGGCAATCTCGGGCAGATCACCTTCGACGTGCTGTCGGATGCACCGCTGCCGGGCACAAGCCTGACCTTCGACACGGGCCAGTCCAGCCTTCTCGACAGCGGGTTCCAGCCGGTGGTGCCGGACTACGCGGGACTCGACGTCGCCGTCACCGGCGCAGTGCCGGCGCCGGGCGCGGCGCTGCTGCTGCCGCTGGGATTGTTGGCGATGCGGGCGGCGCGGATGAAGGCCGTGGGGCAGAGCTGACGAGAGCCTCGGGGTTGGTCTTTTGGTCGATGTCTTGTGCACGGCTTGGAACGACGCGCGACGGCATGGGGCCCTGCCGTCGCTGCCCGCACCGGTCGCTGACCCTGCGCCGGGTGCGGGGCGCCCCGCTCAGGCCGGCCGCCCCGCCAGCAGTGCCTGCATGCCGGGTCGTCCCTCGCGCAGCGCGTGGCGGATGCGCACGCGGAAGGCGCGTGTCGTGAGGTCCTCCAGGGTGCCGCCGGCCTCGAAATGCTCCATCAGTACCTTGCCGGTGGCATAGCTCACCAGGCCCGCCAGCGTGGAGAGGGTGCCGGCGGCGCCCAGCGTCCCGAAGCCGGGCCACAGCTTGAGCCCGGAGAGCCCGAGCCCCGCCGCCAGCACCGGCAAGGCACCGGTCAGCAGGGAAGCGGCGATGCCCCGGTAGACCTGATCGAAGGGCAGCCCATAGTGGTCCGCCAGGCGCCCGATGAGATTGAGCTGGAGGTTGAACAGCAGGATGCCGTCGATGACCGGCAGTGGGGCCATGCTCAGCGTGCTGCCGAGGATGACATGGTCGCGAATGATGCTTTCCGCCTCCGCACGGGTGAGGCGCGCCTGCGCCACCGCCAGCCGCACCTCCGGGCTCAGCACGTGCCGGACACCGCCATCGGGCCCCCCGGGCTCAGTCGGTCCACTCACGGGATAACCTCCTGTAGGCCTTGCGGATCTGATCGGTGCGGTGGGTCGCCTCGGCCAGTGCCTCGGGCGACGGGTTGCGATGGGCGAGCTTGTCCGGGTGATGGCGGCTCAGCAGGGTCCGATAGGCGCGGGTGACCTCATCCCGCGGGGCATTGGCTGCCACGCCCAGCACCTTCGCCGCTTCACGCTTGGAGAGCCCGCCATCGCGCGGGGGCGTGCCGTGCCGTTGCGCCCCCCAGGCGGCCTCGAAGCGGCCCAGCCGACGCGGGCTGATGCCGAGGCGGGTCGCGAGATCGCGCAGCAGCATCCGCGCCGGCGCGGCCTCGTCGAGGTCCTCCACGAGCGGCATCAGCGCGGCGATCAAGGCCAGCGTAATGTCCGGTCGGCGCTGGAAGGTGCGACGGAACTGGCTCACGACGGCCGTCAGCGGAAAGTCCGCGCGCTGACCGTCGCGGAACAGCGCCGTCGCCCGCGCGCGCCCGGCGGCATCCAGTCCCGCGTCCGCCAGCAGCGCCTCCAGCAGCGCAGCCCGGCGTGCAGGCGGTCGCCCCGCTGCGCGCACCAGCGCGCCGGCCAGGCAGAACAGGGCCGTGCGCCTGCGCCAGAGGAGCCGCTCGCGCCGTTCAGGGTCCCGCACCGGCGCGTAGGCGCGGAGCAGTCCGCCCAGGTCGCGGTCCATCTGATGGCCGACGCCCACTGCGGCGAAGGCAGCGATGGGGCCGCCGATGAGTCCGGCGAGTCCCACCGCGAACAGCTTGCCCCACCAGAGCATCTGCGTCAGGCCGCCGGCGCTGCGGCCGCAGGCGAGGGCTCGCGGCGCGCGTCCAGGCGGGGCCGCACCAACAGCCCGGGCAGCAGCCGCAGCAGCAGCCCGAGACACAGGCCGCCGCCGCCGCCCAGCACCAGGGCCACGGCCGCGCCCAGCAGCTGTATGGGCAGGTCCTCCGCCACGGGTACGAACAAGAAGCCGTCGGGTCCCACCAGCGCCGGCGCCAGCGCCGCTGCGAGGCCGCCGATGGCGAAGGCCGCCGCCAGCTCCCGGCGGCCATCGCCACGCTCCAGGGCCCGGGCGATGAGCCCGTGCAGCAGCCCGACCAGGGCGCCGAAGATCAGGGGGACAGCCATGCCCGACGGCGCCGCACCCGCGGGCGCTGCAACGATGCCCGCGAGCAGGGCGGCCGTCACCGCCTCCAGCCGATCAGAGCCGGCGCGAAAGAGGGCGTAGAAGAGCGCGGCCGCCGCCAGTGCGCCGGCCGCGGCGGCCCAGCTCGCCAGCACCAGCGCGATGGCGTCGTCCGGCGCGGCGGCGAGCCGCGGCTCCAGCCAGCCGACCCAGATGAGCAGCACTGCCACCACCAGGAGCGCGGGCTCATGGCCGGTGTCGCCGGCGGACTTCTCCGGGGGTCGGACGACGCGCTCCCGGCCGAGACCCAGGGCGAGCCCGAGCGCGGCAGCACCGCCCACCAGCGCACTGCCCACCACCCCACCGGTATCGCTGAAACCGAGCCCGGCGAGCCAGCCGGCGCCCGGGCTGCCGGGCGCTGCGGCGGCACCGCTCCAGTGGCCGAACAGGGGCAGCAGCAATGCGCCGATGCCGAGGCCCAACAGCAGCCCGCCGGGGCCCGTGAGCCGGGTGCCGGCGGTCACCGCCGCGAGTGCGGCCATGGCCACCACCAGCGGGAGCTGTGCGAGCAGCGGCCCGGCGACGGCGGGGAGCGGGGCGTCCGGTGACAGGGCGAAGAGCTCCGGCAGGAAGCTGAAGGGCATGCCCATGATGCCGCCGAGGCTCGTCCCGTTACGGATGCCGATGCCCACCAGCGCGAAGCCGAGTATCGCGCCGACCAGCGCGAGCAGCAGACCGGCGGCCGACGGCCCGCCCAACGCGGAAGCCGACACCGAAGCCCGGCGCGCCCCCAGCGAGCGCCCCAGCGGATAGAGGAGGATGCCGGCGGGCAGCAGCAGGCCCAGCGCCAAGGGCAGCAGCGACATGCCCGTATCGGCCCGCTCGCCTGCGGCCTCCGGGGCGACTTCCCCCTGCGATTGCCCCTGCGCGGGTTCTGTCGTCGCCGGCCCTGTCGCCGCGGGCTGTGGTGCAGCCGCCTGACGCTGCAAGCGCGCGCTCAGTTCCGTCAGCGACTGCTGGATGTCGTCAATGCCCATCAAGGTCTCGTAGAGCTGCACCGAGTTGTCCTCGATGCGGGTCTCGTGCTTCTCCAGCAGTTCCTGGGCCTGTTCCAGCTGCTGGGACAGCGAGTCGAGCCGGAGTGCGATGGGGTCCATGCGCTTGAGCTCCGCATCCAGGCGCTCCGACTGCCCGGCGATCTCCTCCCGGTTGAGCTCCGCCTGCTCCTGCAGCGTCTTGATGCTCTGGTCCAGGCCGTCCAGCTGCTGGCGCAGTGCCGCCAGCACTGCCGCCGGCGACTCAGACTCGCCGTCGCCTGCGCTCTCCGTGGCAGCGTTGTCGGTGTCTGCGGCAGCGTCCTCAGCGTCCGCGGGCGCCTGAGCGAGCGCCATCGGGAGCGGCAGCAAAGCCGCCAGCAGCGCATAGGTCACGAGCGCTCGCGCCCGCAGCTTGTATCCCCCGTGACGGCGGCAGGCGGGCTGTCTCGCAGCGCAATCCGTCATTGTGACTTCTCCTGGGCGCGCCGCTTTTTCGGCGGTGGATCGGCGGCGAGCACGAACAGGAAGCCGAGCAGCGGTGTGAACAGAATCGATGACCAAAGGTATCCCCAATAGCCCCATTTGCGCCGGCGCCCGAGCAAGGCCACCAGCACCGCGGCGCTGAGGTAGATCCCGATTGCAAGTATGGTGTGTAGGGGGTGCATTATCCTAGAAGGAGCGGTTGGACGGTCGTCAGGGTGCGTCCCGCGGGGTGCCTGGCAAGGCACAACGACGAGGAATAGTTGTTCTATTCCGAGGAGTTGTAACGCTGCCAGGCGCCGCGCGGGGCGTGCCATGGCGGCCGTAGCGGCGTTCACCCGGATGGTGGCGCGAAAAGTACTTCCGACGTCCGCGAGGCTCAGGCATTTGCATGTGCTTTGAAGCGGTCAACTGCTCTTTCTAGGATTGTTGTCGTCGGGCTCAGTCGTTTGCGCCGGCTTCGGCCGCTGAAGCGCCAGCGTCGTCGGTGTCGACATCCGCGGCGGGCGACATGGGCGGCTGAGCGGCCGGGACACCGGGCTCGATCACACGGGAGACCAGGGTCAGCAGCCTGGGATCGGGCCGGATGCCGAGCTCCGCGAAGGCGTCCAGGTCCGCGCCCACCGCCGGCAGGTTGTTCAGCTTGCGATTGAGTGCATTCACCCGCAGGCCCCGCAGCACACCATTGAAGCGCAGTGCCACTTGCGGGTCGTCGAGATCGACGCCGGAGGGTATCAGCGCCAGGGTCAGGCCAAGGTCGGTGTCGAGGGTTTGTGTCAGGGCAAAGGCCGGCACGCCGAAGCGCCGCAGCGTCCGGTTCAGCCGCCGCACCAGCTCCGGGCGCAGGCCCGAGTCCGGTACCACGAGCAGCGTGTCGGTGCTGCGGGCCAGGCGGGTCCAGCAGCGCACCGCGGCCTGCTCCAGGGGGGCGGCCGCGGCGACTCCGGCCAGCTCCCGGCGGGTCAGCTCGACGGCGTTGAGCGGCTCCGCCGCAGGCGCATCGGGCGCCGGCAGCTCGCAGATGTCCACCTGGAAGTCGCGCGCTTCGCCCAGGGTGCGGGCGAGCCCCACTGCGGCGCTGCCGGCGCCCGTCTGCGGCGCCACCAGCCCGAGGCGCTCGAAGCCCAGGATCTCGTGCGCCAGCGTCAGCCAGATTCGGGCGCGCTCAGCGGCGCTGAGACGGGCGTCGGTGAGCGCCTCGAAATCGAGCTCGGCGTCGGCAGAGGGCTCGCCCGCTGCGCCTGCGGTGTCGGCGGGCGCCTGCCCGGGGCCGGCGCCTGCGGTGACGCCCCCACCTGCTGGTGCAGCCGGCGCGGCGGCTGCGCCGGTGTCCGCATCCGGGCTGTCGGGCGCTGCCTGTGACAGCCCCGGCTGCGGACCGGCGGCAGCGGCCGGCGGCTGTGCCTGCTGCGCCTGCTCCCGTGCCATCTCCTGCCGCGCGGCGCGGAAGTTGGCGAGCCGGTAAGGCGCCGTGACCCCCGGCAGCGGCCACCAGCGCCCGAAGCGCAGCACCCGAAACCCGAAGAGCTTGCCGTAGACGTTGCCCTGCGGGTCGTAGGCGAAGATACCGGTGACGCCGGCCCGTGGCGGCGAGTAGCGGGCGGTGGTGGCGAGCACGCGGGGCTCGGTGCTGCCGGCGGTGCGCACGATGTCCGCGAACAAGCGCGCCGTGTCGTAGCCCTGGGCAGCGGCCTGGTCCGGGTCGGTGCCATAGGTCTCGCGGAAGGCGTCGACGAAGGCGCGGTTGCGCGGGCCCGGGGTGTCGATGTCGTAGATGCCGGGGGCGATGGTGCGGTCGCCGGCCGCCCCGACCAGTGCATCGAAGGGGCCGTAGGCGAGGCGGTCGGAGCCGAACACCGGCTGCGCAAAGCCGAGCTCGCGCAGTTGGCGCACCAGCCGCGCCCCGGCTGCATGCTCGGTGGACAGATAGACGGCATCGAAATCCACGGCATTCAACTGTCCGAGCAGACCGCGGTGGTTGGTCTCGGCGGCAAAGAAGGAGGCGCCGAAGACAATGCGCAGGCCGCGTGCCCGCGCCTCGTCCTCGAACAGGAAGGCCAGCTCCCGGGCATAGTCGTCGCGGCTGTGCAGTACGGCGATGCGGGCATGCCCGAAGAGGTCCACCAGGCTCGCGGTCTGCGCCGCCATGGCGGCGTTGTCGGGCAGGGTGCGCAGCACGAAGTCGAAGCCGTGCCGGGTCAGCTGCTCGGCGGTGGCGAACGACGGCATGAAGAGCACCCGGGCCCGCTCGTAGATCACCGAGAGCGGCACCGCCAGCTCGGACCTGCGGTGCCCGAGCACCACCGAAATGCGCGGGTCCTCGGCAACGGCGATGGCGGTGCGGCGCCCCTGGCGCGGATCGGGACCGCCTCTGAAACGGCGGATCTGCACGGGTCGCCCGAGCAGGCCGCCGCCGGCGTCGATCTCCCGCACGGCGAGCTCGATCCCCTGCACGAAGCCGGGCCCGAGCGGGTCCTCCACCGCGGCGACAACAATGGGCCCCAGGCCATTGCGGGCATAGGCCGCGCGGGCGTCGCCCATGCTCGGGTATTGGCGCCCGCAGGCCGCCAGCAGGAGCGCGGCGCAGCACAGCGCCAGCACACCGAGGCCCCCGGCAGCGCGGGCGCGCGCCGTACCTGCGGTTGCGCGGCGGCGTGCGGACACCCTCAGCGCCCGCCCGGCACCAGCGGCAGACCGCCCTCATCGGCGCCGATGATGACGACCTCGGCATTGTCGGACGTGGCGAGATCCCGGGCTGCGCGGATGCCCTCGTGACGGAGCAGTTCCGGTGTCAGCGATGCGTCCACCGCCGCCTGGAAGTCGCGGATGCCCGTGGCCTCGGTGCGCTTGCGCTCGGCCTCGCGGCGGGCGGTATCCAGGCGGAAATCGTAGGAGGCCAGCAGCTGGCGCTGCTTCAGCTTGTCCTCGATGGCGGTCTTGACCCGCTGCGGCAGACTGAGGCTGCGGATGACGATGTCCTCGGCGTCGACGAAATTGCGGCCCAGCTCGTCCCGGGCCAGCAGCACCGCGGTGCCGAGCAGGCCGTTGTCGTTGGTGTAGATCTGCTCCGCCGAGAACTGTGAGAGCTCGCGACGCAGCACGGACTCGGTCTGCGGTACCACCACACGATCTGCGTAGTCCGGACCGATACGCTGGTGCAGCAGGCCGAGCAGCTCCACCTGCGGCTGATAACGGATGGCCAGCTCCAGGTGCACCGGCAGGCCGCGCACCGAGAGCACGTCGAGCTCGTGCATGACCACCTGGCGGCGGGTCTCGTAGTGCACCATGGTGTCCCAGGGCGGAATGATGTGAAGCCCCTCCGGATAGACGCGGTGGGTCACGGTGCCTGTGAAGAATCGATACAGGACGCCGGTCTCGCCGGGCTCGATGGAAATGAAGATGCGCCGCCACAGCAGGACGGAAATCAGTGTCAGCAGCAGCGTGAGCACCAGCAGCAGCGGCAGCCGCCGGCGCAGCCAGCGCGAGAGGGGAGGGCGCTCGTCCACCGGGGCGGCGGGCGCGGCCTGAATCTGGGGGTCCGTCATGTCAGCGGCGGGGGACAGCGCGCGTGGGCCAGGTCACTGCGCGCCCTTCGCCTGCCCGGCGGCTTCGGCCCGGGCCTCGGCGGCAACCGCCTCGCCCTCCTTGACCTTGCGCGCAAACAGCCGGCGCATGCGGGCCGGATCGACGTTGAAGAGATTACCGCCGCCTTCGAAATGCTGCACGAAGACCTGGCCCACCGCGTAGGTCAGCGCCCCGCCGCCCACTGCGACACTGCCGCTGCCGAGCAGTGAGCCGATGCCCGGCATCAGCTTGGCGCCGGAGCTGAGCCCCACCACGGCCAGTACCGGCGCGCCACCGGCCAGCAGTGACGTGATGATGGCGCGGGTGCGGACCTCGTCGAAGTCCACCGCATAGAGCTGCGAGAGACCGCGCACCATCGCGACCTGGTTGCCCACCAACAGGGCCAGGTCGAACAGGGGCAGGGGTACCAGCCCAAGCGTGGTGGCGACCAGCACATGGTTCTTGATCCGAATATCCGCCTGCCGACGCAGGGTCGCGGCCTCGGCGGCGTCGATCTCCTGCTCCACCTGGTCTTCCGGGTTGGCTTCGGCAGCGGTCGCCGAGGCTGTTGCTTGTTGCTGGGTCATCTGCGTGAGCTCCTGTGGGTATCCGGTTGCCGCAGGTAAAACGGCACCGCGGCATGCGCAGCAGCACAGCGGCGTGCGTCGTTGGCAAGTCTGGTCGTGTCGCCCTGGTGTGGGCGGTCCCCAGAGCACTGTAGGAGGTGGTCTCGGTCGCCACAATCGACCCTTGCTCGACGACACAGCCCCCACCCCGCAGCCGAAGCCCCGGCTCCTCATTCCAGCAATCGGGCTGAATCAATGGCTTATGCTTGAGCGACGCAGGCGCAGTACAGGGAGCTGCGCCGGGGAGCCGCTTGCGCAGCGCAACGAAAACTCTTGCTGGGCAAACCGCGCCGGCGCCTGTCCTCTGTCGTCTGATAGTGAGGTCTTGCGGGAAGCTCCATAATGGTGGTGAGTGGGGGGCTGCCTGACCTGGCGTTTGCAGAGCCTCCGCGGCTGGGTCCGCCGACCCGCCGAGCGCCGTCCGGGCCATATTGCCAGCGTCGCCACTGCCACCGGCGCGCCGGTCCAGCGCGGACGCCCGGGACCACCGCCATGGTCTGGACGTTGACTCCAAGCGAGAAACAGAGACACGAAGCATGATGACTCAAGTTGCAGCCCCTGCGTTGGAGGGGCGCGCCGTCGCCAAGCCCCAGCGAGCCGTCGCGACAGCCACGCCTGCGATCAGCGATCACGGCGCATTCATCGGGTCCGACCCGGATGCCGCAAAGCAGGACCTCGGGCGCGCGGACGGCCCTGCCCACCTGCTGGTGGTCGACGACGAGCCCGATGGCCTCGAGCTCGTCATCGCCCATCTGCGCGACTACGATTTCGCCGTCAGCACTGCGCTGAGCGGCACCGAGGCCCTTGCGGCCGCCGGGGATGCGCTGCCGGATCTGATCCTGCTGGACGTGACCCTGCCCGGTCTCGACGGCTTCGAAGTCCTGCGCCGCCTGAAGCAGGCGCCTGCCACCGCGACGATTCCCGTGCTCATGGTGACCGGTCACCGCGATACCGAGCACAAGGTGCGTTGCTTCGAGCTCGGTGCCGCTGACTACCTGGTCAAGCCGGTGGCGGAGGCAGAGCTCAAGGCGCGCGTGACGACGCAGCTGCGCCAGCACCGCTTGCGCCAAGCACTGTCGACGCGGCTGCGCAGCTACGAGGAGCGCTTCGGCCCCTTGGACGAGGCCGCAGCGGGCGCCGCCGGCGAGTTGGGGTCGCGCACGGACGTCGAGCTGCTGCTGCGCGCCCGGCAGATCCTGCGCGAACGGCTTGCCGATCCACCCTCGTTGACGGAGCTCGCACGCCTCATCGGCACCAATCAGCCCCGCCTGTCGAAGGGCTTTCGCAACCTGTTCGGCACCACCGTTTACGGCTTCGTGCGCGAGTCGCGACTGCGGCGCGCGCGCGCGCTGCTCGCCGAGACGAACCTGCCCGTCAAGAGCATTGCGCTGGACGTGGGCTACCGTGGCACCAGCGATCTGACGCGTGCCGTCAAGGGTCACTGGGGCCTCACCCCCACCGCGCTGCGTCAGCGGCTGAAAGCAGCGCCGGAGCGTTGACCATGTGCGGAGCGCAGCCGCGCGTCCGTGCGCGTCTCTGATGTGCCGCATGCCATGCGCGCAGCGTCCCCGGCACCGATCCGGCTGATGCCCCCGATGCACCGCCCGCACCCATGAGCCCGGACGCCGACGCCCGGGTCACCGACGGCCTTGACGACGAGGACCCGGCTGCCGGCCGGCGCCGGCGGCTGCGGCGCTGGCTCGGGGCGCGGATGCCCTTCGTGTCCATTGCGCTGCAAGTGCTGCTGCTGCTGGTGATCCTGTTCGCGGACCGGATCTTCATCCGCATCAAGGCCGGCGAGGCCGGGGTGCATTGGAACCGCTTCACCGGTACGCAGGTGGACAAGGTCTACGGCGAGGGCCTGCACATCATCAGCCCGCTGGACACAATGACCCACTACGAGGTCCGCAAGCAGGTGGCGCGACACAGCCTGGAGGTGCTCTCCAACGAGGGACTGACGCTGACATTGGACCTCGCCATCCGCTACCAGCCGGAGTACGCCCTGCTCGGCATGCTGCACGAGCGCGTCGGCCCCGAGTACCTGACCCGCGTGGTGGTGCCGCAAACCGAGTCCGTGCTGCGCAAGCACCTGGGCAACGCCAGCGCGGAGGCCATCTACACCAACCAGGACGGCCTGCTCACCCGCGCCATGCTCGCAGCCATGGAAGAGATCGGCCGCAACTTCGTCGCCGTCGAGGACATCATCATCCGTCGCATCCAGCTGCCGGACAGCGTGCGTGTCGCCATCGAGGACAAGATCACGCAGCAGCAGCTCCTGTTGTCGTATGCATTCCGCCAGCGCACGGCCGAGCGCGAAGCGGAGCGCAAGCGCATCGAGGCCGGCGGCATTGCCGACTACCAGCGCATCGTCAACGAGACCCTGAGCGAGGACCTGCTGGACTACCAGGGCATCCGCGCCACCCGGGAGCTCGCGGCGTCCGCCAACGGCAAGACCGTCGTCATCGGTGCCCGCGGCGACCTGGCCCTGCCGATTTTCCTCAATGACAGCAACGCCGCGAAGGCGTCCTCGGCGGCGGGCGCAGCGCCAGCCGCAACCGGTGATGCACCCCCTGGCGTGGACCAGGTGCCCGCGGGCGCTTACGAGACCCTCCAGGACCCGAGCGATCCGAGCGTGCGGTGAGATGCGGCCCAACCGCCGCAGCGTCGGGATGATCGAGCCAGCGTCACGACTGAAAGACCCGGACACGCTCCGGCGGCGGCAGCCCGGTTGCCGCCGCGAGCGCTAGCGCTCCTCGCCGACAACGCGATTGCGTCCCGCCGACTTGGCGCGATACAGCTGCCGATCGGCTGCCATGATGATCGTCTCACTCCAATGCGGTGGATTCTGTGCGTAGAACAGATAGCCGATTGACACCCGATATGAAACAAGCTCCCCGGATGGAAGCGCTACGGGCCCTGTGTCAGCCTGTATTCGACAGGCTTCCAACGCGGCTCTGAAGTCTTCTGCGCATACGCCCGCGCAAACCACCAAAAACTCCTCGCCGCCATAGCGGATGAGCCAATCGCTCTCGCGTTTGAAGTTGGAGCGCAGGACATCAGCAAAGGTCGCGAGACAGCGATCCCCGGCTGCGTGACCGTAACGGTCGTTGATCAGCTTGAAGTGGTCGAGATCAATCAGCGCGACTCCGAGTCCGCGCCGTTGGCGTGATGGGAGTGTCACCAGGTCAGGGAGAACGTTATCGAGAAAGTAGCGATTCCTGAGCTTTGTCAATGGATCCGTTTTCGTCAGTCGCTTGAGCTCGGCGTTGGCTTCATCAAGCTTTTGGTTGGCTCGCTTCAGGCGAGCGTTGGAATACAGAAAATACGAACCGAAAAGCAGAAAAAGAACAACAAAGGGGCGAATCTCTCGCCAATCAACCTTGACGTCATACTCGACGTGAAGCCACTTCACCAACAGCTCGTTGAGCGTACGCTCATCAATTGTCGACAGCGCGTAATTCATGATCCGGAATAATTCAGGCTTGTCTGCACGAACAGCCATACTGGTTGGAAACGAGACGTCGAGATGGCCGGCAACCTTTAAATTACTCAGTCCAAGCCTGCTGATCGCGTAGCTGCAAACCGGCAGAAAATCCGTAAATGCATAGATCTCTCCCTTGGAGACACGGATCAGTCCGTCATCCACAGTAGCGACTTCCACGATATTGACATCGCCATAGGTTTGGCGAATCAGAGGAATGGTTGGATAACCGGACGGGATCGCGATTGTCCGGTGTTTGATGTCACGAAAACTGAGCTGCATCGGCTCATCGTTGCGCGTGATGTAGACGTTTCTCAAATCCAAAAACGAGGGTGATGTCCTGCGCAGATGGCTGGGCCTCTCACCCTCGACCGTATCGGATGTGAGCACGTCGCACTCACCGGCTGCAATCGCCGCCAGCGATTGGCTGTAATCCTGCGTTGGCACAAGCTCGAAATGTACGCTCAGGCGCTCGGCGATGATCGCAAGAATGTCGGCGATGACACCGACATGCTGACCAGACCGATCGATTCCCTCCAGCGGCATCCAATGCGGATCGACGCATATTCTGATGGTCCTATTCTGCGCCAGATAGACACGATCGGCGCCTGACAGCTCATTGGCGTCGATCACCGGCGCCGCCTTGCCGTAATCTGCGGTTGATGACAGCAGGACCGGTAAGCAGCACAGGATCATGACAGCGGCTCCGGCAGCTATGCCATGCATCTGCAACAGTTTCTGCATCGCTCGAAACCCGCGAAGGTCGAAAGCTGCGGATGAGCATTCTATTACGCATGGGAAATCCAAGCCACGCGCTGCGCCGAGGTTGGCGCGGGAGAGGACAACAGCGGGGTAGGATGTGTGGTTAACGCCGAGCAGCGAGGCTGACGGGCGTCGGGGGCGGTGCGCGAACGGGTGCAGCGGGCGCGGCGGAGGCGCTCGGGTCGTCGGTCAGGTCAGGGCCCAAGACGACGGCCGCCGCCCACAGGGGCGAGGTTGGGGCGTGCACTCCGAGACCATGACCCCGTTGATGGGCTCACAGGGGTAGCTGGGCCACCAGCCGATGACGCAAAGGTCGCTCCTTCGGAACCAACCCGCTGTTTTTACTTGTTCTGATGCGATGCCCCCGCATCGCCACCGACATATCCTGCGACTTGGCCGTCGGTGGCCGAGGCGCGCTCGCGCGAGCTGTTCATGCTTGAGCGCGAAGGCCGGTACCGGCGCATCGATCCGGTAAAGCGGAGCGATTTGCAGTCGCAGGTGTCCCGGGCTGTACTTGTGCTAGGCTGTCGGTACTGTTTTCGGTACCATCGGCCTCGGGGGCAGACGATGAAGACGATACCTGCGCAAGAGATAAAGCGCCGTGGCATCTCCGCGGTGGACGAGCTGCTGCAGGAGGGACCGGTTGCAGTGATCAAGCAAAACCGGCCCCGTTATGTGGTGATGACGGTCGATGGCTACCGGCGCCTGGCCCGCGGCCAGACCCAAGCCGCGGCCGCCGCCAGCGCCTGGGACTGGCTCGACAAGCCCACCGCCGACCGCGCCCATGCTGCGCGAACCAAGGCGGACATCGACGCCGCGTTGGCGCGTGAGCGCGAGGCTTGGGACTGCAACGGCGACGGGAACGGCGCCGGGGACACCGACGGGTGATCCTGTTCCTCGACGCCTGCGCGGTCATATACCTGATCGAATCCGAGGCCACCTTCCACGCCCGCGTCGTGACAACCCTGCGCGACCTGCGCCAGCGCTTCCCCGACGCACGCCTGGCCGTCTCGCGGTTGAGCCTGCTGGAATGCCTGGTCAAGCCGATGCGCGACGGCGCCACCGAGCTGATCGCCGAGTACCGCGCGTTCTTCGCGGCCGGTGACCTGCTGGTCGTGGAGCTGGACGCCGGGGTCTTGGAACTGGCCCTGACGCTGCGCGCCCGCGACGGGCTGCGCACGCCGGATGCATTGCAGGCCGCCAGTGCCTTGACGCTGCCGGCGGCTGGGCATCGGTTCCTCACCAACGACCGGCGCTTCGCGCGGGTTCCGGCACTGACGGTCATCGATCTCGGCGAGGTGCCATGACCCAGAGGCAGCGCACCGGGGAGCGAGCGCTCGGGGCGGTGCGCGAGGGGGGTGCAGGGAGCGCGGCGGAGGCGCTCGGGTCGTCGGTCAGGTCAGGCCCCAAGACCACGGCCGCCGCCCGCGGGGGCGAGTCGGGGGCGAGCACGCGAGGGCAGCGACGGCGATGCCGCCTGGGCGGCGGGATCAGCCCCGGGAGATGGGCAATCAGCTCCAGTGGCGGGCGCGCACAGTCGGCGGGGCAACAAAGGACGGATTGCGGAAGATCACCGGCATCCTGCCCCGGCGCTAACCCCCGTCGATGATGCAGCAGCGGCAGTGGATATGGCGGTTGAGGGACGCACCGAAGCGGTGGATAGAGCTCACCGCCCGGAAGCGAGCCTGCGCACCGGCAGCGCTGCCCTTGCGCAGACGGGCCGCGATGACGCGCAGCAGGATGTGCAGCACGGCGCCGATCACCGACGGCTCGCGCGCCCCCTGATCTCAACAGGGCCAGCGCAGCCGTTTGGGCACCGAGAGGCCCTGCCGGCGCACCGGCGACGGCGGGAAGACGTGATCGACCCGGTGCGCCGCGCTCTCCGCCATCCACCGGGCGTTGCACGATGGGCACAGCCACGCCCCTTGCACGAGAACGCAACCGGCAAGCCGTGCCCGCAGTCCGGACATCTGCCACGGGCCACGCCATAGGCGAGGATGCCGCACTCGGGGTAACGACGACATTCGCGCTCGACATAGGCCGACACGCGCTGCGCATCCCAGTCGTTTTCAGCCGCGAGTGCGAGATAGGTCTCCAGCTGCTGCTGGACCGGGCAACCAATTCCTCAGTGCGGGCGCGCTTGTCTACGCGCCCCAGGGGCTCAGCTGATCGACGTCCAGTCCGCCTGCACCAGGTTGCGCGCGCGCCGATCAAAGATCAGCCCCAGCTCGATCAGCCCCTTGCTCGGCAGGCCGCGGTACTTTTCGCTGTAGCCGCGGGCCTTGATCTGCGCCAGCGCGGGGTTTTCGCCGGGCTCGGCGTCGGACGCCGAGCCGGCCGCGTCGACCTTGATCTCGATGCAGTAAACGTAGCCCGCGAGCTTGACGGTCAGGTCCACCTGGCCGCGGTTGGAGGTGTCTTCGGGGATGACCTCGGCGTTGAGGCTGGCGAAGAAGGCGTAGAGGACGCTGGCGTAGTAGCCCTCGGTCTCAGGCAGATCGGCGTGGATGAAGTTGCGCCAGGTCACGCCCGCGAACAGGCGCTCGATGGCGGCGATCAGGCCGGGCAGGTCGCCCTGGCTCATGACATCGTAGAGGCCGTCCTGCAGGGCATCGCGCCCGGCGGGCAGGGTGCCGATATAGCCGTCGATGAGGTGATCGGCCAGGGCCATGCGCACCTCCTGGTTCGGCAGGCGCAGGCGGTAGCGGATGCGCGAGCGATGCCAGCGGGTGCTGTCGATGGTCAGATAGCCGGTCTGGAACAGGAGCGTGATGGGGTCGATGCGCTCGATGTCGAAGGAGTCGAGGATCTCCTCGCTGGCCTCGATGCCCTCCAGGTCCGGCAGGAAGGTGGCGCGCCGCGGCAGCAGCTCGACCAGGAAGCGCGGGTTGCCGGTCTCGAACCAGTAGTTGCGGTACTCCTGTCCCTCGCCGATGAACAACAGGATGTCGAACGGGTTGTAGACCGGTTCGCCCAGGAAGCCGTAGCCGTTGTACCAGGCCTTGAGCCGGTCCCAATCGACGCCCTTGAGGTGATCGCCGAAGGCGGTCTCCAGGTCGCGCTGGGTGTAGCCGCAGATGGTCCCGAAGCCCTTCGACAAGGTGATGTCGCGCAGCTGGTTGAGCCCGGAGAAGAGGCTGACCTTGCTGAATTTCGATACCCCGGTCATGAACACCAGCCGGATATGGGCATCCTGCCCCTTGATCGCCGAGTAGAGGTTCTTCAGGCCCTCGCGCAGCGCGGCGGCCTGGTCGACGTCGGTGATGTTGTCGAGGATCGGCTTGTCGTATTCGTCGACCAGCACGACGACGCGCTCGCCGGCTGCTTGGTGGGCGCGGCCGATGAGCTCGGCGAAGCAGCCGGCGATGCTCTTGGCCTCGCAGCGCACGCCGAGGCGGTCTTGATTCTCTGCCAGGCGCTCGCGGATCGCCTCGTCCAGCGCCGCGCGGCTGTCGAGCACGCCGCCGGAGAAGTCGAGCCGGATGACCGGGTGGCGGCGCGACCAGTCCCACTGGTCATGGACATGGAGCCCCCGAAACAGCGCCTCGCTGCCCTCGAACAGCTCTTTCAAGGTGTCCAGGAACAGGCTCTTGCCGAAGCGGCGCGGGCGCGACAGGAAGAAATAGGTGCCGCTTTGCGCGAGCGATTGGGCATGGGCGGTCTTGTCGACATAGACATAGCCTTCCTCAATGATCTTGCGGAAGGTCTGGATGCCGATGGGGAGCTTTTTCAACATGGCGGTGCGTTGGGCCGACGCAGACGGGGCGCTTAGGTTAATCCGCGACGCCGGTCGTTCATACCCTGATCGGTTTGCGGTGCTCCGCCATCCGCTTCGATTGCGCCCTGCGCGGGCTCCTTGTGCGCCGCCGCTGCCCCCGACCCGCCCCCGTCGAGCCGCCGGGTGGCGATGCCGATGCCGGTCAGCGACTGCGCGAGCCAGCCGAGCTCCACCAGCCAGAACTTCAGCGCCAGCGGCACCGCCAGCACGCCGAGCGCCGCGCTCAGGCTGAACGCCTTGGCGGTGCGCTCGTTGGCATCAAGGCTGCGCACGAAGCCGTCGGACAGGTCCCACAGCGCCTCGAGCTGCGCCAGGTCGTCCTCCATCAGCACGACTTGCGCGGCATCGGTGGCCATGGTGGTCGCCCCGCGCAGGGACACCGAGGCATCGGCCCGGCGCAGCGCAATGGCATCGTTGATGCCGTCGCCGATGAAGCACACCCGCCGGCCCTCGGCCTGAAGCGCCTCGACCCGCGCCGCCTTCTGCTCCGGCAGGGTGTCGGCGAGCCAGCCATCGAGACCGAGGCGCTCGGCCAGATGGCGGGTCGGCGCCGGGGCATCGCAGGATTGAAGGACGCACAGCGCACCGGATGGAACGGATGGGCTTCATCCATCACCACCGAACCGAAGCGCTTGCAGCGCCAAAGCGGTTGCGGGCTCAAGCCCTGCATGCACACCTGTCGGTCATTTATCTCAGCTTCGTCCGTCTCGACCCTCAACGAGTCTTGGAAGCCTTCAGCAGAGGTTGGTGCGTGGCCTGGGAGCGCAAGGATTTGACCGATTCTACCCCGCTGGCGAATGAATCGGGCGCACCGAGCTTGAGCAGACATGCAGGCAGGTCGATTGGTCTCTAGGCCACAGCCTGGAACGGCTCCGGGTCTGGCCGGGCGAACCCCGACCCACCTGACCGGTCTTCCCGGCGGCCTCAGCCCACCGTCGCCCAGTCGGCCCGCGCCAGATTGCGTTTGCCGCGATCAAAGATCAGCCCCAGCTCGATCAGCCCCTTGTTCGGCAGGCCGCGGTATTGGGCGCTGTAGCCGCGGGCCTTGATCTGCGCCAGCGCGGGGTTTTCGCCGGGCTCGGCTTCGGACGCCGAGCCGGCCGCGTCGACCTTGATCTCGATGCAGTAAACGTAGCCCGCGAGCTTGACGGTCAGGTCCACCTGGCCGCGGTTGGAGGTGTCTTCGGGGATGACCTCGGCGTTGAGGCTGGCGAAGAAGGCGTAGAGGACGCTGGCGTAGTAGCCCTCGGTCTCAGGCAGATCGGCGTGGATGAAGTTGCGCCAGGTCACGCCCGCGAACAGGCGCTCGATGGCGGCGATCAGGCCGGGCAGGTCGCCCTGGCTCATGACATCGTAGAGGCCGTCCTGCAGGGCATCGCGCCCGGCGGGCAGGGTGCCGATATAGCCGTCGATGAGGTGATCGGCCAGGGCCATGCGCACCTCCTGGTTCGGCAGGCGCAGGCGGTAGCGGATGCGCGAGCGATGCCAGCGGGTGCTGTCGATGGTCAGATAGCCGGTCTGGAACAGGAGCGTGATGGGGTCGATGCGCTCGATGTCGAAGGAGTCGAGGATCTCCTCGCTGGCCTCGATGCCCTCCAGGTCCGGCAGGAAGGTGGCCCGGCGGGGCAGCAGCTCGACCAGGAACCGCGGGTTGCCGGTCTCGAACCAGTAGTTGCGGAATTCCCGATCCTTACGGATGAACAACAGGATGTCGAACGGGTTGTAAACCGGCTCGCCGAGGAAGCGATAGCCGTTGTACCACTGCTTGAGCCAGTTCCAGTCCACGCCCTCCAGGTGGGCGCCGAAGTCGGTCTCCAGGTCCTGTTGGGTGTAGCCGCAGACGGTCGCGAAGCGGGCATCGAGCGTCAGATCTTCGAGCTGATTGAGGCCGGAAAACAGGCTGACCTTCGAAAACTTGGTCACCCCGGTCATGAACACCATTCGGATGTGGGCGTCCTGCCCCTTCATGGTGGAGTAGAGGTTCTTCAGGCCTTCGCGCAGCTCGGCGGCGCGCTCCGGCTCGGTGATGTTGTCGAGGATGGGCTTGTCGTATTCGTCCACCAGGATGACGACGCGCTCGCCGGCCTTGGTCTCGGCGGCGCGGATCAGGTCGCCGAAGCAGCCCGGGATGTCGTTGTCGGCCCAATCGCAGGCCAGGCCGAGGCGCTCGGCGTTCTCGTCGAGCAGGCGGCGGATGCGAAGGTCCAGCGCCGCGCGGCTGTTGAGCACGCCGCCTGCGAAGTCGAGCCGGATGACCGGATGCCGCCGCGACCAGTCCCACTGGTCATGGACATGGAGCCCCCGAAACAGCGCCTCGCTCCCCTCGAACAGCTCCTTGAGCGTATCCAGGAACAGGCTCTTGCCGAAGCGGCGCGGGCGCGACAGAAAAAAGTAGGTCCCGCTGTCCGCCAGGGCTTGGGCATGGGCGGTCTTGTCGATATAGGCGTAGCCCCCCTCGATGATCTTGCGGAAGGTCTGGATGCCGATGGGCAGCTTCTTCAGCATGGCAGCTCGATGGTCTGGCGTGAACACGGCGTTAGGGAAGCGCTGATTGATCAGTGCTTCCCGTGCCGGGCAGGATGCCCCGCCATTGTCAGCGACGCCTTCTTCGGACCGGGCGCTGACCATGAAGCGAAGGGGAAACCGCGTTTTCGCTTCGCGTGCTGACAATGGGCAGGAAGCCCATTTTTCAGCGTCTCCTTAGGCGGTTCCCGGCCCGTATCATACCCCCGGCATGCCAGCGGGTCCGGCGCAGTCGCTCATTCACGCTGTCGCGCAGCCGCCCGCGAGCCCTGCGTAGACAGGGCTTCCAACCCTGATGCGGCCAGATCAGGATGGCCTGGGTGCGCAGACCGGCGTCCCTGGGGCCGGCCCGATGGCCGAGCCCTGTGCCTGACCCGGCATCCTCGGTGCAGGGCCGTCGCTCAGGATGATCCCGCGCCGAGCGCCACGTCACGGGCATCCTTGGGCCGGTCCGCGCCGCCCGATTTCGAGCGCCGGTGGTGGCCCGGAGCGCCGCGTGCCCGAATGCGCTCGTGCAGCCGTTCGACGGCGTCCGCAAGCGCCCCGAGCCGCGCCAGGCAGTCACTGCGCTCGGTGCTGACCCGCTCCAGGCGCGCGTCGAGGCGAGATTTCGCTTGCTCGACCGCCGCCAGCTGCGCCGCGTGCTCCGCGTCACCGGCCCGCAGCTCGGCGCGCGTCGTGTCCAGGGCGCCGTTGAGCTCCCGGATCTGCTGCGCCTGGGCGCTGCAGGTGGTGCGCAGCTCCAGCACAGCTGCCTGCTCCGCCTCCAGCGCTGCCTCGAGGCCGCGACAGCGGGCGTTGCAGGCCTCAAGCTCCCGGACCTTGCTGAGCAGCGTCGCCTGCTCGGTCTCCAGACTGGCGAGCCGGGCTTGGAGCCCCGCGCGCTCCTGCTCCACCAAGGCCTTGGCCTCGGTCTGCTCGGTGAGCTGCCGGCGCAGGCCGTCCGCCGTCTCCTGCGCTGATTCGAGGGCCTCGCCGAGGCCGGCCTGCGCGCGCTCCAGGCGCCGCCGCGCCGCGCGCTCGTCGTATTCGCCGCTTTTGCACAGGAAGCGCCCCATCAGCCAGCCGATGAGGGTGGCGGCGAGGAAGACGAGCGCGAGCTCGATCACCAGGTCGGCCATGATCAATCCACCTCCACGACAAATTCGATGCGCCGGTTCTGAGCGCGGCCCTCGGCGGTCGCGTTGTCGGCGACGGGCCGGTCGGCACCGTAGCCGACCGCGGTGATGCGGGCGTCTGCGACACCCGCGGCGATCAGCCGGGCTGCCACGGCCTCCGCCCGCTGCTGGCTGAGCAGCAGGTTGACCTCCGGCCGGCCGCGGTCATCCGTGTGGCCGGCAATGGTGATGCGGGCGCCCGGGCAGCCCGCCACCGTGTCCGCGAGCGCGTCCAGCAAGGCGTCGCTGCGGGCATCGATGCGCGCCTGTCCGGACGCGAACAGGATGGGGCGCAGCAGCAGCCGGTCGAGCCGCGCCTGGCAGCGCACGGCCGCCTCGTCCGCGGCCGCGACCTTCAGGTCCAGCTCGAAACCACGCTGCTCGAACGCCTGCAACGCCTCGACGAAGCGGTCCCGCTCGGCCGTCGTGGACATGCTGCCCACCAGCGTCAGGTGTCGGTCGGACAGTGTCGCATCGGCGCTGTCGAAGCGGGGGAGGGCGCCGACGATCTCGGCGAGGAGGTCCAGCCAGCCCGCAGGTGCGCCGGCGGCCACCTGTATCCTGATCTGTGCCGGCTCCGCGGCGCCCGCCTGCTGCGCCGCCAGCCGCTCGGCCAACCGGCGGCGGCTCGCCTCGTCCGGGACAAAGCCCCGGCCTGCCAATGCGCCGTCCCGCTTGGCCAGGGTGAAGGTGTAAGGGGAGACCGTTGCGCTGATGTCCAGGTCCAGCGCATAGCCTTGGCCTTGGAATGGCGACAGCGCTTGGAGCACCCGCTCCCGCGCTGCCACCGAGGATGTCGTCCCCTGAAGCCGGAGGCGGCGATCAACCAGCTCCGCCGTGCCTTGATCGAGCACGGTGATGGCAGGGACCAGGGCCTGCGCGAGCGCCCGCCAAGCGGGCGGGCTGCCGGCGGCCACCGCCAGATCCGGCGGGCCGGTCCCAGCACTGGTCCCAGCACTGGTCCCAGCACTGGCTTCAGCACCGGTTTCGGCACCAGTCTCATCATCGGCGCCCGCGTGCGCGCGCACCGCCGCGGCCAACGCATCCGCGCTCGCCTGGTCGGGCATGAGCCCGGCGACCGCGAGCCGGCCGTCCTGCCAGTCCATGGACAGCCGGTACGGAGACACGACCCGCAGCCGCATGTTGTCCACCACCCGGCGCACGCCCGGCACACCTCGGGCCAGTGCCACGGCCCGGCGCTGGTCGTCGGGGTGCGGCGAGGCGCCCGACAGCAGCAGATCGCGGCCGTCGGCGCGCACCTGCGCCCAGGCCAGTCCCTCGGCCGCGAGGCGGGCCTGGGCGCTCTCGCGCAGGGTCTGTGGGATGCGCTCGGCGAGCCGCGGCAGGGCCACGAAGACCAGCAGGGCCAGCATCACCAGCCCCAACGACGAGGTCGCCAGCGCACGCGCTCGCATCGTATTCCCTTATCGTCGGTGCATGGAATGGATGCTGTGACCCGCACCGGGCCAGGCTCAGCGCGGCGTGCCGACGCCGGCGGCAGACGCATCCTTCTGCGCGCTGCGCTCGGCTGCTGCCGCGACGCGCCAGCCCCGCCGGAGCTCGCGCCGGAAACGCTTGCGCAGCCGCGACAGGTCCAGGGTCAGCAGGGTGCCGCCGTGCTCGAAGTGGTGGACCAGCACCCGGCCCAGGGCATGGGTCGTTGCCGCGCCGGCCACCCCGATGCTGCCGCTGCCCGCCAGGGTGCCGATGCCGGGCATCAGCTTGGCGCCGGAGCTGAGCGCCAACACGGACAGGGTGGGCGCGCTGCCCGCGAGCAGAGATAGGATGAGCGATTTGGCGCGAAGCTCATGGAAAGGCACGTCGTAACAGCGCGCGAGCGAGCGCGCCAGAGCGATCTGGCTCGCCACCAGTGCGGCGATATCCAGCACCGCCACGGGCACCAGCGCCAGCGCTGCCGCGCCGAGCACATGGCTCTTGATCAGGCTCTCGGCCTGCTCGCGGCGCACGACCACATCGATGTCGCGGGTCAGCTGCGCCGCCAGGTCCGCGGCGCGCGCCGCGGCCTGGTCGGCTTGGGCATCGTCGGGCTCGGACATGGGCCTGCGCTGTCGCGTCGATGGGCGTGCCGGTGGACACTGCGGAGATGCGAGACGGTAGCACTTGGCTCGGACGCTCAGGGGAGATCGCATCACAAGCGCAACGTTCTGTTTGCCGCTGACAATTCGGTTCGATCACCGCGGACGCAGCCGATCGGGGAGCTGCCCGACCCTGGGGAGCCGCGCATTGATTGGGCACCCTGCCCAAGACTGCCCTCACAGCCAGCGCTGGAGCCAGTCCCGCAGCCCGGTCCAATCCCCGGCCGCCACAAAGGCCCGCGCACGGGCAGCGAAGGGGGCCAGCGCAGGCTCGCCGTCCGCCAGCGCGGTGCACCACTCCTGCAGGTCCTCCCGTCGCGCCGCGGCCGCGAGGTCCAGGGCAGCCTCGATCTCCAGGCGGATGGGGGCGAGCAGTGCCGCATCGTCCGTCGCGGCCGGGCTGTGCGGCGCATCGTCCGGCGCGGTCACCGATGAGCCCGGCGCCTCGGGCACCGGCGGCTGCGGCGCCGCCTGATCCGCTGCATCGCTGGTCCGGCCCGGCGGCGCGGGGGCGGCCATCCATGCCAGATCCAGGACCCTGCCGATCGCATCCAGCAGGTCTTCCGTCCGCACGGGCTTGAGCAGGGCGGTCACGAAGCCGAGTGTGCGGGCATCGGCATGCGTCAGGGGCGTGGCGGAGACGACGATCACCGGCAGGTCCGGCCGGTCGCAGGCGGTGCGCACGGCATGGGCGCCGGCATAGCCGCACCAGCCCGGCATGGCCAGGTCCATCAGCACCAGATCCGGCGGACTGCCGGCGGCGATTGCGGCGGCGGTGCCGGGCTCGGCGGCCTCGTCGACCTGGAAGCCGAGCCGGGCGAGCTGCGCGGTGACAAGCAGGCGGTTGCTGGCGCTGTCGTCCACCACCAGCAGGCGCCGGCGGGGCCCGCGATAGCCGGTGATGGCAACCGGCGATGCTGCGTCAGGCTCAGTCGTCCGCGCGGCGATGGCGGGCAGCTCGACGCTGAAGGTGCTGCCCCGTCCTGCGTCGCTGTCGACCTGGATCTCCCCGCCCATGAGCTTCACCAGATCGCGGGTGATGGCGAGCCCGAGTCCGCTGCCCGGCTGCCCGGGGTGCAGCTGCTCATAGGGCTCGAACAGCCGCGCTTGCGCCTGCACCGGGATGCCGGGGCCGGTGTCTTCGACGCACAGGCGCAGCCGCGGCGCGCGCGCGGCGTCGGTGACGGTCTCGGCCGTGAGCCGCACCGTGCCGCGCTCGGTGTATTTGATGGCGTTGCCGAGGAGGTTGAGCAGCACCTGGCGCAGCCGGTGGGGGTCGAGCCGCAGGTGGCGGGGCAGATCGTCGGCGAGCATGACCTCGAAGCCGAGGCCCTTCTCCTGCGCCCGATGTCCCAGGCTGTCTGCGATCTCGTCGATGAGTGCCGCAAGGTCCACGTCGCGGGGCGTGATGTGCACGCGCCCCGCCTCGATGGCGGCGAGGTCCAGGCTGTCGTCGATGAGGCGCTTGAGGTGGCGGCCGCTGCGCAGGATGCTCGCGGCCCAGTCGCGGCGCTCGGCTTCTCCGGGGTGCCGGCCGTGCAGCAGCTCGGCGAAGCCGAGCATGGTGTTGAGCGGCGTGCGCAGCTCGTGGCTCATGTGCGCAAGGAAGGTGCTCTTGGCATGGCTCGCGCGCTCGGCGGCGGCCGTGGCTGTCTTGAGCTCACGCTCGCGGGCGGCGAGTGCGGCGAGCGTCTCGCGGCAGGCGTCGATGATGGCGCCCACCTCGTTGTCCCCGGCGGCTGGGAAGCGCGGCGTGCCGCCGGCGGAGGCGCTCCGCAGGGCCGCGCGCAGGCCGGTGATCGGCCGCAGCAGCGCATGGCTCAGGTACCAGTAGACCCCGAGCGTGACCGCCAGCAGCACCAGCGGCGTCAGGATCAGCAGCAGCAGGCGCCGGCCCAGCAGCTCGCGGGTGGCACGCCCCTGGGTCTGCATCTGCGCGCGGGTCGCGGCGAACAGGCGCTCGGTCTGCGCAAGCAGGTCCTCGCCGTGCCAGCGCGCGCGCCCCAGCTCGGTGCCGAGCTGCCGGCGCAGCCGCACCCGCTCGCGCTCCAGCGCCAACAGCCCGTCCGGCTCCCCCAGGGCCAGGATCTCCGCCTGCATGGCCTCTGGGTCGAACGCCGTGGCCGCGGACAGTTGCGCCAGGGCACAAGCGCTGTCGGCGAGCAGTGCCGGGCGCGCCTGCGCGAGCCTTGCCGCGGCTTCGTCGAGCTGGGACTGGGCCTGGCCCACGGCCGCGTCCAACAGGCCGGTGATGCCCTGCGTCAGGGCGGCGTGCCAGCGCACCAGGCAGGTGGGGTCGCGGCTCCCGCCGGCGGTCGCGGCAACGGCGGCTCGCCGCAGCCGCTCGCCGAGCAGGCTCAGGCGCTCGCGCAGCAGCAGTCGGCGTTGCTCGACCCCGAGGCGCCGCTCGACCACGTCCAGCAGGTCCCGCAGACGCGCGGTGAGTGCGGCGCTCAGGGTCCCGAGGCGCTCGATTTCCTCGGCCTCCAACCCGGGAGCCGAGTCCAGGGCGGTCAGAATCGCAGTGGTGCGCCGCTCGATGGCGTCCACTTCCGTGCTCAGTGCATTGAAGGTCAGGGCCTCGCGGGCGGTCACCAGCTCGGGGGCAAGCGAGACCAGGCGCTGGGACTCGCGCAGCAGTGCCTCCACCTGCAGCAGGGTGGGCACCTGTTGCTCGGTGATCTCCTGAAGCTCGTGGTCCACCTGACGCAGCCCGGAGGCGACCAGGATCAGCACGTCGATGCTGACGGCCAGCGCCAGCAGCAGCACAGCGGCGACCCGGGTGGCGAGCCCGACGCCGATGCGCCACGGCCTGGGCTGCCTGGCCGGGCGGCTCGCCGCCATCTGCTTCAGCGCTCCGCGGGCGCCGCCGAGCACGTGCTGGGTGACGATTGCAAGAGGCCGGCCGTTGCCGTCCTATTCGCCATGACCCCAGGGGTTTATCAGCGTCAGTCCGCAGTTGCGAAACTCCGCTCGGTTGCGCGTGGCCACAGTCAGTCCAGCCGCGGCGCCGATACCGGCGATCATGGCATCCGGCAGATGCTCGTCCAGGGGCTCCCCCAGAGCGCGTTTCCGCGCCATGATCGATGCGCATCGCTCCGCTGCCGCCGCCGTAAAATCCAGAACGCCAGCACCGAAAAGCTCGGCAACCAAGCCATCGAAGCTCCTTGTCAGGTCGTTGCGCCGCTTTCCTTCCGGCAGCAGGGCCAAGCCGCAGCGAATCTCCCAGCAGCTGACCGCGGAGATGGCCAGTGCGGCGACACCCGCGGCATCGATCCAGGCGAGCACGGCGGGGCTTGGCTCCGGGCGCATCAGCTCGGAGACCACATTGGTATCCAGCAGGTAGACGTCGCCACTCACGGCGCATCCGCTTCCGGAAAAGTGGGCATATCGAAGTCGAATCTCCGCCGCTCGCCCAGATCGATTCCCCCTTGCGGCCCAAAATGACGCCGCACGATGTCCGACGGGCTGCTCTGCTCCATCGACTGTCGCCGTTTCTCATGAATCAAGCGCCGAACCAGCTCCTCCATCGAGAGCTGCTGTCGCGCTGCCTCGTTCTGGAGCCATTCCTTGTCGGCTCGATCGATTTGACGCACCGTGAGCATGGCCATTGCAGCACCTCGGGAAGTGGCTGTATTGGGGCACAAGATATTGCATGCGCATTGTGCATGCAAATCGCCGCGTCGGGCTGGGATCTCGCTCACTGCGTGCGGCCAGAGGTGGTGCGCCGCTCGATGCCCGGAGGCGACCAGGATCAGCACGTCTTCAGCGCTCCGCGGGCGCCGCCTCGGCCTGCCAGGCGACGCCGTCGTAGGGCTGTGTCAGCGCCCAGGGGGAGTCGAGCGGGAAGTGGAGATCGCGGCGGATCACGAGCGGGAAGGGGATGTGCGACAGCCACAGGTAGGGCAGGTCCTCCGCGGCGAGCGCCTGCACGCTGCGGTACAGGGCCTTGCGCCGGGACGCGTCCTCGGTGCGGCCGGCGGCGTCAAGCAGTGCATCCATGGCAGGATCGGCATAGCCCGGTGCGTTCGGGTAGAGGTGCTCGGCGCGGTCGGCCCCGCTGTGATAGAGGCGGTGCATTCCGATCAGCGGATCGCCCCAGGGCAGGTAGAAGACCGATGCCAGGTCGAAATCGCCGGCGGCGAGCCGTTGTGCCCAAACCCGGGGGTCGACCTCGGTCTCGATGTGCACCTCGATGCCCAGGCTGCGGTCGAGCGCCCAGGCGGTGTAACGGGCGACCGCTTCGAAGTAGAGCCCGGCGGGCGGCATCAGCAGGACCACACGGGTGCGCCGGCCGTCGGCATCCCGCGGCAGTCCGGCGGCCTCGAGCAGGGCCTCGGCGCGGGCCGTGTCGTGCGGGTAGCGCTGGTCCATGGCCGGGAACGCGAAGGGATGCTCCGGCGGAAAGGGGCCGTCGGCCGGCTGCTGGGAGTCGGGCAGCAGGGTCGTGTACAGCGTTTCGCGATCGAGTGCATGGGCGACGGCCCGGCGGACCTCACGGCGGTCGAACGGCGGGCGGTGCATGTTGAATGCCACCCCGAACAAAAACCGGCCGATACCGGACTGACCCGCGCCGGTGAGGCGGTAGCGCCCGGCCGGGACCCCGAGTAGATCGAACATCTCCGGCGGGCCGAGGACGCCGAGATCGATCTCCCCGCGCGCGAGGCCGAGCCCGTGCTGGGTCACGGTCGGATAATGCACCAGGAGCAGGCGCTCGATGGCCGGCGGCGGGCCGAGGCGATAATCGTCGAAGGGCACCAGCTCGATGGCGTCCTCCGCGGTGCGGCGATGAAAGCGAAAGGGCCCGGACCCCACCGGCCGCTGATTGGCAGGATGCTCGGCGAGCGGCGTGCCATCGTCGTAGACGTGCGCGGGGAGGATCGGCGTCAGCGGCACCGACAAGGCCATGAACAAGGCCGGATGCGGGTGGCGCAGGCGGATGACGGCGGTGCCCGGGCTCGGCGTGTCAACGCCCACCACGTCCGCCAGCATGGTGTTGAAGCTGTGATGATCGCGGGTGGCCAGGATCGAGAAGGCGACGTCGGCGGAGGTCACCGGCTCGCCGTCGTGGAAGCGCGCATCGGGCGCCAGATGTACGGTCAGCGCATCACGCGCAGGCGAGAGGGACCACCGCCGTGCGAGATACGGCTGCGGCGCGCCGTCCGCATCCAGGCGGAACAGGCTCGCGAAGAGCTGTGCGCCCGGGATGGTGGTGGATGGGGCTGCGGTGAAGATCGGATTCAATGTCAGCGGGTAGTTGAGCAAGGCCACGCGCAGCAGGGCGGGATCGCGCTGCGCAGCCCCCGGGACTGTGCCGGCGGGTCCCGGGTCGGCCGCCGGGAGCGGCGGCATGGCGACCGGCTCCGCCGCGGGCGCAGCGTCCGCCGCTGCCGTCGGCCCGGCGTCGCCGGCGGCAGCGCCGGCAGCGCCGGCAGCGGTGGCAGCGCCGAGTGCGAGCGCGAGCAGACATACCGCGGCCGCCGGCGTGCCGCACAGGCCATTGCGGCTGGCACTGCGGCGGGGGGCGTCGATGCGCCTTTGCCGCCGGTGGCCGCGTGCCGGTGGATTGGCGCTGCGCAGGGTGTTCGGCAAGGTCATGCTCCACGGCGCGGTTTCGCGCCTTCTATGCATCTTTGGCCTGATGGTAATCTTCCGACCCTAGAACCGCGATTGCCCCGAGTACGAGCGTGCAGTCGGGTTCGTGACCTCCTGCGCCGGACGCAGCCATGTGGCGCCCTGCGAGCCGGTGCGCGTGGCGCTGGACATCCTTGCCAGTGACAAGGGCGTGTTTGGCCGTGCATGCGCAGACCGCGGCCTCTGGGGCTGGCGCGGCGTAACCTATCAGCTTTGCCTTCCTGCGGCCCCACGACGGTGCGACTCAATGCTCCTGCACAGCTCCACCTTGCGCGCGCTCGGCTGCATTGCGACCGGTGCCGCAGGCAGCGTCGGCGAACGGCCGGCCCGCCGGCTGAAGGCGGCGGCGCGTGCGGCGACAGCCGGGGCAGGAGGCGCAGACCCTGCAACCTCGGCGCAGTCGGCGTCGGCCGCCGGTGCCCGGCGGGACCGGCCCAAAGGCGGCGGCGAGCCGCCGAGTCTGGTGGACACGGACGTGGATCAGAGCGTCGTCCTGGCAGCAGGCTCCCTGGGACTGGCGCTGATCGGAAAGCTCTGGTATCCGCCGCTGCTCCTCGCCAGCCTGCCCGGTACCCTCTATAACGCGCGCTATACGTTCGCCAGCGCGTATCGGCATCTGGTGGTGCGGCGACAGGTCAACGTGGACGTGCTGCACGCGGTGATCGTCGGCGGCTTTGTCGCCGGCGACAACATGGCGCTGGCCAATGTGCCCCTGCTGCTCTCGGCATTGCGTCGCCGGATTGTTGCGCGTGTCAAGAACGATGCCGAGCACGCGATCACCGATGTCTTTCGCCAACAACCCGGTCAGGTCCGGGTAGTGCGCGGCAACCAAACGGTCGAGATGCCGAGCGCGGCCTTGGCTGTCGGTGATCAGGTTCTGATCGAGGCCGGTGAAACAGTGCCGGTCGATGGTGTCGTGGTCCGCGGAACGGCCATGCTCGATGAGCACCTGCTGACCGGCGAGTCACAGCCGGTGGAGCGCGAGCCGGGCGAGACCGTGCTGGCCTTGACCCGGGTCTACTCCGGGCGCTTGCTGGTGCGTGTGGAGCGTGCAGGAGACGACACCGCCGCCGCCCGCATCGGCGCCATCCTGGATTGCACCGTGCACGCGAAGACAGGCCGTCAGCTGCGCGCCGAGACCATGGTGGACGGCTTGGCGCTGCCGAGCCTGGCGCTGGGGCTCGCCAGCATGCCCGCCATCGGCTTTTCGGGCGCCGCGGCCCTCATCAACGCACCACCCCGCGACAACCTGACCATCGCCGGGGCAGTCGGCATCATGAGCTGTCTGCGCCGGCTCTCGCGCAGCGGTGTCCTGATCAAGGATGGGCGCGTGCTGGAAATGCTGACCGACATCGACACGGTCGTCTTCGACAAGACCGGGACCCTGACCGAGGAGACGCCGAGGATCGGACGCGTGGCCGCTGTCGGTGCTGCGCGGGCCGAGCTGCTGCGCCTCGTCGCAACGGCCGAGCATCGCCAGTCGCATCCCATCGCACGCGCCATCCGCCGCCATGCGGAGGAAGCGGGCATCGCCGTGGGCGAGCCCGAGCACGTCGAGCTCAGACCGGGCCATGGCCTGGCCGCGCACATCGACAGCCGCTGCATCCTCGTCGGCAGTGCGCGCTTCCTCGCCAGCGCCGGCGTGACCCTGCCGCAAGCCGTCGAGGAGCTGGCCGCGGCCTGTCGCGAGGCCGGCACCGCGCTGGTCCACGTGGCGGCGGACGGTCGCTCCCTCGGCGCATTGGAGCTGTGCGCGCGCCCACGTCCGGAGGCCGCGGCCGTCTGCCGCGCCCTGCATGCGCGCGGCCTGACCTTGGCGATCATCTCCGGCGACCGCGAGGCCCCAACACGCAGCCTCGCCCGGGAGCTTGGCATCGATCGCTGCTTTGCCGAGGTCCTGCCGGCCGGCAAGGCGAACCTGGTGAGCACGCTGCAGGGTGAAGGGCGGCGCGTATGCTTCGTGGGCGACGGGATCAATGACGCGATTGCGCTGAAGCAGGCCGATGTCTCGGTGTCCCTGGCCGGCGCTGCCAGTGCCGCGACCGACACCGCCCAGGTGGTGCTGCTGCAGGGGGGACTGCACCGGCTGCCGGAGCTGCTCGCGGCGGCGGACGACAGCCGCCGGGCGCTCAATCGGACCTACGCCTTGGTCGCGGTGCCGCGCCTTGCCGGCATTGTCGGTGCCCTGGGCTTCGGTCTCGGCTTCCTGCCCGCGGTGATGCTGAACCAGCTCGGATTGGCGCTGGGGCTGCTGAATGGCCTGCGTGCGGATGTCTCCAATGCGGACAGCACCCACGCGGACGCCCCTGCGGCGGCGGCCGACACGCCGGCGCCGACTGCGAATGCGCGGGGGCCTGGTCCCGGGTCCGCCAGGCTCATCGAGCTGCCGCGGGCCGCGGTCGCCGGGGCGAAGCCTGCGCCCCGCGCAGAGACAGCGCGGACGACGCGCGACGCCATGGGCCAGGCGCGCTGAGACCCGCGGCGCAGTCACGTTGAAAGCGCGCCCGCCACGCAATCCGTTCCCGGCCCCGACGCCGCGGCGACAAGCCACGGAATGAGCTTACAGCCGCCGCAGCCCAGGTCCGCCGAATCGCCGCGCAGCCGTTCCAGGCGCCATCTGTCTCGTTTCCTCGCCGAGGAGATAGACGCGAGCTGGGTGCCGATCGGGCTCGCGATCCTGCTCGTGGGCGCCGGCGAGGCGCTCCTGCTCGCACTCATCAACATGGCCGCCGAAGGCGTCTACCAGGGCGAAGAGCATTGGCTCCTGGCGCTCGCGTTCGTCGGTGTCTATGGCGCCACCGCGGCGGCGCAATGGCTGGCCTTGAGCCGCTCCAGCGACGCGGTGGAGCAGGCCATCACCGGCATCAAGGTGCGTGCGGCCGAGAAGCTGCGGCGCAGCAGCCTGCGCTTCGTCGAGCAGCAGGGCGGCATCGACGCCTATGCGCCACTGACCCGGATCGGCGTCATCTCCCAGGGCACCGTGCTGCTGGTGGTCGCGGCGCAGGCGGTCTCCGTGCTCGTGTTCGTCTTCATCTACCTGGCGCTGCTGTCGCCGGCCGGTCTGGTCGCCATCGTCGCTATCCTCGCGGTAACGGTGCCGGTGCTGGGCGCCGGCTACGCGGGCACCCGCCCACTGCTGCAACGGGCATCCGCCGTCGAGGGGCGCTTCTTCCACCGCTTCGGGGAGCTGATCAGCGGGTTTTCGGACGTGGTGATGGACCGCCGCCTGAGCGATGGGCTCCTCGCGGACCTGGGTCGGAGCTCCCGGGAGTCGCTGGATGTCAAGCTCGCGGCCACCGAGCGGCATGTGCGCGACATCAACTTCGCCAGCTCCATGCTGTCGCTGCTGATGTTCGCCGTCATGTTCGCGGTGCCCCTGACCCTTGGCCAGGGCGGAGGCATGAGCCACGAGCTGGCCACGGCGGTGCTGTTCCTGTTCGGCCCCGTCGGCGAGCTGGCCGCCGCCATCCCCGTGCTCGGGCGCTTCGACGCGGCGGTCAGCGACCTCTATGCACTGGAGGACCGCCTGGACCGTGCCTCGGCGGCCACGGATGGACTGCCGCCGGCCGTTGGGCCGGGCGGCTTCGAGCGCATCGAGCTCGACGGCGTCGGCTTCCACTACGGCATCGGCGATGGGGCCTTGGGCGACGCGTCCGTGGGCGACGGGCAGAGCACGTTCGCGGTGGGGCCGCTGGATCTGACCCTGCGCCGCGGCGAGCTGGTGTTCATCGTCGGCGGCAACGGCAGCGGCAAGTCGACACTGCTGAAGCTGCTCACCGGGCTCTACCGCCCCGCCGCCGGCCGCGTGCTGCTGGATGGCGAAGCGGTCGCCGATGACACGCGCCCGGCCTATCGCACCCTGTTCGCGACGGTGTTCACGGACTTCCACCTGTTCGAGCGCCTCCACGGGCAGCCGGAGGTCGCTCCGGCGGCGGTGAACGAGCGGCTCGCCGAGCTTGGCCTCGCCGGGAAGACCCGCTATACCGCCGACGGCTTTACCGATCTGGCGTTGTCCACCGGGCAGCGCAAGCGCATCGCCCTGCTCGCGGCGCTGGGCAAGGAGCGGCCGATCCTGGTTCTCGACGAGCTTCCTGCCGACCAGGACCCGCCGTTCCGCCGCCGCTTCTACGAGGAGATGCTCCCCGCCCTCAAGGCACAAGGCATGACCCTGGTCTGCGTGACCCACGACGACCACTATTTCCATGTCGCTGATCGCGTCCTGCGCATGCGCGATGGGCGCCTTTTTGAGCAGGAGCGCGGCGGCGTCGTTGGAGGCCGGGCGTGAGCGCTTGGGATGGCGGGCGCATCACCGCTGCGGTGGCGCCTGACAGCACCGGCGGGCCAGCGCCATGGCGCTGAGCATCTTTCGGCTTTTCGCGCGGGAGAGCGATGCCCCGCGCGGACAGATCGTCGCCATGGCCGGGCTCGCCGGCGCCGCGGTGACGTTCATGATGATGGTGGTCAACGCCGCTGCCGACCGCATCGCCGCCGGCCGGCTCGGGCTGGAGACGCCGCTGCTGTTCCTGCTCGGCTGGTCCATCAACAACGCCGCCCAGCGCTATGCGGCGACCGAGTCGGTGCGCGCCGTGGAGACCAGCCTGCGCCGGGTGCGCCTGCGGGTCGCCGACAAGGTCCGTCGCTGCGGTCTTCGCTTCGTCGAAGCGCAGGGCGGTGTCGCCGCCTTCGACCCGCTGCTGCGGGACGCGGGTATGCTCTCCCAGGGCGTGCTGCTGCTGGTGCGGGGCGCCAAGTCCATGCTGATGCTCGCCTGCGCTCTCGCCTATCTGTTCTGGCTGTCGCCGGCGAGCGCGCTGACGCTGCTGTTGGTGCTCGGCGTCCTGCTGCCCATTCTGGTGAGCCACTTCCGCATCACGGCCGGGGAGCTGGCCCGTGCCGACGCGGCCGACGCGCGCTATGCAAGCGAGCTCGCGGGCCAGCTCGCGGGCTTCAAGGAGCTGATGGCGGACCGCCGCGTCGGCGACGGCGTGGCCGCGGAGCTGTCCCGGCTGTGCCGGCAGACGGAGGCGGTGCGCCGCGCCTCCAACCGGCGTCAGATGCGAGAAATCCTGCTCACCCAGGGCGCCGGCTATCTGGTGCTGACCCTGGTGGTCTTCCTGGTGCCGGCGCTGGTGCAGGCGTCGGCCGAAACGGTGCTGACCGTCACCGCCACGGCGCTGTTCCTGACTGACCCGATGCTGACCCTGGCGAGCGCGCTGCCGATGATGGCCAAGGTGGACGCCGCGGTGAGCGCACTCTATGACCTGGAGGCAAGGGTGGATAAGGCCGTGGCCACGGCCGACGGCCTCACGCCCAGCGCCACGTTCATTGAAGCTGGGCCGGCCTTCGAGCGCATCGTCCTGGATGGCGTCGCCTTTCAATATGCCGATGGCGGCGAGCAAGCCTTCGCGGTCGGCCCGCTGGACCTGACCCTGCGCCGCGGGGAGCTGGTCTTCATCGTCGGCGGCAACGGCAGCGGCAAGTCGACGCTCCTGAAGCTGCTCACCGGCCTCTATCGACCGCAGGCCGGGCGCGTCCTGCTGGACGGGCAGGTGATCGACGATGACGCGCGCCCCGGCTACCGGACCCGCTTTGCCACCGTCTTCACGGACTCACACTTGTTCGAGCGCCTGTACGGCCTGCCGGAGATCGACCCGGCCGACGTGAACCGCGGCCTGGCCGAGCTGGGGCTGGCCGACAAGACCTGCTACACGGATGAGGGCTTCAGCAACCTCGCCCTCTCCACCGGCCAGAAGAAGCGCATCGCCCTGCTCGCCGCGCTGCTGAAAGAACGGCCCATCCTGGTGCTCGACGAGCTCGCCGCGGACCAGGACCCCGACTTCCGCCGGCACTTCTACGAACAGATGCTGCCGACGCTGAAGGAAGATGGCCTGACCGTCATCTGCGTCACCCACGATGATCACTGGTTTCACGTCGCCGACCGGGTGCTCGCCGTCTCTGATGGGCGCTTGCTGGAGCGAGCCGGATAGACATGCCAGAGCGCGGCAGCGCCGCCGGCGAGCAGCAGCGCGGCCAGCACCCAGACCCAGGCGCCCGGGTGCCCGCTGCCGCTGCCCGCCGTCCGCGCCAGCCCCACGTAGCGCTGCATCAGCGGCTCGGCAAGATGCGGCCCGTCGGGTTGCGCGGCATAGAGCAGAAGGTCGCCGCTCGCGGGCTCGAAGATCATCGACTGGACGGTGGCGGCATTGAAGATCGCGTGGCCCCGGGGCAGGGGGTCGAGCAGAACGCGCCTGAGGTCCACGGGGCTTGTTGCCCCTGCATCCGCGTCCGCCGCCAGCCGGCGCAGGCGCTGCCAGCGGAAGCGGTCGCCGAGGTCGTCGCAGCGCCCGCCCACATCCGCTGCAACCAGGCAGTTGACCGCCGCCAGCCGGCCCGGCCGGTTCCAGGGCATCTCCGGGCGCGTCGGGCTGTCGGGGCGGCGCAGCACTGGCGCCCCGGCCGCGGGCAGCTCCAGCACCATGGCCTCGCGGGCGTCCCCGAGCAGCACGCTGTGGCTGCCCAGGTAAGTCCCCCGTCGCAGCAGCCGCGCGGCGCCGGCGGCGCTGTCCCGGGTCAGCGCCGCGCGGACGGCGAAGGCGACGGCCCGCTCCTCGCCGCTCGACGCGCGACCGCCGGGGGAGTGCTCGGCGGCGAGCAGGGCGGCGTAGACGCCGTCCCCGTTGAAGCCGTTCAGTACGCCAAGAAAGCCGGCGAGCCCGGGGCTCACCAGGGAGCCGTCCACCGACTGCCAGCGGGTGATGGCCTGAAGGCCTTGGAGCGCCGCCGGGCCCGGCAGGTCCAGGTTGCGGCCCAGCAGGACCGGCGCAGCGCCCGGGCGGTGTCCATGCAGGGCCAGGGCGGAGCCCCCCGACAGCGGTGTCAGATCGGGCAGGAACTGCACCAGCCAAAACTCGTCCAGCGACAGGTGGCCGTCCCCCAGGCGGGTGCGACCCACCAGGTCGAGCGCCCCTGCGAAGCCGGCCAGCTCGGCGCGCGTGGCAGCGTCGATGCCCGCGGCACGCAGCGGCTCCACCCGCTGCGCAAGGAGTTCCGGTACATGCTCTGGCGCAAGCAGCTGCGCCAACACGCCGTCCCAACGGGCCTCGAGGTCCGGGAAGGCGGCCTTGGTCAGCTCGCCGAGGCGGGCGCCGACCGCCGTGGGCGTCAGGCCGGTGGTGGCGACGGAGAGCACCGGCAGCCGACCCTCGGTCGGCGGCGCCGCGCAGCCGATCCCGGTCCAGACCAAGGCGGCGAGCGCCCAGCCGCGCGGGCCCGGCACGCGGACCAGCCGGCGCAGGCACCATCGGCGCAGGCCGGCGCCCATGCAGAGGTTGGCGCCGCGGCAACTGGCTGCAGAAGTTGGCATGGAGCGGGCTCGGGGGCGCCTGCGTCGAGTGGAACCAGCCGGCAAGTATGGTCGCAGCGCTGTCGCCCCCACAAGTCGCGACCGCCTGCGCTCGCCCGCCCAGGCGTTGGTCGCAGCCTTTTCCGGAAGGGGTCATTTGCTGTTCACAACAACTGCTCTCGCCAGCACAACGCGGCGTCGCCGCAGCTGCCGCGGGGTCCGTTTCAGTCCGGCCCGACGCGAGCCGCCGCGGCAGTCCGCGGGGTTATACCCGACGTGGATGACGCGGCACCCGGGCGGCGCGCGCGGATGCGCTGTTGCACAGGGTTCCGAGGTCGTTGACGGACAGCAGGCCCTGATCGGTCGTTCTGGCCTCCTGGCATTGGCGTGGGTCAGCGCTCGCGGCCTTGGTTGCGGGTACGCTTGCGCCGCTCGGCGCAGCGTCTCCTTGGTATCGCGCTGCGGACACCGGGCGACGGGGTCTTCTACGCAACGATGCGGCGACAGGCATGCTTGCTGGAGAGAGATTGCGTGCGCCAGGCTGATGCCGGTGGTCCGAGCCAGGGACAAGATCTGCTCTCCCGGCGCTGTCGCCATGCCCTCCAGCAGCGCGTTCGGCATCGGCGCCGCGACTCAGCCAACGCCGCGGCCTTCAGCCCAGGAGCTCGACCGGTGTTGCGCAGCCCAACACCGCTGCCCGGCGGGCCAGCCGGCGGTCGAAGGTCACGAACGCGGCTGCCCGGTGGCTACGAGTCAGATGGACTGCATCGGCAAAGTCCATCCCGGCGCTGAAGTGGTCGAGCGCATCCAACAGGGCGTCCCGATCCTCGACGGTCAGGTGGCCGATGCCGAGCAATGCCCGCAGCACCCGCTCAATGTCGGTGCGGGGCAGCTCATAGAAGCCGCGCATCACCCATTCAAACTCAAGCAGAACGGTGGCGGTGACATAGGCCGGCTCGGACAGCGCAGTCACGGCGGCGGGGCGTTGCCGGAGGGCTTGGGCATCGTCCGGATCGTCGATGAAGAAGCGGGCGAGGACATTGGTATCAAGCGACTTCATGACTCTGGATCGCGCTCGCGTGCCAGCAGCGATGCGGGATCGAAGTCATCCAATCGGCGTGGCTTCCCGCGAGCAGGGGCCGTAACCAATCCTGCGAGGTCTGTGACAGCGGATTCGGGAACAGCGCGGGTGATGCGAAGCCGCAGCCCATCCGGCTCCTCGGACAGATCGAGCTTGGTGCCGGCACCGAGTCCAAGCCGTCGGCGAAGCGCAGCCGGTAGGACGATCTGGCCTTTGGAGGAGACGACGACGGTGGTCAAGCAGAACGCTCCCGGTGGTGAACCGGAAATCGCCGTCGAGCGTAGATAGGCTTACGCGGTAAGTCAAACGACGGCGGAAATAGGGGACGGGAAGTAAGCGGGACACTCAGGGACGGACCACGAAATCGCCTTGTTTAAACTGCTCCAGGAGCTGGGCCACCGGGTCGTGGTGCAGACGGCAGCTTTGCTGCGGGCGCAGGGATTTGGCCTGAAGTCTAGGTCAACAGCGGCAGGCTCGCCCCAAAGACACAGGTCTCCGGCCCCGCCTGGACAGGCTGTCTCGTGGTCATCACCGCGGCCGCGCCCGTCGAGCAGATTCCTACCCATATCGGTGAGCCGCCGCGTCCACCCCCGATCTCGCCCGCACGCGGACCGCCCGCCTGGGACGAGACACCCGAGCCGATGCCGGACTGGGACCTCCTCAAACAGCCCGAGTCCGACTTCGAGCCCGATCAGCGCGTCTCCTGGTCGCCGCCTTCTCTCGCGCAGGGCACGTTGCAACCCCTCTCGTCCGCCGGTGGCACCCTGCCCCGCAGATGCACGCGCCAGCACCCCGGAACGCGCGCGCCTGCACCGTCCCGACGTCCGTCAGCCCCGCAGTTGGGCGTTGACCGCGCACCCCACCCCCGCTGAGTGACGGTACAGAAACAAGGTGAGCACCGTAGCTCAAGACCGCCCGCCCCGGTGCGATCAAGCACAAACAGGTCATCGAGCTGATGCGCAAGGTCGCCAAAGCCTTCTGGCCCCACGCCAACGGCCACCCGTTCGACGCCGAGCGTCTGGTCAACCTCAACGCCCTGCCCGAGGCCTGAGCCGCCTCGCAGGTCATCGATCGCCGCCACCGCCGAGGAGCGCGTCATGAGCAGCTGATCACAGCCCGTGCGAGACCGGTTTCGTCCCGGCGCCGACCTCCGATCCACCCTCGGACCCATGCAGGCCCCGACGTGGTCTTGAGGCGGCGCTCGGGATGTCCCCCGGACCCGATGCCCGATGAAACCGATTCGATGCCGCCGCAGCGGACATCCCATGCGGGAGGTTCGGTCGACCCCGGGCGGTGCACATCCGGACGCGACCGATCGCACCAACGGAAAACACGCGCCGATGCCGGACAGACATGGATGATAGAGCCAATTTATCACCGTGTTTGACGCTTCGTTGCGCGAGACCGCGGAGATGAAGATAAAAATATTCCATTTGGCTTTTCAATGGGAGGGCGGATCAGCGCAGCGCATCCGCCGTCCGGGTCTTCGGGTGGGCGGAGGCGGTGGGGGCGCCGGGGGCGGTGGAGGGGCCGCTGCTGGCGTTGCGGCTCAGGCGCTGACTCTAGGTCGCATCCAAGCAATCAGGTCCGCTTGATCTCCAGGTTCAGCCCGACGCGCTCGCGCACCAAGTCGGCGTAGGCCGCCCACTGCGAATCGTCCAGCCCCGCCGCCATCCCGAGGCGCGACAGATTCGCCTGCAAATCCGCTGCCGCGCCGATGAACGCCGCCTGGCCGCGCTCGCCCGCGGCCGTCACCGGCACGGCCAGCACGCCACCGTCCGGCGTCAGGTGCAGCTCGGCGATGGCCGGCTCGGTGAAGGTCTCGTCGAGCACGAAGCCGACGATGGCCGCCATCTGCTCGCTCATGTTCGGGAAGCGGCGCGGGT
>NZ_CAJXYK010000029.1 GCF_913063425.1 uncultured Thiohalocapsa sp.
GGCGTCTCGTTATGGCCGGGTTCTGCCTTCGACCGCGCCTGCGGCAAGACCGTCAGGAAATTTTACAGTGCCTCGCCACGGTCGGGCCGCGAGTGTCTCTTATTGGCCGATTACGGCCATTCCCGACCCCCACAACCGGGCGTCCGCTTAGCCACATACAGGGGACGCATACCCCAAGAGCCCTGACCGTCAATTCCCGACCCCGAAGCAACCTCTCCGCGTCGAGCGGCGGTGTGAGTCACTGGTCAACAGCAGGCATTCACCTCATCGCGTGCATCGTCAAGCCGCACCCGTCGAGCGCATCATTAACCACATTGGTGAGCTGCCCCACCACACCCTCGCAGCGAATCACAACGCCAAGGTCACCGACTGCGGCCGATGGTCGCTCGGCAGGCGCTGTCGGCTGCCAGCGTCGGCGTTGGGGTCGATCTGCGGATCGAATACCTCGTACTCCACGCGGACATCTCCCGCTCAAGGGGCTGAGCATCCCGTCGGCCCCTCGTGGAGACATAGCAGGTAGGCCCCCATCACGTTGCCCAGCGCCGCACCCACCGCCTGCGCCGCCTCGACGCTCAGCCGCCGCAGCCCCTGCTCGTAGTTGCTGATCCTGGACTTGCTGTACGCCCCGTCCGTCCGCTCGGCCAGATCCTTCAGGCTTCACTTCAGCGCCACGCGCGCGGCCCGCAGCCGTTCGCCCATCGCCCTGTTCAACGCTTCTTCTGCTTCGGTCATGGCGACACCCGCCTCGTACACGCCTGGCGCAAGCCATGCATCGCAACCTGTGCCGCCACGACGTACACAACGTCAGCCGTCGCCGAAGCGTCCAGCCCCACAGTCACAGGTGACGCAGCGTGCCATCAGCGTGACATCGGGGCGGCAAAAACAGGCATTTGGTGTCACGCCATGTCACGCCCGGAGCAAGAGAAGCTCGTAACCGTCTGTTTTTTATTTGCCACCTCGTGACCCCTTCGGATTGTCGATGCGAAGGTCAGGGGTTCGATCCCCCTCGGCTCCACCAAACACAAGCGGCGCGCGGCGCCCATTGGCCGGTGATGTCAGCATGGCACCGCCGCCGGCCTGCGCCGCGGCGAGCCGGCAGAGCCGGTACACCGATACGCAACCGCCGGCCGTCGGCGGTGTGCGCGGCGCTGCTCCGCCGCGCGCCACGTACGGCCGCCAGGCACTGACGCCGCGGTGTGCGACCGCGGAGTCCCTGTGCACGATCGGCGACCGCGCGGGCCTCAGGCGATCTCCACCCGCTTGCGTGAGGTCTTGGTCACCTTGGGCATGGACACCACCAGCATGCCGTCCTCGAACTTGGCGGTTGCCTTGTCCGTGTCCACGGCGGCGGGCAGGGTGATGACGCGGGAGAAAGCCCCGCGGCGGATCTCGCGGCGGTGGAAGCTCCCTTCGTCCTGCTTATCTTCGTGACGGCTCTCTCCGCGCAGGGTCAGCGTGTTCTCGGTGAGGCTGATCTCCACGTCCTCCTTACGCACGCCGGGAATCTCTGCCTTGACGACAACCGCGTCGTCGCGGTCGATGACGTCGACGCTCGGCGCCGGCGCCTGCAGGCCCTCCAGCAGGTCGGCCCAGGCGGGTCCGCCCCAGCGCTGCATCCAGCGCCCGGGCATGAGGTCGTCCATGAAGCGCTCCATCTGCTCCCAGGGTGTCATGGCCCGCGGTGTGGCCGCAGGCTTGCTCTCGGTTGTCTGCTCGATGTCTTTGGCCATTGTCGCCTCCCATTGGCTCAGCGCTGTCGCGTGCGGAGAGATCCGGGCTGCGGACCCCATCCGCCCCAATTGCATGGATATCTGCTGCCGGAGCCGGCGGCGCGCGGGTCGTGGCGGTCAGGTCGGGGCCGGCAGCCCGCGGGTGCCGCCAAGGCGGGGGTCACCGGCCGGGCGGCGGGCGACACGACAGAGCGCGCCCCGACTCCATTGACAGCATAGGCGGCGCACCCCGCACCCCGCCATGGGCGCTTCCCGGCAACCCTTGACGGAGCTGTGCCGGTGCCTGCGTCCGTGCGCGGCCGAAGGGCCACTGCGCGTTTCGCTGAAGGGCGCGCGGCGCGCCTGCCTGCCGCGGTCCCGGGTCAGCGGTGCTGCCGCCGCGGGGACATCGGGCGTGCGCCGGCCGATGTGCACCGGTGGCTTGGCGCCCGCTCAGACCGTGCCGTGCTCCTCCAGCCGGAAGCCCAGCACCTCCAGCAGCAGGCCGGTCACCGCACCACCCAGCAGACCACCCAGGAAGCCCGCCGGCACCTCCGCCAGCACCCGCTGCACCGCGGTCTTGGCCTCGGGGGCCAGGGCGGCGGCGGTGGTGCCCGCCACCATCCAGATGCTGGCGCCCACCACCGCCGCCACCAGTGCCGCCACCAGCGGCGCCGCGAGGGTCGTCGGCAGCCAGCCATGGACGTGCTTGACGATCCAGTGCTCGTTCAGCTGGAACAGCGAGCCCACCAGCGCGACGATGCCGGCGGCCATGACGAAGGCACCCACGGGCTGGCGGTAGAGCGTCAGCACCAGCACCAGGATGGCGCCGGCGCCGAGCCCGGCCAGCAGGCCGGTAAGGGTCTCCGCCAGCGGTCGCGCGCCGGCGTGCGAGGTCCAGGCGAAGAAGGCCCCGCCCAGCAGCCCCAGACCCGCCGCCACCAGGGCGATGATGCCGAGCTCCAGGCGCGGCCCGCCGACGATGAGATAACCGATGGATGCCAGCACGCCGGCCATGGCACCCATCAGCGCCACGGGCATGGCGCTGTAGAAGGCAGCGGTGGTCATGGCCGCGGCCAGCGCGGCCACCACCACGGCCTGTGCCGGGCCTAGGCCCAGCACCTGAAGCACTTCGTAAAGCCCGATGTAAAGCCCCCCGAACAGGGCACCCGCCAGGCTCCACAGGAAGAGCGTCGTGACAATGGCCGTAAAGCGTTCTTTGGACAGCATGCGAACGGGTCCTCCGCGCACCGCCGCGTACCCGGACACGGCGGGCAGTGGTGTCGCCCGGCGGAGCTGGGGCGCCGCGCGGGCCTTGTTGTGATTGTGCTGCGGGGCGCGCTCCCCAGTCGGCCCCCGGGACTCGAAACCGCGCCGCACAAGCGACGCTGGGGTTTAAGTCTAGCGAATCCGGCCCGATGACCCCTTCGCAGGCGCCGCGCGGGCCGAGCGGGCAGCCCAGCCGAGCAGCCGACCGGTCGCCCTCACGCAGACCGCAAGCAGCCTGCCATCATCCCCGAGCCTGCGTTACCATCCGCGCGTGCTCCGGCACCCTGTCCGCGCGTTGTCGCTCCCGGCGCCGTGCGATCAATAACGACCACACACCCCCAACAAAGCGAGGACACCATGGCGAGAACAGCACTGGTCACAGGCGGTACCCGCGGCATCGGCGAGGCCATCAGCATGGCGTTGAAAGATGCCGGTTACACGGTCGCCGCCAATTACGGCGGCAATGATCAGGCAGCCCAGGATTTCACGGCCCGCACGGGCATCCCGGCCTACAAATTCGATGTTTCGGACTTCGACGCCGTCACCGCCGGCATCAAGGCCATCGAGCAGGACCTGGGCCCCGTGGAGGTGCTGGTGAACAACGCCGGCATCACCCGCGACGGCACCCTGCACAAAATGACACACGACAAGTGGCAGGCGGTGATCGACACCAATCTCGGCTCCTGCTTCAACTGCTGCCGGGCGGTCATCGACGGCATGCGCGACCGCGGCTTCGGGCGCATCGTCAACATCGGCTCCATCAACGGGCAGGCGGGCCAGTACGGCCAGGTGAATTACGCCGCCGCCAAGTCCGGTATCCATGGCTTCACCAAGGCGCTCGCGCAGGAGGGCGCCGCCAAGGGCATCACCGTGAACGCCGTAGCGCCTGGCTATGTGGACACCGAGATGGTGCGCGCGGTGCCCCCGGAGGTGCTGGAGAAGATCATCAAGCGCATCCCCGTGGGCCGGCTCGGTAAGCCGGAGGATATCGCCCGCACCGTGATGTTCCTGGTGGCGGATGCGGCGAGCTTCATCACCGGGGCCACCGTCTCGGTGAACGGTGGGCAGCATATGTATTAGGGGGAAGGGCTGAGGACGGCGGCCCCGGACAGGCGTCGTGAGGCGGCCCGGGTACGCCGACTTCAGTCGGCACCCTGGCGTCGGCGGACTTTAGTCCGCCGGCGGCGAATGATCGCCGGCCTCGCGCATCCCGCAGCCTCGCATCAGGTGCGGGAAGCCGGGCTCGCCAGGAATGACGAGCGGCCTGCAGGAGGGAGCCGCTGACCCTCCCGTCAGCCCTTGGGTCCGAACAGCAGCCAGAGAATGAAGCCCAGCACGGGCAGCATCAGCAGCAGCACCACCCAGATGACCTTGCCCAGGGTGCTGGCGTCGCTCTGCACCGTCTTGACCACGGCATACACCACCAGGATCAGCAGCAGCAGGCCGAAAAAACCGCCGACTTCCACCATGTTCTCTGTCCTCCAATCATGCTGGGCGTGGCTCGCCGGCCGCCTTCGGCCCCCGTGCGCGCCCCAGGGACAGATCCCGACGGCTCAACGCAGGCGCCGCGACGTGCGCCGGTCGTGACCACTGCCATTCTCATCAACAATGCGCGTGCCGGGCAGGCGTTGCACCACGGTGACACGGTTACGGCACAGCTCGCCGCCTGCCTGGGGCATATCGGCCTCGAGAGCGTCAGCCTGCCCTTCCCCGACGTGGCGACGGACCCGGTGCAGCGCGAGCGCCTCTTCGCCCTGCTCGACGCCGGCGCCCGACGCGTGGTTGTGCTGGGCGGCGACGGTACCGTGCGCAGCGTGGCCACGCTGCTGCTGGGCCGCGACGTGCCGCTCGGCATTGTACCCCTGGGCACCGCGAATCTGCTCGCGCGCGACCTGGGCCTGCCCTTGGCACCCGAGCCGGCCATCGCCGTGCAGGCCGCGAGCCGCGTGCACCGCATCGACGTGGCCCGCTGCAACGGCGAGACCTTTCTGTGCGCGGCCATGTTCGGCCTGGCGACGGACCTGGCCCGGGCGCGGGAGGCCGCCCGCGGCATCGGCGCCTGGCGCATGCTGCCGCGCCTGCTGCGCAAGGCGTACTGGGTGCTGAAGCGCTATCCCTTCCACCGCGTACACCTGCGCCTGGACGACGCGCCGGCGGTGCTCAGCACCCGCGCCCTGCTGGTGTCCAACAACCCGCTGACGCCCCAGGCCGGTCTGCACCCGGCGCGCACGGCGCTGGACACCGGGCGCCTTGGCGTCTACGGGGTGCGCGAGGGGCCGCTCTACGACCTGCCGCGACTGGCGCTGACGCTCCTTGCCGGCACCTGGCCCCGGGAGCCGCGTGTATTCCACCGCGTCTGCCGGCGCGCCCGCATCGACACCCAGCGCCCCCTACGCACAACCGCACTGCTGGACGGCGAGCCCACGCGCCTCGGCACACCGCTGCGCTTCGACAGCCTCCCCGGCGCGCTGCCCGTGCTGGTGCAGGCCGCCGACTAAGCGGCTGTGCACGAACTCATCACCTTCAACTGCGGACGGATAGCCGGGACGACCTTCAGACAGCGCCCAAACGGATCTCCAAACGGGCTTCGGCACCCCGCACCCGAGCGTTGGCGAGCTCAAGCCGCCCCCCCAGCAGCTCCATGCGGGAGCGCAGACTGTCGAGCCCGAAGCCGGCGCCGGCAGCGCCGGTGCCGAGCGGGCGGTCGGCGACCCGATCACCGAGCACCTGCGGGTCGAAGCCGCGGCCGTCGTCGCTGACGCTGATGCTGAGCAGCTCGCCGTCACAGCTCACCCGCAGCACCGCTCGCGTGGCCTCCGCATGCTTGGCGGCGTTGATCAGCAGCTCGCGGGTACCCTGAAACAGCGTCACCGCCAGCGCATCGGCGAGCACCGGCACCGCGCCGCACGGCTCGCAGACGACGTCCAGACCCCACTGCTCACGCATGTCCTCGGCGAGCCAGGCCAGCGCCTGGTAGAGCCCGCCCTCGCGCAGCAGCGGCGGGCTCAGCTCGAACACCAGGGAGCGCAGCTGCTTGATGGAGTCCATCAGCAGACCCACCAGCTGCTCCCGGCGCTGGGTCAGATCGGCGTCGCCTTCCACCAGTATCCGTGCCAGCACCAGCTGCTGGATGGTGGTGTCGTGCAGTTGCTGCGCCAGCTGCCGCCGCTGCCGCTCTTCCACCGTGGCCATCTCGACGTTCAGCTCGCGCAGGCGCCGGTTCGCCTGTTGCAGACGCTCGCTGCGCTCGTCCAGCGCCGTGTAGAGGCCGCGCGAGAGCTGCGACAGGGTGACATGGGTACGCACCCGCGCCAACAGCACCGTCACGGCGAAGGGCTTGACGATGTAGTCGACGCCGCCGGACTCGAAGCCGCGGACGATCTCCGGCTCGTCACCCTTCGCGGTGAGAAAAATGACGGGTATGCGGTCCGTGGCGGGGCTGGCCCGCAGCTGCCGGCAGAGCGCAAAGCCGTCCGCATCCGGCAACATCACGTCCAGCAGGATCAGGTCCGGGCGCCGCTCCCGGGCGGCGGCCAGCGCATCCGCCCCGTTGGCAGCGGCCGCCACGGCATAGCCCTGCTGGCGCAGCAGTCCGGCCACGAAGACGCGCGTGGCCTCATCGTCATCGACCACCAGGATCTCGGCCGGGGAAACGGGGGAATCGGTCACGACTGGCGAGCTGGCCCTGGTCGGGCGTCGGGTTCCGCAGCTTCGGGCATGAACAGGCAAACGGGTAAACTTACGCCAAGGCGGTCCGCCGCCCTGTCAGCATCTGACGTACAACCGCCGTTGCGTCAGGGGGTCCGCGTGGCTTGCGTCGAGCGCGGCTCAGACCCGTCTGCTGCGTCGGCGGGCGCCGCGGTCGCGGCAGCCACCACGGGCTCCAACGCCGCCAGCACCTGCTCCACCGCCACCACCAGCGCCGTGACGGACGCCGCCCAATCGACCTCTCCATCGAGCCGTGTCATGGCAGCCGTCGCGTGACGCTGCAGCATCTCCGCACCAATGAGGCCGGCTGTGCCCTTCAGCGTATGCGCAATACCCCGGGCCGCGGCCAGGTCGCCGCTCTCCAGCGCCCGCCGCAGCGTCGCAGGGTCCTGCCCATGCTCGGCGTGAAAGGCCGCCAGCACCCGGTGGTAGAGCGCCGCCTCGCCACCGGCGCGGGTGAGGCCGGCGGCGAAGTCCACCACCGGACCCTGCACCGCGGCCGGCGGGAGTGCGGCAGCGCTGGCCGTCGGGCCGGCGCTGTCCCCGGCCGCGGGCGTCGCGGAGACGTCCTGCCGCTGGCCGCTGCCCCCGCCCGCCAGCACCCGCGCCAGCGCTGCCCCCAGCGCTTCCGGCGTCACCGGCTTCACCAGGTGCTCCACCATGCCGGCCTCCCGGCTGCGGCGCTGATCCTCCGGGTGTGCATGCGCAGTCAGCGCGACAATGGGCGGGGCTGCATCACCGCGGGCGGAACGGATCTCCCGGGCCGCCGCACAACCGTCGAGCTGCGGCATCTGGATGTCCATCAGGATGACATCGAAGGGCTCGTCCAGCGCACGGCGCACCGCGGCACGGCCGTTCACGGCGGTCACGACGTCGCAGCCGGTACGGCCGAGCAGCGCCCGCACATACTCGCGGTTGGTCTCGTTGTCCTCGGCCACCAGCACACGGCGCCCGCGCAGCGCGTCACCGACCACCGCCGCAGGCACGGGCGCATCCACGGGCGTTGCCGTCGCAGTGCCACCGAGCGCGCCCGCCAAGAGCGCCCGCAGGCGCCTGCGCGAGGCCGGCAATGCCGGCGCGGGAGACTCGGCATCCGCCGCGAGCAGCAGCAGCGGCACCGATCGCCCTGCGGCCGCGGTGCCCAGGGCGCGCCGCGCATCGGCGCTCGCCCCGGCACCGGGCAGCGCCAGCACCAGTGCCCAGGCCGCCTCGGCATCAGCATTGAGCCGCGCCAGCGCCTCGGCCCCCGTGCTGACCCGGGTCACGCTGAGCCCAAAGGCGCTCAGCTGCCGCACCAGGGCAGCCGCGCGCCGGCCATGCGCGTCCCACAGCAGCACCGGCAGGCTGCCGGACGACACCAGGCGCCGGTCCGGCGCGTGCCCCGTGGCGAGCGGCAGCTCCAGCGTGAAGGCAAAGCAGCTGCCGCTGCCGGGGCTGCTGCGGACCTCGATGTCGCCCCCCATGAGCCGCACCAGCTCGCGGCTGATGCTGAGGCCCAGACCCGAGCCGCGGTAGCGGCGGGTGGGCGAGGCATCGGCCTGGCGGAACGGCTCGAACAGCCGCTCCTGCTCCGCGGGCGGGATGCCGATCCCCGTATCCGTCACCGCGAAGCGCACGCGCGCGGCATGCCCCGCGGCGGAGGTGGTGGTACCGACATGCTGCACCTGCACACAGACCTCGCCCCTGGGCGTGAACTTGACGGCGTTGGAGACGAGGTTCAGCAGCACCTGCTCCAGGCGCAGCGCGTCGCCGATCACCCGCGCCGGCGTGTCCGGGTCCAGATCGAGCCAAAGCAGCAGCCCGGCCTCCTGGGCCTGCACGTCCGCCACCGCCTGCACCGCCTCCAGCACATCGTCCAGCACCAGAGGGGCGCGCTTGAGCACGGTGCCGCCGGCGTCGATGCGCGCAAGCTCCAGCACATCGTTGATGAGCCCCAGCAGCGAGCGCGAGGCACTGTGCAGGCGCTCCAGCCAGCCGCGCTGGCGGGCATCCAGCTCGGTGTCCAGGCACAGCCGCGCCATGCCCATGATGGCATTCATGGGCGTGCGGATCTCGTGGCTCATGTTGGCCAGGAACCGGCTCTTGGCTGTGGCCGCCACCCGCGCCGCGTCACGCGCGGCCCGCAGCTCGCGGTTCAGCCGTGTCAGCTCGTGCTGGCGATAGAGCAGCAGCAGCCCGATCAGCCCCACCACCGCGAGCACCTGCCAGAGCAGGGTGAGATCCATGCGCTGCTCGATGGTGAACTTGGTCTGCTTGAGCTCGACGGCGTCCCGCTCGGCCGGTGTCACCGCGGCCACGGCCTTGTCCATGATCAGCCTCAGCAGCGGCTCGTCGCTGCGCGTCGCCACCGAGATGGGATAGGGATCGCTCAGCTGGCCGATGATTCGCAGCTCGCCGGCGCTGCGGTCGATGATCTCCGCCGCATGCTCCAGCGTCGTCACCGCAGCGCTGATGCGCCCGGTGCCGAAGGCTTGCCGCAGGCCGGCCCCGGACTGCGCGGGCACCAGCCGCAGCTCGGGATGCTGCGCCTGCAGGGTCGCCTCTATGGCGCTCGCCTCCGGCACCGCGATGGGCTCCCCGGCCAGCGCCGAGAGATCGCGCACGAAGGGCGTCTCCCGCGGGGCCACCAGCACGTGGCTCAGCGCGAAGTACGGCGCCGTGAAGTCGAGATAGGCCTCCCGGGCGTCGGTGCGCACCGCGCCGGACAGCAGGTCGCAGCCGCGCTCCCGGGCCTGTGCCAGGGCCTCGGCCCAGGTCGCGGTGGGCACCGGCACCATGTCCACACCGAGCTTCTGCGCGAACAGCGACAGATAGTCGCGGAACAGGCCCTTGTGCACGCCCTCTTCCAGGTAGTCGTACGGCAGCCATACCGGGCTGAAGCAGTAGCGCAGGCGATTGCCCTTGGCGGCCAGGTATTCACGCTCGGCGAAGCTCAGCAGGACCCGCCCCTGGGGCGGCGCCGGACGCGGACCGACGTGCCGTGCCCGGATGGCTGCGTGCTGCGCCTCGGGAAGCGTCGCAAGCGCCTTGTCGATGGCGCTCACCAGCAAGGGCCAGTCCTTGCGGATGGAGAGCACCACCGGCAGGGGCTCCCCCATGGGGAAGGCCAGCTCCACGGCCGGCGACCCCGCGTCCGAGACCAGAAAGCGCAGGGTATCGGTGCTGCCGAGCAGCGCGTCCACATCCTCGGCGAGCAGGGCGTTCAGGAGGTCGGGGACCGAGCTCGCGGGAACGCCCTCGGCGCCTGGGATGGCCGCGATGTGCCGCTGGTTGAGCAGCGACCCGCCGGCATAACCGATGCGCCGGCCCACCAAGTCTTCCGGGCCGTGGATTCCAAGCGGGTTGCCGGCCCGCACGAAGACGCCGTTGGCGAGCTCGGTGTAGGGTTGCGAGAAGGCCAGGGCCTGCGCCCGCTCCGCCCGCGGCCGCGACGTGGACAGGCCATCGATTTCGTGGCGCATGGCTTGCTCCACGAGCTCCGACCAGTCCCCGAGCACCAGCTTGATGTCGGTGCCGAGCAGGTCGTTGATCGCGGCCAGGGTGTCGGCATCGATGCCTGTCGGCTCGCCGGCGTCGTCCCGGTAGGCGAAGGGCGCCCAATCCGCGCCGGCCCCGAAGCGGATGTTCGGGTGGGCGTCGAGGAAGGCGCGCTCCTGCGCGGTGAGAGCGACCGCTGGCAGCGGCGACGGCGCATCGCCGCCGAGCCAGCGCCTGTGCAGCTGCTCCAGCGTGGCCTGCGGGATCGCCGCGAGGGCCTTGTCCAGCGCCTGCGCCAGCAGCTCACGGTCGCGGTGCACGGCGAAGGGAGCGACGCCCTTGAAGACCCCGGACACGGCCGCGCGTGACAGCCCCCCCGGGCGCAGTGTCTGCGCACTCGCGGCAGCCTGCGGCACGTTCAGCACCACATCGGCATCGCCGGTCCTGACGGCCTCCAGGGCGTCGGCGCTGGTGCGTATCTCGAAGGCGAGAGTGAGGTCGAGCAGGTGCGCCGCCGCGCGCAGCAGGCCCAGGGTATAGCCGTCGGGCTCGCCTTCGTGGGCCATGGCGAACGGGGGGCTCTCGCTGAACACCACGCGCAGGCGCTGCCGACGCGCGAGCCAGTCGCGCTCCGCGGCGCTCAGCGCCAGCAGTGAGCGTGCGCGCAGGTCCGCCACCGCCTCGGCGTCACCGAACCAGCGCGCCCACAGCGCCTTCAGCTCCGCGGGCGTCAGGGCCGCGTAGGCCTTGTCGAGGATGGCGCCCACATCGGCAAGCTCGGCCCGCACCGCATAGGGATGCCCGTCCACGTGGTCCGCCCCGCCCGGCCCCGGCAGGGCGCCGACGATGGCGAGATCCGTCAGTCGCTCGGACTCGAACAGGTGCACCGCCACCTGGCGCGGCAGCACCGTCGCGTCGGCGCGGCCATTGGCCACCGCGTGCAGGGCCTCTGTGGGGCTGCCCACGCGCAGGCGGCGGCTGTCCGCGCAGCAGGCGTCCAACAGCTCGCTCGCCGCGAAGCCCGGATTGCCGGCGATGGTGAGACCCGGCAGATCCCCGGCACCGCGGATGTCGTGCCGGCCGCGGCGCGTGACAATGGCCAGCTGCACGGGGAAGCGCTGCTCGCTGAAGCGCAGGTAGCGCCGACGCTCTGGCGTTGCGCCGCTGTTGATGGTGAGATCCGCGCTGCTGTTGCGCAGATCCGCATACACCCGCGCCGGGTCCGCGGCGCGCCAGCTGAGGCTGAAGCCGGCGCGCTCGGCGACGCGCTGAAGCAGCTCAACGGAGTAGCCCGTCGCACCCGCGTCGGTCCACTGCGCAAAGGGCGGCAGCGGCGCGAAGCGCACGCGCAGGCGCGGGCGCTTTTGGAGCAGCGCGCGCTCCGCCGCAGTCAGGGCAAGCGGCGGCTCGGGGGCGGCGAACAGGATATCGTCCAGCCTCACGGGGGCATCGACCCCGTCCATGCGCGCCAGGAGCCGCGCGACGTCACCCAGCAGCCGCCGATCCGGCTCGCCGATGGCATGCACCTCCGGCAGCATGGCGCTGTGGGTCTGGTGGGCCTCGAAGCGCAGGTGCTCGGCGGCCTTGTCCTGGGTGTTCCATTGCCTGCGGATCAGGGCGACCAGCTCGTCCGGATGGTCCAGGGCGTAGGCCCAGCCGCGGTTCGTGGCCGCCACCAGGGCCGCTGCCGTGTCCGGGTCGGCGGCGCGCGTTCCGGCGGCGGCGAACAGGTTCAGGTCAGGCATGGGCACGCCGTAATCGGCCGGATCGATGATGCTGAAGGGGACGCCCCGACGATACAGCTCGTAGACCTCGTTGCTGCGATAGGCGGTCATGGCATCCACCTTGCCGCGCACGAAGGCCTCGATGCCGGGCTCAAACGGGACGATGTCCAGCTCGTCGCGCTCCAGGCCGGCGCGCTCCAGCAGCGCCCGCATGTTGAGCGCATCGAGCAGCCCCGGTGCGGTCATGAGCCGCTTGCCGGCGAGCTGGCGCGGCAGCACCACGTCCGGCGTCACCACCAGCACCAGCGGCGAGCGGTGGAAATAGCTCGCCAGCAGTCGCACCGGCTCCCCGGCGGCGTGGCGCGCCAGCAGGACATCCGTCGGCGCTGTGCCATAGTCCGCCCGGCCGGCCAGCACGGCGTCCACCGGGGCTGAGCCCGGGCCGCCCTCCAGCAGCGTCACATCCAGCCCGGCGTCGCGGTAGTAGCCCTGCGCCAGCGCGGCGTAGAAGCCCGCGAACTGCCACTGGTGGCGCCACTGCAGCTGGATGCGCACCGGCTTCAGCGCCGCCGCCACTGCACCATCCAGCGCGGGCGCGGCCGCGCCCGACGCGGTGGGCACGAGCAACAGGAGCAGCAGGAGCAAGCGGTCTCGGCGCATCGGCGTCGCAGGGTATCCTCGCCCGGCACAGGTACCCAGTGAGCACCCGCTCGCGGCGACAGGCCTTATTGTGCCCCGGATCGCGCGGGCGCATGTGCAGCCTGCGGCCGACACCGCCACCCGAAAGATCGCCTGCAGAGGATTCCGGAGCCCATGAACGACGACGACGCCGCCTCCACCGCCGCTGCCGAATCCGATGCCGCGGTGCCCACCGCCCACCGCCGGGTGCTCGCGGGCTATGCGGCCACGGTTTTCGTCAGCTCCGCGCTGCTGCTGGTGCTGGAGATCGTCGCCGGACGCCTGGTGGCGCCCTATGTGGGCGTGTCGCTGTACACCTGGACCTCCATCATCGGCGTGATCCTGGCGGGGCTGTCGCTCGGCAACTGGCTCGGCGGCCTCTGGGCCGACAACGGCGCCACCGGGCGCAGCGTCGGCTGGGTGCTCGCCGCGGGCGGGCTCTACTGCCTGCTGAGCCTTGCCATGCTCAATCCGCTGGGTGCCGCGGTGCAGGCGCAGGGGCTCACCCTGCTCAGCGCGAGCTTCACCTTCGCGGCCGTGCTCTTCTTCGTGCCGGCGGCGCTCATCGGCATCGTCACACCGCTGCTGACCACGCTGGCGCTGCGGCTCGACCCCCGCGCCGGCCACGTGGTGGGCCGCATGCATGCGCTGGCTGCCATCGGCAGCATCGTCGGCACCTTTGCCGCCGGCTGGTGGCTGGTGCAGAGCGTCGGCACCCGGGCCGTGGTGCTGGGCACCGGCGTCGCGCTGCTGGCCCTGGGCGCGCCCTTTCTGCGCCGCAGCGCCCGCCCGGCGCAGGCCCTGCTGCTGATCGCGGTGCTGGCGGCTGGGCTGCTCGCCAGCCTGCGCGGCGGGCTGGTGTCGTCCTGCGACCGCGAGAGCGCCTACTTCTGCATCCGCGTCGTGGAGCGCCCGGACCTGGCGCCGCCCGGCCTGGCCCGCGGCCTGGTGCTGGACCACCTGCTGCACGGCATCAACCACATGGCGGAGCCGGACCTGCTCCTTGCGCCCTATGTGCACGGGCTGGACGAGCTGGCCCATGCGCACTTCCTCGGTGCCTACGACGACGGGCTCGACTGGTTCTTCGCCGGCGGCGGCGCATACAGCCAGCCGCGGGCACTGCAGGCGCTGAGCCCGGCGTCGCGCATCACCGTGGCCGAGCTGGACCCCAGGGTGACGCTCACCGCCGCCGAGTCCCTGGGGCTTCAGCCCGCCGGCATGACCATCGAGCACCGCGATGCCCGCCTGGCGCTGGCGGACAGCGCCCGGCGCTTCGACGTCATCGTCGGCGACGTCTTCCACGACGTGGCCATTCCCTACCACCTCGTGACGCGGGAATTCGCCGAGCTGGTGCGTGCACGTCTCGCCCCGGACGGGCTGTATCTGATGAACGTCGTCGACACCTTCCCGGACCCACGCCTCATCAAGGCCATCGTCAAGACGCTCAGGACAGAGTTCCGCCACGTGGACATCTGGATGGACCAGGTGCCGGAAGACCCGCGGGTGACCTTCATCGTCAGCGCCGGCAACGGCCCGCGGCTGCCGAAGACCGTCCCCGCCCGCCGCGGCTTCCAGCGCGCCTGGAGCCGCATGACCGAAGACATCATGGCCTACGGCACACCGCCCGCGGACCTGCCGCTGCTCACCGACGACTATGCCCCGGTGGAGCGGCTCATCGCCGGGCTGCTGCTGGGCGAGGACGGTTGATGTGCGATGCCGGCTTTCGTGACCGCGTCGCCGTCGATGAGTCCTAGGCCGAGCTTGACCCCGGGCAGGCGGAGAGAGGCCTGGATTCATAACAGCTGTCGGTGCCCGTCATCGCCGCCGCCGGCGGCGTGCTGATGCTCGCCGAGCCGCTGATACTGCGGCTCGCGCTGGCCGCGGCAGCCACGCTCGGCGGCGTCGCCATCGTGCTGCGGCGGCGGGCACGCCCGGGGTGAGTCCGCCGGATTGGTCAGGTGCAGGCTAGATGTACTGTCACCAAGTTTGACGTCACCAGGTGTTGGCCCAGTGCCGCCCGACGGCTCTCAGTTAACTATACTGTCCCCGTTACGTCCCCGTTACGGGGGGCCATGGCTGTGTCCGCGCGCCGGCCCAATGGCGGGCCGGCCGCGACGCGGAAGCCGCCTCCCTGAATCGGCGCGCGACGGCCGTCTCCGCACTAACGCTGACGGTCTGTTGATTTCACGGCTCACCGGGCGACACGCTGAGAAGCACCAGAGATCAGTATACCGTCACCGTATTGCAGGAGCGCCCTGGCTACAATAGCTTGCCGGCAGCGATGATGAGCGCACCGACGGTGGAGATGAAGCCGATGAGCCACAGAAAGTGGCGGTCGTGCCGGCGTAACATCGCGTCGAAGCGGGCATCGATGGCCGCGAAGCGCTCATCCTGTCGGTCGAGTCGCCGCTCCACCTGCTCGAAACGCTTGTCCACCTGTTCGAAGCCGGCCTGCATGTCGCGGCGCAGCTCCTGGTGGCGCTGGTCTGTCTGCTCGAAGCGCTTGTCCACCTGCTCGAAGCGCGCCAGCATATCGAGGCGCAGCTCCTGCTGGCGCTGGTCCGCCTGCTCGAAGCGCGCCAGCATGTCGCGGCGCAGCTCCTGATGGCGCTGCTCCGCCTGCTCGAAGCGCTTGTCCACCTGCTCGAAGCGCGCCAGCATATCGCGGCGCAGCTCCTGATGACGCTGCTCCGCCTGCTCGAAGCGCTTGTCCGCCTGCTCGAAGCGCGCCAGCATATCGCGGCGCAGCTCCTGATGACGCTGCTCCGCCTGCTCGAAGCGGGCCAGCATGTCCTCACGCAGTTCCTGATGGCGCTGCTCCGCCTGTGCAAAGCGCGCATCCATATGCGCAAACCCTTCGCGGATCAGCTCCCGCTCATGCTTGAGCGCCTCCTCCACCCGCACCATCCGCTCGCGCAGCTCGATCTCGTACACGGCCGCCGGCCGGCCCGTGCTCTGCTCGATGAGCCAGTCGGCCATGTTGGCCTTGATGAAATCAATGTCTTCCTGTGTCAGCGTCATGGATGGCATCCGGATCGAGATCCCGGCGTGGGGAGTATAGCAACGGCCCAACTGGCGCAATGGCGGCCTGTAGCAGGCGCGCCTGACGAGCACCTGACCGCCAGCCCGGACAGGCAGTGACGCAGCCGCAACCGGCGCACTGTGCTCAGAGCGTGTCATCGATGCATACCAACCCCAAGGTTGCGACCCCACCGTTGCCGACAGAGCAGCACGGCGGATCGCACGCGCCATGGGTACCGGTTTCAGACCGCTCGCAGCCGCAACGGGCGCACCGAAGGAGGTCGTGGCAGCGTGGCGCGCGCTGCGTGACCGATCGAGCCCCAGAGCCCCCACCCGCCCGGTTCTGGTATGTTCCTGCCCGAGGGGCCAACCACCGACCGGACCGAAGCTCACCCATGAAGGCCATGATCCTCGCCGCCGGACGCGGCAACCGCATGCGACCGTTGACGGACCACAGGCCGAAGCCGCTGCTGGCGGCGGGCGGGCGCACGCTCATCGAGCATCAGATCCTGCGGCTCAAGGCGGCGGGCTTCACGGAGCTGGTCGTCAACCATGCCCATCTGGGTGAGCAGATCGAGGCGTATCTGGGGGACGGCTCTGCGTACGATGTGTGTATCCACTACTCGCCGGAGGGCGCAGCGCTCGGCCACAACGGAGCGCTGGAGACGGGCGGCGGCATCTTCCGGGCGCTGCCGCTGCTGACGGACGGCAACGCGCCCTTCCTGGTCACCAACGGCGATGTCTGGTGCGACTTCGACTATGCGCGGCTCGCCTGTGGTCCCGCCCTCGCCGACGGCGACCTGGCGCGGCTGGTGCTCGTGGACAATCCAGACCACAACGCCGACGGCGATTTCGCGCTGACCGGTGGCAGGGTGTCGCGGCAGGGATCGGCCCGGCTCACCTTTGCCGGCATCGGCGTCTATCATCCAGACCTGTTCGCCGGCTGCGAGGCGGTGGCCTTTCCGCTGGCGCCGCTGCTGCACCGCGCCATGAACGCGGGCCGCGTCGGCGGGCTCCACCACACCGGGCGCTGGATGGATGTGGGCACGCCGTCCCGGCTCGCCGAGCTGGACCGGCTGCTCGGCGAAGCCGGCGACTGACCACCCGCGAGGCACGCCATGGGCCAGGACATCACGGACACCTGCTTCACCCAAGCGGACTTCGATGAGTTCCAGGCCCGGCTGCGCGCCGAGACGGACCTGCTGGCCCGCTGGTTCGACGAGGACTGCTTCGCGGACACGCCGCGCGAGGGCGGCTTCGAGATGGAGGCCTGGCTGGTGGACCGCCGCCATACGGCGCCGGCGCCGGTCATCGAGGCGCTGCTGGCGGTGTTGGACGACCCGCTGGTGGTCCCGGAGCTGGCGCAGTTCAACCTGGAGCTGAACGGCACCCCGGTGCAGCTCACGGGCGCTGGCCTGAGCCGCCTCGCCGCGGAGCTCACCGCCAGGCTGGCGCGCGTGCGCGCGGCGGCGGCGGAGCTCGGTGCGAATGTGGTCACCTGCGGCATCCTGCCGACGCTGCGCCCGGAGCATCTGGTGATGGCGCGCATGACCCCCCGGGAGCGCTACCGGGCGCTGAACGAGCAGATCCTCAGGCTGCGGGAAGGCGCGCCCATCTGGCTCGAGATCCACGGCGAGCAGCCGCTCACCTTCGAGCAGGAGGACGTCATGCTCGAAGCCGCGGCGACCTCGTTCCAGATCCATTTCAAGATGAGCGCCCGGGAGTCGGCGCGCATCTTCAATGCATCCAAGATCCTGTCCGCGCCCATGGTGGCGCTGGCCGCGAACTCGCCCTTCCTGTTCGGCCGCGAGCTCTGGTGCGAGACCCGCATCCCGCTGTTCGAGCAGGCCGTCTCCGTGGGTGGCAGCCCGCTGCGCGAGCGCGTCGGCTTCGGCATCAACTACGCCAAAGACACGGTGCTGGACGCCTTTCGCGCCAATGTGCGCCGCTACCCGGTGCTGCTGCCGCACCTGATGGACACACCCACCGAGCAGCTCGCGCATCTGCGCCTGCACAACGGCACCATCTGGCGCTGGAACCGGCCGCTGATCGGCTTCGACGAGCGCCCGGGACAGGCTCCGGTGCCGCACCTGCGCATGGAGCATCGGGTCGCCGCCGCCGGCCCGAGCGTCGCGGATAATGTCGCCAATGCCGCCTTCTACTTCGGCGCCGTACATGCCCTGGCCGCCGCGGCCGAGCCGCCGGAGCGGCGCATCTCCTTCCCGCAGGCGCGGGCCAATTTCTACCTGGCGGCGGAGTACGGGCTCGATGCCGAGCTGCCCTGGGACGAGCCCCAGCGCGTTAAGCTGCCGGAGATCATCCTGGAGCGGCTGCTGCCGCTGGCGCATGCGGGGCTTGCGGACTTGGGTATAGACGCCGCCGAGCGCGAGCACTGGCTCGGCATCGTCGCGCAACGGGTGCGCACCAAGCGTACGGCCGGCCACTGGCAGCGGGCCTGGGTGGCCCGCTACGGCCGCGACTGGGAGGCACTCACCGAGGCGTATCTGGCGCACCAGGCCACGGAGAAGCCGGTGCATGAATGGACGCTTGAATGAGCAATGGGCAAGGAGCGGGGGGCGAGGGCCACCGTCGTCCTACCGAGCCTTGATCCACCTTAACCCCCGCGGGTGGCCTCCCAAGCTGCTGCAACCGCGCTCGGTGTCCGCCGGTAAGACAATTCCATCCAGCATCACGAGAGACCAACCTTGTCCGCAGAAGCCGCATCAGCCGCCAGCCCTCATGCCGACCCGCTCGTGGAGCTCGACCGCCTGCCGCCCGGTCTGCTGGACTGCGACGCGGCCGCCCTCACCCGCCACCTGGACGGCCCGACGCTGATCCACCTGCCGGGCCAGCGCGAGCCGGCCCTGTTCGTGTCGGTGCTCATGCACGGCAACGAGACCGTCGGCTGGGAGGCCATGCGCCGGCTGCTCCTGGACTTCGACGTCGGCGGCGGCGACCGCCCCCTGCCCCGGGCGCTGTCGCTGTTCATCGGCAATCCGCGCGCCGCCGCCGCCGGCATGCGCCACCTGCCGGAGCAGCCGGACTTCAACCGCGTCTGGCCCGGCTCCGAGCTGGCGCAGACGCCTGCGCACAGCATCATGCAGCAGGTGACGGCACGCATGGCCGAGCGCGGGCTCTTCGCCAGCGTGGACCTGCACAACAACACGGGCACCAATCCGCATTACGCCTGCGTCAACGTCATCGACAACCGCTGGCTGCATCTGGCGACGCTGTTTTCCCGCACCGTGGTGCATTTCACCCGCCCGCGGGGGGTGCAGTCCCAGGCCATGGCGGAACTGTGCCCGGCCATCACCGTGGAATGCGGTAAGGTGCGCGATGAGCTCGGCGTGGAGCACGCGCTGGAGCTGGTGGACGCCTGCCTGCACCTGGCGGAGATCCCGGACTCCCCGGTACCGGCGCATGACATCGACCTCTTCCACACCGTGGCGCAGATGAAGGTGCCGGAGGACATGGACTTCGCCTTTCCCCCCGCGCAGGCGCCGCTGTTGCTCTCGCCGACGCTGGAGCATCTGAACTTCCGCGAGCTGCCGGCGGGCACCGCCTTCGCGCGCTGTGGGCAAGCGCAGCCGCCGCTCGATGTGCGCGACGAGTGGGGCCGGGACGTCACCCGCCGCTACTTCACCTGCGAAGACGGCGAGCTGCGCCTCAAGCTGCCGGTGATGCCCTCCATGCTCACCTGCGACGCGGAGGTCATTCGCCAGGACTGTCTCGGCTATCTGCTGGAGCGCTACGACGGCCATCTGCCGCCGCGGGGCTGAGAGGTTGTGAAGATCCTGGGCATGGCCATCAGGCGCAGCCCATGCCAGAGGGCGACGCCGAGGGCATCCGCCGCGAAATCCAATACCGACCCCTGCCGGTAATCCAGCAGCCCCTGCACCAGCTCGATCGCCAGGCCATAGCCCAACAGCAGACCGAGCCGCCACCAGCGCGCCCCGCGCCCGGGCCAGCCGAGCTGCGCCAATGCGGCCAGCACCAGGAAGGCGGTGACATGGTTCAGCTTGTCCCAGCCGAGCCCGGGCGGGTCCGGCTGCGGCGTCAGCGCGAGCCAGGCGATGGCCAGCACAGCGGCGCCGAGCCCAAGCCGCGCAGGCCACCGCAGCACATTCATCAGCCGGCCCGGGGTCATCATGCCGCAGCCTCCACCTGGGCCACCCCCAGGGCATAAAGCAGCAATACCACCGCATAACGCCCGCCCTTGCCCGCCGCCGTCAGCGCGAAAAAGAGCCAGAAGGGCGCGCGCATGAGCCCGGCGATGAAGGTGAGTGCGTCACCGCCCACGGGCAGCCAGGCCATGAGCAGCGACCAGATGCCCCAGCGCGCGTACCAGCGCCGCGCGGCGCCCAGGTGCTTTTCTTTGAACGGAAACCAGCGCCGGTCCTGGTAGTGCATCAGCCAGCGGCCGATGGCCCAGTTGACGGCGGCACCCAGGGTGTTGCCGGCGGTGGCCCAGAGCCAGAGCAGCCAGGGGTCGTAGCCCGCCGCGAGCAGCCCCACCAGGGCCAGCTCCGAGTAGAACGGCAGCAGGGTCGCGGCGACGAAGGCCGCGGTGAAGAGCCCGAGATAGCCTTCCATCACCCTGCCCGCTCATCCACCCGGCCAATGACCCTGCGCATACGCCCGGGACCCGCTGCCGTCGGCCCGCCGCGCAAGCCCAGTCAGTCTGTCGCCAGGGCGGCGCGGCGCTCCCGTGCCGCCGCCACCAGGGCGCGGAACAGGCGCAGCTGCGAGGGCTTGTAGAGCAGGAACTCCGGATGCCATTGCACACCGAGCAGGAAGGGATGCGTCGGCACCTCCACCGCCTGCACGATGTCGTCCAGGTCGCGCCCCACCACCTGCAGGCCCTCCCCCAGGCGGTCGATGCCCTGGTTGTGCAGGCTGTTGATGCGTGTCTCCCGGGTATTGAGCAGCATCTCCAGACGGCTGCCGGCGGCGACGCGCAGGGTCTTGAGTGGGAAAATGGTCCAGCGGTTGGAGGTGCGCACCCGCCGCGAGCGCAGTTCCTGATACAGCGAGCCACCCAGGCGCACGTTCAGCAGCTGGGCGCCGCGACAGATGCCGAGCAGCGGGATGCCGAGCGCCAGGGCCTGGTCGATGACGACACTCTCCAGCCGGTCGCGCTCACGGTCGTAGCGCGGATGCACCTCCGGGGCGGCGGCATAGAGCACCGGGTCCACGTCGTGCCCACCGGTGATGACCACGGCATCCGGGCGCAGGTCCGGGCGCGGATGCCTGGGCGTGACACTCACCGCCCGGGCGCCGGCGAGCCACAGCGCCAGCGCCACCAGCCGCCGCGGCGCATGGCCGCTGCGGTTACCCCCAGTGACGGCGATCAGCGGAGCTGGTGCCGCGTCAGCCATGCAGCCGTCGTCTGTGCCCAATCGCCCACCAGGCGCTCCAGGGGTTGCGCCAGGAACGCCGCATACTCGGCGCACAGCACGTCCAGCAGCCGCGGGTCCGCCGCGAGGCGCTCCACCACCAGCCAGTCGCCCCAGGCGGCGCCCAGGTCCCAGCCGGGAATCTCGATCTCGCTGTTGGGCAGCCGGTAGTGCAGCGTCGGCCGCGGCTTGACGCGCTCGTCCTCCACCACCGCGCGCACCCGGTCCGCATCCAGGTGCAGGAAGAGCGGCAGCAGATCCAGCGCCCGGTTGCGGGTCGGGTTGTCCTGAAGATAGTCGTCGATGAGCCGGTCCAGGTTCGGCGCATAGTCCCCGGCGACCACCTTGCGGGCATACGCCTTGGGGAAGGGATCGGCGAAGAAGGTAAGCCTGCGCGTCAGGTCCACCTGGGCGCGCTCGCGCAGCCAGTCCTCCACGCACAGGAAGGCCTGAAGGTACTGGCGGATGCTGTCCACGTCGGTGGCCGGCAGCTCCGGGTTCAGCTGCAGGCCGAAGGCATAGGCCAACTCCTCGCCGGTGCCCCGGGCGCCCGCGGCCCGCAGCTCCCAGATGAGGCCGTTGACGGTCCCGAGCCGATCCAGCGGCAGCGGCGGGCTCACCACCTCCACCGGCACGATGCGCTCGGCCACCAGGCGCAGCACGTCCTCGGCGAGGTCGCCGGCGGCGTCCATCAGCTCGGCGCCGTCGCGCTCGCGGCGGCCGAGCGTCTTCAGCAGCGTGAAGTCCAGCTCCACCTGCCAGGCGCCGGCGGGATCGCCGTCGATGCTGCGCTCATAGCGCCCGGGCGAGGTGACGCTGCCCGAGACCGCCTGCGCCACCAACGCCGCGGCCTCGTCCAGGTGCAAGCCGCTGAATTCGACCTCGACGCCCACGCGACGCAGGCCGCCGTCGGCGCGGTACGTCTGCGGCGGCATGGGGAGGCTTGGTGACATGATGGAACCCGGGGGTGGTGGCGCTGCCATCAGCCTACTACAGGTGGGCCTGATGCCGGCGTTCGGCGGGTTGTGGTCATGTGCCGGCTGGCGATTTCGCCGACAGCAGCGAGCCCGACATCGGCCCAGGCGCCATTGCTGCCCGCTCAGGAAAGATCCACCGCGTGGCGCTTCAGGTCGTCGATGGCGCAGACCTCGAGCGCACGCTGGTGGGTGGCGCGCAATGCGACACGCGGTGCGCAGCCGGCCTCCAGCGCCTCCTGCCAGCGCGCGGCGCAGAGGCACCAGCGGTCGCCGGGCTTGAGGCCCGGGAAGTCGAATTCGGGCACCGGCGTCATCAGGTCGTTGCCCCTGGACTTGGAGTATTCGAGGAAGTCCTGGGTCACCCGCGCGCAGACGGTGTGGGAGCCCAGGTCCTGCGGGCCGGTCTCGCAGCTGCCGCTGCGGGTGAAGCCGGTCTTGGGGGATTCGGAGCAGAGCTCCAGCGGCTCGCCGAGGACGTTCTTGGGTGTGGACATGGCCTGACCCTCCTGCTGCGGTGTGGCCGAATTGCTGTGCGCCGCGGCGCCTCCGCTGTCAACGTGGGGGCGGAGGGCCGCGGCTTCAGCGGGGCTGCTGGAGGAGTCGGGGCCGGGTTTGGGCCGGTGGTTGCGGGCGGCGCTGATGCGCCCGCCGCTTGCGGCGCGGGTTGCGGCGCGGGTTTGGGCGCTGCCTGAAGCAGCGGGGGGGGCTTGCGCCCGGCGCTGGCCGTCAGTCGCTCACGGCCGCCATCACCCGGTCCAGCTTCTCGCGCACATACTCGGCGAGCCCCGGCACCTTCGGGTTCTCTACGAGGTCCAGCACCGCCAGTGGATTCATGAAGAGCACATGCACATCGCCGTCGTCGTCCTCGCGCACCACGAAGTTGCAGGGCAGGAGCACGCCGATGTCGGGCTCGGCGCTGATGGCCTTGTGGGCAAAGTCGGGGTTGCAGGCCCCGAGGATGCGGTAGGGCGGCTGCTCGATGCCGAGCTTGCCCTTGAGCGTCGCCGCCACATCGATGTCGCTCAGCACACCGAAGCCCTCGGTCTTAAGGGCTTCGGTAACGCGGTCGATGGTGTCATCGAAGCCCGTGCTCACTTTGGTGGAAACACCATACATGGTCGGTCGTCCTCGTCAGGCGAAGGTCAGGGTGTCGTCGCGGTGCAGCTCGCCGTCGAAGGAGCGGTGCAGACGCGGCTTGGGCTTGGTAACCGGAAGCTCGCAGCGCGGCGCGTGCTCGAAGACCTCGACCCAGCTCTCTTCGGCCTGGCCGACGGCGTCGAGCAGGCAGAGCGGCCCGGCGCAATTGATGGCGGATTGGCGCCAGTCGGAGATGGGCCTGCGCACCCGCTCGATGAGCTGCTTGGGGCGACGGGTCCGGTCCTCGGCGTTGATCTCGTCCTGGCGCTTCAGCCGCGACACGAACTCGCGCACGTGCAGCTCGGCCAATTGGGAAAGGGATGTCATGGCGTTCAGTCCTCCTCTGGGCGGTCGTAACCGGCCGGGAGTGCCGCCGTTTTGGTACTTCTCTATGCCGGCAGGCTCCCGACCCGACTGTCATGGGCGCGTGACAGCGCCCGCTACTGGACTTTCAGCTCGAGCACCTCCTCGCCGCTCGGGTCGGTCAGATGCACGGCACAGGCGATGCACGGATCGAAGCTGTGCACGGTGCGCAGAATCTCCAGCGGCTGCGCCGGGTCCTGCAGGGCGTGGCCGGCGAGCGCCGCCTCGTAGGCGCCCTGCTGCTCCTGCGCATCCCTGGGACCGGCGTTCCAGGTGGTGGGCACCACCGCCTGATAGTTGGCGACCTTGCCGTCCTCGATGACGATCCAATGCCCCAGCGCACCGCGCGGGGCCTCCATGCGGCCCACGCCCTGGGCCTTCTGCGGCCAGGTCTTCGGGTCCCAGAGCGTCTCGTTGAAGGTCTTGAGGTCGCCGCCCTTGATGTTGGCGAGCAGGGTGTCGTACCAGCCCTGCACGGCGTCCACCATGATGGCCGTCTCCAGCGTGCGGGCGGCGGTGCGGCCCATGGTGGAGTAGAGGGCCTCCAGCGGCAGGTCGAGCCGCTTCAGCGTGTCGTCCACGAGTTCCTTGGTGCGGGCGTCGCCGGTGGCGTAGAGCATCAGCACCCGGGCCAGCGGGCCGACCTCCATGGGCTTGCCCTTCCAGCGCGGCGTCTTGAGCCAGGAGTACTGGTTGTCCACGTCGAGCTGCTGGTACGGCGGCTCCGGGCCCGTGTAGGCGAGCTTGGTCTCGCCCTGGTAGGGATGCAGCCCCTTGTCCTTGCCGTCGCGATAGTCGTACCAGGCGTGGGCGACGAACTCCTGGATCTCGGACTCGGCGTCCAGGTCCACGGGCTCGATGCGCGAAAGGTCCCGGTTCAGGATGACACCGGCGGGGACCATGTAGGAGGCCCGGTCGCCATAGCCCTTGGCGGGGAAGTCGCCATAGGTCATGAAGTTGCCGAGCCCCTCCCCCTGTTTGAACCAGTCCTTGTAAAAGCCGGCGATGGCGATGGTGTCCGGCAGGTACACCTGGTGCACGAAGCTGTGCATCTTCTGAAGGATGTTGCGCACCCGCTCCAGGCCCACCACGTCCAGGGCGGTGCCCGCCTGCTTGCCGGACTCCAGGCTGATGGCGCAGGGCATGCCGCCGACGCAGAGGTTGGGATGCGGGTTCTTGCCGCCGAACACCGCGTGCAGCTCCGCCACGTCGCGCTGCCAGGCGAGCGCGTCCAGGTAGTGCGCGGTGGCCATCAGATTGGCCTCCGGCGGCAGCCGATAGGCTGGATGGCCCCAGTAACCGTTGGCGAAGATGCCGAGCTGACCCGTCTCCACGAAGGCCTTGAGCTTCTTCTGCACATCGGCGAAATAGCCGGGCGAGGACTTGGCATAGCCGCTGATGGACTGCGCCAGCTCGGAGGTCGCCTTCGGGTCCGCCTTCAGCGCCGAGACCACGTCCACCCAGTCCAGTGCATGCAGGTGATAGAAGTGCATCACGTGGTCGTGCACGTACTGGGTGCCGATCATCAGGTTGCGGATGAGCTCGGCATTGCGCGGGATCTCATAGTCCAGCGCGTCCTCCACCGCGCGCACGCCGGCAATGCCGTGCACCAGGGTGCAGACGCCGCAGATGCGCTGCACGAAGGCCCAGACATCGCGCGGGTCGCGGCCCAGCACGATGGTCTCCAGGCCGCGCACGCTGGTGCCGGAGGAATAGGCCTGCTCGATGCTGCCGCCGTTCATCTTCGCCTCGATGCGAAGGTGCCCCTCGATGCGGGTGACGGGGTCGACTACGACTCTCGCGGTCATTGGGCAGCTCCTGTCTTGCTGGCGGCGGCGGCGGATGCGTCGTCATCGATGAGGTGAGCGGCGGTCAGCTCCACCAGGCTCTCGACGCGCTTGTCCCAGTTGTTCTTCTGGCGGCCGGACTCGAAATTGAGCCGGCAGCTGGCGCAGCTCACCACCACGGACTCGGCGCCCGTTTCGTTGACCTCCCGGATCTTGATCTTGAAGGACTGGTCGCGCAGCTCGGTGGCGTCCTGCAGCAGGAAGATCCCCGCGCCGCCGCCGCAGCACCAGTTGTATTCCTTGTTGTTGGGCATCTCCACCAGGTCCGCGCCCATGGCCTTGAGCACCGCCCGCGGCTCCTCGAAGGCGCCGCCGCGCCGCCCGGTCTTGCAGGGGTCGTGGAAGGTGACCTTCTGTTCCAGCGGCTTGAGGCGCAGCTTGCCGGCCTTGGCCTGTTTGCCGAGGAACTCCGACATGTACATCATCTGGAACGGCAGCTCGCCGCTCCTGAGCATCGGGTTCCAGCGCAGCGCCGGGTAGGCATGGCCGCATTCGGCAATGACCACCGTCTTGGCCTTGACCCGCTGGGCGGCGGCGACGATCGGGTCCGCCTGCTGCTTCCACAGGGTCATGTCGCCGGAGAGCAGCCCGAAATTGGCGCTCTCGAAGCCGTCGGAGCAGATGGTCCAGTCCACGCCCAGGTGGTTCATGATCTTCGCCGTCGCCAGCAGCCCGTTGCCGTTGGCCACCAGGTCCACGGCAGAGCTGAGCACCATGACCTCGGCGGATTCCTTGTCCAGCGGAATCTCCACACCTGCCTGCGCGCGGATGGTGTCGATCATCTCTTTCAGCTTGTCCGGCGAGGAGCCGAACACCGTGCCCTGGTGCTTCTGCTCCATGCGCAGGGCGGCCAGCTCCGGCGGCACCAGCTCCGCGGCCACCATGGCGCTGCGCATGTGATGCACCAGCGAGGCCGTGTCGATGCCCATGGGGCAGACCATGGTGCAGCGCCCGCACTCGGTGCAGGAGTCGTAGATGAGCTCCTTGGCCTCTTCGAAGTCGGAGAGCTTCACCGGCTTGGTCACCAGCCGGTGCCACCAGCGCATGGGGCTGATCTCGCGCTGATAGACACGGCGGTACAGGTCCATCTTGCGCATGGGGGCGTACTTGGCGTCCTGCATGGACTGGAAGTAGTGACACGCCGTGGTGCACTGCCCGCAGTGGATGCAGCTCTCCAGCCACACCGCCTCGTCGGCGTTGGTGTCGGCGATCAGGGTATCGACGGCGCCCTGAAGCCGCTTCTGTTCCGTTTTGGTGGGCTGCGGCGCCATCTGGCGCAGCATGCCGATCTGCCCCGCCAGGCCCTGGTAGACCTCGGCGAAGCTCGGAAAGACCTGTGTCGTGGCGGTGGCGCTCATATCCGGACCCCCTTGTGGGCGTAGGCCAGCCCGCTCTGGGCGCGGGAGAAGACGAACCAGAAGGCGTGCATCAGCTTGCTGAACGGCAGATAGGCGAACAGCAGCGCCGAGCTCAGGATGTGCAGCGCCAGCATGGTCTCGTAGCGCAGCCCGACGTGGGCGAAGGCCATCAGGCCCGTCACCAACGGCAGCGCGACGATGATCCAGGTGACATAGTCGCCGACCGTGGAGTTGTAGATGGCGGGGTGCATCAACCGCCGCGCGATGAGCGCAAGCAGCGACACCAGGGCGATGGTGCCGAGCGCCACACCGATGAAGTTCGGCAGCCCGGGCCAGGACACACCGGTGAGGCTGGTGATGAACTCGATGTGCGGCACGATGCCCACCACCACCAGGAGCGTGGCGATGTGGAAGATGTAGGCCATCACCGTCTGGTACACGGTGGCGGCGTTGAACTCGCTGGCAGGCCAGGCGCGGCTCAGCACCGTGCGATAGCCCTTGAAGTTGCCGAAGGCGTCCCGTGGCCGGGACAGATCGGCGCCGCGGGTCAGCATCAGCACGCCCACCAGGCGCAGCAGGATGCCGGCGACCAGGATGATCAGCGAGGCATGTATCGCCGGTCCGCGGGCGAAGTCGAGGAGCGTCATTGGTCAGTTTCCTCCGGTGGATGGCCCAAGTGGGTTGTGTTGCTGTGATGCATGGGCTCGATGTTGGCTTGTCGTGTCGCTTGGGCTCGTCTGACCCTTGTCTTGTGATGCGCGCGGCATGCGCCGCGACGGTCACCGACAGGTGCTCGACTCCAGCCTGGGCTGGCGGCCGGCCCCGTCGGTGCCGCCGGGCGGTGGTCCCTCAGCCCTCCGTCGCCTCCTCCTCGTGAACCTCGCGTTTCCTGCGCCGCGCCAGCACCGCAGCGCCGGCGCCGAGCGCGGCCCCGGCCACGGCCGCCGTGCCGAGCTTGGCGCCGTCGCCGAACTTGCCCGTGGCCACGGACTCGTAGACGCCGCCCATGTCCCAGAAGCCGGGCTCGGAGCAGCCGATGCAGCCGTGTCCGGACTGGATCGGGAAGCTCACCCCGTTGTTCCACTTGACGTGCGCACAGGCGTTGTAGGCCACCGGCGCCTTGCAGCCGAGCTTGTACAGGCACCAGCCTTTGCGCGCGCCCTCGTCGTCGAAGGTCTCGGCGAACTGGCCGCGGTCGTAGAAGGGCCGGCGGTAGCAGCGGTCGTGGATGTTCTCGCCGAAGAACGCCACGGGGCGGCCGAGATGATCCAGCTCCGGCAGCCGGCCGAGGGTCAGGTATTGGGCGATGACGCCGGTGATGGCGAGCGGCATGGGCGGGCAGCCCGGCACATTGATGATGGGCTTGTCCTTGATGATGTCGCCCGTCGCCACGGCCCGGGTGGGATTCGGCTTGGCCATGGGGATGCCGCCATACGCCGAGCAGGTGCCGATGTTGATGACGGCGACGGCATCCGCGCAGACGTGCTCCAGCGATGCCTTGTTGCTGTGGCCCGCCACCGTGGAGCAGTACTCCAGCAGCGGAATGGAGCCGTCCACCAGCACCAGGTACTTGCCCTTGTTCGCGTGCTGGGCTTCTTCCAAGGCGCGCTCCGCCGCATCACCGGCGGCCGCCTGCAGCGTGTGGTGATAGTCCAGCGAGATGAAGTTGAACAGCAGGTTCTCGATGGTGGGCGCGTGGGAGCGTGTCAATGCCTCGGTACAGCCGGTGCATTCCTGGAATGACAGCCAGATCACCGACGGCCTGCGCGCCTCCGACAGGGCCTCTGCCATGGCCGTGGCGGTGCCCGCCGGCAGCGCCATCAGCGATGCCGTCGCGGAGCAGAATTGCAGGAATGCCCGCCGGCTCACACCTTGGCTGCGCATGACATCGCCCAAGGTCGGTTCATAGGCCATCAGAGGTCCTCCGTTATTGCTTGTGTACATCCGCGGCTGCGGCCTACCGCAATAGGTGCGGCGGCATGGCGGCACACCGGACGCCTGCGGCGGCCTGCAGCGAGCGCAGACCTATATAAGAATTTTACCTGTAAAAACAGGACCCAACGATGGACCAATGCTGCCGGCGCCCGTCGTGGACATAACTGTAATTGCAAACACGCGATTCATTGGGGCCACTCGGACGCAATTTTGATGCACGTCAACTGAGCGAATGAAATGCCGCGTTCGAGGATCGCGCTTTTCGCATGGCACGCCGGGGTTTTCAACCAGTCCACGCCGCATATTCACAGAGGATTGACAATTATCAATGGTGGTTTTTCACTAGCCTCTATTACCACCATTTAATAAAAAGACCATTTGGGCATTTAAGAAATTGGGCGAGTACTTTCCCTGCTGCAACAACCCGGAATGACCTATGCCAGACGGCTCCCCGCGTGTATCGGGACGGGGATGAGAATCATGGTAAAGGTCTTGCGCACGCAAGCGGGCGCCGGGGTCGATACAGGGGTACGCCTCGGGAATGATGGGAGGCAATACGCAGCAGAATGCCGGCGGAGACGAGGCGGAGAATGGAATGTCTACAACGCAAAAGCGCCGCCGCCGGGTGACCGGCGGCGGCGCCTTATCGGGGCGGACGCCCCGATGCGTTGACGGTGCCGTTGCTGTGCCGGCAGCAGCGAGCCGCCGCCGGCACCGCAGGCGGTGTCAGCTCAGCACGCCATAGACGGTGGCGGCCGCCACGGTGGCGAGCACGGCAAGGGAGATGAGCTCACCGGCGTTCAGATGCTTCAGGGCGGTCAGGTACTTCATTGCAAGCCTCCTGTCTCGTTGGGCCCCGCAGGGCACTGCTGTGCGGCGTCCACCGCGCCGAGATCGCATGCACACCCATCGGCACGGGGACCACTGGCGGTGCTGCGCAGGCGCAGCCTCGAAACCGCCAGCACGGCAAGTATTTTAGAATACGCTGAAGTACCGAGCCATGCGATTTGTCATGTGCATCGGTGGAAGCATGAGACTGCGTTATGGTTTTCCGTGAGTCGCGTGCTGTGTCTCGGCCCCTCATGTAGCTGCACCGCACATCAGCCCACCGGTGCCATGCGCGGCACCGCGGCGAGCAGCCGCCGCGTGTAGTCGTGCTGCGGCTGCCCGAGCACGTCGCCGCGGGCGCCCTGCTCGATGATGCGCCCCTCGCGCATGACGGCGATGGTCTCGCAGAGCCGCTCCACCACCGCCAGGTCATGGGAGATGAAGAGGTAGGCGAGCCCGTGGCGGCGGCGCAGGTCCGCGAGCAGCGCCAGGATCTGCGCCTGCAGCGACACGTCCAGCGCCGAGACGGGCTCGTCCAGGATCACCAGCCGCGGCGCCCCCAGGAGCGCCCGCACAATGGCCACCCGCTGCGCCTGACCGCCCGAGAGCTGGTGCGCAAAGCGCCCGAGCAGCGCCCTGTCCACGCCGCACTGCGCAGCCATCTCGCGCAGACGCGCCCGCCGTCCGTCCCGGTCCAGCGTGGTCAGCCCCCGCAGCGTGTCGTCCAGGATGGCCGCCAGGCGCCGGCGGGGGTTGAGGGCCGTCTGCGGGTTCTGAAAGACGTATTGGACACCGCGCCGGTAGGCCGCCCGCTCGGCGGGGCTCAGCCTGTGCAGCGCCTGCCCGCACCAGTGCAGCCTGCCCTCGGTGGGGGGCAGCAGACCGGCGGCGATGCGCGCAAGCGTGGTCTTGCCGCTGCCGGACTCCCCCACCAGCCCGACGGCATCACCGGCGCGGATGTCGAGGTCCACGTCCGCCACCACCCGGGTGGCCGCCGCGCGCTGTCCCGGCGGCCACCAGCGGCGCCCGCCGCCGTAGGCCTTGCCGATGCCCGCCAGCGCCAGCAGCGGCCCGCTCACGCCGGGTCCTCCAACGGGAACAGACAGCGCACGCGCCGACCATCGCCGTGATCGGTGAGCGCCGGCTCATCGCCCCGGCACACCCGCTGCACCCGCGGACACCGGTGCGCGAAGCGGCAGCCCGTCAGCTGCGCACCCGGCGCGGGCGGCTCCCCGGTCAGCACCGCCAGCGCCTTGTCCGGCCGACCCAGCTCCGGGGTGGCGCCGAGCAGTGCGGCGGTGTACGGATGCGCGGGCCGGCGCAGCAGCGCGCTGAGGGGCGCATCCTCGACGATGCGTCCGGCGTACATCACCAGCACCCGCTCGCAGAGCGCCGCCACCAGCGCCAGGTCGTGGCTCACGAACAGGAGCGCCCGGCCCTGCTCGTCACAGAGCCGGCGCAGCAGTTGCAGGATCTCCCGCTGCACCGTGACATCGAGCGCCGTGGTGGCTTCGTCGGCAATGAGCAGGTCCGGCCCGTGGGCGAGCGCCAGCGCAATGGCCACGCGCTGGCGCTGGCCGCCGGAGAGCTCGTGCGGAAAGCGCCGCAGCAGCCCCGGCACCTGCTCGAGCCCCACCATGCGCACCAGCGCCTGCGTGGTGTACGCGGCCTCCTCGCCATGCGCGCGGCGCGCCTCCCGCAGCTGGGCGCCGACCCGAAACAGCGGGTCCAGGGCCGTCAGCGGCTCCTGCGGCACATAGGCGATGCGCCGCCCGCGCAGGTCCCGCAACACCGCCGCACTCAGCCCCATCAGTGTCCTCCCCCGCAGGCGGACATCCCCCCGCTGGCTCACCCCCGCCGGCAGCAGGCGCAGCAGGGCAAGTGCCGTCAGCGTCTTGCCGCAGCCGGACTCCCCCACCAGGGCCACCCGCTCGCCCGGCCGCAGGTGGAAATCCACGCCCGCCACCGCCGGCAGCGGTCCTTCCGGGCCGCTCACGTCGACGCCAAGGTCCCGCACGGTGAGCAGCGGCGGGGTGGGATCGTGCTCATGGGTCTGCGGCGCCCGGGAGTCCGCTGCCCGGGACGGGGACACCTGGGCGGGTGCCGCCGGCCGCGGCGGCGACCAGCGCGGGTCCAGCAGATCCCGCAGCCCGTCCCCCAGCAGGTTGATGCCCACCACCAGCAGCAGGATCAGCAACCCCGGCAGCACCGCCACCCGTGGATAGGTGGTGAGGAATTCCCGACCCTCGCCGAGCATGCTGCCCAGGTCCGCCGCCGGCGGCTGGGCACCGAGCCCCAGAAAGCTCAGCCCCGCTGTCTCCAGCACCATCCAGCCGAGGGTGGTGGTCATGAGCAGCAGCAGGGTCGGCGCCAGGTTCGGCAGCACCTCCCGGGCCAGAATGGCCGGCTCGCCATGGCCCGCCAGCCTTGCCGCGGCGATGTAGTCCTGGTGGCGAATGTCCAGCGCCGCGCCCCGCATGGCGCGGGCGAAGAAGGGCACATTGGCCACCGCAATGGCCAGCATGGCGTTGCCGAGCCCGGGCCCCAAGGCGGCGACGATGGCCAGCGCCAGCAGCAGGTAGGGGAAGGCCATGAGCACGTCCACACCGCGCATCACCACCCCGTCCAGCAGCCGGCCGAGCCAGGCCGCCGCGAGCCCGAGCAGCCCGCCCACCAGCGCCGCAATCAGCGTCGCCAGCGCACCCACGGCGATGCTGGCCCGCGCGCCCCACAGGAGCCGCGACAACAGGTCCCGGCCCAGGTGGTCGGTGCCCAGCAGGTGCCCGGCCGACAGCGCCGGCTGCATGCGCCCGGCCGGCGCCGTCAGCGTCGGGTCCGGCAGCGGCAGCAGCGGCGCGGCGAGCGCCGGCAGCAGCACCAGGGCCAGCAGCCCGAGGCCCGCCAGGGCACCCGGGTGTCGGCGCAGGCGCAGCAGCCCGGCGGCGCTGGCGGGCGATCCTGTCACAGCCATGCTCATGCGGCGGCGGTGCGCCGGTCCAGCGCGTGCTGGGCCAGGTCCGTCGCCAGGTTCACCAGCACATAGGCCGTCGCCAGCACCAGCACACCGCCCTGCACCAGCAGCAGGTCCCGGGCGGCGATGGCATCCACCAGGAGCCGGCCCAGCCCGGGCCACTGGAAGATGGTCTCGATGTAGACGGCGCCCCCCAGCACGAAGCCGGCTTGCAGCCCGATGACCGGCATGACCCGCGCCAGCACCCCCTTCAGCGCATGCACCAGCAGGATGCGGCGCTCCGTCAGCCCGCGCGCCCGGCACAGCCGGATGTGATCCGCCGCCAGCACCTCCAGCGCGGCACCGCGGCCGATGCGCCCGATGACGCTGGCGGCCACCAACGCCAGGCTCAGGCTCGGCAGCAGCAAATGGCGCAGCACGTCGGCGGTGAGCAACGCCGCTCCCGGGTCCCTGAGCCAGGGGGTGATCATGCCGCTCGCGGGCAGCCAGCCGAGCCAGACCGCAAACAGCAGGATCAGCAGCAGCCCGAGCCAGAACGGCGGCAGCGAGATGCCGAGCAGCACGCTGAGGGTCACCAGCCGGTCCGTCGTCCGGTTGTGCCGCAGCGCCGCAAGCAGCCCCGCCGCGAGCCCGAGCACCGCACCCAGCACCAGCGCCGCCGCCGCCAGCAGCAGCGTCGGCCCCAGGCGCTCCAGCACCGCATCCGCCACCGGCCGCTCCAGCGACACCGAGCGACCCATGTCCCCCTTTAGGACGCCGGCGAGCCAGTCGAGCCAGCGCCGCCACCAGGGCTGGTCCAGGGCCAGCTCCGCGCGCAGCTCGGCGAGGCGCTCCGGCGTCGCATAGGGGCCGAGGATGGCGAGCGCCGGATCACCCGGCACCAGCGCCATCACCGCGAACACCACCAGCGAGACGCCGAGCAGCACGGGCAGCAGCAGCAACAGCCGCCTGACGACGTAGCCCCCCATACCGAACCGCCTGCCGCAGCGCCGACCCGCGCGCTCAGCCCGCCACCAGCGGACCCCGCGGCGGCGGCGGCACGGCGGCGGCAGCCTGCCGGCCACCGGCCACGTCCACCCGCCACAGCAGCGCCGCGCCGATCAGGAACAGGAGCAGGATGGGCAGCAGCGAGAAGCGCGGATCACCGGCGAGGGCCGCCGTGGTGCCCACCAGAAAAGGCCCCAGCACCGCAGCGAACTTGCCCACCATGTTGTAGAAGCCGAACAGCTCGGCTGTCTGCCCGGCCGGAATCAGCCCGGCGAAGAGCGCCCGGCTCAGCGCCTGGATACCGCCCTGCACCAGCCCGATGGTGGCGGCGAGCGCGTAGAAATGCTCCACCCGGGTCATCTGCGTGGCCGCCAGCACCACCAGCACATAGACGCCGATGGCCACCAGGATGGCCGGCTTGGGCCCGAAGCGCGCCCCCAGCCGCCCGAACACCAGCGCCGCCGGAAAGCCCACGAACTGGGTGATCAGCAGCGCCACCATCAGGCTCGAGGACTCGAAGCCCAGATCCAGCCCGTACTTGACGGCCATGAACATGATGGTGTCCACGCCGTCGATGTAGAACCAATAGGCGAGCAGGAACAGAAAGGTGTTCGGCAGCTGGCGGATCTGCCGGAAGGTCCGGCCGAGCTCCTGGAACGCACCCACCGCCGCGCCGCGCAGCGAGCGCCGCCCGAGACCCCGGCTCTCCGGCACGAACAGCGCCAGCGGCACGGCGAACACCGCCCACCACAGCGCCACGCCGAGGAAGGCCGCCCGCACCGCCGCGCCCTCGTCCGCAAAGCCGAAGGTCCCCGGCGAGAGCACCATGACCACGTTGACGGCAAACAGCAGCCCACCGCCCAGGTAGCCCAGCGCATAGGCGAGCGACGACGCCCGCTCATAGTCCGCCGGCGCCGCAACGTCGGTAATCAGTGCATCGTTGAAGATATTGCCGCCGAAGAAGCCCAGCAGCCCCGCGAGGTACAACAGCAGCGCCCCCTGCCAGTGCCCGGCCCCGAGCCAGAACAGCGCCGCCGTGGCCAGCACCCCGAGCAGCGTAAAGCCGAGGAGAAAACGCTTCTTGGCCCCGAGCTGGTCCGCCAGGGCCCCCAGCACCGGCGCCGTCAGCACCAGGATCAGACTCGCCGCGCTGGACGTGTACCCGAGCCACTGCGTGCTCTGGGCATCCGACAGCTCCCGCGCCCAGAACTGCGCGAAGAACACCGGAAAGAAGCCCGCGATCACCACCGTCGCAAAGGCCGAGTTGGCCCAGTCGTAGACGGCCCAGGCGAGGACTTTGGACGCGGGGCGAGACAAGACAGACAGCACGGGTGGCTTCGGTTGGAGAGTGGGGTTAAACCAGGGCTGAGGGCTGAGGGCTGAGGGCTGAGGGCTGAGGGCAGGATCGATGCCGGCGGCAGGCGACGCAAGAGCCCAGCCCAGGCCATCGCCCCCTGCATTGCAGCCCTTTCCACGCCTGTGTCGCTCTTTTTACCATGTCGGCACGCGCCGCTGGAGTCGCACAGGGTGGCTCCGACGCTGCGGCCGAGCTCCCGGGGCGCGTACACTCGCAGGATATCCTGTGCGTGCGTCGCCGGCGCCTCCTGCTTACCCTGAGAGTGCACGGCAGCGCACGCCAAGCGGCCCGCAGAAACTAGACGTGAGACCCATGCAGGCCATCGAGCTCGAACTCGACATCGACGAAAGCCGCGAGATCCAACTCAAGCTCCCGCACCATGTGAGCCCCGGCAAGGCAAGGGTGCTGGTATTCTGCGAGCAGCCCGACGCGCACGCCGACGCCGAGCAGACTGCGGCCCGACGGCGACTAAAGTTCGGCCAGTTCCCCGGGGCGGCGACCATGAGCCCGGACTTCGATGATCCCCTGCCCGACGAATTTTGGCTCAGCGGCGACCCGTGAAGAGCCTGCGCGATACAGACGCCCTACCCTGGCTGAACGCCGACAGAAGCCGGCATCGACCGTTGGCTGCCTCCGCATGACCGACAATCAGAAGCAGAAAGTCCACCCGTGTCTCGACTGACAGAGCTGTTGGCACAGGCCAAAGCCAAAGACCCGCAACTGGGCGCGGACCTGGAGCGGGAATTCAAGATACTCTCCGCCCGCCGCGCCTTCGGGCTCAACTTCGAGCGCCACCGGCCGGAAGCCGCGGAGCTGCCGCAGACCCCCGTACGCAGGGGCGACAAGGTGCGGCTGCTGCCGTCCAGAGGGTCGGGCAACAAAGGGGATCAGCGCCTCTGGCGGGTCACGGCAGTCCAGGGCACAGGCGAAGAGCGCGCGGCAAAGATCCAGGCGCTCGGCGCCGACACCCCCGAGACCTGCCGGGTGCCGGTGGCGGATCTGGTGGTGGTCGCAGAGTTCCGGGACCTGATCTATCCCGGCCTCGTCAGCACCGGCCGGGTGGAACGCGGCGGCGACAAGCCCTGCCACACCGTCATCAACGGCGAGAACTATCTGGCCTTGCGCGCGCTCACCTACACCCATCGCGGCAGGATCGACGCGATCTACATCGACCCGCCCTACAACACCGGCGCCAAGGACTGGAAGTACAACAACGATTACGTCGAGGCCGATGATGCCTATCGGCACAGCAAGTGGCTGGCGATGATGGAGCGGCGGTTGAAGCTGGCGAAGGAATTGCTGAATCCCGCGAGATCTATCTTGATTGTCACCATTGACGAAAAAGAGGTGAACCGGCTGGGGCTGCTATTGGAGCAGATGTTCCCGAATGCTCGGGCTCAGCTGGTCACAATCGTGATCAATGCACCAGGACAATCACGTGACCAACAATTGGCCCGTGTTGATGAGTATGCGTTTTTCCTCTTTTTTGGAGAGGCGAGAGCAGTTGCAGGACCAGACGACCTGCTGAACGAGAAGACCTCGCATAATCCTGCCGTCGTGCGCTGGGAGTCCCTGCTGCGCAGTGGGACCAACTCGCGCCGCGCAGACCGTCCCGCTCTTTTCTATCCAATCTACACTGACTCAGCAACCAACCGTGTCATTGGCGTTGGTGAATCCAAGGAACTGGCAGTACCGAGGGACGCATGGGAGGTTCCAGCAGGAGCTAGAGCTATCTGGCCCCTAAAGAGTGATGGCTCTGAAGGTAATTGGCGCGCATCTCAAAAATATTTGATCGACCTCTTGAGTCAAGGGTATGCCAGAATCGGCTCAATTCGTGAAGATGAAGGCAGAGGAACGGTATGGTATCTGGGGAAGTCTGCAATAAGCAAGATCAGCACCGGCGAATTCAGAGTTGTTGGGAAGCATGACTGCGGCGCGGTACTTGTGGAACCAGCGAAGGACACAAAACCTAGAACCGTGATACCAAAAACGGTTTGGAGTCGGCCCTCCCACCACGCTGGTTGGCACGGGAGCGCTATGGTGCGCGCACAACTCCCAGGTCGCTCCTTCCCGTTTCCAAAGTCACTCTACGCGGTCGAGGACGCACTGCGCATCGCTGTTGGCAATTCTCACAGAGCCGTGATCCTCGATTTTTTCGCCGGCTCCGGCACCACCGCCCACGCCGTGATGCGCCTGAACCGCCAGGACGGCGGCCGGCGCCAGTGCATCCTAGTGACGAACAACGAGGTCGGCGCGGACGAGCAGAAGGCGCTGCGAGCGCAGGGGCTTCGACCCGGCGACCCGGAGTGGGAGCAACAGGGCATCTGCGAGCACATCACCAAGCCCAGGGTGCAGGCGGTCATCACGGGCTGCACGCCGGAGGGCGAGCCGATTCAGGGCGACTACAAGTTCACTGACCAGTTCCCGATGGCCGAGGGCTTTGCCGAGAACGCGGAATTCTTTACGCTGACCTTCGAGAACTCCGTCGCGGTGGACCACAACCTGGCCTTTGCGCGCATCGCGCCGCTTTTGTGGCTGCGCGCCGGGAGCGAGGGCCGGCGCATCGATGCACTACCGGAGGCGGGCTTTGCGCTGGCGGACACCTATGCGCTGCTGGCGGACCTCGATGCCGTCGCGCCCTTCTGCGCGGCGGTGGCGGCGGCGCCGGGACTTCGCATCGCCTACATCGTCACGGACGACGCCGGGCGCTTCCAGGCGGTGGCCCGCTGCCTGCCGGCGGGGGTGGAGCCGCTGCGGCTGTATGAGTCCTACCTCACGAACTTCCAGTTCGCCAACGGAGACTGAGCCGTGAAGTTCACGCTCAAGGACTATCAGGAAGACGCCGTGCGCGGCGTGCTCGAGAGACTGGTCAAGGCGCGCAAGCACTGGCATGCCGACCGCGACCGCTACGCCTTCGCGCTGGCGGCCACCACCGGCGCCGGCAAGACGGTGATGGCCGCCGCCGCGCTGGAGGCGCTCTTTCTCGGCAGCGACACCTTCGACTTCGAGGCCGATCCAGGCGCGGTGGTGATCTGGTTCAGTGATGATCCGTCGCTGAATGAGCAGACGCGCTTTCGGCTCGATGAGGCATCCGACGGCCTGCAGGGCCGATTGCAGCCCGTCGACAACAGGTTCTGTCAGGAGAAATTCAACCCCGGCAGGATCTATTTCCTGAACACCCAGAAGCTCGGCAAGAACAGCCTCCTGGTGCGCGGGCACGAGCCGGACCCGGCGACCGCCGCACAGGCCGAGCTGGGGTTGGAAATGCGCCCGGACCTGCGCTCGAACACCATCTGGGACACCATTCGCAACACCATCGAAGACCCGGCCTTGACCCTGTATCTGGTGCTGGATGAAGCACACCGCGGTATGGGCACACCGAGCAAGACCGCCGCGGCGGACCGCTTCACCATCGTGCGGCGCCTCATCAACGGCGCGGGGTCGGTGCCGGCCATTCCGGTGGTCTGGGGTATCTCCGCGACCATCGAGCGCTTCACCGCGTCTTTCCCGGACATGCATGGCCGCGCCACCTTTCCTGATGTCACGGTAGACGCGGCCAAGGTCCAGGCGTCCGGGCTGCTCAAGGACACCATTGTCCTGGACATCCCTAAGGACGCGGGTCAATACGACACGGTGCTGCTGCGCCGTGCCACGGAGAAGCTGAAGGCAGCGAGCGACGCCTGGGCGGCCTACGCCAAGCGCGAAGGCGACACCGCGCCGGTGCTGCCGCTGATGGTGCTTCAGGTGCCTAATGCGCCGGACCACGACGAGATCGGCCGCGCGCTGAAGGTGATCCTGGACACCTGGCCGGCGCTGAATCCCGGGCATTTCGCCCATGTCTTCGGCGAGCACAGCACGCGGACCTTCGGCCCCTATACCCTGCCCTACATCTCCCCGGAGCAGGTGCAGGACGCCTCCGATGTGCGTGTGCTCGTGGCCAAGGACGCCATCAGCACCGGCTGGGACTGCCCACGGGCGGAGGTGATGATCTCCTTCCGCCACGCAAAGGACCGCACCCACATCACCCAGCTCATGGGCCGCATGGTGCGTACGCCGCTGGCCCGGCGGATTCCTGGGGATGATCGGCTCAATGCCGTCGAGTGCCTGCTGCCGTTCTTCGACGCCAAGTCGGTCAACGCGGTTGCCGATGCACTGATGTACGGCGGCGACGGCGGCCCGCCCGTGGAGGGCCGGCGCGTGCTCATCAGCCAACGGGAGATGACGCCGAACCCGGCCGTGCCCGAGGCGGTGTGGGAGGCCTTCGCCACGCTGCCGTCGCAGAAGCTGCCACCGCGGGAGGCCAAGCCCGTGCGGCGGCTGACGCTGCTGGCCCACGAGCTGGCGGCCGACGGCCTGCTGCCGAATGCCGGAAAGGAGGCCCATGCGGAGCTGTTCCAGGTGCTGGACGCGGCCCAGGCGCGCTATGCGGACAAGCTCGCGGCTGCCCGGGCGAAGGTGCTTGTGGTGGAGGGGCAGACGCTGACGGCGGACCTGAAGGGCAAGCAAAAGAGCCTGGACAAGTTCTTCGAGCACGCCGACTACCCGGTGATCGAAGCCGCTTACCGCGGCGCGCGGCGCGCACTGGGCGCCGACCTGTGCAAGCGCTACGCGGAAAGGTTGGCCGAAAAGAACAGAACCGCAGAGGCGCCGGAAGACGCACTCATGTCGGCCCACGCGGACATCGCAGCACTTGGCCTGGTGCCGGACGTGAAGACCTATCTCGAGGCCGAGGCCGCGAAGCTCGCCGACGCCTGGCAGGACGCGCATCGCGTCGCGATCAAGGGCCTCTCGGACAAGCGCCGCGAGGTCTACGACACCGTCAAGCAGATGAGCACGGAGCCGCAGGACAGCGAACTGGAGCAGCCGACGGTGTGGATGGAGCCGACGGTGGTCCGCAACCCGGATGGCAGCGAGACGCCATTGCCGACCTATGCGCATCACCTGATGTGCGATGCGTTAGGCCAATTCCCGGCGGACATGAACGATTGGGAGCGGCGTGTGCTGAAGACCGAGATGCAGCGCCCGGGCTTCGTCGCCTGGTACCGCAACCCGTCACGCGCCGGCAGTTATTCCCTGGGCATCGCCTACGTCGCGGGCGAGAGCACGCGGATGGTGCGACCGGATTTCTTGATCTTCGCGAAGCAGGCGGACGGCTCCATGGCCGTGGACATCGTGGACCCGCACGGGACGCAGCTCAGCGACGCGCTGGCGAAGCTGCGGGGGCTTGCCGCCTACGCGGAAAAGCATGCCGCGAAGGTCCGACGCGTCGACGCCATTGCAGCCGTGGGGAACGAGCTGAAGGTGCTGGACCTCACCGTCCCCGGAGTGCGGGAGGCCGTTGCCGTTGCCGCGGACGCGCACAGCCTCTACGAAGGACCCCATGCAAGTGACTATTCGCCCGCCCCAGGCATGTGACGAAGGGGCTTCGATCCCACCAGGCCAGCAACAGGTGACGCATGCACACCGTAACCGCAGAACACGCCAAGGCCCATCTCGAGGAGCTGATCGCGCAAACCGCGGCCGACCACCAGCCGATACAGATCACCGGAGAGCAAGCGAGCGCGGTCATCCTGGCGCAGAAGGACTGGAACGCCATCGCAGAGACCCTCTACCTGAGCGCCATCCCGGGCATGACCGACAGCTTGCGCGAGGGCATGCAGGCGACGGCTGCGGAGCTCAGCGACAAGGTCGACTGGTAGCCTTCCTATTGCACCTCCGCCCCCGCAATCATCACCATCCGCACCAGCTCCGCCAGCGAATCCGCGCGCATCTTGTCCATGACCCGGGCGCGGTGGACCTCGACGGTCTTGGCGCTGACGCCGAGCGCAGTGGCAATCTCTTTGTTGGATCTGCCGTCGGTGACCATGGTCATGACCTCGTGCTCGCGGGGCGTGAGCTCCGCCATGCGTGCGGCGATGTCGGCCCGCTGTGCGCGCAGGGCGCGCTGCTTTTCGTCGTGCTGGAGGGCGTTGCGGATGCTGACGATGAGCGCCTCGTCGTCGAAGGGCTTCTCGATGAAGTCCACGGCGCCGTTCTTCATGGCCTTGACGGCCATGGACACATCACCGTGGCCGGTGATGATGATCACCGGGATGCGGTGCTCGCGCTTGGCGAGGTAGGCCTGCAGCTCCAGCCCACTCATGCCGGGCATGCGCACGTCGAGCAGCAGGCAGCCGGCGCGGCCCGGGTAGTAGGCATCCAGAAAGGCCTGAGCGGAGTCGTAGGTCTCCACCCGCATGCCCATGGACTCGATGAGCCATTGCAGGGAGCTGCGCATGGCCTGGTCGTCGTCGACGACGAAGACGGTCTCTTCCCGGCTCATCGGCCCGCCTCCGCCGCCAGCGGCGGCTCTGCCTTGTCGGACTCAGACTCCCGGACCACGGGCTCGCCGGCCAGCGCCTCCGCCGCCAGCGGCAGATACACATGGAACACCGTGCCGCGCCCGTGGTGGCCGGAGGCAGTGGTAGCGAAGCCTCCCGGTTTGCACGCGCCACACCCGCACCAGCGGACGGCTCGGCTCGCGCACTGCGCCGGACAATCCTGCGATAATTCATCCACCTAACGGCAAACCCCCGGCGGTGCCAGATGCGAGCCAGACGATCCTTCAACACCAAGCGCAGGCTGTGCCCGCCGAACCAGCTGCCGAACAACCTTGCCGGGCTTGCCGCGCGCGTCGGCTATGGCGGAAACCCGGAGCACAAGCGCAAACCCGGCGACTTCGGCCTGACGCCGCCGGCGGCGGCGCGGGCAGACAAGTCCCTATGCGACGCGGTCCAAGTGTTGAAACGCGCGGAGGCGTTGCGCCTGCTGCGCGATGGGATTCGCCGCGGCATGCTCAGCAGCAGAGGTAGCGGCTCCGGCTTCCCGCAGAACGTTTGGTCGTTGACGACGGACGGCGTGCCGCTCGAGGCTCAGCTCGAGAACGCCGCCAAGGGCACCTACCACGGTTACCCCTTGCCGGTCGATGACCCGATGCATGCCATTGTCATCCGCGAGTGGCAGCGGCACGGCGTGCCGGAGCACGCGGATGACTGACGCCTTCCGCATCGAGGTCGAGCAATGGCTGCGCGGCGCGGCGGGGGCCGAGCACGAGCGCCAGACCCTGGCCGCAGTGCGGATACAGGTCGGCGACCTGTGCCTTACCCGTGTCGAGGACCTGGAGGCGAAGACGGTCCGTGACAGCGCGCATCTGTCTGCCTACCGGCTCGCGTACTGGCTGGCCGAGCATTGGTGGCGGTTGCGGTGGGAGCCTGAGCTCGCCGGCGAGGCCCCGGATTGGCTGATGAGCCACAGTCTCGGTGCGGCCGGTGACGGGTTCATCTGGCCGCCACTGACGCTCGCGAGCGATGGCGAGGCCGTCCACCTCAGCATGCGCGCGAGCCCGGATCGACATGGCGTCAGCCCGATTCGCTATCTGGACACGCTGGATGCCGTTATCCGTGCCACGGACTTCGAGCGGGGCGTCGATCGCTTCATCGCGGCCGTGCTGGCCCGGCTCGCGAACCTCGGATTGCGCGGCACCGATCTGGAACTGTTATGGGCTGAGGTCGCCGAGGAGCGGAGAACCCCTGATCTAGAACAGGCACGTCGACTGGAGGCGTTGCTCGGCATCGACGCGGGCGAAGCCGAGGCAGGGCTCCTTAAGCAGGTCGGACGTTTCGCCGGCAGCCTGGGCACCGGTGCGGTCGCGGAGATCGCCGCGGCGGCGAGGGACGGGTTCCTGGAGGCAGCCAAGCTTGCCGAGGCCGGACGAGACCGGGCGAAGACGAAGGTCGAACTGGCGGAGCGAGACGTATTGAACGGCGTGTTCGTGCTGCTGCGTGCCGATGCACCGCCGGCCTGGCAGCTTGGCGAGGCCCTGGCCGACCGCGCGAGAGCGCTCTGGCATGTGGGCAGCGGGCCGTTGACCAATCGCCAGTTGGCCGAGATCGGCGGTTTGCCAATGGGCTTCCTCACGGACGACCAGGCGCAAGACCTCGGCGACTGCATGGACGGCATCGGCTACCGCGAACCGCGCGATGGCAAGGGGTTTCGTGCACAGCTCCGAAGCCCCTACCCGACCAACCGACGCTTTCAACTCGCACGGCTCCTGGCCGATGACATTCTGGTTGGCGACGATGAGTCGGTGCTGCCCGTGACCCGGGCGAAGACCGCACGACAGAAACTGCAGCGGGCCTTCGCGGCCGAGTTGCTGTGCCCCTTCGAGGAATTGCGGGAGATGTTGCCGGCGAGCCCCGACGACGATGACCTGGAAGACGCCGCACGGCACTTCGATGTCTCGCCGCTCCTGGTGCGCACCACACTGGTCAATAAAGGTGTGCTGCCTCGTGGGCGCCTCGCCGCGGTTGGATGATGCCAACGCCAAGGGATCGGCTGTCTTCCTGGTGGCCCTTGCTCGCGCCGCCGCATACCGGAGGATCCGAAACATCGCGCCGCGACCTCAAGCATAAAGCGCGCCGCCAGTGCCTGATGTCGATGGCGGCTTGCCGAGATCGCGTGCTGCGGACGCGCGAAGGCGCGAAACCAGCACGCCGGGACGCTATCGGAGTTGTAACAGCAGAGGACCCACAGCCGTATCGACACTCACCCTTGTCCGCCGTACCGTCGCGGTGCTCGCCTTTCTGTCTGCGTTGGTACTCACCATCCACTTGGTCGGCGAACTGAATCGCGTCAAGATGCTGAAGACCGATCTCGCGGAGATCAACGACGTCCGTTATGGACTGATGAACGCGGAAGAATGGGTTTCTCGCGTCGCGGAGGTTCTGGAGCGACGCATCACGGAGTTCGAGGTAAACGACGCCAACCGCCCCGAGATCCGCCAAGCGATCACCCGGGCATTGGAGCAAGTCCTGATGGCTGTCGAGAACTACCTCAGGGAACGTGGACAACCAAGGGGAGACGGATTCTTCCGGGATCTTGGGCGCATGCTGCAACGCGGGGTTCAGGAATGGGTGTTGGACATCGACGAGCTCCGTGCTCAGGTGCCACAGTTTGCGGATCTGATTCTTGAGGAGTTGTCGCGCCCGGAGGCCCGTCGCGCGCTGAAGGATCAACTCATCACGTTTCTCAACCAGGCGACCTCCTCGGCCTTCTCACCAACAGATCGTTCCACGCTGACCGCAACACTGCGGCGCTATGGCTGCACTGAACCCGCGAGTTGCAGCGACTACCTCCGCGGCTGGATCGAAGACGCCAAAAGGCCACTGCTCTACGAGCAGCTCGCACTCTACGGACTCGTCGTGCTCATCTTCGGCTTACTGCTGCTGGCGCGAGAAGACGGCGCCACGTCGTCTAAACAAGGCTGTACGCTGAGCGCGTTCAATCTGGCCCTGCTGACCAGCACCACGCTTCTGCTGCTCGCGGGCGGGGTCCTGACGCCGATGATCGAGATCGATGCGCGAATCTCGGAGTTCTCCATGCAACTGATGGGCGAGACCATCAGATTCAGCAACCAGGTGTTGTACTACCAGAGCAAGAGTATCTTCGACGTTGTATCGATTCTGGTTCAGACTGCATCCGCCGACATGATCTTCGTCGCCGTGCTGCTGGTGACCTTCAGTGTGCTGTTTCCGCTGATCAAGGTCATCACCGGCTTCTTGTACTTCTCGGATGAGCGCGCGGCACGCTCCGGCCTCGTGCAGTTCTTCGCGCTGCGCTCCGCCAAGTGGTCGATGGCGGATGTGTTCGTCATCGCCATCTTCATGGCCTACATCGGTTTCAGCGGGCTCGTGGGCAGCCAGCTCGGTGCGCTGAGCCGGTCAGCACGCTCCGTAGAGCTGCTGACCACCAACGGAACCATCCTAGCCGGCGGCTTCTTCCTGTTCGTCGGGTTCGTACTCAGCAGCATGGTCCTTTCCACCGTACTGGAGAAATGCGCGAAACCTACCCCAGTTCCGGTACCCGCCATGCGGCGGCAGTTGCGCAATGGGACAGGGTTGCAGCCCGCTCCGACCGCCGACGTGGATCTGGACTTGGGCGATCTGAATCTCCGCTGATTAAGCGGATTTTCCAAGCGGTCTCTTGAGCGGCCGGGACCCGCGGCAGCGCTGCGCGCAGCACCAGGATCAGACTCGCCGCGCTGGACGTGTACCCGAGCCACTGCGTGCTCTGGGCATCCGACAGCTCCCGCGCCCAGAACTGCGCGAAGAACACCGGAAAGAAGCCCGCGATCACCACCGTCGCAAAGGCCGAGTTGGCCCAGTCGTAGACGGCCCAGGCGAGGACTTTGGACGCGGGGCGAGACAAGACAGACAGCACGGGTGGCTTCGGTTGGAGAGTGGGGTTAAACCAGGGCTGAGGGCTGAGGGCTGAGGGCTGAGGGCTGAGGGCAGGATCGATGCCGGCGGCAGGCGACGCAAGAGCCCAGCCCAGGCCATCGCCCCCTGCATTGCAGCCCTTTCCACGCCTGTGTCGCTCTTTTTACCATGTCGGCACGCGCCGCTGGAGTCGCACAGGGTGGCTCCGACGCTGCGGCCGAGCTCCCGGGGCGCGTACACTCGCAGGATATCCTGTGCGTGCGTCGCCGGCGCCTCCTGCTTACCCTGAGAGTGCACGGCAGCGCACGCCAAGCGGCCCGCAGAAACTAGACGTGAGACCCATGCAGGCCATCGAGCTCGAACTCGACATCGACGAAAGCCGCGAGATCCAACTCAAGCTCCCGCACCATGTGAGCCCCGGCAAGGCAAGGGTGCTGGTATTCTGCGAGCAGCCCGACGCGCACGCCGACGCCGAGCAGACTGCGGCCCGACGGCGACTAAAGTTCGGCCAGTTCCCCGGGGCGGCGACCATGAGCCCGGACTTCGATGATCCCCTGCCCGACGAATTTTGGCTCAGCGGCGACCCGTGAAGAGCCTGCGCGATACAGACGCCCTACCCTGGCTGAACGCCGACAGAAGCCGGCATCGACCGTTGGCTGCCTCCGCATGACCGACAATCAGAAGCAGAAAGTCCACCCGTGTCTCGACTGACAGAGCTGTTGGCACAGGCCAAAGCCAAAGACCCGCAACTGGGCGCGGACCTGGAGCGGGAATTCAAGATACTCTCCGCCCGCCGCGCCTTCGGGCTCAACTTCGAGCGCCACCGGCCGGAAGCCGCGGAGCTGCCGCAGACCCCCGTACGCAGGGGCGACAAGGTGCGGCTGCTGCCGTCCAGAGGGTCGGGCAACAAAGGGGATCAGCGCCTCTGGCGGGTCACGGCAGTCCAGGGCACAGGCGAAGAGCGCGCGGCAAAGATCCAGGCGCTCGGCGCCGACACCCCCGAGACCTGCCGGGTGCCGGTGGCGGATCTGGTGGTGGTCGCAGAGTTCCGGGACCTGATCTATCCCGGCCTCGTCAGCACCGGCCGGGTGGAACGCGGCGGCGACAAGCCCTGCCACACCGTCATCAACGGCGAGAACTATCTGGCCTTGCGCGCGCTCACCTACACCCATCGCGGCAGGATCGACGCGATCTACATCGACCCGCCCTACAACACCGGCGCCAAGGACTGGAAGTACAACAACGATTACGTCGAGGCCGATGATGCCTATCGGCACAGCAAGTGGCTGGCGATGATGGAGCGGCGGTTGAAGCTGGCGAAGGAATTGCTGAATCCCGCGAGATCTATCTTGATTGTCACCATTGACGAAAAAGAGGTGAACCGGCTGGGGCTGCTATTGGAGCAGATGTTCCCGAATGCTCGGGCTCAGCTGGTCACAATCGTGATCAATGCACCAGGACAATCACGTGACCAACAATTGGCCCGTGTTGATGAGTATGCGTTTTTCCTCTTTTTTGGAGAGGCGAGAGCAGTTGCAGGACCAGACGACCTGCTGAACGAGAAGACCTCGCATAATCCTGCCGTCGTGCGCTGGGAGTCCCTGCTGCGCAGTGGGACCAACTCGCGCCGCGCAGACCGTCCCGCTCTTTTCTATCCAATCTACACTGACTCAGCAACCAACCGTGTCATTGGCGTTGGTGAATCCAAGGAACTGGCAGTACCGAGGGACGCATGGGAGGTTCCAGCAGGAGCTAGAGCTATCTGGCCCCTAAAGAGTGATGGCTCTGAAGGTAATTGGCGCGCATCTCAAAAATATTTGATCGACCTCTTGAGTCAAGGGTATGCCAGAATCGGCTCAATTCGTGAAGATGAAGGCAGAGGAACGGTATGGTATCTGGGGAAGTCTGCAATAAGCAAGATCAGCACCGGCGAATTCAGAGTTGTTGGGAAGCATGACTGCGGCGCGGTACTTGTGGAACCAGCGAAGGACACAAAACCTAGAACCGTGATACCAAAAACGGTTTGGAGTCGGCCCTCCCACCACGCTGGTTGGCACGGGAGCGCTATGGTGCGCGCACAACTCCCAGGTCGCTCCTTCCCGTTTCCAAAGTCACTCTACGCGGTCGAGGACGCACTGCGCATCGCTGTTGGCAATTCTCACAGAGCCGTGATCCTCGATTTTTTCGCCGGCTCCGGCACCACCGCCCACGCCGTGATGCGCCTGAACCGCCAGGACGGCGGCCGGCGCCAGTGCATCCTAGTGACGAACAACGAGGTCGGCGCGGACGAGCAGAAGGCGCTGCGAGCGCAGGGGCTTCGACCCGGCGACCCGGAGTGGGAGCAACAGGGCATCTGCGAGCACATCACCAAGCCCAGGGTGCAGGCGGTCATCACGGGCTGCACGCCGGAGGGCGAGCCGATTCAGGGCGACTACAAGTTCACTGACCAGTTCCCGATGGCCGAGGGCTTTGCCGAGAACGCGGAATTCTTTACGCTGACCTTCGAGAACTCCGTCGCGGTGGACCACAACCTGGCCTTTGCGCGCATCGCGCCGCTTTTGTGGCTGCGCGCCGGGAGCGAGGGCCGGCGCATCGATGCACTACCGGAGGCGGGCTTTGCGCTGGCGGACACCTATGCGCTGCTGGCGGACCTCGATGCCGTCGCGCCCTTCTGCGCGGCGGTGGCGGCGGCGCCGGGACTTCGCATCGCCTACATCGTCACGGACGACGCCGGGCGCTTCCAGGCGGTGGCCCGCTGCCTGCCGGCGGGGGTGGAGCCGCTGCGGCTGTATGAGTCCTACCTCACGAACTTCCAGTTCGCCAACGGAGACTGAGCCGTGAAGTTCACGCTCAAGGACTATCAGGAAGACGCCGTGCGCGGCGTGCTCGAGAGACTGGTCAAGGCGCGCAAGCACTGGCATGCCGACCGCGACCGCTACGCCTTCGCGCTGGCGGCCACCACCGGCGCCGGCAAGACGGTGATGGCCGCCGCCGCGCTGGAGGCGCTCTTTCTCGGCAGCGACACCTTCGACTTCGAGGCCGATCCAGGCGCGGTGGTGATCTGGTTCAGTGATGATCCGTCGCTGAATGAGCAGACGCGCTTTCGGCTCGATGAGGCATCCGACGGCCTGCAGGGCCGATTGCAGCCCGTCGACAACAGGTTCTGTCAGGAGAAATTCAACCCCGGCAGGATCTATTTCCTGAACACCCAGAAGCTCGGCAAGAACAGCCTCCTGGTGCGCGGGCACGAGCCGGACCCGGCGACCGCCGCACAGGCCGAGCTGGGGTTGGAAATGCGCCCGGACCTGCGCTCGAACACCATCTGGGACACCATTCGCAACACCATCGAAGACCCGGCCTTGACCCTGTATCTGGTGCTGGATGAAGCACACCGCGGTATGGGCACACCGAGCAAGACCGCCGCGGCGGACCGCTTCACCATCGTGCGGCGCCTCATCAACGGCGCGGGGTCGGTGCCGGCCATTCCGGTGGTCTGGGGTATCTCCGCGACCATCGAGCGCTTCACCGCGTCTTTCCCGGACATGCATGGCCGCGCCACCTTTCCTGATGTCACGGTAGACGCGGCCAAGGTCCAGGCGTCCGGGCTGCTCAAGGACACCATTGTCCTGGACATCCCTAAGGACGCGGGTCAATACGACACGGTGCTGCTGCGCCGTGCCACGGAGAAGCTGAAGGCAGCGAGCGACGCCTGGGCGGCCTACGCCAAGCGCGAAGGCGACACCGCGCCGGTGCTGCCGCTGATGGTGCTTCAGGTGCCTAATGCGCCGGACCACGACGAGATCGGCCGCGCGCTGAAGGTGATCCTGGACACCTGGCCGGCGCTGAATCCCGGGCATTTCGCCCATGTCTTCGGCGAGCACAGCACGCGGACCTTCGGCCCCTATACCCTGCCCTACATCTCCCCGGAGCAGGTGCAGGACGCCTCCGATGTGCGTGTGCTCGTGGCCAAGGACGCCATCAGCACCGGCTGGGACTGCCCACGGGCGGAGGTGATGATCTCCTTCCGCCACGCAAAGGACCGCACCCACATCACCCAGCTCATGGGCCGCATGGTGCGTACGCCGCTGGCCCGGCGGATTCCTGGGGATGATCGGCTCAATGCCGTCGAGTGCCTGCTGCCGTTCTTCGACGCCAAGTCGGTCAACGCGGTTGCCGATGCACTGATGTACGGCGGCGACGGCGGCCCGCCCGTGGAGGGCCGGCGCGTGCTCATCAGCCAACGGGAGATGACGCCGAACCCGGCCGTGCCCGAGGCGGTGTGGGAGGCCTTCGCCACGCTGCCGTCGCAGAAGCTGCCACCGCGGGAGGCCAAGCCCGTGCGGCGGCTGACGCTGCTGGCCCACGAGCTGGCGGCCGACGGCCTGCTGCCGAATGCCGGAAAGGAGGCCCATGCGGAGCTGTTCCAGGTGCTGGACGCGGCCCAGGCGCGCTATGCGGACAAGCTCGCGGCTGCCCGGGCGAAGGTGCTTGTGGTGGAGGGGCAGACGCTGACGGCGGACCTGAAGGGCAAGCAAAAGAGCCTGGACAAGTTCTTCGAGCACGCCGACTACCCGGTGATCGAAGCCGCTTACCGCGGCGCGCGGCGCGCACTGGGCGCCGACCTGTGCAAGCGCTACGCGGAAAGGTTGGCCGAAAAGAACAGAACCGCAGAGGCGCCGGAAGACGCACTCATGTCGGCCCACGCGGACATCGCAGCACTTGGCCTGGTGCCGGACGTGAAGACCTATCTCGAGGCCGAGGCCGCGAAGCTCGCCGACGCCTGGCAGGACGCGCATCGCGTCGCGATCAAGGGCCTCTCGGACAAGCGCCGCGAGGTCTACGACACCGTCAAGCAGATGAGCACGGAGCCGCAGGACAGCGAACTGGAGCAGCCGACGGTGTGGATGGAGCCGACGGTGGTCCGCAACCCGGATGGCAGCGAGACGCCATTGCCGACCTATGCGCATCACCTGATGTGCGATGCGTTAGGCCAATTCCCGGCGGACATGAACGATTGGGAGCGGCGTGTGCTGAAGACCGAGATGCAGCGCCCGGGCTTCGTCGCCTGGTACCGCAACCCGTCACGCGCCGGCAGTTATTCCCTGGGCATCGCCTACGTCGCGGGCGAGAGCACGCGGATGGTGCGACCGGATTTCTTGATCTTCGCGAAGCAGGCGGACGGCTCCATGGCCGTGGACATCGTGGACCCGCACGGGACGCAGCTCAGCGACGCGCTGGCGAAGCTGCGGGGGCTTGCCGCCTACGCGGAAAAGCATGCCGCGAAGGTCCGACGCGTCGACGCCATTGCAGCCGTGGGGAACGAGCTGAAGGTGCTGGACCTCACCGTCCCCGGAGTGCGGGAGGCCGTTGCCGTTGCCGCGGACGCGCACAGCCTCTACGAAGGACCCCATGCAAGTGACTATTCGCCCGCCCCAGGCATGTGACGAAGGGGCTTCGATCCCACCAGGCCAGCAACAGGTGACGCATGCACACCGTAACCGCAGAACACGCCAAGGCCCATCTCGAGGAGCTGATCGCGCAAACCGCGGCCGACCACCAGCCGATACAGATCACCGGAGAGCAAGCGAGCGCGGTCATCCTGGCGCAGAAGGACTGGAACGCCATCGCAGAGACCCTCTACCTGAGCGCCATCCCGGGCATGACCGACAGCTTGCGCGAGGGCATGCAGGCGACGGCTGCGGAGCTCAGCGACAAGGTCGACTGGTAGCCTTCCTATTGCACCTCCGCCCCCGCAATCATCACCATCCGCACCAGCTCCGCCAGCGAATCCGCGCGCATCTTGTCCATGACCCGGGCGCGGTGGACCTCGACGGTCTTGGCGCTGACGCCGAGCGCAGTGGCAATCTCTTTGTTGGATCTGCCGTCGGTGACCATGGTCATGACCTCGTGCTCGCGGGGCGTGAGCTCCGCCATGCGTGCGGCGATGTCGGCCCGCTGTGCGCGCAGGGCGCGCTGCTTTTCGTCGTGCTGGAGGGCGTTGCGGATGCTGACGATGAGCGCCTCGTCGTCGAAGGGCTTCTCGATGAAGTCCACGGCGCCGTTCTTCATGGCCTTGACGGCCATGGACACATCACCGTGGCCGGTGATGATGATCACCGGGATGCGGTGCTCGCGCTTGGCGAGGTAGGCCTGCAGCTCCAGCCCACTCATGCCGGGCATGCGCACGTCGAGCAGCAGGCAGCCGGCGCGGCCCGGGTAGTAGGCATCCAGAAAGGCCTGAGCGGAGTCGTAGGTCTCCACCCGCATGCCCATGGACTCGATGAGCCATTGCAGGGAGCTGCGCATGGCCTGGTCGTCGTCGACGACGAAGACGGTCTCTTCCCGGCTCATCGGCCCGCCTCCGCCACCGTCGGCTCAGCCTCGGCCCCTTCGACGTCAGGGACCTGCTCCGGCGCAGGAGCCGCAGCGAGCGCCTCCGCCGCCAGCGGCAGGTGCACATGGAACACCGTGCCCCGCCCGGGCTCGGATTCGGCGCGGATTTCGCCGCCGTGGTCGTCGATGATGGTCTGACTGATGGCCAGCCCCATGCCCATACCGGTCTCCTTCGTGGTGTAGAACGGATCGAACAGGTGCGCCATGCGCTCCTCGGGAATGCCGGGGCCGTTGTCGGCGACGCCGACGATGGCCTCCGTGCCGCGCGCCAACGTGAAGATGGCCAGGTGGCGGTCTTTCACAGGCTTGTCCTCCAGCGCATCCAGGGCGTTGCGGACCAGATTCAGCAGCACCTGCTCGATCTGCACCAGATCCACACTGACCGGGATCTCGCCCTCGGCCAAGTCCAGCTCGATGCGCAGCTCGAGCTTACCGGTCTCGAACTCCAGAAAGCCGCACACCTCCCGCACCATGTAGTTGAGGTCCACGACGCTGCGCACCGGCGCCTGCTTGCCCACCAGCGCCCGCAGCCGGCGGATGATCTCGCCGGCGCGCTGGGCCTGGGCGGAGATCTGGCGCATGGCCTCCACCAGCGGCGCCGTCTCCAGTATCCCGCTCTGCAGCCGCCGGCTCGCCCCTTTGGCGTAGTTGACGATGGCCGACAGGGGCTGGTTCAGCTCGTGCGCCATACCCGTGGCCACCTCCCCCATGGTGGAGAGCCGGCACACGTGCACCAGCTCCGACTGGTGCTGGCGGGATTCCTGCTCCGCCCGACGTACGGCGGTGATGTCGCGGGCGTAGATGTTCACATACCCGAGGTCCGTGATGGGCACGAACAGCAGGGAGTAGATCTGCTCGCCCTGATCGTCCTCGCATTCGTGGTTGAGACCGTCGTCCAGCACCGCGTGCACTTCCTCGATCCAGGCCAGCGGCAGCAGCTGCCCAGGGCCACTGCCCCAGGCCAGGGTCAGCGGGCGGCTCGCGGCATTGGCATAGACGATGAGCCCCTCGGCGTTGACGCGCAGGATGGGATTGGGGCTTTCGCTGGCGAACCGCGCCAGGCTCTTGATCTCCCGCTCCGCCGCCTTGCGCTGGGTGGCGTCGTGGATGTAGAGCGTGTAGACGCGCTCGTCGTCGATGTCGATGGGGACGATGGACATCTCCACCGGAAAGCGCGAGCCGTCCGCCCGCTTGGCCCAAAGCTCGCCGCGGGCGTGCGGGCGGCGGTGGCCGTGCTGGCGGCGACCGGACTCCGAGAGCATCCCGAGAAAGGCGGCATGCTCCGCCGGGTCCAGGAAGCGCCGCGCGAAGTCGCCGTTGAGGGCGTTCACCGGTGTCAGACCCAGCATGGCCTCGGCCATGGGGTTGTAGTCGATGATGAGCCCGGCGCGGTCCAGGCTCACGATGGCGTCCAGGGATGCCTCCATGATGGCCGCCTTGAGCGCCTCGGTCTCGCGCATCTCGTGGGCGTGGCGGCGGTTCATCTCCTCCCGCGCCTTGAGTACCAGGTTGGTGAAGTGCTGGATCCAGTCCTCCAGCAGCAGCAGCTGGTTGCCGCCGCGCTTGAAGTTGGGCTGCTCGATCTCGAGCGCCCGCTGCGAGAACCGCGTCATGCGCGTCAGCACCCGGTTCAGGCGCGCGGACACCAGATAGATCACCAGGGTGAACACGGCGATGAACACCAGGGCCGCGATGAGCCGCTGGTTGCGCTCGAACTCCACCACCCGCTCGGTCATCTTCTCCACGCTGGAATGCGGGATGAAGGTCGCGAAGAGCATGTTCCAGTTGGAGCCTTCGTACTCCGGCAGCGACTGGGAAGTGACCACGAACTCATCCCCCCACTGCTCCAGCAGGGTGCCGGGGATCAGCTCCTGCGGCTCGTTGGTGGCGAGGATGCGCTGCTCGTCGGAGTCCACCAGCGCCACCGCCGAGCTGTCCGCGGACACGCTGCCCTCGGACGCCTCCAGAAAGGCCGTGTCGATGGGCACCACCACCACCAGATGGCCCATGCCGTAGCCGCCGGCGTCTTCCACCCGGTCGCTCACCACCAGGTAGGGCGCATCGCCGGCACGGGCGAGCACCGTGCGCACGTCATCGCCCTCGCCCACCCAGGTGGCGGCGTCCGCGAGGAGCTCCGGCGCCAGGGCCTTGCGCCCCGCCTGGTAGATCTCCCGCACCTGGCCGCGGGTGTCCATCAACAGCACATGGCTCGGCGCCAGCAGCGCATTGCGCTCGAAGAAGTCCGGCAGCCAGAACGGGCGGAACTGCTCGTACACCACCGGCTCCACGTCCTCTTCCGGAAACCAGAACAGCGGCTCCAGGTACTGCGCAAGCCGGCGGTGATTGGCCAGGAGCCGCGCCGTGGCGGCGTAGTTGTTCATGTACTGATCGAAGCGCAGCAGGCTCTCGCGCGAGCGCAGATCCAGCCGCGCCGTGAGCTCCTTGTTGAAGATGCGCTCCACCGCCCGGCTCTGCACATGGTCCAGCACGCCCCACACGGCGAGCCCGGCCACAAGCCCGATGAGGATCGCAATGAGCGGCATGGGCAGATGCCGCAACACTCGGTAGACCGCTGGCTTCACAGAGACTCTCGGCAGCGTCGGGCTTCTGTTCATGGGGGCTTTCACGACGGTCGGGAAGCGCTGAAGCCCAGTGGACGCCCCGGCTGAGTCCCCGAGCGGGACGGCTCCAGGCGTCAGCGCCCGCTCAGTCTAGCCGATGTGCAGGCGCCGAATCAGGCAGCGCAGAGCGCGCAGGAACCTTCCGGCCCCGCCGCGGCCCGATGCAGCAAATCAATGACAAGCCGGAGCGCCTCCCGCACACTGCCCTTATGTCCGAGATCCAGACACCCGCCGCCGGCACACCCGCCGCCGACCTCCGGCCCGACCTTGCCCGCGCCCGCACCCCCGGCCTGCTGCGCCGGCTCGCCACCATGCTCTACGACCTGCTGCTGCTGGTGGGCGTGCTGGTGGTGGCGGCGGCGCTGTTCTACACCCTGTTCAACCTGCTCACCGGCAGCGAGGCCATCGCCGGCCCGGCGCGCTTCCTGTTCCAGGGCTACCTGCTGGCGGTGATCGCCGGCTACTACGTCTATTTCTGGACCGGCGGCCGGCAGAGCCTCGGCATGCGCAGCTGGCGCACGCTGCTGCTGCGCGCCGACGGCGGCGAGCTGACGGCGGCCGATGCCCTGCGCCGCCTCGCCTTCGCCGCGCTGACGCTGCTGCCCCTGGGTGCGGGCCTGCTCTGGGTGCTGTTCGACCGCGACGGGCTCAGCTGGTACGACCGCCTGTCGCGCACGCGCCCGGTGCTGACGGTCAAGCCCGACCGCAAGCGACGCTGAAGCGTAGGCATTCCGGCCCGCAACGGCCAGCGCCTTCCCACCACCCGCAAGCGCCCGCCAGGAACGGCATCTGGTTGACGATTTCCAGGTGTTGGATCTGCATTGCATGTGTCCGTGTATCGAGGTGTGTTTGCGCTTCTCGTGATGCACGATGATCGGCCGGCGGCTTGCCGGCCACCAACGTTGCTGTCCGCCTGTGCCCGCGCTAGACTGGTCGGAATTCTGGTCAGACGGAAACGGATCGGCGCATGAAGACGCTGCCACTCACCGAAGCCAAGGCCAAGCTAAGCGCCCTCATCGACGACTTGGCCACCGATGACGAGGAGGTCGTCATCACACGCAATGGCGTCGCCGCGGCCATCCTCGTGAGCCCCGATGAGTTTGAGCGCTGGCGGGAGACCCTGACCCTTCGGCTCGACACCGAGAGTATGGGAGAGATTCGTGCCGGACTCGATCAGCTCGAGGGCGGCAAGGCTCGGTACTACACGCTCGCAGAGCTGTTTGATGACGCGCACGGGCAGACGCCATCCGGCCAGCCCACAACCGACGGCGCGTGACCGAATCCCACCGGCTCCGGGTGCCGGATCGGGTCGCGGCAACCATCCGCGGCCTGCATCCGACGCTGAAGCAGCAGATCCGGGCGGCGCTGCAAGTCCTCATCCAGCGTCCGGCCGCCGGCAAAGCACTGAAGAACGAGCTGGCGGGCCTGCGCAGCTACCGCGTCGGCCGGTCGCGGATCATCTATCGCCTTGCCGGTGAGCGCAGCATCGAGGTCGTCGCCATCGGCCCGCGGCGGACGATCTACGAGGAGACCTATCGGCTGCTGCGGCGGCCGTGAATCGGCTTCGCATGCGGGCGCGTGTCCAGCGGAGCGCGGTTGCCGCTGGACCCGCACCCACGCACCCTCTTTCGTGCCCGCCGCGACCGAAGCCCGCGCCATCGTCTTCAGGTAAGCATCAGAGCAGTCAGATGGACTATCGGATACTCCCCGTCACCCCGTTTCAGCAGAACTGCACATTGCTGCGCTGCCCGGACACAGGCGCCACCGCCATTGTCGACCCCGGCGGTGAGCCGGAACGTATCCTCGCCGCCCTGCGGGAGATGGACGCGGACCCGGCCATGATCCTGCTCACCCACGGTCACCTCGACCACGTGGGAGCAACAACGGACCTGGCCGCGCGGCTTGGGCTGCCCATCGTCGGGCCGCACCCGGACGACGCCTTCTGGCTCGACGCCCTGCCGCAGCAGGCACAGATGTTCGGCTTCCCGCCGCACCAGGCCTTCCGCCCCGACCGCTGGCTCGCCGACGACGAGGTGGTGGAGCTCGGCGAGCGGCGCCTGCGGGTGCTGCACTGCCCCGGCCACACCCCCGGACACATCGTGCTGTTCGATGCCGACGCCCGCCTGGCGCAGGTGGGTGATGTGCTCTTCGCCGGCGGCATCGGCCGCACCGACTTCCCCCGCGGCAACCATGCGGACCTGCTGCGCAGCATCCGCGAGCGGCTCTTCCCCCTGGGCGACGACGTGCGCTTCATCCCCGGCCACGGCCCCATGAGCACCTTCGGCGAGGAGCGCCGCAGCAACCCCTTCGTCGGCGCCGGCGCCTGAACAACCCGCCAGCGCTGCCAAGCAGCGCCGCTGGGTCCATACTTTGCACAGAAGCCCGCGCTGGAGCAGCCCATGCCCAAGACCGACTGGAGCGCACGCAGCTCCCCCGAGCGCCGCCGCCCCTGGCTGGTGCCGCCGGACGCCGAGACCGGAGCCGACACCGGCAGCCGAAGCCAGCCACGCAAGCCCGCCGCCGCCCCGACCGGCGGCAGCGCCGGTGCCCGCGGCGATCAGCACAAAAAGCACTTCGTCGAGCCCTATCCCTACACTCAGGCCCAGCGCAAGGCCATCACCCAGGCCCTGGCGACGGCCCGGCTCGGCGATGCCATGGCGCGGGAGATCTTCATCGGCGCCATCGCCTACGACCTGGCGCTGCTGGCCGCGGCCAAGGCCGAGCCGGTGGCGTGCGCCGCTGGGGCAGACGCGGCGCAGGGGGGCGCAGCACCGGCCGAGCAGCCTGGAGGAACGGACGCGAGCGCCACAGAGCCGGCCGCGACCGTCACGGCCCCGGCCGGGGCAGCCGACGCGCACGCCCTCGCCCACATCGCCGCGCAAGCCCGCGCCCTCGCGGACGCTCTACCCAAGCTGGACCCCGCCGCCCGCATGCAGCTGACGGACAGGCTCACCGACACCGACCCCCTCGCCCGCACCTACGGCGCGGCGTCCATCGGGGCCCTGGCGGCGGCGCTGGCGCACCTCGCGGTGGCCTGTGCGCCGACGCCTGCGCCCGCCGCACAGCCGCAAGCAAGGCCCACACCGGCGTCGGCTCCCCCTGCCCCGACCCCGGCCCCGAGTCAGCGCGACAGCGCCGCTGACGATGAGGCCACGCTCGACTTCATCCGCCGCGCGGCGCAGGTCTACGAGCAATGCTTCGATGCCCGCCCGGCGCCGGCGTCGGATGCCCCCTTCGGCAGCGTGCTGAAGGCGGTCGCCGACAGCACGGATCTCTCTCTGGCGCTGGACGATGCGACCCTGGGGCGCGCCCTGAGCAGAGGCTGACCAGCACCAGGCCGCCGGCGGCGGAGCACCGGCGCCGCCGGCGTCCAGCCCCACTTTTCCGCATCCCAGCGACCGCGGGCGGACGCACGGCGTCAGCCGATGGCCGGACACAGGCGTCTTGCCCGGCCCGCGTCGGGTAAGATCGCGGGTTTGCAACGCCGACCGCTCCGCCCGATGTTCCTCAAACAGCTCATCGCCAAGACGCGCAGCCCACGCCAGCCGGACCCGGATGCGCTCATCGAGACCGCCCGCAGTGCGCCGGACGCCGCCGCCCGCCGCGACGCCTGCCGCTCTCTGGTGCAGCTGGAGGTGCTGCGGCGCATCGCCGCGGAGGACGCCGATGCCGGCGTGCGCGACCTCGCCCTGGCGCGCTTCCGCAACCTGCTGTGCGGGCTCGACGAGCAGGCGCCGGCCCTCGCCGAGCGCAGCGCGGCGCTGGCCGCGGTGGACGACGAGACCCTGCTCGCCCATGTGGCACGGGACGCTGCGGAGCCCGAGCTGCGCCGCGCCGCCATCGAGCGGCTGCGGCTGCCCGAGCATCTGGTCGCCTGCGCCGTGGACGACGCCCTGGCCGCCAACCGCCACGCCGCCGCCGAGCGCATTCAGGAGCGCGCCGCGCTGGAAGCGGTGCAAAAGCGCGTCAGCAAGCGCGACAAGGGCGTCTATCGGCTGGTGAAGGAGCGCCTGCGCGCCATCACCGAGGCCGAAGAGCGCCCGCGCCGGCTGCGCGCCGACGCCGATGCCATCTGCGAGAAGCTGGAGCGCCTGGGGCGCTTCGACAACTGGACCCAGGACCATGCCCTGCTCCAGCATCTGGACAGCGAGTGGGCCGACATCGAGGCCGCCCTGGGCGATGATCTGGATGCAGTGCGCCGCGAGCGCCGCGGGCACCTGCGCGCGGACTTCATGGCCCGCTACCGGGCCCAGGCCGAGGCCCAGGCCGCCGAGCAGGCCGCCGCCGAGGCCGATGCCGCCGCCGCCGGGCGCCGGGCCGAGCTGATCCGCGAGCTCGCCGACTGCGCCCTGCTCGACGACGTGCAGGCACTGGGGACCCGCATGCAGGCGCTCACCGGGGACTGGCAGGCCCTCGCCGAGAACGCCACCGCCCGTGACAAGCGCGCCTACGCGGACGCCGAGGCCGCCGCCCGCGCCCGGCACGAGGCCCTCACCGCCGAGCGCAGACAGGCGCGCGCCGCCGAGCAGCTGCGCCGCACCGCCGAGGAGGCACTGGCGGCCGGCGCGCTGGAGCACCGCCGCGTGCAGACCTGCGAGCGGCGCCTCAAGGACCTGCGCGCCGCGGGCGAGGTGCCGGCGGCCACGATCGAGGCGGTGGAGAAGCTCACGGCGCGTCTCAAGAAGCATCGCGAGCAGATGCGCCGCAAGCTCGCGGCCCTGCCGGAGCGGCTCGCCGAGCTGGACGCGCACTTCGCCGCCGGGCAGCTCAGGCAGGCGGAGCCGCTGTACCAGAGCATCCGCGCCACCCTGGACCACGCCCACAGCGCCGGTCTGCTCGACGGCGACACCGCCGCCGCCGAGGCGCATCTCAAGGACATCGCCCCGCAGCTCAAAGAGCTGCAGCGCTGGCGGCGCTGGGGCACAGATACCCACCGACAAAGCCTGTGCGAAGACATCGAGGGGCTCGCCGCCGACACCGAGCACGAGTTGGAGCCCCTCGCCCACCGCCTGGCAGAGCTGCAGGACGCCTGGCGTTCACTGGACCGCAACGGCACACCGGCGAACGACGCCCTGTGGCAGCGCTTCCGCGCCGCCGCCGAGACCATCCGCGAGCGCTGCAAGCCCTACTACGCGGCCCAGACCAAGATCCAGGCCGCCAACCGCGAGCAGCGCGAGGCCCTGTGCCGGCAGCTGGAGGCCTTCCTGGAGCAGGTGGACTGGGAGCGCATGGACTGGAAGAAGGCCATGCGCGCCGCCCGCGAGATGCGCCAGGCCTGGGCCGCGCTGGAGCCTGCGCCGGAGGCGGCATCGAGCGGGCGCCGCCGCGGCGGCCAGCGGCCGCTGGAGGGCCGCTTCCGCAAGTCCCTGCGCCGCCTGGAAGACGCCCTGAGCGCCGAGCGCGAGCGCAACCTCGCCGAGCGCCGGGCACTCATCGAAGCGATGCAGCGGCTCGCCGACGTGCCGGATCTGCGCGACGCCATCGACAAGGCCAAGGCCCTGCAGCGCCAGTGGCGGCCCACGGTCACCGGCCGCAAACGCGACGAGAACGCGCTGTGGCAGGAATTTCGCGCCGCGGCCGATGCCGTCTTCGCCCGCCGCGAGGCCGAGTACCAGGCCCGCACCGCGGAGCTGGATCAGAACCTCGCCACCCGCGAGGCCATCTGCGACGCCCTCGCTGCCGCCACAGCGGACGCGACGGACGCCGCCGCCCTGCGCAGCACCCTGCGCGAGCAACAACAGCAGTGGCGCGACACCGACGCCCTGCCGGTGCCCAAGGCTAAGCTCCAGGCCCTGCGCCGGCGCTGGCAGCAGGCGCAGGACGACGCCCAGGCACGCCTCACGGCCCTGGTGGCCGCCGCACGCTGGGCACAGCTCGACGACCTGATGCGTCGCGCCGCCTGGTGCGACAACGCCGCCCGCGCGCTGGCCGACGACACCGGCACAGCGCCGGATGCCGCCGCCCTGCGCCGGGACTGGGAGGCGCTCGGCACGGCCGCCGACGCCCAGGCCGCCGTGCCCCTGGCCGCGGCCGCCGAGCGCATCCTGGCCGCCGCCGACGGCGACAGCGAGGCCCGCTCACGGCTGCGCGAGCAAATGAAAGAAGCCGCAGCGGCGCGGCGGGGCCTGTGCCTGCGCCTGGAGATCGCCGCCGGTGTGGACTCGCCGCCGGAGCTGGAGGCCGAGCGCATGCAGCTCCAGGTACAGCGCCTGGCGGCGCGCATGGGTGACGGCGGCGCCCGTGACGACGACGATGCGGAGACGCTGCTGCGCCACTGGTGCGCGGCGACCCCGGCCGCCCCCGCGGCGGACCTCGACGCACGCCTGGCGCGCGTCAGTCGCGCACTGCGGCCCACAGAGACGGCACCCGCAACCGCCTGATCCCTGCACCAGCGCGGAGTCGCGAGCCCACGCCGGATGCGTCGGCTTCAGTCGGCACCACGGGTACGCCGACTTCAGTCGGCACCCTAGGGACGGCGGACTTCAGTCCGCCGCCCCCGTAACTCCCGGGCGACACCGACAGAGCCCCCGGCGGTTGTGTACTGTGGACGGCGGCGGTCAACGCGCCCCCGCCTCAGTACTTCACCGAGCAGCCATAGGGCCGGGTCACGGCCTTGGCCACGGATTCGCCGGCGGCGAGGGCGGCCATGGCGAGGCGCACGTAGTTCTCGGCGCCTTCGACGTCGGCGATGTCCGTGGTCGGCTTGTCGTCGATGCCGCCCATGTAGACCAGGGTGCCGTCGGCGTCGATGACGTACATGTGCGGCGTGGTGCGGGCGCCGTAGGCCTTGCCGATGTTGCCTTCGGGGTCCAGCAGTACGGCCGTGGGTGCGGCGCCGCGGGACTCGGTGAGGGCATCCGCCTGCCCGGCGCTGACGTGGCCCTGCTTGCCGGGGGCGGAGGAGATCACGGAGAGCCAGGTGTAGCCGGCCTCGGTGGCCTCTTTCTGGAGTGCCTGCATGTTGCCGGACTCGTAGTGCTTCACCACGTAGGGGCAGTCGTGGTTGGTCCACTCCAGGATCACGGGCGTGCCGCGCAGGTCGGCCAGATTCCAGGTTTTGCCCGTGGTGTCGGTGCCGGTGAAGGCCGGCGCCGGCTTGCCCACCTCGGGCGCGGCGGCGGCGGTGCCGGCGACAAGCGCGGCGACGAGGCCGGCACAGAGGGCGGCGGCGGTGGTGATGGCGTGTGCGCGCATGGTCGGGTCTCCTCGATGGCTTGATGGAAGTCGGGTTTGCTGCGGCGGGTCACCCGGTGCCCAGGTGATCCAGCACGATGGCCTCGGTCAGCACCTGCGGCAGCACACGGGGCGCGCCGCCGGGCGGATAAAAGACGTAAATGGGTACGCCGTTGCGCCCGAAACCCGCCAGATAGTCCGTGATGGCGGGGTCGCGGTTGGTCCAATCGCCCTTCAGGTACAGCACATCGCGCTCGGCGAAGGCACGGGCGACGGCGGCGCGGCTCAGCGCCACCCGCTCGTTGACGAGGCAGGTGATGCACCAGGCCGCGGTCATGTTGACGAACACGGGGCGGCCGTCGGCCAGCGCGGCGGCGAGCCGCCCGGGCGAGTAGGGCTCGGCTGGCAGACCCGCCGCTGCCTCGGCACCTGCGGGCGCGGCCCGGCCGGCCGTCGGCGGTGCCGCGACCTGGTCGCCGGACAGGCCCACGCCGAGCCAGAGCGCAGCCCCCAGGCCCGCCCCGGCGGCGGCGGCGCCGACCCGGGGCCAGGGCGAGCGCTGGAACCGCATCTGCTCCTGCACCCAGAGGCCGAAGGCAAGGACCAAGGCCCCGGTGAGCGCCGTGGCGAGGCCGCCCGGCCCCGTCTGCACCGCCAGCACCCAGAGCAGCCAGGCGGCGGTGGCGAACATCGGGAAGGCCAGCGTCTGCTTGAGGGTCTCCATCCAGGGCCCAGGCCGGGGCAGCCGGCGCGCGAGCCCGGGGGAGACGGCGAGCAGCAGGAAGGGCAGTGCCATGCCGAGCCCCAATGCCAGCACGATGGCGAGCGCCGCGGGCCAGGGCACGGTCATCGCATAGCCGAGCGCCGCGCCCATGAAGGGCGCCGTGCAGGGTGCCGCCACCAGGGCCGCCAGCGCGCCGGTGACGAAGGCGCCGAGATGCCCCGCCTGCGCGGCGCCGCCCTGGCCGATGCCCATGAGCCCGGTGCCGAGCGTCAGCGCGCCGGCGAGGCTCATGCCGAGCACGACGAACAGGTAAGCCATCAGGGCGACGAACAGCGGCGACTGCAGCTGAAAACCCCAGCCCACGGCGGCCCCGCCGGCGCGCAGCCCGAGCAGCAGCAGGCCGAGCGCGAGGAAGAACGCCAGCACGCCGGCGGTGTAGGCGAGCCCGTGCAGCGCCCGATGGCCGAATCCGGCACCCCCCTGCCCCGCGAGCCCGAGCGCCTTGATGGCGAGCACCGGGAAGACGCAGGGCATCAGGTTCAGCACCAGCCCGCCGATCAGCGCGAAACCGAGGGCGAGGGGCAGGCCCAGGTCCGCCGCACCGGCCGATGCGGCCGCGGCACCCGCCGGCGTTGGGGCCCCGGCTGCGCCCGTCGCATCCAACCGCAGCCCGACGGTGCCCTCGGCAGCCGTGACCGTGAGCAGTCCGGTGGCGGCGACGGAGGCCGCCGCGTCGCCGGGCGCGAGGGTCAGCGTCAGGTGGTCGGCGTCCAGCGACCAGCGCTGCTCGGCGGCATGGTTGACGAGCCCCCAGGCATCCGGAAAAAAGTAGGCATCAGAGACGCCGCCCGGGAGCGCCGCGGCGGGCACCCGCAGCCCGAGCGCGTCGTCGCCGCGCGTCAGGACTGCCTGCACCACGCCCGCCTGCGGCAGGCGCGCACGCGCCTCGGCGAAGAGCGTCCGCACGGCACCCGGTGGCGCATCCGCCGCCGCGGGATCGGTGCTCAGGGTCAGGCTGAACCGGCCCTGCTCCGGGATGCAGGCCTCCTCGCACACCAGCCAGTGGGCTTCCGCGGTGACCGGGATGGGCGCGTCCGCGGGCCAGTCCGCCGGCACCTGGAGCGACACCAAATGCACGGCGCGGCCCGAGTAGCCGTAGTTCACCAGCGGTCCGACGGGGATGGGCGCGGGCAGAGGCCAGCGGATAGGGCCTGCCGTGACGCCCTCCGGCAGCTGCCAGTCGATGCGCGGCGGCTCGCCGGAGTCGCCCGGGTTGCGCCAGTAGGTGTGCCAGTGCGGGCGAATGTCCAGCACCAGCGCCAGATCCACGGATGCCCCCGGCTGCACCCGGCTCTGCTCGGCCAGGAGCCGGGCGCGGACGTTGTCCGTGATGACGGGGGCCGATGCCGCCGGTCCGTCGAAGACCGCGGCGTCGATGGCCGGCTGCACCTGCGTCATGGGGGCCGCCCGCAGCGCCGTGGTCACGAAGACCGCCAGCAGCAGCGCGAGCAACACCAGCCCACGCGGTGCGACCAGTGCTTGGGCTCCGGTGAGCGCGGCCATCGGCCGTCGTGCTGCGGGGAGCGCCATGAGCCACCCTGACCGTTGCGCTCAGCGCCCGCGGCGGCGGCCGCGGCGCTCCAGCTTGCAGTTCAGCATGTCGTCCGCCAGCGACACGAAGGGGATCTGACCGACGCCGCCGTGGACTTCGCCCGCCTGGGTGACCAGGTCCGCCACGTCCGCCACCGGCGCATCGGGATCGGCATCTGGGGTGACGAGCCGGCGCAGGCCGAGCAGTCCGCCGGTCTGGATCTTCACCAGCACACTGTGGGGCATCTGGGTGAGGTCGTCCTCCACCCCGAAGGCATCCAGCCCCACCTGTTTCAGGCCAGCGAAGAGCTCGCCGCAGCGGGCGTGGGCCTCGGCATGGTCACAGTCGTATTCAGACCCGCCGCGGCGGACCACCTCGGTGGCATGTCGGCAGGCTGCGCGGCCCGTGGTGATGGGCGCGGCAAAGGGGCACTTGCGCGTGGGTGCGTCCGTCATGGGGCTGTCCTCGGTTGGGCCGATCAACGCTCGCGGGGCGGCTTATGCGGTTGCCGCAGGTCTACATCAAGCGCAGCGGCCGCACCCTGGGCGGACCGCCAATGGGCTCGGCTGTGCACGGAAACCTGGCCTAAACGCCACATGAATAGCGGTTTATACCTAGGTCCATGGCTGCTAGGGCTGACATAACCCAAGTGGCACCGGGTTGCGTTTCGTCAATTTTTTCTGCACTGTTTGCCCGGGTTGCCTGGCCTACGCCGATTGCAATCTGCGTGATTTCCTGATTTGCGCTGCACCTGCGGCTCAAGCCTGCCAAAGCATTGGTCAGGCCGCACCACCCGCCGGCTGGCGGGCGCGGCGCAACCGACAACGAACACCGACAACGAGACGGGGCACAGCACCGCAAGAGCCGGTGCCGCACACCCCGTCCAACCGCTTGCTGAACAGACCGTCCAATGGAGGACACCGCCATGACCGAAACCGCCGTTGCCGAGCAGCACGCCCGGCAGGATGCCATCCGCGTCAACCACGTCACCCTGGATCAGCCCTGGGAGTGGCTCGACAAGGGCTGGAGCGACATGATCCGTGCCCGCAAGTACAGCCTCACCTATGGGGCCGTCATTGTGCTGCTGAGCGGGCTCATCACCCTTGGCTTCATCAACGAGGGGCTGACCTTCATGGTGCCGTTCCTGGTCGCCGGCTTCTATCTGCTGGCGCCCATCATCGGCCTTGGGCTGTATCAGATGAGCGCCCGCCTGGAGCGCGGCGAGAAGCTCCATTTCTGCCACTTCCTGGAGGCATGGAAGGGCAACCAGGCCCAACTCGGCGTCATCACCGCGGGTCTGCTCATCATCATGCAGCTGTGGATGATGTCCAACTTCGTGCTCTTCGCACTGCTCTACACCGGCATGCACCCGCCGCTGGAGAACTTCTTCGGCACCGTCTTCCTGTCCGGGCAGAACAACGCCTTCGCCTTCGCCAGCATCACGGTGGGCTTCGTGCTGGCCTGGGTGGCCTACGCCATCAGCGCCATCTCGGTACCCATGATCATGGACCGGGACGTGGACGGCTTCACCGCTATCCGCACCAGCATCAAGGCCGTCGTGGAGAACTGGCAGGCCATGACGCTCTGGGCCGGCCTCATCGTCATGTTCATCGCGCTGGGCCTCATGTCCTTCTACATCGGTCTGTTCATCGCCATGCCGCTGGTGGGCCACGCCACCTGGCATGCCTACCGGGACATCGTGCCGGCGCAGGACTGATCCATCCGCCGGCGGCCCCGCCGCCGGCGCGCACCAGGCCAGGGATCGGCCACAACCCACTTGGCACGCTGCAACCGGCGGCGTCGCCCATCGATCCCCCGCCCCGCCGGCCGACTCTCCTCTCCCCACCGCCTTCGCCCGCACCTCCACAACTCGTGGGTGACAAGCGCACCTGATACGCCGGCGCCCTCGGCGTTCTACTGGTCCGCGCGCGGCACGCATGACGGTCGCGCGCGAACAAACGACAACCCGGGGCGCACACCCATGAACGGTCATGGAATGCGATACCTTCATCGAGCCGGCGCACCGCGGCTTGGTGGAGAGCATTCTCGACGATCGCCGCTAGGCCCGGGCGGTGCGGGCGCCGGGGTGCAACAAGGCACCCCGGCCGCCTTGAAGATGCCCCCATCCGGCTACAGTTTTTTGTCACCCAAGACCGGCCGCGCTGAGCCCGGCCCGCAGCAGCGCATCGACAGATGACCGATGAGCGACATGACCCACCCCGACCCCGCCGACCTCAAGGCCGGTCCCAAGACCTGCGCCCGCTGCGGCGCCAGCTTTGTCTGCAAGGTGAACGACCTGCCGCACTGCCAGTGCGTGGGTGTGAGCCTGTCGCCGGACCTGCTCGGCAAGCTGCAGGACACCTACAGCGACTGCCTGTGCTCGCGCTGCCTCAAGGAGCTGGCCGGCAAGGAGCGTGACGGCGACGTGGTCCTCACCGAAGGCGCGAGCTGACCGCGGCACGGCGGGCCGCCCGGGGCGCTGTCCGCCGGCGGTCCAGCATCGAGCCGCCGGCGGTTCAGGGCCGCAGCGGGGCCGGGTCGGCGGCCTCCACCAGATCCAGCCGCTCAGCCAACGGCCGCAGCGGCTCCCCCGGCTGCCCCACCAGGGCCACGGCGCCATGGCCGTGCGGCAGCAGCAGGGCGCGCAGACCATCGCGACGGACCAGCATCGGCACGGTAGACGCCACAATCGGCATCACGAGCACCGTCACGGCACCGCGTTCGCCATCCATGACCAGATGCGCACCGTCCGCTTCCCCCATCCGGCAGCGGCCCGCATAGCGCAGCGTCGGGCCTGCGCCGAGCCGCGGCATCGTCTCCACCCCGAGATTCCCGAGCACCAGCCGGGCCGCCGGCACCGGCACCGCCGCTCGAGCCGCTGTGTCCAGCAGGTCCGGCTCCGAGCGCACATGCTCGACGGCCAGACCGGCGAGCGCCCGCGCCGTCGCCATGCCCGTGGGCACGGGCGCCAGGTGCAGCCCCCACCAGACCAGCGCCGCCAGCAGCGGCAGCAGGCCCACCAGCAGCAGCCACCGGCGGCCGTGGCGTGCGCCGGAGGCCTCCGGCAGCGGCTCGCCGGTCTCCGCCGCCAGCGCCCGGCGCAGCTCGGCCTCGAAGGCCAGCGCGCGCCCGGCCTCCGTGGCGCAGGGCGGGCACTCACGGGCGTGGTCGCGGAATGCCGGGTCCGGGTCCATCGGATCCGTCAGCAGCCGGCGTTTGAACTCTTCGCAATCCATGGTCATGGGACTCTCGGCCGTAAGCTTCGCAGGGCTGTCTCGCTCGGGATCGGTCAGCCGCGGGTCTGATTCGCCTCGCGACACCGCCCGGAGACCGGGCAGGTATCGGCGTAGGGCGGACCTTGATCAGAAATTGGGCGCAGCGCATCCGCCATGCGGGCGCAAGTCGGTGATCGATTTTCCCAAAGGCAAGTGCGCAACGACCCGTTCAACCCCAAGAAAGATGTCTCGCGCGGAGACGCGAAGGCACGGCGAAAGAGCAGAGGAGAAGCGCGCTGGTGAACTCGACCAACGCTCGCTCTTCACTTTGCGCCTCTGCGGCTCTGCGCGAGCTTCTGCTTCCGGCCCCGCTGCGCGAGCCTCTCCCTGCCGCGTCGGAACCGTTGCAGCCCGGTGATGCGGACATCTGACCTACAAGACCGTGGGGCGCGTCGATTTCTGTCGCCCCGCCAGGCCAGCACCCACCGCGCCCGTGCCCCCGCGCGGCACGGGCCTGAAGCCCGCGGGCGCTGTGATAACCTGCCCCTTTGAGTGCCCGCGGTAGGCAGGAATCATGGCAGTACGCGCGTTCGACAGCATCATCATCGGGGCCGGGCCTGCCGGCGAAGGGGCGGCCATGAAGTTGGCCAAGGCCAACCAGAAGGTCGCCGTCGTCGAGGCCCACACCCAGGTGGGCGGCGGCTGCACCCACTGGGGCACCATCCCCAGCAAGGCCCTGCGCCACTCCATCCAGATGCTCGCGGACTACCGCCGCAACCCGCTGTTCCACCACACCGTGGATCAGGCGGAGGTGGAGTTCCCGGACCTGCTGCGTGCCGCGGACTCGGTGATCGACCACCAGGTGCGCACCCGCTACCGCTACTATCAGCGCAACCGCGTGGAGGTGGTCTTCGGCCGCGCCCGCTTCGTGGACGCCCACCGCATCGATGTGGTGCGCCCGGACGGCGCCAGCGAGTCGCTGCGCGCGAAGCACTTCGTCATCGCCACCGGCTCCCGCCCCTATCATCCGCCGGATGTGGACTTCTCGCACCCGCGGGTGCTGGACAGCGACTCCATCCTGGGCCTGAAGCACACGCCGCGCAGCCTGACCATCTACGGCGCCGGCGTCATCGGCTGCGAGTATGCGTCCATCATGAGCTACCTGGACATCAAGGTGAACCTGGTGGACACCCGCGACCGGCTGCTGTCCTTCCTGGACGACGAAATCACCGATGCGCTCAGCTACCACCTGCGCGAGCAGGGCGTCGTCATCCGCCACGACGAGACCTACGAATCCGTGGAGCCCGCCGACGACGGCGTGGTGCTGCACTGCAAGTCCGGCAAGAAGCTCAAGACCGACGTGCTGCTCTGGGCCAACGGCCGCAGCGGCAACACCGAGGACATGGGCCTGGAGGCCATCGGGCTCACCCCCAACAAGCGTGGCCAGCTGGAGGTCAACGAGAGCTATCAGACGGAGCTGTCCCACATCTACGCCGTCGGTGACGTCGCCGGCCCGCCGGCACTCGCCAGCGCCAGCTACGACCAGGGCCGCTTCGTCGGCGCCCACATCGCCGATGGCAAGTGCGACTGGAAGCTCATCGAGGAGTTTCCCACCGGCATCTACTCGGTGCCGGAGATCAGCTCCGTCGGCCGCACCGAGCGCCAGCTCACCGCCGACCAGGTGCCCTACGAGGTGGCCCAGGCCCACTTCAAGGCCATCGCCCGCGCCCAGATCACCGGCCACACCGTCGGCATGCTGAAGATCCTGTTCCACCGTGAGACGCTGGAGATCCTCGGCATCCACTGCTTCGGCGAGCAGGCCTCAGAGATCATCCACATCGGCCAGGCCATCATGCGCCAGCCGCCGCCGGCCAACACCATCCAGTACTTCGCCGAGACCACGTTCAATTACCCGACCATGGCGGAGGCCTACCGCGTGGCGGCGCTGAACGGGCTGAATCGGTTGTTCTAACAGCCCACCCTATGCTAGGTTGCGCTCATCGCAACCCGGGCGGGGCGCATCGTGTCCACCACCATCGGCCTCAAGCTCGACGACGAGATCCGGAACCGACTCCAGCGCCTTGGCGAGAGCCGCGAGCGCTCCCCGCACTGGCTGATGAAAACGGCCATCATCCAGTTCCTCGACCGCGAAGAGCACATCGAGCAGGAGCGGCTGGAGGACGAGCAGCGCTGGCAGCGCTGGGTCGAGACCGGTGCCCACATCGACCACGACGAGATGACCGCCTGGCTGGACGGACTCGCCGCCCGCGCGGACGATATGGCACGCCAGCCGCGGGATGCAGACACCCGGCTGGATGGCCGGTCCGCAGAAAGTGCCGATGACTGGGCCGAGCAACCGCCCGCCGCGATTGCCGATGAGCCCGGCAAATGGCGCTGATCTGGCTCCCCCCCCTGCCGGATCACCCCAAAGGCCGACATCCAGCGCCCGTTCGACTTCCTGGCCGACGTCAACCCCACCGCCGCCGCCAAGGCCATCCGCCTGATCCGCTCCGGCGCCGACCGCCTCCGCGATCACCCCCGCCTTGGCCGCCCCATGCAGGACGGCCTGCGCCGCGAGCTGTATCTGCCCTTCGCCGGCGGCGCCTACATCCTCCGCTACCGCCTCGAAGGCGACACGGTCGTCATCATCCGTGTTTGGCACGGGCGCGAGCAGCGCGGCTGAGCATGTCCCGCCTGACTGCGATGCTTCAGCGGGTGGCTCTGGCTGCTGGCTCCGTCTGGCTCCCTCTGGCTCTGGCTCCAACGCTCCAGCGTTGGAGCTGGGGCAGACGCTCTGCGTCCCGTCGCGCTGGTTACCTGGTGGTTCCCTGGTCGCGAAGCTCCAGCTTCGCGACCCGAGCGCGAAAGCTCTGCTTCCGGATGCGTTGCGCAGGCAGTGGTGGCGAGGCGCCTTCGGCCATGGAGCAAGGAAGCGGAACCTAGCCCGCGGGTCGCCGATGCCGGAGGCGGGTCTCGGGAAGCAGAGCTTCCCGACTGGCATCGCGAAGCAGGAGGTTCGCGACGAGGAACGGGCCGGGCCAGGCTCCCACGCTCCAGCGGAGGAGCCGGTCGCGACGCCTCCGCGTCGCGCCCCTGATGCCCGCGGATCATCAAAGATCCAACGGACTGCGCGCCTGCTTCACCGTCACGCTCGGCACCGTATGCGTATAGATCATCGTCGTCTTCACGCTGCCGTGGCCCAGCAGCTCCTGGATGGTGCGGATGTCGTAGTTCGCCTGCAACAAGTGCGAGGCATAGCTGTGACGATTATGCCGCGTGCGGCATAATCGTCATTATTCCGCGCGCCGGATTATGCCGAGCGCGGGTGTGAGAGCCGGTGGTGCTCGGGCTTGGCGGGGGAAACCATTCGGCATAATCAGAGGCTCTTCAGGAAGGCGAGCAGCGCGTCGTCCGGGCGGTAGCGCCCCGGTGTGACATCGACATTGGCGGTCTTGGAAAGCGCCTGCTCTTTCATCCGCATGTCGGCGTGGAGGTAGATTTGCGTCGTCTCCACGGATTCATGCCCCAGCCATAAGGCGATGACGGCACGATCGACGCCATTTTGCAGCAGCGCCATGGCCGCGCTGTGGCGCAGCACATGAGGGGTGATGTGCTTCTGCGCCAAGGAAGGGCAGTGGTGACGGGCGACAACGGCATATTTACTGACCATATGCTCGATGCTGTCGCGGCTGAGCGCCGCGTTGTGCCGGTTGGGGAACAGCGGGTCCTCGGGTTGGCCGTCGCGCTCGGCCATCCAAGCCCGCAGCGCCGTGACCACATCTTCGCGCAACGGGGTGCAGCGTGCCTTACGCCCTTTGCCGAGGCAGCGGACATGGGCGCCGTGCCCAAGCACCACATCGCTGCAGCACAGCGCGATCAGCTCCGAGACGCGCAGCCCGGTTTGTGCCGCTACCAGCAACAGCGTGCGATCCCGGCGCCCGAGCCAGGTTGTCGTCGTCGGTGCTGCCACCAGCGCCGCGATCTCCTCATGGTTCAGAAAGGCGATGTCGTGCTGCTCGAAACGCTTGCTCGGGATCGCCAGCACGCGCTGGATGAGGGCACTGACCCCCGGCTCATAGAGGGCTGCATAGCGGAAGAAGGCGTGTATCGCCGCCAGGCGGGCGTTGCGCGTGCGGGCACCATTGCCGCGTCCCTGCTCGAGGTGATCCAAGAAGGCGCCGATCACGGGTGCATCCAGATCCTGTAACGACAGCTTGGAAGGTGCCTTCTTGGTTCGCTCCTGGACGAAACGCAGCAACAGCGAGAAGGTATCGCGATAGCTGGCGATGGTATGCGCGCTGGCTTGACGCTGCTGCATGAGCCGCTCGGTGAAGAACTGCTCCAGCAGACGCGGCAAGTTGGCCTCGGCACTCATGGCTGCCCCTCCCCGCTGCACTCTGCGTCGAGGCGCCGCGCAGCCAGGGCCAGCAGCTCGGGCGTCGCGGAGAGATACCAATAGGTATCGCCGACATGGGCATGACCGAGATAGGCCGCGAGCTGCGGCAGGCGCTGCTCGACATCGGCGCCGCTGCGGTACCAATCGAGCAGGGTGCGGATGGCGAAGCGATGGCGCAGATCGTGCAGCCGCGGGCCGTGATGATCCTTTGGCGCACGCAGGCCGATCTGATGCGACAACGTGACGAAGGTCGCGCGCACGCTCCAGGTGGTGAGCCGGGCGCCCTGCTCGGAGAGAAAAAAGCTCGGCGCCGGCGGTGCGGGATACAGACCGTCGCGGCGCTCGGCGTAGCGCGCCAGTCTGGCCGTAGTGCTCGGATGCAGTGGCAGCCAGCGCGATTTGCCGAACTTCGCGCCGCGGATACTCAGGCTACCGCCCGCCAGGTCCACATCGGCACGGTCCAGCGCGAGCGGCTCGCCGATGCGCATCCCGGTGACAGCCAACAGACCGAAGAGCGTCGCATAGGTCGCTGCCCGCAGTCCGGTTGGCGACGGCAGCCGCGCAGCCGCTTCGATCAGGGCGGCGATCTCCTCGTCGCGGTAGACGTAGGGTGATGGTCGCGCATAGCGATAGGGAAGCAGCTGCGCCGGTGGAATCTCGGTGCGGGGGTCCAGGGCACGGTAATAGCGGGCGAACTGGCGCACGATGCCCAAGCGTCGCGCCCAATGCGCCGGCGAGGCGCTGCTCGGCAGCATCGCCCAGCGCAGGGCCAGCTCGGTGGTGACCGACGCGACACCTTCGCGCTCGGCGAAATTCACGAACTGGTGCAGATCGCGGCCGACGTCGGTCAGCTTGAAGCCCAGCCCTCGCCGCAAGGCAAGGTAGTCGTCCACAGCGGCGGAGAGCACGCTCATGACGTCGCTCCCGGCCAGGGCTGTGCCAGCTCGGCCAGCGCGCAGGCGTCGACCTTGGCATAGATCTCCGTGGTCTGCGGCAACTGATGGCCCAACAGCTGGCCGATCTCCGCCAACGAGGCGCCGCGGCGCAGCATCGTCGTCGCCAGCGAGTGGCGCAGCAAGTGCGCCCCTCGCAGCGGCGGCTGGAGACCGGCGCGTGTCAAGGCACGCGACACGATGCCGTCGATCGCCACCGAGGCAGCAAAGCCGGTGTGCGGTGCCCGCAGGCGCACGAATACCCGCCGGGTCGAGCAGTGAGGCCGCCCCGCACTCAGGTACCGGGCGATGGCTTCACCCACATCCACCGGCAGCGGCAGCCGACGCCACCGTCCACCCTTGCCACATACCGTGAGCAGACCCTCGGTCCAGTCGATGTCCTCCAGACGCAGGTGCACGACCTCGCCGGCCCGCAGCCCCAGACGCGCGAGCAACAGCAGAACGGCGTAATCGCGCTGGCCCCCAATGGTGTGCTGATCACAGCTGGCCAGGAGTGTCTCGACCTGCTCGGCCGGGAGATACTTGGGCACGCCGGAGCGGCGCCAGTCCGCGACCGTGGGCACTGACGCGCTCAGATCGACCGCGATGCGCCCGTGTTGGTGGAGAAAGCGCAGGAAACCGCGCAACGCAGTGACCATGAGCTGCGCCGGCTTGGGCGAGAGGCGATGGGCCTCTGCGCGCACGAACGCGATGGCGTCGTGCGCCTGCAATGCCGCCGGATCGACGCGCGCTGTCCCGACGCAGGCGGCGAGAAAACGCATCGCGACTGCAACGTAGGTGTCCACCGTCCTCATGGCGAGACCGCGCTCCTGAATCAAGTAGCGCCTGAATGCCCGGAGCATCTCGGCCTGCGGCCCGTCCTCGGCAACGACTGTCGGCTGCGGCAGGACACCTACATCAGACAGGTGCCTGAGCAGATCTCGCAGCGTTGTCGGATCACCATGGTAGCGGCGGCGCTCGCGCGTATGGAACTCATGCAGAAAATCGCAGACGCGTTGCTCATTGAGGGCGCCGACGGAAAGCTGATGCTCGGTCAGCCAACCGCTCAACCTGGCGACCACATGGAGCTTGTCTTGCCGGGTCCAGGGGGCGTAGCCCTGTTCGCGCAGGCGCTGCGCGAAGGCTTCCGCATAGGGCGCCAGCGGTCCTGAAACCGCCGACGGAAGAAGCGTTCTCATGTCGTGTCTCCTCGCGATACCGGCCATATGGCCAGTGCCAGGAGACAGCCGGATTATGCCGCATGCAACGGGGTTGGCTTGGAGCGCGAGTCCCTGCTACAGAGGGTTTAGAGCTAGACCGAACCGACCGTTCGACATAATCCGGCGCGCGGAATAATGCCTTAGGGTATGCGCAGAGGCCCGCTTGGGAATGCCGGCCCCCTGGACCGCCGTCTTCAGTGCCTTTTGCAGGGCGGTGTCATGCACGAAAAGCAAGGCATTGAAGGCCTGGTTCTGGCTCGATGCGGAGACCTGCTTGTCTACCGCCAGATGTGTCAGGAACGTCTTCACGTCGTCCACCGCCAGCGCCGCCGGCGGCTTGTTGCGGGTAAACCCCTGAAGCTGCCTCGCCCAGCTGCGATAGCTCTTCAACGTCTTGGCGGAATAATGGCGGACCTGGATCGCCGCCGTCAGCTGGTCGTACAGCTCGGGCCAGCCGTTCGGAGCGGCACCGCCGGTCGGCGCCGTCGTCGCCTGGGCCGCAGCCGGCCGCGCCCCGATGGGCGGACCTGGGCGCTGCGCTTCGCCCCCTCCGGGCGCCTGTGTCGGGCGACTCGTACCCACATGCCCGGCGCCGCGCGTCGCCACCTCGTGCGGATCAGTGGGACCGGACGCAGCGGTTCGGCCGCCGTACCCCGCTCCACCGTCGGCGCGCCTCGGGGTCGATTCCGGCGCAGCCGCGGGCGCCGGCTCCACGGCCGACCGAGCGGCTGGCCGAACGGCTGACTGCGCGGATTGCTGGGCAGATGGCTGGGCCGCTGGGCGGCGCGCCCTACTCGCCTGCAAAGCGCCCGCACTGTTGCGCGTGCCGGGTGGGTGCTGCGCACCGGTCTCCCCCAGGAAAAAGTACAGCCGCACCGCGTCGACCGCCTGCTTGCGCATCCAGTCGGCCTGCCCCTTCTCCAGCAGCTTTCGCAGGAACGACCGCACAGTCTCCCGCTCCAGCGGCGCGCGCTCATACTTGGCGCAGAAATCCAGATAGAAGCGCAGCCACCGCCGATAATGCGCTCGCTGATACTCGGGAATCCCGTCCTGTGCCAGAGCCGCGTCGTAGCACGCGAGGAGATCGGGCGGTATGGCAAGCATCGGGGACACTCCTTCTTCCGTAAATCTCGCCGGTGAGGCTGGCTATACGGAAAGTTCCTAGCACTCGTCGGATTCTGTTGTCAACGGCCGACGTGCGGTGCTATTTTTGTCGTCAACGGTAGGATTCCCGTTCGGGAGGTTATCCCGAAACGGGAGAATCAATTGTTAGGCTACCCGAGATTAGGAGGTTTTAATAATGCGAATTTCACACCAGCACCGCTTTGTGTTTCTCTCCAATCCTCAATCAGGGAGCACGTCAATCAGAATAGCACTTGACCCTTACAGCGATATAAAGTCTTCCACAGAATTCCCATATCACCATCACACCAACGCGCGGAGACTCAAAGAGCACTTTTTGAAACAGGGCTGGGACTGGAATAGCTACTTCAAATTCACAACCGTTCGCAATCCATGGGATCGAATGGTTGCGCGCTACTAATACGGACTTTCTAACCCCGGCTCGATCTGGCATACGCCCGCGACTCATGCCGAATCATTTATCGATTTTTTAGATCATCCGGTAGTTTTAAAGTCTTCGCCGAACCATACACTTAAGCAGTTTGCCTATTCGTCTGATGGCATTTGCCTGGTTGATGAGATTTTGAAACTTGAAGAGCTTCAGGACAGTTGGCCATCGGTGACAAAGAAACTAGGCTTGAAAGATGTAAAACTACCTCACGTTAATAAGAGGTCATCGCGAAAATTTTTTCTGGGCGAGAGAAAAAAAGGCCTCATTACAGTAAGTTTTACAATAGCACTGCTAGAGATCGCGTGGCAAATTGGTTTAGTTTTGACATAGAATTAGTTGGTTACAATTTCGAAGTCATTGATTAGCCGACACCTATGCCCATGCGCCATTGAAGCGGACACGGATTCAGCTCAGTTCTGAACGTGAGAGAATGGGTGCAGGCGACATAATCATCTGTTAACGTCTATTCGGATGAGGACTATGCGGATTACGTGGACAGTTTACTTAATTATGGAGCCCGTGCGACCAGGATAGAATGAAGAGTCGCCCAACCAGCGGCGCAGCCCAACAACGCGTGTCGTCGCGGTCTGCTATGCTTACTGAGTCGTCAACTTGCCAACCATCTGTTACGTATCCGCTCAACGGGGCCGGCTCGGCTCCGCGGAGCGGTAACGCAGCAGTCACGAGTTCACGAGTAGCCATGAGGCGTAGAATCTACACCGACACTTCCGCGGTAGGCGGCTGCTTCGATGTCGAATTCGAGCACGGATCGATCCCGCTTTTTGATGCCTTTCGCTCTGGCGCCGCAGTTCTCGTGGTTTCCGATCTTACTCTGGCCGAGTTAGAGGCGGCACCAGAACCGGTTCGTGACGTACTGCTATCCGTACCTGTGGAACACGTAGAGTTTGTGAGCTTTTCCGAAGAGGCTGGTCACTTGTCGGAAGCCTATTTGAAAGAAGGCGTTGTTCCCAGTAAGAGCAGAATAGACGCACAACATATTGCAACTGCTACGATCTGTCGTGCCGACGTTCTTGTAAGCTGGAACTTCAAGCACATTGTAAATCTTGAGCGTATCCATGGATATAACTCTGTGAACCTGCGACTTGGGTATCCCATGCTTGAGATCCGGTCACCGATGGAGGTGCTGAATTATGACGATTAAAGCTGTCGAGTTGATGCGGGGCGCTCGCGACAAGATCTATCACGATACAGAAGGCATGTCTTGGACCGAAGAACAAGCATACCTCGCATCTCATCGCGGTTGGCTTGAGGCACTGCGGAAGGAAGAGTCCAGCAACAGGGGCACCTCCGACCGCTTGCTGGCTGGTCGGCGGAGTAGTGCCGACCAGCCAGCACGCGGCGGGCTGTGCTAAACGGTATGAGGCTCACGGGAAGAGGGGTCAGGGGGTCACCATTTAGCTGACCCCGCTCAATAGGCGGCCCAAAAACCTCGCGGCTGCGCACGATGATCTAGATCAATACTCCACGAAGCGATTCGGTTCAGGCGAAGGCACGGTTCACGTCGAACGCCCACTTCCCGAACGGGCCGTCGCGCAGAATGTGACAGCAGGCGCGGGCCAGCTTTTGGGCGACCGCCTTGATCGCCACCACACCCTTGGTCTTCGCCTGCTTGCGTTGATACCAGCGCTTGAGCTGCCCCCTATGAGACCAGGCGTAGCGCACGGCGAAGTTGGCCGCCTCGACGTACGCCCATGCCAGGTACTTGTTGCCGTTCTTGGTGTTGCCCTTGCCCTTCTGCTTGCCGTTGGAGACGTGCGTGCTGCCGACACAGCG
>NZ_CAJXYK010000030.1 GCF_913063425.1 uncultured Thiohalocapsa sp.
CGCCATCCCTGGGTGGTGGCCTTCGGCTTCGGTCTGCTGCACGGCTTCGGCTTCGCCAGCGGACTGTCCACGGTGGGTATGCCCCACGCCGAGATCCCGCTGGCGCTCCTGATGTTCAACGTCGGCGTGGAGCTGGGGCAGCTGGCCTTCGTGGCGCTGATGCTGCTGTGCCATCGGGCCGCCCGCACGCTGGAATTCCGCTGGCCGCGGCCGGCGGAGCTGGCACCGGCGTATCTGATCGGCACGCTGGGCGCCTACTGGACCATCCAGCGCACGGTGATGATGCTGTGACGAGGGCCGCGGGAATCCGCTGGATTGGGCTCGTGCTGGGGCTGGTCGCGGGCACGGCCGGCGCGTGCCAGGTCTGCATCCCGCTGCCGACCTCGACACTGGCGGATCGGTTGCTCGGCGCCAATGCCGTGGTACTGGCGCGCGAGGACCCGGCACGGCCGTTTCATTATCGCCCCACCGAGGTCCTCGCGGGCAGTCCGGGTGACGCGCCCATCGAGCTGTTCCTGAACAGCCACGCCCGCCGCAGCCTTGCCGCCGATCCGAACCGCGCCATGGTGCTGGCGCAGCGTCCGAACGATGGGCGCTGGTCCGCGCTCGGGATCACCCGCCCCGAGTACGAGCGCGTCGTGCGCGCCATCCTGGCACGCAGAGACATCTGGAAACCGCGCGAGACGGACAACGCAGAGCGTCTGGATTGGTTCGCGCCGCTGCTCGGCCATCCTGATGAACGGCTGCATCAGTTGGCCTATCTGGAGATCGGTCGTGCACCCTATGCGGAGATTCGGCGGCTGGCTCCGCGCATCCCGGTGGAGACGCTCTCGGTGATGCTCGATCATCCGCGCTACCTGGAATGGCGCAGCCTCGCGATCCTGATGCTGGGCGAATCCGGCCGGCCCGCGGACCGGGAACGGGTGCGCGACAACCTGGCAGCAACGGCACGCCTCGGCACCAGTCGGGACCTTGCCGCCTGGGCAACCGCTCTGGTCGCCATCGACGGCGTCGATGGTATCCGCCGGCTCCAGTCCTTGTATCTGTCCGACGCCGGCCGCGGTCGCGAGGAGCTGGACGCGGTGGTTCAGGCCCTCTCGCTCCACGCCGCGGCCGAACCCGATCTGCGCGACCCGGTAGCCGAGGCCTACTCGGCGCTGCTTAAGGCGCATCCCGGCATGGCGCCGAGTCTGGTACACGACCTCATGGCCTGGCGGCGCTGGGACTTTGCCGAGCGCATCCAGCAGGTGAGTGACCGTCTGGCTGAGGATCCGCTCGCACGCTATGCCCTCGGTCTCTACCTGCGCCTGGCTCGGGGCCAACGGGCCTTGCGACGCGCGACCACGGCCGGCCCATCCTCTGTCAGAGGGCCCGCTCAACCTGAAGAGGAAAACGCGAGATGAACCGATCCCGTGAGCGCATGACGACATCCGCAAACCGCATCCTACCGGCCTGTTCCGGCCTCGCGATCCTATGCGCCGCCATGCTGCTCCTACCGCTGCCCGCGTTGGCCCATGTCGAGGCCGGTGCCGCCGGCGGCTTCCTGAGCGGCCTCAGCCATCCGATCTCTGGTCTGGATCACATACTGGCCATGGTGGCGGTGGGTATCTGGGGCGCCCAACTGGGCCGACCGGCCATTTGGCTGCTGCCGGTGGTGTTCCCGCTGCTAATGGCCTTCGGCGGCTTCGCCGGGCTCGTGGGCTGGGAGCTGCCGGCCATCGAGGTGGGCATCGCCCTCTCGGCCGTGGTGCTGGGTGCGCTGATCCTGGGCCAGGCCCGGCTGCCGCTGGGCCTGGCCATCCTGATCGTCGCGTTCTTCGCGGTCTTCCACGGCCACGCCCACGGGACCGAAATGGCTGATGGCGACAGCGCGCTGCTATACAGCATCGGTTTCGTCATCGCCACAGGGCTGCTGCACGCCGCCGGCATCGCGCTCGGGCTGATCCACCACTGGGAGACCGGCCGCGTGCTGCTGCGCGCCGCCGGGTCGGTGGTGCTGGCCGGCGGGCTCTACTTTCTGTGGGGGGCGCTGGCTTGACGACCTGGCCATCGTCGATGCCGTCAGGGAGGCGGTTATGCGCACCCGGCGGGCAGTCCCGGCGGCAGGGGCGGTGCGCATCCTGCGGACCTCTAGCGGTGGCCCTGCTCCTGTTACCGGCCGCCGCACAGGCCCACCTCGTCAGCTCCGGACTCGGTCCCTTTTACGATGGCGCGCTGCACCTGCTGCTTTCGCCGCTGGACCTGCTGGTGCTGCTCTCGGTGGTGTTGTTGGCAGGGCAGAGCGGCAAGGCGCCGGCCCGCTGGACGGTGGTCATTCTGCCCATCGCCTGGGGCCTTGCCTGGCTCGGCGCGATCTGGGTCAGTGATGGGGCGCCCGAGGCCATCCCCGCCCTGGACGCGCTCAAGATCGGGTTGCTCACCCTGTCGGGTATCGCGGTGGCGTCCGGCTTGCGGGTCCCTGCGCCGGTGCTGGCGGCCATCGCTGCGGCGGTCGGGATGATCTGTGGGCTCGGCGGCGAGCTCGCCGCCGCCGATCCCGAAGGCAGGGCCGCCGCCTTCGCCGGCCGCTGGACGGCGGTGCTCATCCTCGGCCTGCTGGTCGCGGCACTGACGGTCTCGCTCAAGCGCCCCTGGATGCGTATCGCCCTGCGAGTCGCCGGCAGCTGGATAGCCGCCATCGGCGTGCTGACGGCGGGCTGGGTCTTGCAGGGTTTCGCTTGAACCTTGGGGCTATGTGTCGAGCGTTCGCTTCTTGGTAACGATCCAGCTCTGCTGCATGGCAATGCAAGGCATGGGGCAAACTTCGGCTGGGCTCGCTCGACGGATCGGAGCTCCTAGCCGCCCTGAGCGTCAAGATTGGCGCAAGACGGGACCCGACTCGATCGCGGCGCCTACAATGGGGTTAAGAAGGCCTGCATCGACCGTGAGAGGGCGCCATGTCGTCGATCCTCCGCCAGCGACTGGAGGCGCTCGGGCGCCGCGCCTCGGCCGCGTTCATGATCGTCTTTGCCGATGGCTCTGAGTACCGCAATCGTCCCGAGCCGCCCACGTTCATCCTGCGCTTCAGAAACCGGGGCGCCGAGCGCCGGGCGCTGCTGTTCGGGCATGTCGGGATGCTGGACGCCTACTTCGCCGGCACATTGGATGTGGACGGGGACTTCAACGCGCTGTTTCGGATCGGCATGGAGAGCGGCTACGACCGGCAGCCGAATCCGCTCATCCGGCTGCGGAACCACTGGCATGAGTGGCGCCACTCCAACCGGACCATCGCGCGGGCAAAGGCCAATGCCCGCTTTCACTACGGCCTCGGCACGGATTTCTACCGCCTGTGGCTCGATGATCCGCTGATGATGTACACCTGCGCCTACTGGAAGGACGGCACCCGGACGCTGGAGGAAGCGCAGCGTAACAAGGTCGAGCACGTCTGCCGCAAGATCCGGCTCCAGCCGGACGAGACCGTGATCGACATCGGCTGCGGCTTCGGCGGTTTCCTGTTCCATGCGGTGGAGCATTATGCCGCCCGGGCGACCGGTCTCAACACGACGACAGAGCAGGTCGATGCGGTCCGTGACATGGTCCGGGCGCGCCGCCTGACCGACCGGATCTCGTTGCGGGAGGCGGACTTCCGTGAGGTGGACCGCCAGTACGATAAGGTCGTGTCGATCGGTGTCCTCGAGCACGCCGGTCGCGACCAGCTGCGTCAGGTCGTTCAGGCACACGCCGATTTCCTCAAGCCCGGCGGTCTCGGCATGCTCCATTTCATCGGTCACGTCGGCGTCCGGGACACCGAGCTCTACATCCGCGATTATGTTTTCCCGGGCGGCTGGATCCCGAGCCTCGCCGAGGCGCTGACGGCCATGGAGGCGAGCGGACTGGAGGTCCTGGACGTCGAGAATCTGCGTCGCCACTACGCGCTGACCCTGGACGTCTGGGCCGAGCGCTTCGAGCGGCGCTGGCCGGAGATCCATGCCATCGATCCTCGGCGCTTCGACGAGCGCTTCCGGCGCATCTGGCGCACCTACCTGATCTCCTGCGCCGAGATGTTCCGCTCGCCGGCCTCGAGTACCTGCCTGTTCCAGGTCTTGTTCTCGAAGGGCAATGTCAGCGCAGACGGCTATCCGATGAGTCGAGCGTTTCTGTACAGCGCGGGGGAGGCGGCGTGAGCACGGCGGAGTACGCGGCGCGAAGGGACCGGCTCATCGAGCAGCTGCGGGCCGGCGGCGGCCCCGTGGGCCTTCGCAAAGGCACGTCGAACCTGTTCCGGGACCGCGCCCGGACGGGCAAGCGGCGGCTTGACGTGCGTGCCTTCCAGCATGTGCTGGCTGTGGAGCCGGCCGCCGGCGTCGTGGACAGCGAGGGCATATGACGACGTACGAGGCCCTGACCGACGCCACGCTCGCCGCCGGCGTCATGCCCGCCGTCGTGCCGCAGCTGAAGACCATCACCATCGGCGGTGCCGCCGCCGGTGTCGGTATCGAGGCATCCTCGTTCCGCTACGGCCTGGTGCACGAGACGCTGCTGGAGCTGGAGGTGCTCCTCGCCGACGGCAGCGTCGTGCTGTGCACGCCGGATAATGCGCACCGGAACCTGTTCTTCGGCTTTCCAAACTCCTACGGCACCCTGGGCTATGCACTACGGGTGAAGGCCGGCACGATCCCCGTAAAGCCCTATGTGCGGCTGGAGCATCGCCACCATGCCGATCCCGCTGCCTTCTTCGCCGACCTGGAAGCACAATGCGCGGGCGATGCGGACTTCGTCGACGGCGTCTGTTTCGGCCCGCGCGAGCTGGTGCTGACCAACGCCCGCTTCGTCGATGATGCGCCTTACACCAGCGACTACGGCTTCGAGCACATTTACTACCGCTCGCTGCGGGAGCGCGGTGAGGACTATCTCCGCGTCCGCGACTTCATCTGGCGTTGGGACACGGACTGGTTCTGGTGCTCGAAGAATCTGTTGGCCCAGCATCCACTGATCCGCCGTCTCTATGGCCGCCGCCGGCTGGGCTCGCGGACGTATACGAGGCTGATGCGCCTGAACAGCAAGTGGGGCCTGACGAAGGGGCTGGACCGCCTCATGGGGCGCCATCCGGAATCGGTGATCCAGGACGTGGACATCCCACTGGAGCACGCGCCGGAATTCCTCGCCTTCCTGCTGCGGGAGATCGGCATCCTGCCCATCTGGACCTGCCCGGTGCGGGCTCGTGACCCGAACGCCCGCTTCGACCTCTATCCCCTGTACCCCGGCGTCCTCTACGTCAACTTCGGCTTCTGGGACGTCGTGCGCAGCCGCGAACACCATCCCCCGGGCCATTTCAACCGGCTCGTCGAGCGGAAGGTCGGCGAGTTGGGCGGCCTCAAGTCGCTTTACTCCGACAGCTATTACCCGCAAGACGAGTTTTGGTCGGTCTTCGACCGCGACGCCTACCGCCGGCTCAAGGCCAAATACGATCCGGATCGGGTCTTCGGCGATCTCTATGAGAAATGCGTACTGCGGCACTGAGGTCGCCTGTCGTCGGTCCATCCGACCGGCGCTGTCCAGTCTCCCCTGCCGGGGGGCAAAGCCGCGAGACTGAACCGCGACGGATGGCAGCTTCACTCGCCGGCTTCAACATTCTGCTTTGACATGGTGGAGAATCGATACAGCATGGCGGCGGTAAGCGTTTGGTGGCAGGCGAGGCCCCCATCCTGAGCTGCGGGAAATGGGTTCGCAAGGCCGGTGCAGTGATGCGGGCGGAGCGCGCAGCCGAAGACCCGATGTCAACACTGCCGGGGAGCTGTACTTGTGCAAGCGGTTGCGCCGTCCGCCGGAATCCAGAGCCAATCTCAGAGGGGTTATCATGACCATTGATCTGAAGGCCGCCTATGAGGCCGAACCTGAATCCCTGCTCTATGTTGCCATCAATAAGGTGTTGGTGGAGAACGATCCGAACCTGATGCGGCTGATGCAGGAAGCCAGCTCGAAGATGTGTCTGGCCACGGCTCTGACCCCGGGGTTCAAGGGCTTTAATCTGATGCGCCAGATCGGCAGCTGTCCGATGGGTTTGCGCTGGGGAGCGGCCTCGGACATGGGGGCGGATCTCTCGCACATCTGGATCGATCAATTCACCTACTGGGACTCGGTCGAGGCGCACGAAGACTTCCATGAGACTTTCGAGGACGTGGTGGTCGACTCCTGCGCCAAGTGCGGCTCGGTGCTGCTCGACGGCCCCGAGGAGCCGGTCTACCGCATCGTCGAGAGCACGCTGCCGAAGCTGATCTCAATGAACCAGATGTGGAGACGCAGCCAATCCGGCGCCGGGACCGAAGGTTATGCAATCGACTCCGGCGAGGCCGTGATGGTGCTCGCCAGCCATATTGTTCGCCCGGGCAAAGAGGCCGAATTCGAAGCCGGCGAGATCAAGACCATGGCGATGCTGATGGAGACGGCCGGGATGCTTGGATACCAGATCCTGAAACGCATCGGCATGTCCACCCTGGGGTCGGGTCACGCCACGGTCGAGTCGATGATGGAGGATCTGAAGGACAGCTCCGGCAACAAATTGAAGCGCACTGCCGAGGTCTGGGAGGGCTATACGGCGCCGGCCGAGTATCTGGTGATGGTCGAGTTTGAGAACCTTGCCGCGGCCCAGCGCGGCATGCCGCACGTCAATGTCAAGCCGGAGATCCTCTTCGTGCACGGCAGCGAGGTGCTGAACAAATTGCTGCGGATCCCGTCCGTTCGGATCTCGAGCTCGATGTTCAGCGAGCACACTTACCGGGAGGTTCTCCAGGGTAACAAGTGACGGCGCCGCTGCTTTGCTGCCGTTGTTGATCGGTGGGCCGGCGACTATCCTGGGTCGCACGCAGGCACCGCCGGCAGTGTGCAAGGGTGGGCGGCGGGGGGCTGGAGACCTCGCCGCCCGAGGCACCACCTCAGAGAGGCGGGAGATCAACCGTGGCGGTGCTGAGGTGGACTGTACGAGCCAGGTAGGCCGACGGCAACCTATCGCCTGTGATGGGTCGTGATCACCCCGCCTACCTCCACTGTTCTCACTGACGTTCCCACGATCGCCCCCGGCTGGAGCTAGACTTTGCCGCAACCCCGGTTGCCGTCGCGGTTTCCATGTCCGTTCCTCTTGAGTATTCGCCCCGCCCCGCGGGGCATTCTGTTGCGTCTTAGGCCGCCAATCGCAGGTAGTTCGCCTTGAACTCGTCACGCTGCGACCTGTCCGCAGGGTCATAACCCGCGGATTCCATTTTCTCCCGTAGCCAGGCGGGCAGCGGTCCGCGTGAGTAGGTCTGTGCCGGGTTCTCCGGATCGACGTACCGCGGGTATCCGTCCGAAGCGCCTTTGGTGGACCGTCCGCGACGACCCTTTCCCAAGGAGGCAACCACATCGTCGAGGCTGTAGCCCCGCGCATCGATCTGCTCGCGAAGCTCGCCGATAAAGGCCGCGAACTCGGCGGCGTGTTGTTCCCGCAATGCCTGTCGCAACGCCGCCTCGTCGGCTTCGAGCTGCGCAAGTTGTGCCTGGATTTCTTCAACGGATTGGGGTTCGGATGTTGGCTTGTTGTTCGGCATGGTTGATCTTGTCAAAGTTCGATTGTTGGAACAGCGCAGATCGCGCGCGCTGTACGAACAGCAGGTCGGTCGTCTGCACTCAGCTTGTCATCAGGGGCTGGAGCAACCGGATGCTCGGATGGCTTGAGGTCGCAACCGATGCGGCCACGTTGTCTCGGCGCCTAAGCAGCGGCTTCGGTCGCCCCGCTGGCTTGTTACGCATAGACAACGATACGGTATATGACGAATTGCTGTCAAAGAAAGCCGCTTCCAACGGTGGGCTTCTGCCGCAGTCTGCCGGTGTTGATCGGCAACATCATGGCGGCTGGGCGTTCCGTCGGAGTCGGTGCAGCCGAAACGCCCGATCTGACGATGACCGTGGGTCCCGCTGCTGAGCTGAAGCGCGCCGACGAACCACCCGTCGCTGTCCCCGAACCTTCGGCGGAGACGTTACCCTACTACCGTAACGGGAATGTCCTTGGGGTCCTCGCGACGCTCTGGGGCCTACTCCCCCCGGCGGTGATCCTCTTCTCCGGCTTTTCGGCGCGGCCACGGGATTGGGCGCGGGCCGACGGCAGAAGCTGGTTCTTCACCATCGCCGTCTACGTGCTCCTGTATCTGGCACTCGTCTCCCTCATCGACCTGCCGCTCAACTGGTATCAGGACTTTGTACGTGCGCATGCCTATGGGCTGTCGAGCCAAACCCTCGGACAGGGGCTCGCCGACTCGCTGAAGGCACTGGCGGTGACCATGGTCATCGGCGTGTTGGTGCTCTGGGTGCCGTATCTGCTGCGGCACTTCTCAAGGCGTTGGTGGCTGTGGACAAGCCTTGCGGCGGTACCCTTTCTGATCCCGATGCTGTTCATGCAGCCGGTGCTGATTGGACCGCTGTTCGATGACGTCGGCTCCTGGCAGGACAAGGCGCTGGAGGCGCGGCTTCTGGCCCTGGCCGAGCGCGCCGGCATCGATGGCGGGCAGGTCTTCGTTCTCGGGCATATCTGGGTCCTGCTGGCGTGACTCTGCGCCCTCGTCTTGGCGATGCTGTACGCGGTGCACTGCAGTCTCGGCTTCCTGATCGCGCGCTTCGGTCACCGCTTCGGCTTCACCGTCCACTTAAGACTTCCTACTGCCTCAGCTCTTGCCGAGGAGCAGGGGACTTACCACCTGCGGCGGCGGCCGCGACAACGTCTGTGATGGCCTCTCGCCGAATAAACTGCCGTATTCGGCTGCGAAACGGCTATGGTGCAGAAGCCCGAAGCGATCGGCAATGTCCGCGACCGTGGTGGATCCACCTTGTGCCGCGGCAAGCTCACGGCGCGCCATGTGAAGTCGCAGGAGTCGCAGAAACCGCAAGGGACTGAGCCCTAGTTCCTCGCGGAAACCATATTCCAACGTACGCGGTGACACGATCGCCGCCCGACACAGATCGCCGACATCGACCGATGCAATGTCGGCATTGCGCAGAAACTCCATCGCCCGGTCGAGGGCTCGGCGCCTTGCGGGAACCTCCCTTCGCGATATGCAAGAGCTATCCACGAGGCAGGCACGTGCCAGCCGCCAGGGAAACTCCTCCTCAACGGCCCGCGAAAAAGCGCTGAGAGAAGCCGGGTCCCCTTGGCGTTTCGCCATATCGATCACGGTCAAGAGCCAACGGCCGAGGGCGGCGGACTCGTGGCCGAGAACCGGCAGCTGGCGCAGCACAGCGCCCTTTTCCAGGGAGTCCGCAACGTCGTCCGGCAGGCTGCGCCGCAGCAGCTCCAGGGCGACCAGGACCACCAGCTGCTCCTGTCCGGCATCCAGGACCACGTCGAGGCCACCCGGCAGGGTGGCCGGAAGGGTACTGCCTGCCGGCGATGTACCCCAGTATCTGGACTTGTCCCCGACGCGCATCGGCAGCGCCACGGCCAACATGCCCTGCGGCGACATGCCTCTGACATGGATCGGTCCGCTAAAGTCCTCTCGGTAGATGATCAGAGACGAGGTGACCAAAAAGTCCTTCCGGTTCGCGAACGACCCACGAGCGATCGGCTCCGCCAGGATCTCCCAGGGCGCGGAGGCGAACTCATACGCACAGGGATCATCGATCTCGAAGCGCCCTGCCGCTGCGGCAGCGGCGGGCGCGCGTTCGGCTGCATCGCTCTGTTCCGGCTTGAACATCATTTGCTGCCTAGTTTGGTGCGGAAACTGGCTAACCCCGACTACAGCAGTCAGCTATGTTTGCCAGTGAGATCGAGAAGGTTGTGGCCGAAGTCTAGCAGCCACATCAACCGATGCCGGAGGCGTAGACACCAATGAAACACCTTCCCAAGGCTGCTGCCATCTTGTTTGGTCTGCTTGCCGCGACCGTCGTCGTCGCCCAAGACGCACCCGGTCCAACCGATAAGAGGGTCGAGTATTCGCCCTATCTGCAAGAAAATTACCCGAACCGCGTCTTCTTCGGCGATACCCACCTGCATACCGCCTACTCGGCCGACGCCGGCATGGTCGGCTGTACGCTCGGTCCGGACGACGCCTACCGCTTCGCCAAGGGCGAGCAGGTAACGTCATCGCAGGGCGTCCCGGCGCGCCTGCAGCGGCCGCTCGATTTTCTCGTGGTCTCGGACCATGCCGAGAACCTCGGGCTGGCCGTCGCGTTGGCGGAGGACAGCCCGGTGCTCAAGGAGAACAACTGGGGTCGGGAGATCGCTGAGATCTATGCGTCGAAGACCACCGAGGCACAGATCAAGTCCTACGAGTTCTGGATGGAAGCGACGTACGGCGGCGAAGACCCGCTAGCGGGCACACCCTTCGGGCAGACGATGTGGCGGCGCGTCACCGAGGCGGCCGAGCGACACAACCAGCCGGGTGCTTTCACGGCCTTCATCGGCTTCGAGTGGACCTCTCAGCCAAACGGCACCAACATGCACCGCAACGTCATCTATCGCGACGGCAAGGATCTGGCGGACCAAGTCGTCCCGATCAGTTCCTACGACACGGATGATCCCGAAAAGCTGTGGGCGTGGATGCAGGACTACGAAGACAAGACAGGCGGCAAGCTGTTGGCTATCCCGCATGGCGGGAACCTCTCCAACGGCCTGATGTTCGACGACACGACGCTGTCCGGCAAGGCGCTGACCGAAGACTACGCCAAGCGCCGGATGAATTATGAGCCGCTCTACGAAATCACCCAGATCAAAGGTGACGGCGAAGCCCATCCGCTGCTGGCATCCAACGACGAGTTCGCGGACTACGGCACCTGGGACAAGGGGAGTTTCGGCCCGGAACCGAAGACCCCGGATATGCTGCCGAAAGAGTATGCGCGCTCGGCCTGGAAGCGCGGGCTCGCCTACGACGCCGAGCTCGGAGCCAACCCGTTCAAGTTCGGCGTCATCGGCTCCACCGATGCGCACACGGGGCTCTCGACGGCCGCCGAGAACAACTTCTTCGGCAAAGTCAGCCTGGTCGAGCCGACGGCGGACCCGATCCGCTTCGAGGAGGCGATCACCGGGCGCTTCACCCCGGACGACCCGAGCGACGACCTGACCCACTCGGACGCGATCGCGGCCGGCCTGGCAGCCGTCTGGGCACGCGAGAACACCCGCGAGGCGCTGTGGAATGCCATGAAGCGCAAGGAGGTATACGCGACCACCGGGACACGTATGCGCGTCCGGGTGTTCGGCGGCTTCGACTTCAGCGAAGAGGACATGGAGCGCTCCGACTTCGCCGAGCGCGGCTATGCCCAGGGCGTGCCGATGGGTGGCGATCTCGCGAATGCGCCAGAAGGGAAGGTGCCCACCTTTATGATTCGCGCCCTTCGGGACCCCGATGGGGCCAATCTGGATCGAATCCAGGTCATCAAGGGCTGGACCACGCAAGATGGCGAGCCGATGGAGAAGATCTACGATGTCGCCTGGTCGGGTGAGCGCAAGCCCGGACCCGATGGCAAGCTCCCGCCGGTCGGCGATACCGTCAATGTGGAGGAAGCCACCTACACCAACGCGATCGGCGCCCCCTATCTCGAAGCCTTCTGGGTCGATCCGGATTTCGATCCCGCCGAGCGGGCCTTCTACTACGTCCGTGTGCTCGAGATCCCTACGCCGCGTTGGACCACCTATGACGCCAAGGTCTTCGGTGTGGAGCGTCCCAAGGACCAACCCGCTTCTCAGCGGGAGCGCGCCTACACCTCGCCAATCTGGTACACGCCCGTGGCCAAGACCGGTGCCGCCGCGAGCGACAGGATTCGGCCATCGCCGACGGTGGCATTGGACCGCACCACCCCGGAGAGATCAGCGCTATGAGACCATACGGGATCATCGCGATTGCCGGCGCCCTCACGGTTTCGCCGTGCCTGGCGCAGGAATTCACGCTGCACGAAGACGACTATGCGGAAAGGGGCAGGAAGTATTCGCCCTACGTCGATGAGCACTTCCCGCAGAATGTCTACTTCGGCGATACGCACCTGCATACCTCATGGTCCGCGGACGCGGGGCTAGCCGGAGCCACGCTGGGACCGGAATTCGCCTACCGCGTCTCGCGTGGCGAGACGGTCACGAGCCAGACTGGGCTGCCTTTCAAGCTGGTCCGCCCGCTGGATTTCCTGGTCGTGGCCGACCACGCGGAGAACATCGGGATCTACGACTACCTCGACCGCGCCGATCCAATCCTCGAGCAGAGCGAGAACGGACGGAAGTGGCTCGAGTATTTCAGGAAGGGAGAGGGCATCAAGGCGGCCTACGAGTGGAGCGCGTTCAACGCCAAGGGGCAGGACCCTATCGACAGCCCCGAGATGAGGTCCCGGGTTTGGGAGCGCGTGATCGAGAACGCGGAGAAATACAACGAGCCGGGCGTCTTCACCACCTTCATCGGCTACGAGTGGACGTCCGGCCCCGGCAGCAACAACCTCCACCGTAACGTCATCTTCCGCGACGGCGGGGAGCGCGCCCGGCAGGTCGTGCCGTTCTCGGCCTTCGACAGCGATGACCCGGAGGACCTCTGGGCCTACCTCAAGGCCTACGAGGACAAGACCGGCGGAAGAGTGTTCGCCATCCCCCATAACGGCAACCTGTCGAACGGCATGATGTTCATGCTCGAGACCTTCGACGGGGAACCCTTCGACAAGGACTACGCAGAGCGGCGCCAACGCTTCGAGCGCGTCGTCGAAGTCACCCAGCCGAAGGGCACCGGCGAGGCCCACCCGCTGCTGTCGCTCGACGATGAGTTCGCCGACTTCGAGCTGATGGACAAGTCGAACCTCACCGGCACCGTCGCCAAGACACCGGAGATGATCAAGACCGAGTATGCCCGCGAGGCGCTGAAGCTGGGGCTGGCCGAGGAGGCCCGTCTCGGCGTCAACCCGTTCAAATTCGGCATGATCGGCTCGACCGACAGCCACAACGCGATCCCCTGGACGCGCGAGGAGAACTGGTTCGGCAAGATCCACTTCGTCGAGCCCTCCCCGCACCGCCGTGACGGCTATTTCATCGAAAGCGCGGTCGACCCCGCATATTCGATCCGCGATGTGGACCTGGGCGCCTCGGGTCTCGCTGCCGTGTGGGCGCCCGAGAACACGCGCGAGGCGATCTGGGACGCCTTTGCCAGACGTGAGGTCTTCGCGACCACAGGCAGCCGGCTCCGGGTGCGTGTCTTCGCCGGCTGGGACTTTGAGGAGTCGGAGGTTCAGCGACCCGACTTCGCCCGACAGGGCTACGCCCGCGGCGTACCTATGGGCGGCGATCTGCGTCCCGGCCCCGAGGGTGCAGCGCCCAGGTTCATGGTCCGCGCCCTGCGAGACCCCGACGGCGCCAATCTCGATCGTATTCAGATCATCAAGGGATGGCTCAATGCCGACGGCAAGACGCGCGAGCGGATCTATGACGTGGCCGTTTCGGGAGACCGAAGCATCGGCGCCGACGGCCGTTGCAAGGAGCCGGTGGGCAACACCGTTGATCTGGCCAATGCGACCTATACCAACGACATCGGGGCGGCCGTCCTTTCTGCGTACTGGAAGGACCCGGACTTCGATCCCACCCGCTCGGCCTTCTACTACGTCCGCGTGATCGAGATCCCCACGCCGCGCTGGACGGCTTACGACGCAAAGTTCTTCGGCATCGACATGCCCGAGGGCGCGGCCATGGAGGTCACCGACCGCGCTTACACGAGTCCCATCTGGTATACGCCCAAGGCGAAAAGTACGGCTGCAGCCCAAGGGGCGATCAGCAACGGCTGATGGATGACGCTGCGCGCCGTTACTGCGCAAGCCGCTGCAATAAGTCTGGTCCCCGGCAGCCCCGTACGCCAGGGTCGGGATCTGCTCCTGCGCCCAGGGATCCTTCCAACGATGTCCTCACCAACAACCGTGGTTGGCTAAATGAATGTGCGCTCGACAGCCTGATAGCGATGCGTCTTGGACTCGCCACCTGATGAGTGCGCAGCTCCGCTGGATAGGTGTCAGCCCGGTCTCGACCGTCCTTTTCTCCGCGGGCTGCGCGAGCGTGCCGAAGGACTATCCGCGGAGCCAATCGGCAGCCTTCCAGGATCATCAGAACACCACGATCGGCGCTTATGTCGCCAAGGCCGCCGCACGTTACCCAGGCGAGTCGGGCTTCGCGATCCTTCGCGATGGGCGTCCGGCCTTCACGGTACGGGTAGCCCTTGCCGAGCTTGCCGAGAAGAGCCTGGACCTGCAGTACTACATCTGGGAGCCGGACGCGACGGGACGCATCCTCGCCGAGCGCCTGGTGCAGGCCGCCGACCGCGGCGTGCGCGTGCGGATTCTGCTCGACGACATCAATATCGAGGGGCGCGACACGGTGGTGGCCGCGCTGGATGCCCATCCGAACATCGAGATTCGCCTGTTCAACCCCTTCGCAAATCCCTCTGCGCGCGCGCTTGATTTCATCGCCTATTTCAATCGCGTCAATCACCGCATGCACAACAAAGTGATGGTAATGGACAACGCCGTGGCGATCGTCGGCGGGCGCAACATCGGCAATCACTACTTTGGCGTTGCGACCGACACAAGCTACCGGGACCTGGATATCGCCGCCGGCGGCCCCGTGGTGCGGGAGGTCTCCGAGGTCTTCGACCGGTTCTGGAACGGCAAGTGGGCACTACCCGTCAGCGCCCTGATGGACCGCCCCTACACCCGGGCTCTATGTGGAGAGTCCGGAGCTTGCCCGTCAAGTCATCGCCTGGATGGACGAAGGCGTGCTCCCCGAGAACAGTTACCGCGTCCTCGTCGACGAGGATGGCGACCTCCAGTGGGTGACCGAAGTTGACGGTCAGGAGGTGCGCTTCGACACCGACCCAGAGAGCACCGGATGGCAGCGATTCAAGGCTGGCTTTATCGGCATTCTCCCAGTCGAGAATCAACTGTGAGCCAGAACGTGTCACACAATGCGTCACCCAGGCGCTTTTTGAAGCGAATGAATGGCTTCGTCATGCATCGAGCGACCGACCGGTGGGGGTCGTCGATGCCTTGTACCTACCGCAACCACTGAGGAGAGAGACCTATGTTCAATCGAGTGATCAATGCCGGCCTAATGGGGGCGGCCTTAACCTTCGGTCTGATGCTGTCCGGGCAGGCCTTTGCGGACCTGACGGACATCTCGGCAGAGAAGGCGGCCGAGCTAGAGGCCGAGGCGAAGGCGACCGTCTCGCAATTCCTCGCGGAAACCCAAGGCGCCAAGGAAGTGCTCGCCGATGCCAAGGGCGTTCTGGTATGTCCCAAGATCCGCAAAGGTGGCTTTGGCGTTGGCGCGGAGGGCGGCAAGTGTGTCCTGACCTCCGGGGCACCGGAGCCCCTCTATTACGGCTTGATCGCGCTCAAAGGCGGTTTCATCGTTGGGGTGGAGTCGCACTCGATGATCCTGGCGCTCAACACCGACACGGCGCTGGCCAAGTTCACGAAGGACAAACGGGAGTGGGAGATCGGTGTCGATGCCTCGGTGGCCGTGGCGAAGATCGGTGCCGGCGGTGATCTGGACACCACCAACCTCAAGAAGGACATCGTCTCGTTTATCTTCGGCTCCAAAGGCCTGATTGCGGATGCGACCTGGGAAGGCTCGCGGTTCAAGAAGCTGGATATCAAGTAACCGCGCGAAATTCGATCTGGAGCAGCCATGCCTGAGCATCGGAGGCCGGCTTATACGGCTTCGCGATGCTCCGGGACGCCCACGAATTGACCCAGGCGATGTCTGTCTATTAGGGCGGCGAGCGAACTGCGTCTCGCCTGCTCTGACTCGCCGTTGCGCTGGCGGCGTGTCCTTCTACGGTTTGCGCATGGTCTGCGGCTTTGTGCGGAAACTGGATAACGACCAGTACCACACTCAGGCTATCTTCTGCGGCACATCCTCTGGTGTGCATTGCGTTCGATGAAGGGCAATGACGCGACGCTTCGAAGCTGCCCGTGGATTTCGGCGCAACTTTTCTCTATCCGTCCAAAAAGGTACTAACGAATGGTTCAGCCGTGCTTCGCGAAAGGCCTGAGTATTGCTGCGCTGCTGTTGGCCGGCCTGTGCTTGGGCGTACCTGCCAGCGCTCAGCCCGACAAGCCGAACATCCTGATCATTTGGGGCGACGATGTCGGCATGTGGAACATCAGCGCCTACCATCGCGGCATGATGGGTGGCACGACGCCCAACATCGACCGCATCGCCAACGACGGCATGATCTTCATGGATCACTATGCGCAGGCGTCTTGCACCGCCGGACGCGCCGCCTTCATCACCGGCCAATACCCGCTGCGCACGGGGCTGAGCACGGTCGGCCTTCCGGGCGCGAAGGAGGGCATTCAGGAAAGCGACCCGACGCTGGCGAGCATGCTCAAGGCGCAGGGTTATGCGACCGGACAGTTCGGCAAGAATCACCTCGGCGACCGCGACGAGCACCTGCCGACCAACCACGGCTTCGACGAGTTCTACGGCATCCTCTACCACCTGAACGCCGGCGAGTATCCCGAGCAGTACGACTTCCCCAAGGACGAAGAGGTGCAGAAGAACCTCAAGCTCAAGCAGCGGGGCGTGATCCACTCGAAGGCGCTGGCCGACGGCTCTCAGCAGATCGAGGATCACGGGCCCTGGGGCCGGGAGCGCCAGCGCAACCTCGACCAAGAGGTGCTGGTGGAGTCGAAGCGCTTCATCACCGATGCGGTCAAGGCCGGAACGCCCTTCTTCGTCTGGCACAACACCACCCGCATGCACTACCGCACCAACCTCAATGAGGAGTACGACGGCAAGAGCGGCTACGGCCTCTACGCCGATGGCATGATGGAGCTCGACGACGACGTCGGCGAGCTGCTCGCGCTGCTCGACGAGCTTGGCGTCGCCGACAGCACCATCGTCATGTTCTCCACTGACAACGGCGCGGCCTCCAACAGCTGGCCCGACGGCGGCAACCAGCCGTTCCACGGCGAGAAGGGCGTCGGCGGCTGGGAAGGCGGTTTCCGCGTGCCGATGCTCGTGCGCTGGCCGGGCAAGATTCCTGCCGGCACCACGACGGGCGAGTTCATGACCATGGAGGACTGGTTGCCGACCCTGATGTCATGGGTCGGGGAGAAGAACATCAAGGAGGAGCTACTCACCGGCAAGACGATCGGCGGGCGTGAGTACAAGGTTCACCTGGACGGCTACGACCAGAGCGACCTGCTCCTGAACCAAGGCAAGTCCAAGCGCAAGGAGTTCTACTACTTCACGGAAACCAAGTTCCACGGGCTGCGCTACGGGGACTGGAAACTGCTATTCGTGGATCAGGAGAAATGGTTCCGCGCGCCGCAGCTGTCGTTGTCCACGCCGATCATCACCAACCTGAAGCTCGACCCGTTCGAACGTTTCCACGAGGCTCGCGGCTACGATGAATGGGCCGAGAATCGCAGTTGGATTTTGGGTCAGGTCGGGCCGAAGATGGCGCAGTTCGTACAGAGCTTCCAGGAGTTCCCGCCCAGCCAGAAAAGTATGTCGGTGCAGCTGGATGACGTCAGCAGCATGATCAATTCCCAGTCCATTGGCCGATGAGAGCGACGATGACTGAGACAGTGCTGCGGCCTGGCACTGTATTCCGTCGTTGGCTTCTGGCGGTCACCGTGACCTTGGCGGGCGTTGTGCCTGCCGCGGGGCCTGGCAGCAGCAATGCGCAGACCATTGACGGGAGCATCTGGTACCGGGATCGCTTTGCGCTGCCGCCGAGCGCCGAGATCCGCGTCTTGCTGGAGGATGTGGCGCGGATGGATGTCCCAGCGGACGTCATTGCCAGCACGCGCGTCGAACCCAAGGGCGGACCGCCTTGGTCTTTCAGCCTGCCCTACGACCCGGACAAGCTCCAGGAACGCGGTCGCTATGTCGTGCGTGTGAGGATCGAGGACGCCGGGCGCTTGCTGTTCGTCAACACGCAGAGCACGCCGGCGTTCGGCCGTGACCCCGAGACGCCTTTGGACATTCGCGTCTCGCGGGTGCCCTCGAATCGGCCTGACGACGGTAAGGGTTCAGGGATGTCCGATGTTAGTCTGACGGACACCTATTGGAAGCTGGTCGAGCTCGGCAGCCAGGGGGCCGAGCTCGGGGCAGGTAAGCGAGAACTACAAATGGTGCTTACGACCGGCGAGCGACGCGTGCGCGGCTTTTCGGGGTGCAATCGCTTCACGGGCAGCTACCAGCGAGATAGGGGTCGGCTACAGTTCGAACAGCTTGCGTCAACCCGGATGGCCTGTGCGGAAGGCATGGCGCAGGAGCAACGCTTCCTCAGTGCGCTCCGTGAAGCCCACCGGTACACGATCGATGCCGACGAGCTGGCCCTATACACTGGCGACGAGCGCCTCCTGATGCGCTTCGTCGCGGTTGCGTTGCCGTAGTCGTGTCGCCGCACTTGTTCTCTAAGACATCGACTGACATCGCAAACGCCTTGGCGATTGACGTTTCCCCTGCCGCTTTCAAAAGCAGGTGCAGGCTAGTGGCCGTGCGCACGGTGCTGCGTGAGCCGCTGCTGCACTTCCTGGTGCTGGGTGCCGGGCTGTTCCTGCTATTCGGTCTGACGCAGCAACTAGACCGGGAAACCACCCGCCAGATCCGCGTTACGGCGGCGCAGGTCGAGCAGCTCGCAGCCCAGTTCTCGCGCACTTGGATGCGCCCGCCGACCGAGGAGGAGCTTGCGGGCCTGATCGAGCGGCACATCCGCGGCGAGGTCTTCTACCGGGAGGCGCTGGCTATGGGCCTGGATCAGGACGACCCCTACGTACGCAATCGCCTGGGGCAGAAGCTCGAATTCCTGCTCGATGACCTGTCCGCCGAGACCGCGCCGAGCGACGAGACGCTGGCGCGCTATCTCCAGGAGCACGGAGAGCGCTACCAGGCGCCGGCGCGGGTCTCGTTCCAACAGGTCTACCTGAATCCGGATCGACATCCGCGGCTGGAGGCCGATGCGACTCGCCTGCTTCAGCAACTGCGCGGCGGCGCCGACCCGGCCGCGCTGGGTGATGTCAGCCTGCTCGGCCAGACCTTCGACGGCCTGAGTCAGCCGGAGGTCGCTCGGCAGTTCGGCGACGCCTTCGCCGAGGCCCTGCTGAACCTGGAGCAGGGCCGCTGGCTCGGGCCGATCCCCTCCGGTCTCGGTGCCCACCTGGTGCAGGTCGGTGGTCGGCAGCCGGCCCGGCGCCCGACGCTCGACGAGGTGCGGCCCCTCGTGCTGCGGGACTGGCAGGATCAACAGCGCCGGGCGCAGAAGGAGCAGGCCTATGCGCGGCTTCGGCAACGCTACGCGATCACGGTGGAGCCCGCCCCGGGGCTGGAGAATCTGTCCTCCAGCTCGCCGCCCAATTCGCCACCAGACCCGGTCGCCGACGCGCGATGAAATCCGCCTCTCGGCCCCTCGTCCTCTGGCTAGCCTGCGCTCTGTTGCTGATCGGGCTCGGCCCGGCGCCGGCGCTCGCCCATGAATCGCAGCCCGGTCTGCTGGAGCTGCGCCAGCTCACGGCAGGGTCTTCGGAGCAGACCTGGGAGGTCCTCTGGCGGGCGCCGATCTACTACGGCCAGCCGCACCCGGCACGGTTGCAACTGCCCGCCGCGTGGCAGCCGGTCGCCGAGCCGACGCTACAACGGCTGCTGAGCAGCGAGCTGCACCGGCAGCTGGTCCGCATCGGGCCCGAGACGCTGGATGGGAGCAGCATCGGCTTCCCGGGCCTGGAGCAGACCATCACCGACGTCTTCGTGCGAGTCACACGTCTCGACGGCACCGAGTCCTCCCAGTTGGTCCGGCCCACCAAGCCGCAGGCGACGCTCCGTGGCGAGCGGCCCTGGTCCCAGAGCGCCGTCGAATACTTGGCGCTCGGCTTCCATCACATTCTGCTCGGTATCGATCACCTGCTGTTCGTGCTGGGGCTCTTGGTCATCGTGCGCGGCGTGCGGGCGCTGGTCCAGACCATCACCGCCTTCACCGTCGCCCACAGCATCACGCTGGCGCTGGCAACGCTGGGCTATGCCAGCATTCCGGCCCCACCGCTGAATGCCGCCATTGCGCTGTCGATCCTGTTCCTGGGGCCGGAGATCGTGCGCGTCTGGCGCGGGCAGACCAGCTTCACCATTCGCCATCCCTGGGTCGTCGCCTTCGGCTTCGGACTGCTGCACGGCTTCGGCTTTGCAAGCGGGCTCTCCACGGTCGGTATGCCGCGGGCCGAAATCCCACTGGCGCTGCTGATGTTCAATGTCGGCGTCGAGCTCGGTCAGCTCGCCTTCGTCGGCCTGATTCTGCTGCTGCACCGGGCCTTGCGGGTGCTGGAGTTCCGCTGGCCGCGCTGGGCCGAGCTCGGGCCGGCCTACCTGATCGGGACGCTCGGTGCCTACTGGACCCTTCAGCGCACGGTGATGATGCTGTGATTGCGGCCATCCGATGCCTTTGGCCGGCATTGCTGCCGCTCCTCTGGGCCGGTGCGGCCAATGCCTGCCAGATCTGCATTCCCCTGCCGGAGCGAACCCTTGCCGACAAGTTGCTCGCCAGTGATGCCGTGGTGCTCGCACGTGAGGACGCGTCGCGCCCGTTCCACTATCAGGTGATCGAGACGCTGTTCGGCAAGCCAGGCAACGCACCGATTGAACTCTTTCTGCACAGCCAGGCCCGCCGCATGCTTGCGGCGGACTCGCAACGGGCGATGGTGCTGACGCACAGCGCCCGGGACGGCAGCTGGTCAACGCTCGGATTCACGACGCCTGAGTTCGATCGCGTCCTGCGCGGGGTCCTGGCGCAGGTCGGCCGCTGGCGGCCGCATGAAACCGAGAATCGGGAGCGCCTGGAATGGTTCGCACCACTGCTCGGCCACCCCGACAAACGCCTGCACGAGTTGGCCTATCTGGAGATTGGCCGTGCGCCCTACGCCGAGATACGTCGGCTTGCCCCGCGTATCGATGCCAAGAACCTGCGCCGAATGCTCGATGATCCGCGCTACCTGGAGTGGCGCAGCTTGGCCATTCTGATGCTCGGCGAGTCCGGCCGACCGCAGGACCAGATCCGGGTCCGCCAAACACTCGCGGACAAGGCTCGGGTCGCGAGCACGACCAACCTCACCGCCTGGGCGACGGCTTTGGTGGCGGTCGATGGCGTCGCGGGCATCGAGCAGCTCGGGCACCTGTATGCGTCCAAACCGGGACGCAGCCGCGACGAGTTGGATGCGGTGCTTCAGGCGTTGTCCATCCACGCCAAGGCCGACCCCGAGCTGCGCGGCGCGGTGGCAGATCTGTACCGGCGCATCCTGGCCCACGAACCCTCAATGGCGCCGGCGATGGTGCACGACCTCATCGCTTGGCGACGCTGGGACTTTCTCGAACCCATCCGACAGAGCCAGCAGGACCTGGCAGATGATCCGCTCGCCGCCTATGCGCTCGGCCTCTATCTGCGCTTAGCCATTTCCAACGAGTCACTTGGGCGCTCGCCCAAGGACCGCGCAACCACAGACAGGTCAGTGGCCGGAAATCCGGCTCAGGAGTAACGTCGATGACAGACAGACCAAGGCTTTTGCCGATTCACGCAAGCCGTCACCAACTGTCGATGGCCGTGCAGATTGTCCTGACCACCTGGCTGTTGCTTATTCCGCTGATCGCGCTGGCGCATGTCGAGGGCGGCGCGGCCGGCGGCTTCTTGAGCGGATTCGGCCACCCGATCTCAGGGCTCGACCACGTGCTGGCGATGGTCGCGGTCGGGCTCTGGGGCGCCCAGCTCAGCGCCCCAGCCATCTGGCTGCTGCCGGTGGCCTTTCCGATCATGATGGCCTTCGGCGGCCTGCTCGGTCTGTCGGGCGTCGAGCTGCCCGCCGTGGAAGTGGCCATCGCGCTGTCGGCGGTGATCCTCGGCGCGCTGATCCTTGGGGCGATCCGGGTACCGCTTGCTGCCGCTTTGCTGCTGGTCGGCTTCTTTGCCGTCTTCCACGGGCACGCCCACGGCACCGAGATGACCGCGGGTCAGAGCGCGATCCTCTACAGCATCGGCTTCGTCATCGCGACCGGCCTGCTGCACGCCGCCGGCATCGGCATCGGCTTCATCCACCGCTGGGAGCCCGGCCGTGTCGCGCTGCGCGGTGCCGGCGGGGTGGTCATGGCCGGAGGCGTCTTCTTCCTGTGGAACGCGCTCGCGTGATGCGCACCACCGCCTGGATCGCGTCGCTTGCACTGCTCGCGGGCGCGCCGGGTGCTGCCCACGCGCACCTGGTCAACTCCGGGCTGGGTCCCTTCTACAACGGCACGCTGCACCTGCTGCTGTCGCCCTCGGATTGCCTCGCCGTGCTCGCGGTCGGCCTGCTGGCGGGGCAGGGCGGCAAGGCGAGCGCGCGTGCAGCGGCAATCACGCTGCCGCTCGCCTGGGGTGGTGCCGTGCTCGCCGGCCTCACGCTTGAGCGCGCCGCCGAGCCGGGCTGGCTCGAGGTCGCGCTCCTGATCCTGCTCGGCGTCTCGGTCGCGGCCGGGGTTCGGCTACCTGCCTGGGTCCTGGCCCCGGTTGCCGTACTGATCGGCATCGTGCATGGCCTGGAGACCGCCGGCGCCCTGGTCGACAGTGACGGCGCGCTGGTTGCCGTCGCCGGTATTGCCACAGCCGTAGCGGTGCTGACCTTGCTTACCGGGGCACTGGCGGTTTCGCTGCAGGCCGCCTGGACCCGCGTTGCGCTGCAAGTGGGCGGTAGCTGGATCGCGGCCGTGGAGATGCTGATGCTGGGCTGGATACTTCAGGGGATCAGCTGACCTTAGGACATCCTGTCGCTCTTTCTTTCGACCTCTTACCAACTTTTGGACTATGCAGAGACCAACTCGATGATTAATTTGACCAGATTCGCTTGCCTCATGACGGCCGCCATCGTGCTCGGGTGGTCGGGTTCGGGGTTGGCAGAAGATCTCGCCAAGGCGTCGCAGAACCCGGTGGGAGACCTGATCAGCGTCCCCTTCGAGTTCTCCTACTACGGCGGCCTGCCAGGTGAGTCATCAGCGTCCGTGCTGCTGGCGAAGCCGGTGTTTCCGGTCAACCTCGGCGGCGTAAACCTGGTCAACCGGCTCATTGTTCCTGGTGCTTGGGTCGATGCAAACCTGAGCCGTTTGACGCTGGGTGGCGATTCGGTTCCAGCCGACGACGTCAACCGCAGTGGCTTCGCCAACGTTCAGTATCAGGGCTTTCTCACGCCGGCCAAGCCAGGAAAGGTCATCTGGGGCCTAGGTCCCGTCCTGGAGATGCCCACCAACACCAGCGACCTGGGGCCCGACAAATGGTCCGCGGGACCCGCCGCGGTACTTCTGGCGATGCCGGGCAACTGGGTGTTCGGCGTTCTGGCCCAGAACCTGTGGTCTTTCGCCGGCTCTGACCGCGCCGATGAGATCAACAAGCTCACGTTGCAGTACTTCATCAATTACAATCTGCCGAACGGCTGGTTCCTGACCTCCTCCCCCATCATCACGGCGGACTGGACTGAGCCAAGAGACAATCGCTGGACCGTCCCGGTCGGTGGCGGTATCGGAAAGCTGACTCGCTTCGGCAAGCAGCCCGTGAATTTGACCCTCAAGGCTTACAACAACGTGATTCATCCCGACGCGGGTCCTGAGTGGTCCGTCTTCGCTGGCGTGAGCTTCCTGTTCCCCAAATAACGAACGACTGCACTCCTCGAGCAACGGCGGAAACGCTAACCATGAGATCACCCAGAGACTCGGGCTTCATGCACAGGATGGCTGGCCTCGCCATCATCGGTTGTTCCCTCATCTCCCAGGGCGCTGTCGCCGCCGAGGGCGGCACCACTCATTACCTGCCGGGCGCGGTCGCGACGATGATCGACCTCGCGCCCACCCAGCCGGGCTGGGTGATCGAGCCGATCTACCTACACTACGAGGGCGATGCGGACACGAACAAGGAGATCCCGATCGCGGGCCTGAATGCACTGGGCCTAAAGGCGACCACCGACGTAGCGTTGCTTGGCGGCTTCTACACGTTCAAGCAACCGGTGCTCGGCGCTGACTACAGCGTCGGTGCCATGCTGCCCCATGTGTGGCTGACGGTCGAGGGACAGGTCGAGACCGCCCTTGGCACCTTCAAACAGCGGGATTCGGCGTCCGGACTCGGCGATCTGACCCTGGTCCCGGCCATGCTCGGCTGGAAGCGTGGACCGCTCCAATACAATGCGGCCGTCACCGTCTATGCACCGACCGGAGACTACGACGTCGGCGAGCTCGCCAATCCCGGCCTCAATTACTGGACCGTCAATCCCTGGGTCGGCGTCTCGTACAACAATGCCGAGAATGGTCTCAACGCCGCGCTGCACGGCGGCATCGCCTTCAATACCGAGAACCCGGATACCGACTACCGCAGCGGCATCATGACGCACGTGGAGGGCAGCGTGCAACAGCTGCTGCCGCTCGGCAAGGGCTTCCTCAGTCTTGGAGCCGAGGGCTTCTGGCTGGAACAGATCACCGCGGACAGCGGACAACGACCAATTCTCGTCGACTTCAAGGGGCGCACCGCCGGCATCGGGCCGGTGCTGGGCTACTTGCGGCCGCTAGGGGAGCAGAACTTCGTCGCGGAGATTCGCTGGCTACCCGAATCTGAGACCAAGAACCGGCTCCGAGGGGACTACGTTTGGCTCAAAATCGTCTATCAGTTCTGAATACATGTTCTGCGCATGGCGGCGGTTCCCACGTTCCGACCCCTGTCACGTGAGGCCGGCGCGCGAGAAAAACGTTACAGAAACAGGGCGAGTAATGACAGCCGTGCCTTATCTGGTGGACCTATGGCGTTCGGACGCTTGCTCAGCGATCTTTCGCTCCGAGGATAAGACGAATACGAGTAGTGTCGCTTTCTTCGCAATAGCCCACTACCGTTACCGAAGTCCGGGTGAAACTCGGGCTGATTTCCCTGCCTGACCATTGACGGAGTCAACGATGAACATCATTTACGCCTTGATCGTTTCATTTGGTGTTGCCACCACGCTTTGTTCATTCGCGCAAATGCAGCCGGCACCGCCGCCCGTCGGCGAGGTGCAGTCGATGGAACTGACCGCGACAGTTGAAGACATCGACGCCGACGAGCGTTTGCTGACCCTTAAGGGGCCGGAGAACCGGGTCGTCATCGTCCGCGTGAGTCCGGACGTGCCGAACCTCGACCAGATCGAGCCCGGCGACCAAGTCGACGTCCTGTACTATCGTGCCGCGCTGCAAGAGGCCGAGAAACTCGACCCAAGTGTCGAGCGAAGCGGGAGGGTCATCGAGCGGGGGTCGGCGACCGGTACTGTGGCGGGCATGCCGGCCGGTATCGCAGCGCGGACAGTGAGGGAAACGGTCGAGGTACTTGGCGTCGACGAGTTCAAGAAGGCCGTTGCGTTTCGCGACATGAACGGACGGTATCGGGAGGTCTCGGTGGATGCGCCGCACCTCGCGCACTGGTTGGACGATCCCGCCGAGGGTGACAAGGTGCGTTTAGCCTATACCGAAGCGGTAGCTGTGCAGGTCGAGCCGAAATAGCAACCCCTTCCCGAGTCGATTAAGTCATGGCGAGGGCTCTTACCGCCCTTACCATATGACGGTTAGACTGCGAAGTTCATCAATAACTGCCACGGCCCCGCGCCAGCGGGGCGGTGTGCGTCGCGATAGATTGGCCGGAACTTTATCTTGCCCGGCCACAAAAAAGGCGCACAGACGCCGCGTAGAATCCGGCGACGTTGCCACATAGACCGCAAAGTCCCCCTTCGACCAAACGCCGCCGAGCGAGGCAACATGAAACTTAGATATTCGATATGCCGGCTCGCTCTTGTTGTCCTTGCCGGCAGCCTGATCGGATGCGGAAGTACCAAGCCGCCTTCCGATCAGATCTTCCTCATGCCGGCCCCCGATTTGTATACGGAAGGACAGGTCGATCCTTTTTCGGATAACGCATTGATCGGGAGCGATCGCCAAACCGAGGTGCTGTTCGCAACGGATCGGAAGCCATCCGATGACACGCAGCGATTTGCGTTCTACGGGGACGACCGGGACAACGTATTGCACCTAGGTGAGGCGCGAATCCAGCTGGGCGCAGGTGCGCCGATCACCTGGGAAGAGGCGCGCCGGATCTCGCTGCTCAAGAGCCGAACGGACAAATACCCACTGAAGATAAAGAGTATCGAGGAATACGGCGTCCTCGAACGCACTGTGCCTCCGATTCGAACCGATGTCGAACGCAGCACGATACCCGGGCGGCAGTTCGCCGAGGCGATCAATGAGCGCTTGCGGGAGTCAGGCAGCAAGGACGTCTACATCTATGTACATGGATACAAAGTGGAGTTCGAGAACCCCATTCTGGTCGCCGCAGAACTTTGGCACTTTCTTGGCTACGAGGGTGCATTTGTCGCCTATAGTTGGCCGTCGACGCGAAAGACCCTTGCCTATTGGTCCGACTTTGATGATGCCATCAACTCCGCCCGACGTCTTCGGGCGCTGATCCTGCACATCGCCGAAACCACCGACGCCAAGCGTATCCACGTCGTCGGCTACAGTGCGGGGACCCGTCTGGTCGCCCGCATGCTCGCGGACCTTGGGCTTTATGGGTACTTGCTGGATGCGCAAGAGTTGCACCAGCGGACCAAGCTGGGACATGTGCTCTTGGTGGGCAGTGATATTGATCGCGCGATCTTGACGGGCTATTTGTTGGATGGGGCACTGCGCGTACCCGATAGCCTGACGATCTATCAATCATCGGAGGACTCCGCGCTCAGGCTGTCGCAGCGCGTTTTCGGGCGCAATCGCACGGGTGAAATCGTTAAAGGCGACCTGACTCGTCCTGGCGTGAAGGCGTTCCTGAGGGAGCATCCTGAGTTACGCATCATCGATGTCACGCGCGCAGAGGGCGGCACCGCCGGCAGTGGTCACGGCTATTTTCGCGAGAGCCCCTGGGTCAGCAGCGATATTTTGACGACGCTCTTGTACAACCTTGCGCCGTCGGAGCGTGGCTTGGTCCTGGAGCCCGATAGCCCCATCTGGACATTCCCGGGTGACTATATCGACCGATTACGCCGGGCACTCGGCAAGGAGAATCCGACTTTGGCAGTCTCGCAGCATTGAGGTGACCGGCTACACGCCCAGTTGCTGCGCCGATTTGCGGAGTTCCTTCCGCACCGTCGCCCCGCCGCCATTGGTGGCGTATACTACCGAATCTTCCGCTGCCCTATCACGAGTCGCTCATTCAGGTGGACGTTAATTGGCTCTACAGTTGGCCCCTGTGGCAAGCTGGCATTGCATTCCTGGTTCTCCTACTGCTCGCCGCCGAAATCGGGTTTACGCTGGGCGCGCGCGGACACAATCTCGCATCAGGGGATGCCAAGAAGACGCTCCGGGGGGACGTGACCTTGGGCTCCATGCTCGCGCTGCTGGGACTGCTTCTCGCCTTTACCTACGCATTCAGTCTCGGTCGGGCCGATATGCGTAAGCAGGCGATTGTCCAGGAGGCTAACGCCATCGGCACCGCCTTTTTGCGTGCCGACTTCGTCGCTCAGCCTGAGCGAAGCGAGTTGCGCCATGCGCTCCTTGAGTACGCGCGAACGCGGCTGGTGCGTGACGAGCTTATCGGGGAGGCGCAGCAGGTAGCGGTGCAGCGCTCCCTGGAAGCGCAGTCGCGACTCTGGCCCGCGACGGAACAAGCGTTGCGCGAGGACGTTCCCGGGCCGTTACAGGCGTTGCTCGTGCAAGCGATCAACGAAGTGCTGGACGCCCATGCGGTACGCATCTCGGCGGTCAACGACCGGATTCCGGGGGCCGTGCTGGCACTGTTGCTTCTCGTTGCCGGCGCATCCTTGGCACTTGCGGCGCACAACGTGGGACTGAACGGCTCGATCAGCCGCTGGCGGATGGCTACCTTCGCTGCCATTCTGGCCGCCCTGATGCTCGTCATTGTAGACTTCGATTGAGGACAGCGCGGCCTGATCCGCATTAGTCTCCAGCCGCTTGCAGCCGTTATCCAAGATCTGGAAGGGCGGATCAAGGAGTGAGGTCTCGCAGCAAAAGCGGCTAAGCGTGCAGCGACTGCCCGCCGCCGATGGCCACCAAGAGCGGAGATAGGGCTTTTTGTTCAGCCCTGCGGCTGCTGCAACTCGAGGCGGCGATTTGAACGGAAGATTTCGGCCCCATGGTTGTCGGAGAGCCAGGCAGTGTCTGCCCAGAGTCAGCTCCGGGTCGGAACCGGCCAGTGCGGACACCGACGCCCGATGTCTGGTTTTGATCGGCAGCGGACAAGCGAGAGATCCAAACGGCGGCTGGTGTAATGAGTGTTGGGTCTACCCTGTGTGCCCGAGCCGACGGATCAGCCGAATTCAGTCCGGGATCGGGCCGGGACCCTGGGGCCGCAGAGCATCCGGGGCCGTTGCGCCGGCTCAGCCGGCGGCGCCCTCGACGCCCGGTGCCAGAGCCGCCGCCCCCTGGGCCTGGCTGCGGGTGGCCTGGTCCGCCAGTTGCGCGATCTCGCTGAGCAGCCGGTCGTAATCCGGGCTCTCGGGCGCGGCGTAGTTGAAGTTCTTGAACAGGCCCGTGAGCTTGGTGAAGAAGTCCCGGGCGGCGGCCTTGCTCGGGAAGTCGTAGTCGCGGTGCACCAGCCCGTAGACGCGCTCGAAGGTGAGCTGCTGGCGCTCGATGGGTGCGGCGGCGTCCACCTTGTCGAAGGCGTCCTGCTGCAGGAAGACCATGTCCACGAAGAGCGCCTTCTGGTAGGTCAGGTAATCGGCGACGGTCACGCCTTCCTCGCCGGTGACCTGCATCATCTGCTGCACGGCGTCGCCGCGGCGCAGCAGGTCCTGGATCTGCTTGACCCGCGGCACCCAGCTCGGGTCGATGTGCCGGGCGTACCAGTCGGCGAGCTGGTCCAGATAGCGGGACCAGGAGATGAGCGGGTCGATGGCGGGGTAGAAGCGCTTGTAGGCGCGGTCGTAGGAGAGCCCGAGGAAGGTCTTGACCGTGGCCAGTGTGGACTGGGTCACCGGCTCCTCGAAATTGCCGCCGGCGGGGGAGACGGTGCCGATGAGGGTCAGGCTGCCCTCGGTGTCGTCGGCAGTGCGGAAGACACCGGCGCGCTCGTAGACACCGCGGATGGAGGAGTCCAGGTAGGCCGGAAAGGCCTCCTCGCCCGGGATCTCCTCCAGCCGCCCGGAGGTCTCGCGCATGGCCTGGGCCCAGCGCGAGGTGGAGTCTGCAAGCAGCAGCACGTGATAGCCCATCTGGCGATAGTACTCGCCGAGGGTGATGCCGGTGTAGATGGACGCCTCGCGCGCCGCCACCGGCATGCTGGAGGTGTTGCAGATGATGATGGTGCGGTCCATGAGCGAGCCGCCGGTCATGGGGTCGGACAGACCGGGGAACTCGGTGATGGTCTCCACCACCTCGCCGGCACGCTCGCCGCAGGCGACGACGATGACGATGTCGACGGCAGAATGTTTGGCGATGAGGTGCTGGAGCACCGTCTTGCCGGCACCGAAGGGGCCGGGGATGCAGCCGGTGCCGCCGCGGGCGATGGGAAAGAAGGTATCCACCAGCCGGATGGTGGTGATCATGGGCTCGTGTGGGTAGAGCCGCTCGATGGCGCGCTCGCGCAGCATGCGCTCGGTGAGCGGCCGGCGTACCGGCCAGCGCCGGGTCAGGTCCAGCGAGCGCTCGCGGCCGTGCTCGTCGCGGATGCGCACCACCGGGGTGTCCACGGTGACGCTGCCGGCGCGAATCCAGGTCACCTCCACCTCGCCGCGCTGCTCGAAGGGCACCATGATCTTGTGCGCGAAGCTGCCCTCCTGGACGGTGCCGAGCACGCCGCCCGCCCGCAGCCGGGCGCCCGTCTGCACCGCGGGCGTGAAGGACCACTTCCGGCTCAGGTCCAGCGCCGGCATCTCCACGCCGCGGGGCAGGAAGGTGCCGTGGCGCACCGCCAGGCTCTCCAGCGGGTTCTGCAGGCCGTCGTAGACCTGCCCCAGCAGGCCCGGGCCCAGGGTTACCGAGAGCAGGTCGCTGCTCTGCACCACCGGGTCGCCGATGGACACGCCGGCGGTGTCCTCGAACACCTGGACATCGGCGAAGCGCCCGCGCACGCGCAGCACCTCGGCCTTGAGGCGCTCCTCGACGCCGCTCTCGGACTCCCGCCGGGGCAGGATGTAGACCACCTCGTTCTTCACCAGGGGCAACGGGGCGCCGTCGGCGCTGCCGCCCTCGATGGTGACCAGGGATTCCTGCACCGCGACCACGCGGGTCGGGACGGCGGCCGGCGCTGGCTGCGGGGCGGCGCCGTTGGTCTCGGCGGCACTCGCGGCCGGGGTTGTCTCTGCCACGATCAGATTCCTCTTGGTGGTAGCTTGTCAGCGCGAGAGGCTCACGCGGCCGGCGGCAGCTCGACGCCCGCCAACGCCGTCTCCAGCAGCTCGTCGAAGCGCGCCAGCGCCGCGTCGGCGTCGTAGCGGGTCCAGCGGGCCACCAGGTCCCAGCGGGTGACATAGACGACGACGGCCTCGAAGTCGAACTCGTGTCCGGCGCCGATGCGCTCCAGGTGCGCCCAGACGGCGCCGAGCAGCAGCCGCTCCAGGCCCAGGGCGTCGCCGTCGTCCAGGAGCTGCTTGGCCTCAGGCAGCCAGGGGTAGACCCGCTCCAGGCGAAAGTGCGGCTCGGTCCAGTGACGGGCGATGTGCGGCACCCAGCGCCCGAAGCCCCAGCGGCGACGACCGGACGGCGCGGGCTCCCCGGCGCGGCGGCGGCGCAACGCGGCGACGACGGTGCGCAGCTCAAGGCGCCAGATGACGAGCTCGCGGGCGAAGGCGTTGCTGATCCGGTCGATCTCGGCCTGCGCCTCTCGCACCACGTCCTCGTCGTCCACGTCGAAACGCTGGTGGCGCCAGTCGATGACGCTCGCGAGCCGGGCCAGGTCCTCGGCATCCTCGGGCTCGAGCCAGTTGAGGCGCATGCGCAGGCGCAGGCGCGACAGGGGCGTCTGCCTGGCGCCGAACAGCGGGCCGTGCGCCGGCAGGGACGTGAGCAGCGTCAGGTAGCGGTCTTGCGGGGCCATGGGCTCGCTCGGTACCTGCTCACTTGACGGTGCCTTCCAGGATGGCGCGGAAGCGCGGCTGCAGATGCGCCAGAATCAGTTCCGCCACCTTCTCGTCCGTCAGGTCGATCTCCAAGTGCTTGTCCTGGAGGCGGATGCGGATGCCGCTCGCGTCGTCCTCGGCCACCGTGAAGCGCACCCCGTCGCCCAGCACTTCGGACGCCACCGCCAGCACGAAATGCGACAGCGAGCCTTCCCGCAGCTCCAGCGGGTTGCGGCGCAGCGCCTCGATGCTCACCAGCTCGTGCGGCAGTACGACTTCCATGGCTTCGCCCGGCTCGACGCCGGCCTCGTCGCGACCGCGGCGGGCGACTTCCAGGATCAGCTGCTGAAGGAATTCCTCGCGCTTCAGCTCCGTGGTGATGAGCCGATGGACCTTCTCGTTGACCTCGCGTGTCAGCACGGCCTTCAGCTCCAGCACCGTGTCGCGCATGGCGAGCCGCAGGGCATCCTCGCCGGCGGTCTTGAGCGCCGCTGCCTCCTGCCGCGCCGCGGCGAGCGCCCGCTCGGCCTCAGCCTCTGCGTCGCGCTTGATGCGCGCGGCGTCCAGCTCGGCCTCGTGCTGGATACGCGCTGCTTCCTCGCGACCGCGGGTGACGCCCTCGTCGCGCAGGCGGGAGATCAGGGCCTCCACCCCGGCGGCGGTGGGCGTGTCGGCTGCCTTGTTGCGGACTGGCTGATTCATGGTGCTGCCCCTCTGGTCGGGATGCTTCAGGCCGGAATGCTGCCGGCCAGCACCAGCGCGAAGACGAAGACGAAGACCGAGAAGCCCTCGACGATGGCCGCCGGAGCCAAGGACAGGCCGAAGATCTCGGGCTTCACCTTCATGGCCTGGATGGCGGAGGCGCAGGCACGCCCCTGAAGGATGCTGGCGTAGAGGAGCGCGATGCCCGCCAGCAGGCCGATGCCGAAGAGCCCCGGCGCGGAGCCCGCGGTGACCTCGCGTTGCAGCGTGAACATGATGACGATGCCGTAGATGACGCCGGTGGACGGCATCACCGAGACGCCCAGATAACGCCCCTGGCCGGACTCGGTGTCCACCATGGCGCCGATGGCCGCCTGGCCGGCGATGGCGCAGCCGACGATGCTGCCGATGGCGCTCAGCGCCAGGGCGCCGAACAGCCCCGACCAGCCGAGGGCGATGACGAACTCGTTCATTCCGCAGTCTCCGTTTTCTTGAAGGGCCGGAAGGGATAGCCCTCGCCGGACAGTGCCCAGTTGTAGAACTCGATGTAATTGAGCCGCAGCCCGTGCACGACGCCGCTCACCAGTCCCAGTGCCATGTTCAGCCCATGGCCGATGAGCAGCAGCAGGATCTGCAGCAGCAGCCCGAGCCCCGGCACCTGCTCGCCCACCTGCCGGGCCAGGTCGTTGAAGGTGAGCGCCAGCGAGGCCGACGCGAGCCCCAGCGCGAACAGCCGCAGATACGACAGCGTATCGCCGAAAATCTTGGTGACCTGGGTGAGGGCCATGAGCCCGTCCAGGCCGCGCATCAGCACCGAGCCGAGCCCGGTGACGGGCCGCGCGCTGCTGGCGAAGAACACCAACGCCAGGCCGAGGCCGATGCCGGCGTAACCGGCCGTCTGAGCGAGCAGGGCAGGGCCGGCGCCCGTGCTGCGGACAGCGTCCGTTGCACCGTCCAGCGCACTGATGGCGAGCCAGAGCGTGAAGCCCCCCAGCGCCACCAGTGTCCAACCCAGGGGCGCCAGCGCCTGGAGCCGTGGCCAGAGATTGCCCATCCGCACCAGGTTACCGAGCACCACGTGGAAGACACCGACGGCAACGGACAGCCGCATCATGGTGTCGAAGTCGTTGAGGTCGAGCACACGCAGTTGTGCCGGCAGGCTGCCCACCGGTGGCGAGAAGCCGAAATAGCTGCCCACGGCGACGCCCCAGGCGAAGGAGGCGCCGGCGATGGCGCTGGCGAGCACCCGGAAGCGGCGGCCCGCCGGCGACGAGCCGAGCTTCCCCCAAAACAAGAGCAGCCCGAGCCCAAGCAGCGCCGCATAGCCGGCGTCCGAGAGGATCATCGCGAAGAAGATCGCGAAGGAGAAGAACAGCACCCGGCTCGGGTCAAAGCTGTCGTACGCGGGCATTTGGTAGAACTGCACCAGGTCTTCGCCGGCGCCCAGGCGCTCGGGGTTGCTGAGCAGGGTCGGCGGGGCATCGTCGGGGGCCGGGTCTTCGATGAGCAGCGCCAGGCCCTGCTCCTGGGCCAGCGCCTCCACCGCCGGCAGCCGCGAGACGCCCACCCAGCCCTGCACCGCGAACAGGCCATCCACGTCCAGGGCCTGGCTCTGGGCATGGCGCAGCACGGCCTGGTCCTCGGCGCGGGCGAAGTGCTTGGTGAGCAGGTGTATCCAGCGGGTCAGGGCGCGCCGCTCGGCCTGGGCGTCTTCCAGCGCCAGCTCGGCGGCCTCCAACTGCCGCTCCACCTCGGCGAGCGACACCGCACCGGTGTGGTCGCGCGGTACGGGCAGGGCGTCGCGCGGGGGCTCTTCGGCGGCGATGACCACCAGATACGCCTGGCGGTTGTCGCGGCGGACGATCTGCCAGGGCAGCTCCAGGTCATCGAGTGCGGTGAGCTGGCGCAGCGGCAGGCGGTAGAACCAGAGCTTCTGGCCGTCCAGGTCCTCCGGCGGCGGCAGCTTGAAGTCGCCCCACTCGGCGAGGTCCCGGGCGCGCTGGGCCAGGGCATCGCGCCGGTCGAGGGCGGCGCGCAGGCGGTCCTTGGCGGCGAGCACCTGCTGCACGGTGGCGGCGATGTCGAAGCCGTCCTCGCCCCTGACCTGACGGCGCTTCTCGGGCTCGTCCAGCAGCCAGCGCAGGGCCTTGCGCGCGTCCTCGGCGTGTGCGGGCGGGCGCTTTTCGGGCTCCTCTGCGGGTGGCGCCAACGGCACCAGATGCGCGCAGCCGAGGGCCTGGAGGCGGTCCAGCAGCGCGTGCTTATCCGCGGCGCTGCCCACCAGCGAGATGCGCTTCAGGCGCTCGATGGTCATGTCAGGCTTGTCCCCCGGCGAGGCCTCCGGCGGCGCGCTTCTTCTTCGCGATCTTCGAGCGCACCACCGCGGCACGCTCGGCGTCGGAGAGCGCGATGCGGATGCGCTTGATGTTGGCGCGGGTCTGCGGGATCAGCACCTTGTCGAACAGGTTGACGCGCTGGGTGACGGTGCGTACTGCGCCTTCCAGCAGGGCGACGCGCCGTGCGGCGAGCATGGCCTCGACGCGCAGGCGGGCGCTTTCGGTGAGCGCGTCCACCAGCGGCTCCAGCCAATGCGGCTTGGAGATGCAGCCATAGGGGCGCACCGCGATCTTGAGCTCCGCGAGCGTCGGCAGCCAGGTGCCCATGACGTTCTCGCGGCCGAGCGCCACCTGCTCCACCCGCACCAGGCCGGTGAGGTCCAGCTCTTCGTTGCCGAGCATCGGCAGGGTGTCGGCGACCCGTTGCCGCGCCGCCGCCAGGCGCTCGTCCAGCGCCCGCTGCTCGGCCTGGGCGCGGGCGCGCTCGCCCATCAGCTGCTTGCGCTTCAGGTCCAGCGACGGCAGGAACTGCCGATAGGCCTTCAGCTGCTGTGTCTGCTGTGACAGCGAGGATTTGCTGAGGGAGACCTTGGCCACGTCAGCTCTGCTGTCAGGCGACGGCGGAGGCCGGTGCTGTCGCCTCCCCCGCATCCGTGCCGGCCTGGCGCGGATAGTAGCGGTCGATGAGCTGTTGCTTCATCAGCAGCTCCTCGGGCTCGAAGCACTCGGCCATGGTCTGCCAGCACAGATCCAGCGCATCTTCCAGCGGCAGGCTTACGTTGATGTCCATGAAGCGCTCGCGGAACAGCTCGCCGAAGCGCAGCAGCTTGTGGTCGAAGTCGCTCAGCTCGAAGGCCATGGCCTGCTTCTGTTGCGCATCCCGGGCGCCGGAATAAAAGCGGATCATGGTGTTCATGACCTGGCCGTGGTCCTCGCGCGTGACCTTGCCGATGACGTGCTGCTTGAGACGCGACAGGCTGCCGAAAGGATCCAGCACGCCGTCGTGGAGGTAGAACTGCCCCTCGGTGATGTAGCCGGTGTTGTCCGGCACCGGGTGGGTCACATCGCCGCCCGGCATGGTGGTGACCGTCAGGATGGTCAGCGAGCCGCCCTCGCGGTAGTCGGCGGCCTTCTCGTAGCGGCGGGCCATCTGCGAGTAGAGGTCGCCCATGTAGCCGCGATTGGACGGGACGGCCTCCATGGCGATGCCCACCTCTTTCATGGCGTCGGCATAGGCGGTCATGTCCGTCAGCAGCACGAGCACGCGCTTGCCTTCTTCGAGCGCGAACTTCTCGGCGACGGCCAGGGCCGTGTCCGGCACCAGGAGTCGCTCCACCACCGGGTCCGCGGACAGGTTCACGAACATGACCGTGCGCGGGAAGATGCCGGCGTCCTCGAACTCACGGCGGAAAAAGTAATAGTCGTCGAAAATCAGCCCGAGGCCGCCGAAGACGATGATGTCCGCATCCGCCTGAATGCCGATGCGCGCCAAGAGCTGGTTGTACGGCTCGCCGGCGACGGAGAAGATCGGGATTTTCTGGCTTTCGGCGAGCGAGTTGAAGACGTCGATCATCGGCACGTCCGTGCGGATCATCTTTGAGGCGAGCACCCGCCGGGCGGGGTTCACGGACGGACCGCCGGTGGCGATCTTCGGCTCGTCGGTGAGGTCCGGCCCTGTGTCCAGCAGCTCACCATCGCCGCGGAACACCCGGCCGAGGATGTTCTCGGAGTAGGTGGCGCGCATGGCGTGGCCCAGGAACTGCACCGTGGACGAGGTGGCCACGCCCTTGGTGCCGGAGAACACCTGCAGCGAGGCGGTGTCGCGGTCGATCCTGATCACCCGTGCGAGCGACCGGAAGCCGTCCACGCCCTCCACCAATGCGAGGTCATCATAGGCAATGGCCGGCGCGTCTTCACCCGCGGTGCCGATCCGCACCTTGAGGATGTCACCGACGATCTCGATGACATCGGTGAACCGCATCAGGGTCTGGGCCATGGAATCTCCTGCACCGCACTCATTCGGGACCGGATGGGGATCGCACTCGCGCTCCGACTGGCAGCGAGGGGCGTGACAGAGCAGCACGCGATCACGCTCAGGCAGACGCCCGACCGGCATGTGCCGGGCCGGTCTCCGAGGAGCGACAGCCCGTCTGAAACCGACCGGAGGAAGCGTTTTGCAAGGCGCACGCCCGCTTGCGAGGGCGCGAGACTATACAGGTCGCGCAGGGGGGTCAAGGCACCCCGAGTGCCGTCTGGCAGAAGATGTGCTCGGGTGCCGGATACTGGGGAATTCCCTTATTGCGGAGGACAGTAAGCACCGTTGACGCGCGGGCGCGGATAACCGCTTGTGCGATGGCCGATCGAGACGTGCATCCGCTCGCTGCGCACGGAGTAAGCGTGGCGTCGCTTTGCCCAGTGCCGAAGCCAGTGGCCAACCATGATTCGTTGCGTGGGTGCACAGGTCTATGCATACGCAGCTCAGTTTGGCGTTCGCCGCAGCGCACGCTGGTGGTCGAAGCTCAGACGTTGTGTCTGCCACTTGTGCAGCAACGCGTGCCGGCCTTGACAACGAGGGAATGCCGGATGACATCGCCGAGGTCCGTTGTGGTACGTTCTGCGGCGGCTCTCGGTAAACGACGGGACGACATGCGATCCAAAACTAGAGCTAGTCGGTCATGCTCACCGAATCCTTGCCCTCGCACTGTCCATGCAGGTGCCGCCTTCGCGCCGAGTAATGCAGCTGATCACTGTTTCTCCAGCAGCAGCGCCGAACCACGTCATTGTCGAGTAACCTGACACTGGAGTGCCACCATGTCATCGAAAACCCGCCGCGCCTTCCTCTCCGATTCGGGCAAAGTGGTCGCCGGGGCGATCGCGCTCGGCTCCGTCTCTGCGCACGCCCTGACCACCGAGCATGAACATGGTGGAGCCGGAGACGGCCACGCCATCGATGCATCCGCGGAGAATACCTGTGCGACCTGTCAGTTCTGGGGCGGCATGCGCAAGATCTCCGACGATAAAAGCGAGGTTGTGGCTCAGAGCATGGGCTGGTGCAACAACCCGGACAGTCCCAACCACATGAAGCTGACCGCTCCAGATCACCAGAAGACCGGTATCTGGAACAAATGGGCCGCGCTCTGACCTAGCGGGAGATGTGAAGGAACGGCGTCGCTTCCCCGACACGCGTGGCGCCCGCCGATCCCGCGAAACCTCGGGACAGGCAGGGACAGGCAGACACAGGAATACTGCTTGTCCGGGGCCTGGTCTGACAGAAGTTGAGGCCGGCGAGAACGGGCTTGCCGGCCTCGTGGCTGCGCCGACACGGGTCCTTGTGATCGAGCGCAGCCTCCATGCGGCGCGGGCTTCGGTGCTGCGCCCTCGTGGTGGTGTGCCGCGGTGCGGGCAGCCGTTGTCCTCAGCTACCAGGACAGCGTTTTGACCTGCGGGTCGAACAAGAGCCCCATCACGAGGTCCGGGTTACCCATCTGAACGCCGTCGATGAAGTCCTCCTCGGTGAGCCCGGCCGCTTGCGAGCAGGCCGCGCAGGCGATCACCACACCGCCGTCGTTCACGAACGCTTGGAGCATGTCCTGAATCGACTTGCCCCGCTCCTTCATCAGGCCGTGAATGTGTGACGGGCGCTTTTTGTCGGCGAGATAGATGGCACGCACGTTCAGCCAGATGGCCACCGGCTTGTGACCGCGCTTCAATACCTTCTCGTGCGCGAACAGAATGGCCTTGCCCGCCGCCCAGGTGTCATCCGTCGTCAGATTGACGAACAGTCCTCCCTTCTCCTCGGCAGCGGTGGCATTTGAAGCGAGGCCGCTCAAGAGCAGACTCAGCACGACAGCCAGGAATACAGCCTTCTTCATGGGCTCAATCTCCGGTCTTGGGTTGACGAGGCCGGGGAGAAGCTACGCGCAGTGGTCCGCGCACGCAATGACATCGTGCAGGAATGCGGTCACCTGCCTGTCAACGCAATCACAGGGTACGGGCTCGGCGCAAGCGACCCGCTGCCGCCTGCCTCAGTCCCGGCGTGTTGAATCGCCGCCCACGCTCGACGGCGCCGACGCTGCCGGCCCGTCGTCCGCTGTGCCGGGTGCATCCTCGTCCGCCTTGAGCTCCGGCCCGAGCATGATCGCAAGGGGGCGGGTTTGGGGGCTTGCATCGAGCGCGGCGATGAGCGCGGCGGTGAGCGGTACGGCCAGGAACATGCCCACCAGGCCGAAGATCCAGCCCCAGAAGAGCAGGGAGATGAAGACGGCGAGGGTGGAGATGCCGAGGCCGCGGCCCATGATGCGTGGCTCCACGAAGTTGCCGATGCCGATATTCACGACCATGAAGCCGATGGCGGCGAGCACCGCCTCCTGCAGCCCCAGCTGCACCAGGGCCATCAGCACCGGCGGCACGGCGGCGATGATGGAGCCGACGGTGGGGACGAAGTTGAGCAGGAACGCTAGCACGCCCCACAGGGGAGCGAAGTCGACGCCGAGGAAGGTGAGCCAGGCCCAGATGACGATGCCGGTGGCCAGGCTGGTGAGCGCCTTGATGGACATGTAGCGGTTGAGGCGCCCGAGCAGCTGGCTGATGCGCGCCTCGGCCTCGGGCGACGGCTTGAAGGCCACCTTGAGCTTGGTGCGCATGCTCGGCGCTTCCAGCAGGATGAACATGGTCGCGAGCAGCACCAGGAAGCCCGTCGCCATGACGCCGCTGGCGTTGGCGAGCGTGAGGCGCACCAGCGCCATCACGCGCTGGGGCGCCGAGAAGTTGACCTGAATGGACATGCCTCAGCTCTCCACTGAATTGTGCTGGTCGGATTCCGGCCGCCCGCGCCGATACTGGCGGGGCGTGACGCCGAAGTGGCGCCGAAAGGCGCGGGTGAAATCGCCGGCATTGCGATACCCGACCCGGTCGGCGATGAGCTGCACCGGAATCCCGGCGGTGCAAATGTCGGCCTTCAGGCGCTCACAGATGCTGAAGCTGACGTCGCTGACAATGGCGGGGCATCCTGCCCCGCACGGGAAGCACTGATAAATCAGCGCTTCCCTAGATCCAGGGCGGCTGCATGCCGGAGAGCTGCATCCGGGGGAACTGCATCCGAGCGCGCACAGCGCCGCCGGTGTGCCGTTTCCATACGCGAAGGATCGGTGCATCTGCACCGGACTCGCCATCCGTGCACCGGTTTTTGTGTACCCAAGCTCAGTCGATGGGTTTCTTCAGCTGGATGCTGTCAGCTCTCCATGCGGGGGTTCACCGTCCAATCGAGTCCGAGGGCGGAGGGGCGGTCCGGGCGAGTCAGTAGTCGGTTCCCAGATAGTCGCCCAGGATGCCGGGCCATTCGCTGGAGCCGATGACGCCGAGCAGCGCCACGTTGACCGGCTCCCGGATCGGGCTGCCGGCCGGCAATGCGATGCCGTAGACCTGGCGGGTGAGGGTAAAGGGCAGGACCCGCAGCCGCTGGGCGAAGGCCTCCGAGAGCTCGTAGCGCAGAATCGGCGCATCGTGCACCACGGCATCCGCCTGGCCGTCCGCGAGCTTGCGCAGGGCCTCGGTGAGGTCGCCCACCGTGCGGTGGCGGATGCCCTCGGCGGCGAGGAAGCGGTCGCTGGTGCTGTCCGCCAGGGCCAGCACCCGCTTGAAGCGCAGGTCTTCGATGCCGTCGATGGCGCCGTCCAGCTCATTGACCGTCAGGGCCGTGGTGATGGCTGCGGTGAAGGCGGAGATCACGATGAGCCCGGCGAACATCCACACCATCGCGAGCACGCGGCCAAGCACTGTCACCGGTGCCTTGTCGCCATAGCCCACGGTGGTCAGGGTCACCGCCGACCACCAGAGCCCGGAGCTGATGCCGGCGAGGGGCTCGCGACGGAACTGCGCGTTGGCCCGGCGCTCCGCCAGCCAGATCAGCACGCCGATGACGATCAGCAGCGCCAGCAGCGCGGCGACGATGCCCAGGAACTGCGGCGACATGAACCGCCCCAGCGCCGAGAGTAGGTTGGCGTTGCGCACCGGCACGGCAATGGCGAGTCCGGTGGTGTGGAAGCCGTGCGAAAAGTCGAAGCGCCGCTCGCGCTCGCCGGTGATGGTGAGCGCCGCCACGGCGGCATCTACGCGGCCGGCGGCGACGGCGTCCAGCAGCTCGGTGAGGCCGAGCTCGCGGTATTGGTAGTCATAGCCGTTCTGGGCCGCGATTCGCTCCCAGAGCTCGATGGCGATGCCGGTCCACCGGCCGTCGGCGGCGTCCTGGTACGCAAACGGCGGTGCCTGGCGGGTGGCGATGACCATGGCGTCGGTGGAGCCGGGCTGACTTGTGGCCGGCGGTGCGGAGCCGCCCGCGCCGGGGGGCCCGGCGCCGAGTGGGGCAATCCAGCAAAGCAGCAGGAGCGGCAACAGGCGCTTCATTGCGTCAAATACGAAGACCTACAGCAGGGACGAATCATCGTTCAGGATGACACGATAGTCGCAGCGGTCGGCGGCGGATGTGCGGATTGGGCATGCTGCCCGGTGGGGCGGCCGATTGCGTGGTCAGGGCATCCCGATCTGCCGGGCGTGGGGTTGAAAGCCCGGTCCATGAACGCCTGGAAACCGAGGGCATGATGCCGGGCTGGAAGCCCGGCCCACGGGCGGTTGGGCGCCGGCTCAGCTCTGCGCCGGTTTGGAGGCGGGGGCACCGGAGCCGGCTCCAGAGCCTTTCACCCGCTCGCGCAGGCTCTGCACAAAGACGTACAGCGGCGGGATCACGATGATGCCGAGGATGGTCGCCGCCAGCATGCCGCCAAAGACCACCACACCGAGCGAGACCTGGCTCGCGGCGCCGGCACCGGTGGCGAGCAGCAGCGGCAGCATGCCGAGGATGAAGCTGAAGGCCGTCATCAGCACCGCGCGGAAGCGGATGCTCGCCGCGTCGGCTGCGGCCTGCTGGATGGGCCGTCCTTCCTCGCGCAGCTGCTTGGCGAACTCGACGATGAGGATGGCGTTCTTGCTGGCGAGGCCGATCAGCATCACCAGGCCGATCTGGGTGTAGACGTTGTTGTCCAGCCCCACCGCCCAGGTGGCGGCGAGGCCGCCGGCGCCGGCGATGACCACCGATAGGATGACCGAGGTGGGTACCGTCCAGCTCTCGTACTGCGCCACCAGGAAGAGGTAGACGAACAACAGCGCCAGCGCCAGCACGACGGCCGCCTCGCCGCCCGCCTGCACCTCCTGGAAGGTCGTCCCGCTCCAGTCGATGGCATAGCCGGTGGGCAGGTTGTTGCGCTCGATCTCGCGCAGGGCAGCGATGCCCTCGCCGGTGCTGCCGGTGGGCGTGACGTTGACGCTGGCGGCGCGGAACATGTTGAACCGCCGCGTGCTCTCCGGACCGAGCACCGGCTCCACCGTCACCAGTGACGCGAGCGGCACCATCTGCCCGCGGTTGTTGCGCACATGCAGCTTGGCGAGGTTCTCCGGGCTCATCCGGAAGGGCGCGTCGGCCTGCAGGAAGACCCGGAAGGTGCGCCCGAACAGGTTGAAGTCGTTGACGTAGAGGGAGCCCAGATTCGCCTGAAGCGTCAGGAACAGGTCCGAGATGGGCACGCCCATAGTCTCCGCCCGTTGCCGGTCGATGTCGAGGAAGAGCTGCGGCGTGCGCGCGCTGAAGGTGGAGAAGGCGCGCTGGATCTCCGGATTCTGATTGGCGTTGATGAGCAGGCCCTGGAGCGATTGCGCCAGCTCCTCCGGCGAGCGGCCGGCGAGGTCCAGCAGCTCCGCCTCGATGCCGCCGGCGGTGCCGAGGCCCTGGATGGGTGGTGCGGCGAAGGCAAACACCGTCGCCTGCGGGATGGACAGGAGCTTCGGCTGCACCCGCGCCAGCACGGCGTCCGCGGTGGAGTCCGGTCCCGGCCGGTCGTCCCAGTGCTTGAGTACGGCGATGGCGAGGCCGCCGCTGGAGCGCACGCCGGCGAGCAGGCTGAAGCCCGCCACCGTCAGCACGTGGTCGATCTCTTCTTCCGCCGCCAGCGTCTGTTGCACCTGGTCCAGCACCGCGCCGGTGCGCGCCACCGACGAGGCATCGGGCAGCGACACGTCGACGAAGAAGTAGCCCGTATCTTCGCTTGGGATGAAACCGGTGGGTACCTTGTCGAACAGCCAGCCGGCGGCGACGCCGCTGGCGACGATGATCAGCACCGCGACGATGGAGACCTTGCCGAGCCCGGCCACCAGCCCCTTGTAGCCCTTGCGCGTCCAGTCGAGTCCGTTGTTGAACCAGCGCAGCGGGCCGCGCGGTGTGCGGGACGGCCGCAGCAGGAGACCGCAAAGCGCGGGGCTCAGGGTCAGCGCTACCACCGAAGACAACGTGACGGCCACCGAGATGGTCACCGCGAACTGCAGATACAGCTGGCCCGTGATGCCGGGCAGGAAGGCGGTGGGTACGAACACCGCGTACAGCACCAGGGTGGTGGCGACCACCGGCCCGGTCACCTGCTCCATGGCGCGCTTGGCGGCCTCTTTGGCACGGAGTCCTTCCTCATCGATAAGCCGCTGGGTGTTCTCCACCACGACGATGGCGTCGTCCACGACGATGCCGATGGCGAGGATGACCGCGAACATGGACACCGTGTTGATGGACAGCCCCGCGGCGAGCAGAATCGCGAAGGTCCCGACAATGGACACCGGAATGGCCAGCACCGGCACCAGGGTGGAGCGCCAGTCGCCGAGGAAGACATAGGTCACCAGGATGACCAGCCCGAGCGCCTGGAGCAGGGTGACCACGACGTTACGCATGCTGATGCGTACGAAGTCCGTGGTGTCGTAGTAGATGGCGTATTCCAGGTCATCCGGGAAGCGCTCGGCGAGCTGGTCCAGGGTCTGGTAGACAAGGTCTGCGGTTTCCAGCGCGTTGGCACCAGGCGAGAGATAAATGCCGAGCGCCGCCGTGGGCGCGCCGTCGATCCAGGCATTGGCGTCATAGGTCTGCGCACCCAGCTCGATGCGCGCGATGTCACCCAGGCGGATGGTGGAGCCGTCGGGGTTGGTGCGCACCAGGATCTGCTCGAACTCGGACACCTCGGTGAGCCGGCCCTGGGCCTGGAGGCTGTAGGTGAAGGCGCGCCCTTCGTTGCCGGGCGGGGCGCCGAGCCGGCCCACGGCGGCTTGGAGGTTCTGGCGGCGGATGGCGCTCACCACCTCCGCCTCGCTCACACCCAGCGCGGTCATCTCCTGCGGGTCCAGCCAGACGCGCATGGCGTAATCCAGCGGCCCGAACTGGCTCGCCTCGCCGACGCCAGGCAGCCGTGCCAGGGCGTCGCGGAGGTTGATCTCCATGTAGTTGGAGAGGAACAGCCGGTCGAAGGTGCGGTTGGGCGACTGCAGGTTCACCGTCAGCAGCATGCTGGTGGACTGCTTGCGCACCGACACGCCCTGCTGGGTGACCTCCGCCGGCAGCGTCGGCAGCGCCAGCGCGACCCGGTTCTGCACGTTCACCGCGGCGATGTCGGGGTCCGTGCCCACCGCGAAGGTCACGTCCAGGCGATATTGCCCGGTGTTGTCGCTGGTGGAAGTCATGTACAGCATGTCGTCCACGCCATTGACCTCCGCCTCGATGGGCGCGGCGACGGTCTCGGCGACCACCTCCGCGTTGGCGCCCGGATAGAACCCCTGCACCGAGACCTGGGGCGGGACGATGTCCGGGAACTGCGCCACCGGCAGCACGCGGATGCCGATGGCGCCGGCGATGATGATCACCACGGAGATCACCATCGCGAAGCGCGCGCGGTTGATGAAGAAGGCGGAGAACATGGCGGCTCAGTCCTCCGCGTCCACGGCCGCCGGCGTCGGCTGCACCACAAGGCCGGGACGCGCCTTCTGCACCCCCTCCACGATGACGTCCTGCCCCAGCTGAAGCCCGGACTGGACGATCCAGTCCGTATCCACGCGTGCACCCAGCTCCACTCGGGCGAGCTGGACGTCGTTCTCCGGCGAGACCACCAGCACGAAGCGGCCCGCCTGGTCCTGCTGCACGGCGATCTGCGGCACCACCATGGCCATCTCGGGCTGGGTGGCGCGGGAGATGACGGTGACGAACTGGCCCGGCAGCAGCAGCTCCTGCTTGTTGTCGAAGCTGGCGCGGACACGCACCGTGTCGGTGGTCGGATCGACTTCGGGATCGAAGAACTCGAAGCGGCCGGGCTCGTCCAGCATGGAGTTGTCCGCCAGGCGGACATAGGGCCGGAATTGGTCGCTGCTGTCCTGCATGCGCCGCACCGCGAGCATGGTGCGGTCATTCACCGGGACGTTGACGTAAATGGGATCGATGCGCACCAGCCGTGCGAGCGGACCCGACCCCGGGCCGACCACTGCGCCCTCGGCGAAGGCCACGCGGCCGATGCGCCCGGTGAAGGGCGCGCGGATCTCGGTGTAGCCAAGCTCGATCTGCGCGCGCTGGAGCGCCGCCTCGGCGGCATCCCGCGCGGCCTGGGCTTCCTGCTCAGCGGCGATGGCGGCGTCGAGCTGCGCCTGGGTGGCGCCACCGCGCTCGATGAGCGGCTCCAGGCGCTGGCGCTGAAGACGGGCGTTGGTCAGGGTCGCCGTGGTGCGCTCCACATCGGCCCGGCGCGCGGTGACACTGGCCTCGTAGGGCTCGCGCTCGATGCGGAACAGCAGGTCGCCGGCGTTGACCATGGCGCCCTCCTCGAAGGCGCGCTCTTCAAGGAAGCCCTGGACCCGCGCCACCAGGTCCACGGCGTCGATGGCCTCGACGCGGCCGACGAATTCCATGCTCGGTGTGATCTCGCGCTCGCGCACCGTGGCCACACCGACGGCCGGCGGCGGTGGTGGTGCCGCAGCGGTGCCGGCCGTCTGCGCACCGGGCTCGCAGCCGCCAAGACCGATCATGCTGGACAAGACGAGGAGACCGAGGGATCGGCGCATGACAGCTCCATGAAAAAAAGGGAAAGAGGTGTTACAGAAGCCGCCGCTGCGCCGAGGCCGCAACGCGTCTGCGTCAAGGCTGCGGCGCCGATGGTAACCCCGGCGACCCTGGCAGGACAGCGTGCGGATGCCGCGGACCTCAAGCGGGACTTCAAAGGGAGCCGCTGAAAAATGGGCTTCCTGCCCATTGTCAGCACGCGCAGCGAAAACGCGATTTCCGCTTCGCTTCATTGTCATCGACTTTCGTCGCCCAAGGCGCATGTCACCGATCCAGCAGATCGATTTGAAAGGCCGCTTCCAGCTTGTCCACCTCGCCGTCTTCGTCGTCGTTCAGCGCCGTGAACAGCGGTTCGAAGGGCGCATTGTTGGTGCGGCTCTGGTAGCGCACCGGCGCGAGGTCGCGCCCTGTGCCCGGCGATGGACCACCGAGCCCGTTGGCGCGTCTGACCTGGAACGATGTGCGCTGAAGGGGCCGCCGCGGGATCAGTGGGGGCTTCTGCGGGCAAGTGGTCCTGCCTACGCATGATGGCTGTATCGGGTTTGGGTCATTGTGAGTCGGCGCCTCGAGCGGACCGCACCTGTTTGCCGATCGTCAGCCCGCCAGAATGCCTGCGCCAGCGCCCGTTTCACTAAGCCATGACGATGAAAAACTTGGCTTGGACGACACGCGGTATCGCAAGGTGCCGAGCGCGTTGACCGCTCCGCCGGGTCGGGTGGATGATCCGGAGGTCATCCGCCTGCCGGTGCGCGGGGCAGGGGATGGCGGACGCGGGCGGCTGCCGTTGCCGGTTCGGCTGCGGCGGCTGGTGGTCGCGCAGCTCCGCCGGTATTGCCCCAGTCCGTGCCCCAGTCCGTGCGCCAGTCTGTGCCACCTCTGGCCGCCACCGGCGCGGCCGCGGCGGCGGCGGGCGGCGCTGCCGAGGCCGACCTGCTGCTGCCGGTGCCCGGGCAGGGGCATCGTTATCGGCTCAGGCTGTCGGCGGACGGGCAGGGCACCGACCTCGCCGTCGCCATCAGCGAGCAGCCCGAGGGTCCGCTTGCGGCGTAGGCTCGGTGGCCGACGCCGGCCGGCACCTGGACGACGCCAATTGCGACATCTTCATGTCGCTGCTGCCCATCGCGCCGGAGACGAGGCTCGGCTTCACCCTGACGCAGCCGGTGCTGAGCGGCGCCGTCGGCCTGGTGGTGGAGGACTGGCGCCGGCGGGCCTTCCGCACCTGGGCCGGCATCCGCGAGCAGGGCGCGCTGCGTGTCGCGGTGGCCGGCGAGCGCGCGCAACTGCGCTTTTTGTCGCAGGTGCTGCCGCAGGCGCGGCCGGTGGTGTTCGAGGATACTGCGGAGCTGAACGCGCTGTTGGCGGCAGCGCCCCCGGGCTTCGACGCGCTGATGATGTCAGCAGAGGAGGGCGCCGCCTGGAGCATCCGCTTCCCGCGCTATACCCTGGTCACGCCAGCGCCCGTGCTGTTGGCGCCCTTCGGCTATGCCGTCGCACCCGGCGATGCGCAGCTGCTGGCCTTCGTCGACGCCTGGCTCGACAACGCCCGCAGCGGCGGCATCGTCGATGGGCTTTATCGCTACTGGATGCTGGGTGAGACGAGCTCCACCCGCCCGCCGCGCTGGTCCATTGCCCGGGACTTGCTGGGGTGGCTGGACTGACGCAAGCCTATCGCGACCCGGCTCGGCACACGTAGGGTGGATGAAGCGAAGCGCAGCCACCAATGGCAAAAAACCAAGGGCTGCGCCCAAGCGCTGAACCCAAGCGCGGAAAAGTCAGCCCGACAGCCCACGTCTCCAAATACCAAGGCAGGCCGGCAACCACTCGACCCTCGTCCCGGCCGCACACCTCAACCCGCCAGGCTCAACACCATGCCAATGCTCAGGCTCGCCCAGCGCATTCTCAGCAACCTCGGCATCGCGCTGCTCGGCGCCGTCGTCGCCGCCGTGCTGGCCTATGTGCTCTGGGCGCGCTCGCAGCCGCCGCTCCAGCGCTGGCACGAGGTGGATCTGGACACCGAATTCACGGCCGCGCAGGCGGACGCGATCGTCACCCTGGACGACTATCTCGCGCTGGAGGCACGGGTGTTCGACGAGATGGACGTCGAGGTCTATGCCAAGACGCCCACCGGCCCGGCGCAGCGCCTGAACCGCTTCAGCCCGGGCAGCGCCTCGGACCCGCGGCAACGGGAGCCCAACTGGAACCGCACCTTCGAGCTGATTCCGGACGACCCCGTCGGCGGCGTGCTGCTGCTGCACGGCATGTCCGACGGGCCCTACAGCCTGCGCGCCCTGGGCCTGGCCCTGTACGGGCGCGGCTACCGGGTGCTCGGGCTGCGCATGCCCGGCCACGGCACCGTGCCGGCTGGGCTCCTGGACGTGACCTGGGAGGCCATGGCCGCGGCGACCCGCCTGGGCGCCCGCCACCTCGCCCGCAGCCTGGACGGCAAGCCCCTTCACATGATCGGCTATTCCACCGGTGCGGCGCTGGCGCTGGACTACACGCTGGTGGCGCTGGACGCGGCGGGGGCGCCGGACGCCGCAGATCTTGCCGTGCCGGCGAGCCTGGTGCTGGTGTCGCCCGCCATCGGCATCACGCCGCTCGCCGAGCTCACCCGTTGGTTTGCGCTGCTCGCCCACCTGCCGGGGCTGGATCGGCTCGCCTGGACCAACCTGGTGCCGGAGTTCGACCCCTTCAATTACAACGCCTTCAGTGCCAATGCGAGCCTCCAGGTGCACCGCATGACGCGCTCCACCACGCGTCGCATCCGCCGCCGGGCCGCAGAGGCGCCCATTGCAGGTTTTCCGTCGACCCTGGTGCTGCTGAGCGTCGTGGACGCCACCGTGTCGCCGCGGGCCGCGGTGGACAATCTGCTGCGCCATCTGGCGCCGGGCCCGCATGAGCTGCTGCTCTACGACATCAACCGCCAGGCGGTGATCTCGCCGCTGATCGTCACCGACACGGCCGCCCTCACCGAGCAGCTGATGACCGACGCCACGCTGCCCTTCGCCATCACGCTCATCGGCAACGAGTCCGCGTCGAATCGCCGGGTCATTGCCCGCTACAAGGCGCCGCATTCAGCGGAAGCGGTCCGGGGAGACAGCCTCTCCGGCACCTGGCCCGACGACACCATCGCGCTGTCCCATGTGGATCTGCCCTTTCCGCCCGATGATCCGCTCTACGGACGCTACCCGCCAAAGGCACCGGGGCAGGTGTTCCTGGGCCAGCTCGCCATCCGCGGCGAGCGCGGCGTCTTGAAAGTCCCGGCCCAGTGGCTGCTCCGTCTGCGGCACAATCCGTTCTACGACTACCAGGAGCGGCGGGTGCTGGACTGGATCGGGCAGGCCAACGCGGCGGACGCCGGCCCGGGCGGCAACTGACACCGCAGCCGACCCAAATCTTCCGACAAGAGCAGCGAGCCATGCTGAGCCAGATCAAGCGATTCTTCCGGGACAACCTCGCCCCCAGCAGCGCGGGCACGGCGGTCGAAGCCGAGCACCGCTTCATTGCGGCCAAGCATCGTGCGGAGGGCGACGTGTGACTTTGAGAGGAGCCAGCATGAGAACGTCATTCCATCCGGACAGCTCCGCGGGCCGGCGCGCGGCTTCGGTTGTCCTCGCCGCCATGGTGCTCTGCCTTACAGGCTGCGCACAGCAAGAGACGGCGGGCGGTGGGGATCAGTCAGGCGAGCCGCGCATCGTCCGGCAGATCGAGCGGCCTTTGCTGCCGGCCACCGGCGGCGACGCCGACCGTGCATTCCTGGGTGGCTTCGCCCGCGGCAGCCTGGACGCCGACGGCACATGGCAAGTCCGGGCGGACATCATGCATCCGCGCCTGCGCTGCGCGACCTATTCGGTGGGGGTGCGATTCGGCAGCGGCGATGCAGCCTGTGACGAGGTTCAATGGCAGACGGACGCCGAATTCTTGCCGGCACGCCGCCAGTGCAACAACGCCAGCGCCATCCACAGCGGCCAGGGCAGGCTCGATCTCCCGCCCGAAGCCATCGCCGCCTTAAGCTGCGCGCGGGTCATGGTGCGCTGCACCGGCGCCTGCGGCTGACGCCACGCTCGTCAAACGCAAAGGCGCTCGTGATGCCGCGGCGTTGCATCACGACGCGACTGGTTCAGCTGGCTCCCTTTCCGGCTCGCGCAGTGATCTCCCGATGACCTCGATCAGGCGCAGCCTCTGGTAAGCGTCTCACGGCGGCTTCGACCTCGGTGAGGTCTACATCCATCGCTGCACCGAAAAGGTTGCACTACCCTTTGCTCGGCGATAAGCATCGGTGAAACACCGAACAGTGCGAGGACGCAGACATCATGACACGCAAGGCCCTGCTGCTCGGGATCGACGCCTACGAGGAGGAAACGCTGCGACTGGACGCCGTCGCACGGGATGTGCGGGAGCTGGCGAAGGCCCTGGAGCTCGCCGGATTCCGCGGGGAGCAGGTCCAGGCCATTGTCGGCAGCCACGGCCTGTATCTCAGCACCGCCAATCTGCGCAAGCGCATCAAGCGCTTCCTGGAGGATGCCCGGGCTGGCGACGAGCTGCTGGTGTACTTTTCCGGGCACGGCATCGAGCGGGCCGGTCGCCGCTTGCTGCTGCCTCAGGACGTCGACTCAAGCGAGTCCGCGGACCCTTCGCAACTGATCAGCGACACGGAGCTGTACCAGCTCGCGCGCGCGGCGGAGTGCCGGGCCGACGCGGCGGTCTTCGTCATTGACGCCTGCCGCAACGACTCGCCACTTCCGACGCTGCTTACCAAGTCACCCGCCGCGGCAGCATCCCCGGCGGCTGCTTCGGTGGCTGATTTGGGCGCCGAGACGCCCAGCATCGCCTTCCTGTTCAGCTGCGCCGCCGGGGAGGTCAGCCACGCCCTGGAAGGCGACAACGCCATGAGCTGCTTCACCCGCGCGCTATGCGAGGCGCTGACCGCCGACGACGAGGTCAGCACCCTGGGCCAGCTGAAAGCTGCACTCCAGACGCGCCTGGATATGGCCTTGCATGCCCTGGCGAAGCAGCAGACCGCGACCTTGGGCGAGCTTCAATGTGCCGGCCGCGGCGGCGAGCCGCTGGCGCTGATGCTGAAGGACAACCCCGCAACGCGGCTGCGCCAGCGCATGGAGCGCAGCGCCTGGGTGCGTGGCATCGAACAGGGGCCGCTGATGCATCTGGTCGCCACCGCCGGAGCCGGCCTCAGCATTCAGCTCAAGACCCTGATAACCGAAGCAGAGGACCTCTGGCGCACCCAGCGCGAGGCCCTGCCCGAGCAACGCTGGCGCGACGCGTCCATGCCGGCGCGGGCGGTGCAGCGCCTGGAGCTGTTGCTCGGGGGCGAGCCCGAGCCCTGGCTGACGCCGGCGGAGGCGGCCTGCGCCCTGGCCATCCCCCACGTCTACGAGGCCATCCTCGCCGCCGCCGAGCAGCGCCTGCAACTAGACGGTAACCCGCTGGCGCCCGACGGCTATCCGCCGGAGGCAAGCCGTATGGCGCTCGCGCTGCGCAACCGCTTTGCGTCCGAGGCCGCCCACCAGCGTCGCCGCGAGCTGCTGCGCCGCCGCGGGCTCGACGCCGCCGCGAACGACCTGGCCGCCTGGCAGTTGCTGCACTTCCTGCACGAGAGCGGGGAGGTCTGGGACTACACCGAGCCGGCCCGCCGTGAGCGACCCGGCTGGATCGGTCGGGCGCTGGACCCACTGTTCGCGCCGGCCCCCATGGCCGAGGTCGCAGCCGACCATCGCGTGCCGCGGGTGCTGGACGGCGGCCGGCTGGTGGCCCTGGCGCGGCTCGCCTTCGCCGGCTTCGACGACATCCAGCTGGAGGCCGGCCGCGAGCGCGGCCGGCAATTGCGCCGGGACCGCTGCTTCGGTGAAGGGCCGACACAGCTCTGCGTGGACGAGGTGAAGCTCGCCCACCTGATGAACCTCGCCTTCGGCTTGGCGCTGGACGCCCGCCGGCTGCCGTCGCTGCTGGCCGAGCATCTGGGCGTGGACCCGCAGGTCTCCGCCGAGTCTCTGCACGGCACGCTGCGCACCGCCGAATGGCATCGCGGTGACGACGGCCTGTCGCTGCACCTGGACTGCCCGCATGAAGCCCTCGACGCGGCGCTGGAGACCCATGTGCGCGACCTGGACGAGCAGCTAAGCCGGCTCAGCCGGGAGCAGGTGCTGGCGCAGGATCTGCTGGGTCAACTGCCGAGGCGGCTGACGGACAAGGTCTCGCCCCAGCGCGACGACGACCTGCCCCGTTTCGCCCGACCGCACCTGACCTTCACGCTGGACCAGGCGCGGGTGCGGGAGCTGCTGATGGGCGAGAACCTCTATGGCGACCCGGCGCTGGCCCTGCGCGAGCTCTACCAGAACGCGCTGGACGCCTGCCGCTACCGCCGCACCCGCGAGCGCTGGCTGCGCCACGAGGGCCAGTTCGACAACCGGGAGCCCCACTTCAAGGGCCGCATCATCTTCCGCGCCGGCTCCGCCAGCGGACGCGCCTATATCGAATGCGAGGACAACGGCATCGGCATGGCCGAGCGCCATCTCCGGGGCCTGTTCGCCAAAGCCGGCCGGCGCTTTGCGGACAGCCACGAGTTCCACCTGGAGCAGGCGGACTGGGACGCCGCCGGCATCCCGTTCTTCCCGAACAGTCGGTTCGGCATCGGCGTGTTCAGCTACTTCATGCTCGCCGACGAGGTGCTGGTGGAGAGCCGGCGGCTGGCGGCGGATGGCCAGGATCGCGAGACCGGTATCCGTGCCCGGGTGGTGGGCAGCGGCAGCCTGTTTCGGCTGCAGCCCTTCAACGGTGAGCCCCGCGGGACCCGTATCCGGCTGTACCTCAACCGTGAGGACCAAGACCCCGCAGAGCTGCTCGACGGCATCACCAAATGGCTGTGGTTGCCGGAGTTCGATGTCGAGATCCAAGGTCGCAGGCTGGTCAAGATGTCTGCTGGAGAGCCTGGACCCGCGATGGTGCGCAAATGCGGGCCGCTGGTCCCGATCCCGGAAAGTGCCGGCGAAGCTGGCCAAGTGCGCGTTTGGTGGGGAGCGGGACTCCTTTCCTGGAAACAGCATTTTCATGGGAGGATCGAGGCGACAGCTCAGCTCATGAGTGACGGCATCGCAACCGAGCATCAGGAGCATGACAACGCCGCCGGATTGGTCATCAACCTCTGCGAGCAGTGGCAGGCGGGCCTGTCGGTCGAGCGCAACAAAATCATCTGCTGGACCGAGGCGGCCAATTGGGTGCGCGACCTCCTGCGAAGCCACGGCTAGCTGGCCCTGCGGGACCGCCCGGAATGCCCACTAGCCGCTCTCGGCGGCCTCTCGGAGAAGCATCCGAGCCTCGTCTACAGACTGGATCGGGACCTGCGTGGCGGTCGCGGCGTCGAAGACGGGCGCCCGTGGAGCGAGAACCGTGACAAAGTATCGGACACGGTCGGGCTTTTCGAGGCAGACCCTCTGATTCGGTCGATCTATGAGCCAGGGGAGCGCTTCCTCAGCCCAGCGACATATCTGGGTCCGGTTGCTGCGAGACTGCTGCGGGGGCGCTCCAGTCAATTGCGTAGGGGCGGGTTCGCAATGCCGCGCCCGTTCGAGTCTTTGGCGAAATTCGACAATGAGCTCGGCAACCCGGCTATCGGCGCATGGACACTGCTGACGAGATACCTGCCCCGTGTTTCCGAAACCGACGGGGGCGCGGCGACGATTGCAACCCGCAGCGATGTCTACTGCGCCGTGAACGCGATCGCGACGCACCTCGATATCAGCTGCTCGGAAGCGGCGGCAATTGCAGAATCCCTAGCGGCGTGCGGACTGCAACTTCATCACCTCGATGAGGTAGCCGCCCTTCCGCCGCTTACCGCGAACCAGCTTCGGTTGTTGTCACTGCGCGGCGATGGTGAAGCGCCTTGGGACGAGGTCATCACGCCCGCTCGAATCATCATCAAAGCAGTGGGGGCCAACTCAACGGTTGCAGAAATACATGAGCAGGCCGGGTTGCTAAAGGAGCTCATCGGTGAGCTGCCGGACCTGGCTGCCACGTCGGCCCTCAGGGATCGTCTGACTCAAGTGCAGGTGTTCTTGCTTCGAAACAGTCAATTTGCCCCGCTTTCTGGCGATTTATCGATCAAATGCATCGCCAGCATCGCCAAGGAGGGGAAGATACCGATCAAAGAGGTCGTTGCAGAGGCGCGCCCGTTGCTCGGCGATGTTGTTCAGGCTGAACAGGCCGAGCGCCTGGAGCGATTGGCTGCCCTCCCGGACGCGGCGGTCGAGCTGTTGAACGAGGTGAATCTCAACCCTGACCGCTGGACCGGTCGTCTTCCAGCAGGCCGTTTGATCGGCAAGGCACGGGACTGGTCGATACCGCTCGCTGAGGCAATCGAGCAGGCGGAGCCGTTGTCGGCTCTGGGCATCAAGATTCCCCGACTGAATCCCGCCGGCGCGGTGGAATCGCTGGATGAACGTTGCCTGAAACTGCTGTCGGGGAACCTAGACACCCGCTATCTAAACCGCGACAGCGTTAGTAGGGTTCAACTGCTGCAAGCGGCCCTGGAGTGGTCCATCTCCATCGAGCGCGTCAGCGAAATTGCGGAACCACTGCGTGTCCTCGGCGTCGAGGTCGCGAAGATCGATAACCTGGACCCGTCGATGGCGCGGAATGAGGCCCTCGTGCTCGCCGCAGAAACGCTGGGGCGCTACATCGATTGGGAACGCGCCAGGCTCGACCCCTGGTGGCTCGCAAGCTGCTGTGTCGAGCGCAACAAGTCGCCTGCCGACTTCCGCGAGTCGCTGGCGCTGTTGCAAGCCGTCGGCATCGACGCGGAGGAGTGTCTGCGCTTCGTGGACTTCTGCGCCGCAGAGGGCGGCGGCGCAGGAGGGCAGTGACGCCGATCGCGCGGAGTCGGTTCGGCGCGCCGGCTCCGGCTAGTCGCGGATGGCGCTGATCCGCGCCTCGATCACTGCCCGCGGCAGGTTGGCGGCGCGGGCGAGGCCCGCCACATCCAGATCGCGCTTGGTTCGGCGGGCGGTGTCCAGGGCCTCTTGGACCAGGCTGTCGATCCAGTCCGGTCCGCTGTCGTCGGCTGGGGCTGCCTGATCCTCCGGCAGGGCCACGGACAGGCTGGGTCCGAGGGAGGCGGGCTCGGCGTCTGCGGGGGATGCCAGAGACTTGGTGACCAGGCTGTCGAGCTGGAGCTGGTCCAGCTGCCGGCGCAGCCCTTCCACCGGTCGGCCGACGATGGCGCCCAGCATGTCCGCGCTCGCCCAGGAACCGCTGCCGCGCAGGGCGTCCACCACACGCGATATCCGGGCCGTGCGGGTCTTCGCCTCCTGCCACGGGCGTTGCGGCGCCCTGGACAGGTCCGGGTCTTCGGCGGTTTCGAGGAAGACCAGGTCGCGCTTGCCGGGGAGCAGGTAGGGCCGGGCGGTGCGCTCCGGCCGGGGCTCGGCATGCACCTGCACCGGCGGGCTCCAGGTGGTCCAGGCACTGTCGGCGCGCTGATACAGGCTGATCCAGCTCAGAATGCCGTCCGCCGGCACCAGACCGCCCACCTCTGCATCGGCGTCGATAACGGCGCGCAGGCCGGCACGGAGCATCGGTGGCTCGATGAAGGGCTCCTGCGGCGGCCGATCGCCACCCAGACGCTGCCAGGCGCGCCATTCCAGCGCGCGCACGTCCGGCACATCGCCGAGCAGGTTCCAGCGCAGGTTGCCGAGGACCATGTCCACGTAGTCGCGCTTCGGCTCGGCGGCCATCAGCAGCAGGTGGGCACCGATGAGCCCGAGCATCGGGTTGTGAAACTTGCCATAGAGCAGCTCGCTGCGGACCTGCCCCGGTACCAGGTCGCGGCCCAGACGCAGGCCGAGCAGACCCATGTCGGTGCTCTGCGTGTCGGAGCTGTCGGGGTCGAAGGGCTCGCCGTGGTGCGGCAGCAGGATGCTGGCGCGCTCCACCCGCGGGCGCCCGTCGAAGGGCACGAACACCTGGGTATCCCAGTCGCCGAACAGGGTGAGCGCAATGGCGCGGCTGCCGGATGGGTCCACCCAGCGCAGCCGGTAGAAGCCCGGCGGCAGCCGGCGCGAGAAGGCGAGCCAGCCGTCGACGGCATCGGCCTCGGTGTGCTCCTCGCCGAACAGGGACAGGATGGCGCCGTCGCGGTCGCAGAGCTCCAATCCGTTGCCGACCCAGGCACCGGCGGCGGCCTCGCGGGATGCGGCGCGCACGAAGATGAAGAGCCGCGGATCAGCGTCGCCGGCGGTGACCGGTAATGGACCGCTGCCGGTGTCGCTGGTGCTGTGCGCATGGGCGGGCTCGCGGTAATAGTCCGGCCCGGTGCTGCTGTCGGTGGTGGGCAGCGCGGTGTTGCGCTGCGGCGCTGGGATGACCCGGTCCACCGGCGCCTCGGCGCTGTGGCGCAGGACCAGGTCGACGATCTGGCCGCCGCGCTCGACCCGCACCGGATACAGTCCCGGCGGCAGCTCCAGCCACAGGCTGCCATCTTGCTGCGCCAATGGCCGCTCGCGGCCGTCGCTGACGTGGATGCGGCTCAGCCAATCGACCTGGCCGTCCAGCTCGACCCGGACCTGGAAGGGGTGTCGTGCGGGCTGCTCAGAAGTGGACATCGTTGACCCCGTCCAGCGCGCGCTGCACGAAGAAATGCTCCTCGCCGGTGGCGAGATCGGCGAGGCGGTGGTAGCCGATGCCGAGCCGCAATGCCCAGGGTGCGGTGTCGACCGCGCCCTCCCGCAGGACCTGAAGCGTCGGCGCCTCGAGGCGGATGGGACCCCGCCGCCGGGCGGAGAAGCGGATGCGGCAATTGGCGGTGGCCGCAGGCTGCACACCCGGCAGCCGGGCGCCGAAGCGGGCCGGGGGCTCGGTCGGCAGGCTGGAGACGACCTCCACCTGCTGGCGCTGGCCGTTGCGGTCGGCCATCTCCGGCACGCGCCGCTCCAGGTAGGCCTTCAGCTCCGCCGCGGTGACGCCGCCGTCCGGATGCAGCGGCGCGGCCCCACGCACGGCCTCCAGCAGCGCCGCGGTGAGATGGCCACGCACGCGCTCGCCGGTCCTGCCCTCGAAAGCGGCCTGCTGGAACTCGGTGGCGTAAGCGATGAAATGGCGGCTGCCGCCGGCGGTCGCGTCGTGACGCGGGCAGTTCAGCTCGCTGCCGCGGCCGGCAGCGGCGTATTCCCGCAACCGGCAGCAGTCCAGGAAAACCACCACCTCCTGAAAGCGCAGGCAGTGGTGGATCAGGCGCCGGTACTCGCTGCTGCTGAGGGCGGCCTGGCGGCGCCGAAAAGACCAATTGGCCATGCACAGCGAGACGTCGTCGATCTGCTCCGCATGGCCGTGGCCGCTGAAATAGAAATAGAACCGCCGTGGCTGCGCCACGTCGTCCGCTGCCTGCCAGAGCCGATCCAGCGCGTCGTCCACTTGGCCCTGCTCGGGGCGCAGCGGGGAGGGGGTGGACAGGACCAGCTCGCAGTGGCTCTGGGGCAGGCCGCCGCCGGTGTCCTGATCCGTGAGCCAGGCGGCAAACTCGCGGGCGTCGTCGATGGCCCCTTCGAGGTCGTTGCCGCCGACGCCGTAGGCTGGATAGTCGTTGACGCCGATCACCAGCGCGAAGTCGTTGGACTGCTCCACCATGGCGCCCTGCCTCAGGCGTCGATGAGGCTGCGGACGCTCAGCATGGTCGCCCGGTCCTGGGCGAAGCCGCCATGCTTGATGGCTGCGGAGCGCAGTCCTGGCGGGGCCGCGTCGTCGGTGTCCGACAGCACCAGTCGGTCCGCGCCGGGAGCCTTGAGGCAGTCCGCGACAGCGACGAGGAGCTTGTCGTCGTAGGGCGCCTTGCCGCTGAGGAAGCGCTCCATACCGAGTATGGGGCAGTCCGCCTGATCCGGCTCCAGCACGCCGGAGATCAGGTACAGCAGCGAGCGGGTGTACACGAAGGGGACCAGGTTGTCTTCGCGTTCGCGGGCGTCCTGCATGGTGAAGATGCGCAGCCGCCTGCAGCGCTCCGGCGCCTGCACCACCGCGTTGTGGAAGAGGTCGCTGCGCACCGCCGGCGCCAGGAAGATCACATTGCGGATGCGCACGCCGATGTTGCGGGCCGCATTGGCCTCGAGCAGGTGGCAGATAGCAATGGAGCCGGCGCTGTGGCCCACCAGGTCCACCTTGAAGTCGGGGCGCTCGCGCTGAAGGGCCGCCAGCTCGTCGAGGAAGAGCCTGCCCGGATGGCTGTCAGGGCCAAGCTCCGGGCCGTTCGGCAGCCACATTTGCTCGGCGACGGACTTCATATTGCCCCACATCCAGGCCCCGAAGTCGTCCAGATACAGCTCGCGCACGGCCTCTTCCATCAGCGTCGGATAGAAGCCGTGGTCGCGTCGCTGCATCCAGCGCCCAATGCAGCGGGCCAGCACGCGTGCGAGCGCGGCGGCTGCCGCGGCAGTGCTGATGATCCCTTTGGCACCGGGTGCGGCGGGCTCGGCGAGGCCCTCGCGCAGTCGCTCTGCGCCCTGATCGCGATCATGCAGCATGCGCCGCAGCTCAGGGTCTGCGCTGAGCTCGATGTCGATCTCGTGCTCGAGCTGCTGTGCCAGCTGGCGCTCCGGCAGCGCCGCCCCGCCCCGCGCGCCGGTGGCTGCGGCCGTGTCCAGGTCCTCGAAGGGGCGCTCCTTCGCAAGCTCGCTCGCAATGTCCGCGTCGTCCGGCTCCTGCCCGACCCCTTTGGCGCCCACCGACACCCCTACGTACTTGGCCAGCTTCTTGGCCAGCAAGGCGATCAGACGCCGGAACAGCTCGGTGTCGTGAATATCGCGCAGGTTGCGCAACAGGGTCTCGATCGCGCCCGTCTCCCAGAGGAAGAACACCGGATGGGCGCGACTGGCGGCGTAGTAGTCCTGCAGCAGTTGCACTGCACCGGCGAGGCCCTGATCCTCCCCCACGAGACCGCCGTGGAAGTGCACCACCATGCGATCGGTGTCCGTGGTGCGCAGCTCAGCGAACAGGGCGCGAATGTCTTCAGGGGACGTGTGCAGGCTGCCGCTGGCGCGAAAGCTGCCGTTGGGGCCGACGTTGACGTAGTGGCGCGGATCGAGGATCGTGGCGGTGTTGCTCATGAGAGGGCTCCCTGCGGTGGATCGGATGGGCGGCTGCGCCTCGGCGCGGGCACACCCGCGGCGCCAGCTTATCCCATGTGCGCAGTCTATCCATTGACCAATGGACCCGCACGCGTCAGTGCAGCCGCGCGAGGGCATCATCGACTTCGGAGAACGAGAACGGCTTTGCAATGACTGCCTGAACGCCGATGGCCTCGAGCCGCGGCGAGACTTCCTCCAGCAGCTCCGGGAAGCCGGTGATGACGATGGCCTGGGGCATGCGATGCTCCGCATGCAGCGCCTCCAGCACATCGACGCCGTAGACATCCGGCATCACCAAGTCGATCACGATGGCATCGAAATCGCGCTGCCGGCAGAAGATCGACGCGAGTCGGCCCTCGAACGCCGGCACGACATCGTGCCCCTGCGCTGCCAGGTGATCGGCGAGGATCTTGGCGAGGATATGGTTATCCTCGACGACGAGAATTCTCACGGGCCACCTCCGACCTGCGTCATGCGATCACTGCAGTCAGGACAAATGCCGTGGCTCAGCTGGGGCAGTGCGGCGTCTGCAAGCAGCGCCAGCCGCTGCACGGCCTCTTCCAACGCGAGCCAGGCCGATTGCACCTGCACGGCCTTGCACCAGCCGCAGATCTGCAAGCAGTGATCGCGGCTGTGTGGCAGCGACACGTCGAGCATGCGGATCGCGTCGTGCGGCTCCACGCGCAGCACGCGGCTGCGAAACTCCACCTGACCCAGCTCCTGCCCGACTATGCGCATCTCCATGAGGCGCCGCAACGCGGGCGAGTCGCAGCGGTACTCGAACCGCACCGGATGCACCCCCGCCCGCGCGCGGCTCATGAGTAAGCGGTAGAGGTGTCGCGTCTCGACGTCCGCCATATGCGCCATGATGGACGTGCCCAGCACCTTGTCTGCGCTGATGTGCCAGCCGTTCTCCTCTGCGAAGGCGAGCCACTCAGCGTTGACGAAACAGAGCCTGTCGTCCGCATCAACGCGGTGTACAAATTCTCGGTTGTCGCGGAGGTCTTGCAATGGTGTTGGCGCGAGGCAGTGTTGCGACGAGCGCCGTGCCCGGTACTGTCAGTCTAGCCGGTCCAGCGCAGGCCTGCCCGGGACTGTCATCCCAGGGCATCAGCCGCTGGGGAACGCCACTGATTGGCGTTTCCGGCACCGGGCAGGGTGCCTCCCATTTTGAGCGGCCTACGCCGACAAAGGAAGGCGGAGGGAGGCTGCCCAGTATCTGAGCAGGCTGGGCTCGATCCGATGCTTGGTCAGGCAAGAGCAGCACATGGCTGTTTGCCTGGCGATCCTTGCCCCAGAGGGCTTGTCAGCTGACCGCCGGTCCCGCTACGGGCAGCGCGGATTCGGCGGCCGTCGACGTTCTCACGTTCAATCGCGGACGAAACGGCTTCTCCTCTTTCGAAGAATCAAATTGGGGAGGTGCCTCTCGGGGCGATGCCCGCAACGATAGACTGTGATTCGCTGAATGCGTACCCCATTTGTCTGCGGGGAAAGGCAGCAATTGCTTGGTAAGGAGGCATCGCAATGCGTCAGGGAGGCAACATCGAGGGAAGCTTTCGTCACTGTGCTTCAGACATGGGCGAGATCAAGAGATTGCCAACAAAAGGGCGCATGCGTTCAACTTTCAGGAGAGCCCCGACCGACCAGTCACGAGGCTCATCGGCAGGCCTTCATGGTGAAACGAGATTGTCCAAGAGTGAGGACCCGAGTCTCAGCCTCAACACCCGGGTAACGGGTCAGGTACGTGAATGCACACTCGCTGACGGCCGTGCGCGGATCACGGTGGCCCTGGTCACCGCGAATGCCTTGGGATTCGCGCAGTCGATCGAGGAGATCATTACCAACGAATTCGATTTTGCCGGCACGGCGACGATTCTCGGCGCCAAGGCCGTGGACGTGGTCGCTGGGGCCGCGCCCGCAAAGGGTCCCGTAAAATTCACGACGAGCTTCACGATTGAGGAGCCGGGCGCGCCGTTGCCGGATTTTCTGGACGTGGTGAACACGGTTGAGTATGCGCCCGCATCGCTGGTGTTTGAATCCAAGACCATTGGGCGGCTCCCGGATGGCCAGAGAGCGTTCCTGGAGATAGAGCAGGTGGCGACGCAGGCCGAAGGCGCAGACTGGACGTACTCCGTCGAGACGGTCGAAATCGTCATTCCCGGACGCTAGGGAAACGCCAATTTCGCGCCAGTCCGCGTGCGGGGCAGGATGCCCCGCCATTTTGAGCCGCGTAAGCCGCCAATAAACGAAGGTGCCGGAAGACCGCCCAATATCTGAGCCGGGCCGGCTTCAACCGATGCTTGGTGAGGCAAGGGCCAGTCTCAGCGGACGGTGATCTCGCCGGTGATGCTGTCGCGGATGGTGACGACCACGCCGTCGCCCACCCTGAGCTGGCGGAGCAGGCTCTTGTCCTCAAGCTCGAAAGTGCGGGTGTCCTGGCCGCCGCGGACCTGCACGGAGCCGGCGGATTGGTCGATGCCAACGATCTGACCGTACAGCCGAATGGCGTTGCGCATGGTGCCCGCCGGGCGGCTCCCCGCGGCGCGGTCAACGCTGCTGGTGGCCTCCATGCCCATGGCGCCGGCATCGCGCCCGCGCTGAAGCTCAAGGACCGCAGTGGTGGTCTCGGTGAGGCGCACCTGATCACCGATGCGTACGTGGAAGCGCCTTCACCGGCGCGACGGGCACCCAGGCGCGGCGGCGACGCTCCCACAAGGCAAGCCCTTGCACGGAGTGATGATCAAGGCCGCTCTTCACACACCGCTCAGCTGAAGCGCTGCAGGAAGAACGGGATGATGAGGGCATTGGCGATGTCGATGAAGAACGCCGACACCAGCGGCACGATGATAAAAGCGCGGTGTGAGGCGCCGTACCTGTGCGTGACGGCGGCCATATTGGCCATGGCCGTCGGTGTCGACCCCAGGGTGACGCCGCCGAACCCGGCGGCCACCACCGCGGCGTCGTAGTTGCGCCCGAGCAGCGGAAAAAGCACGAACAGGGTCACCAGCACCGCGAGCAGGAATTGCGCGGCGAGGATGGTGAAGATGGGCGCCGCCAGATCGATCAGCGTCCAGAGCTGCATGCTCATCAGAGACATGGCCAGGAAGGTGCCCAGCGCGATGTCGGCGATCAGCGCAATGGCCGGGGTGCGGGTCTGCCAATTCACACCGAGCGCCCGGTAAAGCCTGCGCGGCACCAGGTTGGACAGCAGAATGCCGGCAAATAGACAGGTGACGAAGAGCGGCAGCATGAAACCCGTCTCGGCGAGGAGCTCGTTGAGGGCCGCGCCGAAGATAATGGCGATATGGATCGCCAGCACGGCGCCAAGAAAGTCCATGTGGCCGATGCCGGCGCTCTGCTGCGTCTCGGTCAGCCCGACCTCCTGGATCTCTTCCTGCGCCTGCGGCTGGGACGGGGTCAGCCGGTGGCGGGTGATGAGGAAGCGGGCAATGGGCCCGCCCATGAGGCTCGCCAGGATCAGGCCAAAGGTGGCGCTGGCGACGCCGATCTCCATGGCATTGGCAATGCCGTACTGCTCGGCGATGCTGGGCGCCCAGGCGATGGTGGTGCCATGCCCCCCGATGAGGGACATCGTGCCGCCCACAACGCCCACCGCCGCGGGCAGACCGAACAATGCCGCCACCGAGATGCCGGTGAGGTTCTGCGCAAACATGAAGCCAATGGTGAGCACGAGCAGCACCACGAAGGGCCGGCCGCCGGCGAGCAGGTCAGCCGCCCGCGCGTTGATGCCGATGGTGGTGAAGAAATACACCAGCAGCACGTCACGCGCCCGCAGCTCGAACTCCACCAGGGTGCCGGATGCCGCGTAGAGCAGGGCGAAGAGCACCGAGAACAAGAGTCCGCCGGTGACGGGCTCCGGAATGCTCAGCTCCCGCAGCAGGCGCACGCGCTCATTGAGGCGCTTGCCGACGAAGAGCACAAGAATACCGATGGTGACGGCAAGGAAGGACTCGACGCGCAGTAGGCCGTCCTGTAACTCCATGGGACTCATACTCCGGCGATTGCTGCTGCGGTGGCTTGCGGCATTGCGCTTGGGGTGGGGTCTGCCGCGAGCGGTTGTGTCCGGTTGCCGCGGGCACGGTAGCATTGGTCACGGCAACGTTGGCATGATACCGGGAATTACGGGCCGCGCAACGACGGCGCATGATGCGCCCGGCTTGCGCCGGACATTCACTCAGAGGATAACCACCATGACCTACTGTGTGGGGCTGCTGTTGGATCAGGGGTTGGTGATGGCCTGCGACTCGCGCACCAACGCGGGGGTCGATCACATCTCGTCATACAGCAAAATGCACCTGTTTCAGCCATCGCCGGACCGATACTTCGAGAGCAAATTCGGCAAGTCCTCGCTGGACCGCTTTGCCCGCTGCGGCCTGTCATTGGAAGAGGGCGCGCGTCTGTGTCTGGTGTCGCTTGAGAGCACCGCGCGGGCCAATCTCACCGTCGCGCCGCCCTATGAGGTTGTGCTCTGTCCGCGGGATTGGATGGGCCCGAGCCACCGGCTGCGGCTGGATGTCGATGATCCGGATCTGGTGGCGCTGAGCCAAAGCTGGGACGAAGGACAGCGCCGGGCGTTTGCGATGTTGCCGTCGTTTTCCTGGGAGGTGCCGGCCGACGGCAACCAGGTGGTCTGATCAGAACGCGCCGGCTGGCCCATACCGCGGGACAACAGCCGGGTTTCGGGCCGCGAGTGCGCTGTGGCGGTGTCGCAAGATCAACCCGATCAGAGCGGATTCACCGCGGTCGCGTCAAACTCCCCGCCCGACATCTCTCCGGAAACCCGCACCCGCTGGCCGGCGCTGACCCGGCTGCGGGTGTTGTCGCCAAAGATGTCCCAGCTGTCCACGTTGACGGTGCGCTGCCCGGTATTGAGCCGAAAGCCATCCTCCCACACCCGCTCGATGGTTCCGGTGAGGGTCTCCCGCCCCGCCTCGGCCTGCGGGCCGCTGCCGGCCGATGCGCCGCGTTGGGAGGCTGAGCCTTCACCCGCGATGGTGATGGAGCTGGCATCGAATTCGCCCCCTGACATCTCGCCGGACACATTGACACGTTGCCCGACCCGCACCTGGCTGCGGGTGTTGTCCCCGAAGACGTCCCAGGAATCCACCGTCACCGAGCGCTGCCCGGTGTTGAGCCGAAAGCCGTCCTCCCAGACCCGCTCGACCTCGCCACTCAGTGTGGTCCGGCCACTGCCCTGGGTCGCGTTACAGGCGGACACCAGGATGGCCGCCAACAGGTAATACAGATTGCGTTTTCTCATCAGTCAAGCCCTCGGGGATTCACCAATAGGTCTTCAGCAGATAGATCCAGAGCGCGATCAGGATCAGGGACACGACGGGCTGCGGCCGCATCACCCGACGGCTCAGAATGACCCGAAGAGGGGGCCGAGCACAATGACCGCGGCGAGGGCCAGCAGCGCCCCGACGACGGACACCATGACAATGTCGCGATAGCTCTCGCGGTGAGTGGTGCCGCAGACCGCGAGCAGGGTCACCACGGCGCCGTTGTGGGGGAGCATGTCCAGGGTCCCGGCGCCGATCACCGAGACGCGGTGCATCAGGGCCGGATCGAGCCCGAGATCCGCGGCCAGCGCCATGTAGGTCTCGCCCAGGGCCTCCAGTGCGATGGTGAGGCCGCCGGAGGCCGAGCCGGTGAGCGCCGCCAGCACATTGGTGGACACCGCCAGCGACACCAGCGGGCCGCCCTGGATGCCGAGCACCCAGTCGCGCACCAGCTCGAAGGCGGGCAGGGCGGCCACCACGGTGCCGAAGCCCACCAGGCTCGCGACGCTGACGATGGGGAGCACGGAGGCGTTGACGCCGGCATCGACGCTGGCGCGCAGGTCGGTGAGCCGCCGCCGGTTCAGCGCGATCAGCGTCAGGATGGCCGTGGCCAGGGCAACGCTGACGGACCAGATACCGCTCACGGCCGCCGGCGTGGTCGGTCCGAAGCGGTCCTCGGCGAGGAAGCCGAGATCCAGATTCGGCAGCACCAGCGCCGTCATGGCGAGGTTCACGCCGAGCACCACCACCAACGGCAGCACCGCCACCAGCACCCCCGGCCGCTCTGCGCACGCCGCGCCGCGCTGCAACTCCGCCGGGTCGAACTCCCGGGTGACCGTCGCCCGCTCGCGCACCACCAAGTCTTCCGCCGCCTGCTCGGCGCTGGGCTCAGCCGTTGTCTCCGCCTCGAAGCCCTCACCGCGCCTGCGCGCCGACGCCTCTATGAGGCCGAGCCACCACAACCCGAACCCCAGCGTGATCACCGTCGCGATGAGTCCGAGCCCAGGTGCCGCGAAGGGCGTGGTGCCGAAGAAGGGCATGGGAATGGCATTCTGCACCGCCGGTGTGCCCGGCAGCATGGACATGGTGAAGGTGGAGGTGCCAAGGGCAACGGCCGCGGGCATCAGCCGGCGCGGAATGCCGGCATCGCGGAACAGCGCGGTGGCCATGGGCACCAGCACGAAGAAGGCGACGAACAGGCTCACCCCGCCGTAGGTCACCAGCGCCCCGGCCAGCACCACTGCCAGGATGCCGCGGCGCGGCCCGAGCTTGTCGCCGATGAAGCCGGCCACGGTCTCCACCGAGCCCGAGTCCTCCATCAGCTTGCCGAACAGCGCGCCGAGCAGAAAGATGGGGAAGAACTGGGCGATGAAGCCGGCGGCGCCGGCCATGAAGGTCTGGGTCCAGCTCGCGAGCAGCGGCTCGAAGGCGAAGGCCGCCGCCAGCATGGCCGCAAGCGGGGTCAGCAGCAGCACGCTCCAGCCGCGATAGGCCAGCCAGATGAGCAGCCCAAGGCCGACCAGAATGCCGAGCAGGCCCATCAGATGCCCTCCAGCAGATAATCGATGTCCAGCGACGGGCGCTTGCCGAGGTCGTCGCCGTGGCGCTCCAGAAACTCGCTCGCTGCCCGCCGTCCTTCGTCCCGCAGCATGATCAGGAAGGCCCATTCCGCGTTGAGCTTGGAGGAGTAGCCGAGCTCCACCATGCGCTCCGAGGCGATGCGGTGCATGCGCATCTGGCCCCACAGGGCGCCTTCTGTATGGCCTGGATCGGCCACCTGCCGCAGCAGGGCGATCATGCGCAGCTCCTTCAGCAGCGGCGCGTTGAAGGAGATCTCGTTGACGCGGCTCAGGATGTCCCGGGCCGCGCGCGGCGTGCCCGGGCGCTCCACCGGGTTGATCTGCACCAGAATGGTGTCGTCGGCGCTGCACTCGCGCACCAGCGGCGAGATGGTGGGATTACCGGAGTAGCCGCCGTCCCAGTACGCCTCGCCTTCGATCTCCACGGCCTGGAACATCTGCGGCAGGCAGGCGGAGGCGAGCAGGGCATCGGTGGTCGCATCGGCGTTGCGGAAGATGCGCGGGCGCCCGGTGCGCACGCAGGTGGCGGTGATGAAGACCTTGACGCGCGATGCGGCGAGGTGCTCAAAGTCGATGGACTCCAGCAGGATGTCACGGAGCGGGTTCAGGCCGACGGGGTTCAGGTCGTAGGGCGAGAACAGCCGCGAGGCCAGGTCCAGGGCCAGGAATGCCGGCGAGTTGTCGAGGGTCCAGCGGCCCAGCAGCACGTCCAGCGGCCCGCGCTTGAGCGGGCTCAGCAGGGCGCCCTCCGAGACCCGCCGCCAGAAGTCGGTCAGGGCCTGCCGGGCGCCGTCGGCGCCGCCCGCCGCGAAACCGCTCGCCAGGACGGCCGCATTCATCGCCCCGGCGGAGGTGCCGGAGATGCCGTCGATGCGCAGGCGTTGCTCTTCCAGCAGCCGGTCCAGCACACCCCAGGCGAAGGCGCCATGGGCGCCGCCGCCCTGGAGGGCGACATCCACCGGCAGGGGTGCGTCGGTGGCGGACGATGATCCGGCGCCCGGCTCGGCTTCCGGCTCGGTGGCGTCTTGCAGTGCGTGTTCAGACATGGGCTTCGACCGTTGGACTTCACGTCGGACGTGCAGCGGGTGGGTGAGGCATCGCTTCGCCCGGTAGTGGCCGGCAGTGTAGCAAGCGCGCGTGAACGGGCGATGGCGGACCTGCTGGCCGTGCGAGGCCCGGACCGGCTTCCGCGTGCCGCTCATTGCAGGCTTCGTCGGCAGCATGGAGTACGAAATCGACCATGACAGCCGCCCCGCCGTGGAGGCCAAGACCACCGACGAGACGGTGCGGCTCAAGCTCGGCTACGAGTGGTGAGAGCGCGGATGGTTGAAGTGATGATCAAGGCTCCTCCACGCATTTGCCCTGGCGGTGAGCAGTTTTTGAAGGCGGGACGATTCACCGCGACACACATCTGCTCGATACCTCGCCACACCGCCTCCCGCTCAGGATGCTGTTCCGCCATGTTGTGCGCCTACTGCTGAAGCGCTACCAGCTGTCCAAATGCGGCTCTTGCAGCGCAGCTGTGAGCCGCAGGTGCTCCGCATTGCCGGTGTTTGTCGGTCAGTCCGGGCGGGCTGCCGGCCCTCGTGTCGGCAGGATGTTGCCGACCTTCGCGAATGGCGAATGCAACCGGCGCGAGTATCGACGCGACAATGCCCGCGGCGAAGCCGTTGTTGTACAGATTGAGCCCGCCGTGCGCGCCGCCGACGGTGAGCGCCGCGGATGAGTGGGTGAAGCCGGCGACGACCCCCCAGTGCCAGCCGAAGTGCCCGGCAATGGGCGCCAGGTTGGTGGCGAAGAGCGCGGCGAGCTGAAGCGAGGGGTCGGCGGCGCCAAGGGGCTTCAGCAGGGTGCCGAGGAAGACGCCTGCCATGATGGGGCTAATATTCAGCACATGCTTGCCGAAGGCGCCGAAGCCCGCGACGGAGAGCAGGGCGCCGATGACGAGCCCGGTGACGGCGGCGAGCGGAATGCTGACGGTGAGCGTCAGTGCGCTGCTGAACAGGATCTCCGAGACGATCGGCGCAAGGGCCACGCCGAAGAAGGCCCTGTTGATGTGCTGCGCGAAGGGCTCGCCCCGGAAGCGGGCGTAGAGCCACACACCGGCGGCGATGAACCAGACGTTGAGCAGATTTTTGCCGATTGCTGCGCCTTGGCGCGTCGGGCCGCGGGTGTCGGCCGGGGCGGCACGGAACCCGCCAACTGCGCATGGCGCCCGCTGAGCGTTATTCTCGGGCGCACAGGATCTTATCAACGCCCTGAGCGGCACACCGGAGGGCAGGCTCAGGCTTTTGGCCTGATCGCCAAGAATATGAGCAAGGAGGCATCGTGCGCCGGATTCCCCCATCGACGCTGGTGTGGACAGCGCCTAAAGTGTCACCATCCGGAAGGTGCCGCGGTGACAGGCCGGGGCGTGACCGCGGGCGCTTCACAATCAGGCCGCAGGCGAGCTGCCCGGCGGCAACCAGCAGCGCGCGACACAATGGGGCGAGACGGCTTGCGATTGCCTCAGACGAGACGGCCCGCCGATGCAGGCTGGAAGCGATCAGGGGGGAAGGAAGACCAGATGAGCGGTGCTTCGACACCTTGGCGGCGACGCTGTGAGAAACCCGCGGTGTTGAGCTTCGTGGACTGCAACCTGCGCGGCATCGGACAGGTGCTGTTCCAGGACAACGCCTTGGCGGGCTTGCTGTTCTTCATCGCCGTCGGCTGGGGCGCCTCTCGCAGGTGTTCGTGAAGGGTTACGTCCCGTCCGCGCTGCTGATCCTGTTCGGGCTCGCGGTGGGCTCGCCGCGGGCAGCGGCCTTCGCGCTCGCGGGCGCGCTCATCGCACTGGTGGTGGCGCTCCTGCAGGGCGCTGAGAGCCAATTGGTGACCGCCGGGCTTGTCGGCTTCAATCCGCTGCTGACCGCGGTGGCCATTGGCGCCGTGTTCAGTCAGCCGGGGCTGGGTACGACGGCTTATGCGGTCCTGGCCGCCGTCTTCACGGTGCTGGCGCAGGGGGCCATGGTGGCGGTGATCACGCCCTTCGGCGTGCCGACGCTGACGGCGTCCTTTGTGCTCGTCACCTGGCTGTTCCTGCTGGCGCGCTCCCGGCCGGTGCGGGGCGGGGAGGCGGCCCCATCCTGAGCGGGCGTGCCCGCGCTGCCTGCCGTGCACTGCCGGCGAGCGTTGCCGTCAGTTATTGCGGCACTGGCGGTGGGAGCGGTGGTAGCATGCGCGCGGTTCATCCGCTCTCGGTCCACTGTCGATTCAGGAGATATTCCTATGCCCGTCGCACCCTGGCCACCGGCGAATCCGGAACAACTTGGGACGACTTTCGCCAAGCTCGGCTGGATCGGTTTTTTCATACAGCTCGTCCTGCTGACCGTGCCATTGAGTCTGGCGCTGTACATGATCGTCGGCTTTGCGCCGGATTCCCCGGCGCGTCGCGGCATCGACCTCAGCAATTACCTGTCCTGGGGCAGCCTCATCGTGACCATCTTCACCGCGATCTGGTTCTTCCGCTATACGCGCCTTGGGCGCCGCATCGCAGAGGAAGATTCCCGGCTCACCGGCGGCGGTGTGCTCAAGACCGTCTGGATCGGCATCTGGGCGGGTTGTATCGGCATCGTATTCTCGATGCTGATGCTGTTTGCTGAGTCGAGCCGCATCCTGTTCGTCATGCTGGCCAACCCGCAGACGGGGTTGATGGTCTCGCCCAACATCGGCGGAGACCCCAACCTGTCCCTCTCGGCGCTGGACGGCATCAGCCTGCTGACGCTGTTGATCCTGCTGACGGCAGAGCTGGTGGTGCTGGGGCTGTCGCTCTGGCTCCTCTACCGCACGGCGACGCCAGCCACCAAGAAGGCGTCCGGGGCGGGCGCATACGCCTGAGTCGCGGCCGGGGAGGGTGCTGCCGATGCCGCCGGGCACAGCCGGGTCCACACGCGCGTCGCGCCGGGAGCTCGCGGTCTCGGCGCTCGCGGCCGGCGTCGCCGCGGTGGTGATTCTGGTGCTGGGCTTTCTCGCCGGCCGCTGGCAGGCGTTGGAGGACGAGCAGCCGGCGTTCCAGCCGCCGGCGTCCACCCTGCCGCGCCTGCCGGAGCACCTGGTCACCCAGGGGCGCAGCGTCTATGTCGCGGCCTACTCGCACATCTATCGGGGTGCGGGCGAGGCGGTCCCGCTCGCCGTAACCCTGAGCGTGCGCAACACGGATGTGGCCGAGCCGATCCGCATCGACCGGGTGCGCTATTTCGACGGCGACGGGCAGTTGGTGCGCGAGCAGCCGGAGGCGCCCCTGGTGCTGGCGCCCATGGCCACCGCGTCCTTTCTGGTGCAGGCCGCCGACCGCAGGGGCGGCTCAGGTGCCAACTTTCTCGTTGACTGGTCGGCGCAGGAGGCCGTGAGCATGCCGCTCATCGAGGCAGTGATGGTCGGCGAGGGCTTGTCTTTCAAGAGTCGGGGCGAGCCGGTGGAGGCGGCGCCGCAGACGCGGAGCGCGGCAGCAGAGCCGCCGGCGACCGACTGACGAACAGCCGACGGCGCTGCCCAAGGGCACGGCCCGCACCCAGTTGGGCGCGGTCTCCAGCCAGGTACCGGGGAGGACCAGGAACAGCAGATGGAAAACATCGACCTCTTGATCGACCTGCACCGGGATGCCCAACGCCAGGGCCCGGGCAGCGACGATGCGACCCGCCTCAGCATCACACTGTCCGGTCTGCGCGACGCCCGCGGCCTGAAGATCGCCGACATCGGCTGCGGAACCGGCGCCTCCACGCTCGTATTGGCCCGGGAGCTCGACGCCGCCATCACCGCCGTCGACTTCCTGCCCGCGTTTCTTGAGCGGCTGGAGCACGCTGCGGCACGCGAGAAGCTCGGCGGGCGCATCGAGACCTGCGCCGCTTCCATGGACGCGCTGCCCTTCGCCGCGGCCTCCTTCGACGCCATCTGGTCCGAGGGGGCGATCTACAACATGGGCTTTGCGAACGGCATCAGAGCCTGGCGACGGTTTCTGAAGCCGGGCGGTATTCTCGCCGTCTCCGAGCTGACCTGGCTCACCCACGAGCGACCTGCTGAGCTCCATCAACACTGGATGCAGGAGTATCCAGAGGTGGACAGCGCCTCGGCCAAGACGGCGATGCTCGAGCAGGAAGGGTTCTCACCGCTCGGGTACTTCGTGCTTGGCACAGAGTGCTGGCTGGATAACTACTATCGCCCGATGCAGGCGCGCTTCGGCGACTTTCTGTCACGGCACGGCAACTCCGACGCCGCCGCGGCGGTGGTGGCCGCAGAAGAGCACGAGATCGCGCTCTACGAGCGCCACAGCGCCCACGTCAGCTACGGCTACTACATCGCGAGAAAGGCTCGCGGCTGAATACCGCCGCGACAAGTACTGGTCGCAGACCTGCCTGATGGCGCCTGCGATAAGCAGGCGAGGTGCAAAGGTAACGGGTGAAGCCGGCCCTGAAGGTGTTGAGCCCCGAAAATCTTGGTTGGTGAGTGCCGACTTGCCGAACGCTTCCGTGAAGAGGGCATGCAGCAGGGCGAGGCGCGGGTGCTGGAGCGTCTGTTGACCCTGAAGTTCGGCGCGCTGCCCGCGGACGTGCAGCGCCGCATTGCCGGGGCCGACGAACCGACGCTGCTCGCCTGGTCCGAGCGGGTGCTGAGCGCGACGCGCCTGGAGGATGTGCTGCACTGATCGCGTGATGCGCTGGTGCCCGCGCCCTGGCGCGGCATAGCGCACCGACACTCCACCTCGCCACCGACCGCGCCGGCTGCGAGGCCCGGCTCTGCTTCAGCTGGACCCTGGACCTGGCCGGCCCCGAGGAGGCCGCCGACACCTCCACAAGGCACCGGTACTGCGGCCCGTCGTTTCGCCGCCGCGCCCCTGAGCGCTTCGCCAGGGGCGCCGATGCCGAGACCCAGTCCACCCGCACCGCGCGGCCCTCGACA
>NZ_CAJXYK010000031.1 GCF_913063425.1 uncultured Thiohalocapsa sp.
GTGGCCAGCAGCCGCTCGTAGGCCGCCAGCGCCGCCTGGTGCTCGCCCAGGTCCAGCAGCACGCCTGCAAGGTTGGTCAGATACCGGCGATTGCCCGGTGCCCCGTCCAGCGCCTGCTCGTAGTGCTGTCGCGCCGCCTCCAGCCGGCCGTCGCGGTGCGCCAGCACGCCCAGGCCGAACCGGGCCTCGGGCAGGTCCGGGTCCAGCTCCAGGGCGCGCTCCAGGCGGCGCCGGGCCTCTTCCCAGTCCTGCCCGGCGCCGGCGAGCCGGCCGAGCATGAGCTGGATGTGCGCATCCTTCGGGTGCCCGTCCTCCAGGGTCCGCAGGCGCCGGTTGGCAGCCTCCACATCGAAGTCCGGCCCCATGTCCGCGAGCACCGCCGCCTTGTCCCGGCCGTAGGCGGCCCTGCGATTGCCGGCATCTATGTCCAACACGGTCTCATAGGCCGCCAGCGCCTGGTCATAGCGGCCCGTGTCCAGCAGCGCGTCGGCGTCGGCGAGGCGGCGGGTCACGTCCGGGTCCGGCTGCAACAGGTACCAGCCCGCGACGGCCGCCAGCACGACGGCAGCGATGACACCGCCGCCAATCCACAGCCTGGCCGGCGCCGACACGGCGCCAGCATGCGCTGCGGACGCACCCTCTCCGGCGTGAGTCGCCGGCGGCCCCGTGGGAGCGGCGTCCCCGCCGCGATCCCGCGTCGGCGCCGTGGGAGCGCCGTCCCCGGCGCGATTCGCTGTCCCCTCGGCGTCCGTCTGCACGGGGATCGACTGTCGGGACAGCGTCCGCGCGGCGAGCACGTCGTCTACCGCCGCGACAATGAACTTCACCACCTGCACCCAGGCCGCGTCCGCGTCGCTCCAGCTGTAGACCGGCTTCTGGTCCTCAGGGGTGCCCTGGAAGCGCTCGAAGGGCTCGCCCTGGGTGTAGGCCGGGCGCACGTAGACCGGAATGATCCGGGCCTCGCCCGCCGCCGCCCGCTCCAGCGCGCGGGTCAGCTCGATGCCGTTGCAGTAGTCCGATGCCAGAAAGTCCGAGGACACCAGCAGCAGCACGATGTCTGCCGTGTTCAGGGCCGTGTCGATGGCCGCCGACCAGTCCGCGCCGGGGCGGATCTCGCGGTCGTGCCAGTCGGCGATGACGCGGCGCCTGCGCAGACCGGCGAGGTGGTCTTTGAGGGCGTCGAGCGCGTCTTCGTCCTTGTGGGAGTAGGAGCAGAAGATGCGCACGGCGTCCGCCGCCGTGTCTGCCGTGCCCTCTGGCCGGCGCCCACCGCTCACCGCGCCGGCTCGGGCCGGCCGCGCAGGCCGATGGGGAAGGACTGCCCGCGCAGGTCGTTCCAGGGCTCCATGGCGTACTGCCAGACGCGCCGGCTCATGCGCGGCACCTCGTCCGCCAGGTACTCCGCCAGCTCACCGGTCTCGATGGTGCCGTCGCGGTCGCCGAACAGGTCGGCGCGGCCGGCGAGGCCCTCCAGCAGCACGTAGGTAAAGAGGCCGTGCCCCTCCAGGCCCTCCAGCGCATAGGCCTTGTCGGAGGTGCCGGCGAGGATGGCCCGGCCGGTCTTGGCCATCAGCCGGTCGATGGCGGCGCGGGTTTCCAGGTCTGCGTTGCTGCGGGCCAGGCCGGCGAGGCGGATCTCGTCCGTGTCGGCCACGGCCCCGGCGTAGCAGGAGTCCAGCACCACCAGGCTCTTGCGGGCCTGCACCTGGGCCAGCAGGCCCTGGAGCCGGTCCTCGTGCAGGCTGCCGTCGGCCAGGGAGGTGCTGCTGGTGTAGCTGAAGTCCCAGGGGATGAAGTGGTAGCGGCCCTCCTGGGCCAGCCCGTGGCCGGCGAGGAACAGCACGAAGACGTCGTCCGGCCCCGCCTTGGCGGCCATGGCCTCGAAGGCGTGCGTGATGCCGTCCAGCGTCGCCTCGTCGTTGACCACGGTCTCGATCTCCACCGCCCGGAACAGCCCGCGCGCGGCGGCGTTGACGGCGGACGCGAAGGCCTCGGCGTCGTCGTCGCCGTACTCCAGCGACCAGGTGGGGTTCTTGTACGGGCCGATGCCCACCGCGAGGCCGTAGAGCGCGGGCCGGCGGCGGTCGCGGCCGGTGACCTCCACGTCCCAGGCCGCCCAGTTGGACGCGACCCGGTCCCGGCCGTCGAAGACGCGGGCCTCGACGCGGTGGGTACCCGCGTCCAGCGTGAAGGGCCGGCTCTCCTCGCGCTGATTCGGCAGGCCGAGCCCGAAGCGCCCGCGCAGGTCCCCCTGGCCGATGAGCACGCCGTTGACCCGGTACTCGATGCGCCCGACGCCGCTGCCGCGGTCCTGCACCCGGAAGCGGGCCTCGAAGTCCCGGCCGGACTGGCGCACCTGCACCGGACCCAGCGGCGCCAGCAGCGGCGGCTTCGCGGCGAGCAGGGTGTCCAGGTCGCCGATGTCGGCGAGCGCCGTGCGCGCCAGCGCCGGGTACTCCGGCGTCAGGGCCTTGGCGATCAGGTCCGGGCGGCGGAAGACCTCGCCGATCTGCTCCGCGTCCACGAGCTCCCCGGCCCGGTCCGCGCCCCGGTTCAGGTGCCAGCCCATGAGCCGGTCGCCGCCGCCGGCGCTGTCGAAGAAGCCCTCCGGCGTCCACAGCACCCAGGGCACCGCCCCCGCCGGCGCCTCCCCCGTGGAAGCGGCGTCCCCGCCGCGATCGCCGCGATCCGACTTATTCCCATCCAGCGCCGCAACCGCCGCCCCGTCCACGAACAGCGCCAGCCGCTCCTCGCCGCTGTCCGCATCGAGCCAGCGCACACTGCCGTCGCCGAAGGCCGCCACCGCCCAGCGGCCGTCGGCGCTGAGGTTGACCATCCAGGTCGTCGCCGGCGCCGGGGTCTTCCACAGCAGGTCGCCGTCGCGGTCGTAGAGGCGCAGGTACCAGGCGGTGCCGAGCAGGAAGCGGCGGTCGTCGTCGGCGATGTCGAGCCTGCGGCTCATCTCGAACCGCTCCAGATCCAGGAGCTCGCCGTCGAGTCTGGGATCGTACTCGCTGAGCCAGTCGGTGATGGCCAGCCCCTCGGTGCGCGGGCCGGCGAGCCGGGGCAGGCCCAGGGCCGCGCGCGTCGGGTCGTCCAGGCGGCCGGTGGCGGCGAGCTCGCGGTCGCGCTGGAAGGCCTCCAGCGCCGCGCGGGTGCGCCGGCCGAGGGCGCCGTCGATGGGGCCGGGGTCGTGGCCCCGGGCTCGCAGCCGGCGCTGGAGCGTCTCGGTCTCGTCGCCCGGGTCCAGGGTCAGCCGGCGCTCGGTGAGGTCGAGGCGGAGCACGTGCTCGCGCCAGCGGTGGTCCGGGGCCAGGACCTTCAGGTCGAGCTCCGCCGTCATCCCGTCGGCGGACAGGCGCAGCTGATGGCTGCGGCGGCGGAAGTCCGCAATGGCCGGCCCGCGCCCGCGGATCAGCTCGCCGCCGGCGTCCAGCAGGCCCCAGGCGGGGTCCGCGGCACCGAAGGCCAGCCGGCCGTCGGCGAGGGGGGCCAGGTCCATGATCGTGCTCTTGGCGACGGGCCGCTCGCGCGGCGGGCCGCGGCCGGCGTCGGGCCAGCTCACCAAGCCGTTCTCGTCGCCCTGCATGTTGTAGCGTCCGCCGGCGAACAGGGTCCGGCCGTCGCGGGACCAGGCGACCTTGGACAGGTCGCCGTTGTCGACGCCCGAGGTGTCCGGGGCATGGAGCAGCGACAGGTCCTCGGCGGAGAGGACGTTCACCGCGGTGCTGTCGTCGAAGCCGACGGCAATGCGCGCCCCGTCCGGCGAGAAGGCGAGAGCGAAGGGGCGCTCGCCGCCCGGCGCCTTGGCCTTCGCGATGAGCCCAAGGTCCGGGTCGTAGAGCCGCACCTGGCCGTCGTCGCAGGTGCTGGCCAGCCGCCCGGCGGCGTCGAAAGAGACCCAGTAGCTGCGCGCGCCGTAGTCGGCGTCCCGCTCGACCTCGGCCCAGCCGTCGGTGTCGAAGACGCGGATGCCGCCGGCGCCGAGGGCCGCCGCCAGCCGTCGGCCGTCCGGCGAGAACGCCAGGTGATTGATCACGTTCGGCAGGCCGCCGATGCGGTGCGCGAGGGTGCCGGTGTCGCGGTCGAAGAGGTAAATCGAGTGACGGCGCTCCCACCCATAGCCGGTCCAGCCGCCCACGGCCACGGTTCGCCCGTCCGGCGACAGCGCGGCGGCGAACAGCTTGCCTTCATGGTTCTCACCGATGGGCGGCCGCAGCACCCGCACCAGCCGGCCCGTTGCCAGCTCCCAGACGCGGGCGGTCTTGTCGTCGGACGCGGTGACCAGCCAGCGGCCGGCGGCGTCGACGCCGATGCGCCGGATGGGCGCGGTGTGCTGCCCCGCCTCGATGCGCGGGAAGGGCCGGGTCGGCGGCTCGGCCGCGACCGCGTGCTGCCAGGCGGTGGCCAGCAGCAGCATGGCCAGCACGGCGGGCAGCAGCCGTCCGGCGAGCACGGCGGGCCGCAGCGGCGACCGGGTCGAACACCGGGCCGGGCGCGGCGCCGGCTGGAGAGGCGATTGGGAGGCCGCCTGGAGCACAGGCGGCAGCGGGCGGAGCTGGCGGTGCGGGGTCATGGGGCTGGCCTGCAGAATCCCTTTCCGGCCGTCATCTTAGCCCGAGGCGGCCGGAGAGGGCACGCCCCAAAAACGGTGACGGTATACTGAACTGGCGCGCCGTTGCGGACGCCTTGCCCAGCCTCGGGAGCGGTGTCACGAGAGGCAGTTGAAACTACGAAAGACACGAAAGACGCGAAAAAGGGCGGTCCTGCGACCTGCTCTGGCGTTTTCACGCCTTTTGCGTGTTTCGCAGCTCCTTCTCAGAGGCTCTGCGGCGACGCGCGCGGCTGACACAGCTTTCGCGACGTTGCGCACGAGGCGAGAGGGCCGGTGGCGCTCGCCGGACTCGGACCGCCGCCGCTCTGCCCGAGGCGGTCGCTGCCTCCGGCAGCGCCGGCGTCTACTCCTGTGCGCCGGGCGTCTCGGTGTCCGCGTGCGGCGCGTCCAGGCGGGTGTAGAAGACACTCTCGCCGGGCGCGTCCTGCTCCGGGTCGTACTGCATGGGCAGCTTGTGGGCGATGCCCTTGTGGCAGTCGATGCAGGTGAGGCCGGCGTCCTCGGCGTCCTGGTGGCCCTGGCTGGAGCGGTTCTCCTGCTTGGTGTAGTCCATGGCGTCGAACTCGTGGCAGTTGCGGCACTCGCGGGAGTCCGTCTTCTTCATCTGGCTCCAGACGTTCTGGGCGAGGCGGAAGCGCTCGGCCTCGAACTTCGCGGGCGTGTCAATGTCGCCCTTCACGTGGTGGTAGAGCTCTCTGGTGGCCTGCACCTTGCGCACGACCTTGTGCACCCAGTCCTTGGGCACGTGGCAGTCCGGGCAGGTGGCGCGCACGCCGGTGCGGTTGGTGTAGTGGATGGTGTCCGTGTACTCCTCGTAGACGTTCACCTCCATCTCGTGGCAGGAGATGCAGAACTGCTCGGTGTTGGTGGCCTCCATGGCGGTGTTGAAGCCGCCCCAGAAGACGATGCCGATGGCGACGCCGACGAGCAGGACCCAGAGGGTGGCCTTGCGGGCGCGGGAGGATTTGGCTTTGGTGGTGTCGGACATGGCGTGCCCCTTTTGTGATTGTGTCGCAGCGGCAGAGCGCGGATGCCTCGCGTAGGTCGGGCCGACGCCAGCAGGCCCGACGCGGCGCCTTGGCCTGATGGACGGCGTTCCGTCAGCGGTTCTGGAAGATGTTCTCCACCAGCGGTATCGCTCCAGCCTGGGGCGCGTGGCACTGGGTGCAGAAGTAGCGCCTGGGGGCGACCTTCTCGGTGCGGTTGCCGTCGCGGTCGTAGAAGTGGCTGTCGGCCACCACCGGGGCGTTGTTGGCCTCGAAGGTGGCCGGGCTGTGGCACTTGAGGCAGCCGTTCTGGCGCAGATCGATGCTGTAGTGCTCGATGGGGTGCGGGATCATCGGCGGCTGCTCCTCCCAGGCGACCTCGAAACCGCCGGGCACCGCCAGGGTCTGTTTGTTCAGGACCGCATCAGACTCGTCGGTGACGGCATGGCCGCGCAGCGAGGACAGCTCTTCTGCGCCGGCGGTGCCCATCACGAGCAGCACGGCGGTGCCGAGCAGAAGTCTGGGCAGAGCTCTGGGCAGAAGTCTGGGCAGAACTCTGGGCAGAGCTCTGGGCAGAGCTCTGGGCAGAAGTCCGGGCAGAGCTCTGGGCAGAAGTTTGGGCAGAAGTCTGGGCAGAAGTTTGGGCAGCAGGCCGGGCAGGCGATTGGTGATTGGTCGGTTCATGGCTCCACCCTCGGTTTGTCTTGTCCTGCGGCATGCGGCGCGGAGCGCCGCCGGATGCGTGACACCGGGCAGCGGCATCACGGGATCGATACGTTGTTGTCCTGCGCTTCTCGTCGCAGCGAGGCCGCTCGCGTCTCACGCAGCTGCAACGCGTTCTTGCGCCGCTCGGCCGGGGCGTGGGCATCGCGGTCGCGATTGAGAAAGCCCTGCTTGCCGACCCATCCGAGCGCGAGCCCGAACACTTCCCGGTCGCAGACCTCGATGCAGCGCCCGCACTTGGTGCAGTCGATGCTGTCGATGACGGGGCCGTGCCCGCCTGCGGCCTTGAGTGCCGGCTTGATGACCTGCGGCTCCGGGCAGACGGTGAAGCAGTCCATGCAGTCGTCGCAGCGCTCCCGGCGCGGGGCGGCGATGTGCACGGGCGCTCTGGTGCCGATCAGGGCATAGCAGGCGCCCACCGGGCACAGGTGCCCGCACCAGCCGCGGGGGACGACAAGCAGGTCGTAGAGAAACACCGCGGCGAGGATGAGCCAGGCCCAGCCGAACCCGAAGATCAGGCCCCGGTGCAGCATGGACACCGGGTTGACGTACTCCCAGACCATGGCGCCGGTGACCAGCGGCAGCAGCAGCACCAGCCCGAGCATCCACCAGCGCAGGCTCCGGGAGATGCGCCCGCCGGCGCGGATGCCGAGCCGGCGCCGCAGCCAGGCGGCGAAGTCCGTCACCAGGTTCACCGGGCACACCCAGGAGCAGAACACCCGCCCGCCGAGCAGCGCGTAGAACACCACCACCAGCCCGGCGCCGATGAAGCCCGTCAGTGCCGGCCAGCTGCCGGTGAGCATGGATTGCGCGAGCAGCAACGGGTCCGTCAGCGGCAGGATGTCCAGCGTCATGCTGGAGGAGAGATTGCCCGCCGCGAACATGCCGCCGAACAGCGGCGGCAGGATGAACATGGCAAGGATGCCGAGCTGGTTGAAGCGCCGCAGCAGCAGCCAGCGGTGGCGTTGGAGCCAGGGGCGGGCAGGTGCTGTGGATGGGGAGCTGGGCTGGATCATTCCTGGCTCAGGGCATTGGCGCGCGGTGCGTGGTGCGGTCTGGGCGAGTGCGAACTGCGCGGCGTGCGGTGCGGCCTGAGCCGGCAGCTCCGCACTGCATATGTTGCATTGGGCACGTCTTCACAGAGCCGCTCCGCCGTTAAGGCCGTAAGGTGGATAGGCGCAGCGCATCCACCGGCGCGCGGGCTGGCGGATGCCCTTCGCTGATCCGCCCTACGATGCCCCCTACGATGCCACCTGTCACAGCGAGCCTCCGCGGTTCAGGGTATCGAGCGGGTCCGACGGAAACGGCGCGTCCCCCGGCGCCTCGATCAACCCCTCGCCGCCATGGTCGTAGCGCATCCCCTCCGGCAGGTTGTAGCGGTGCTCGGCGTCGGGGGTGACCAGGGCGCCGCCGGCGCGCTGCCGCTGCTCCCAACCGAGCCGGTAGTGCTCGCCGAGCTTGCCCTGGATCAGGTGCCGCGGCAGCACCTTGATGGCCGCCTCCTCCAGGATGCAGGCCTCCTCGCACTTGCCGCAGCCGGTGCAGTGGTCGGCGTGGACCACCGGGATGAACAACGCGTGCTTGCCGGAGCGCTGGTTGCGCTGGTAGTCGAGCGAGATGGCCTCACCGCGAATGGGGCAGATGTTGAAGCAGACCTCGCAGCGCAGACCCTGGAAGGCGATGCAGGCGTCCTGGTCGCTGACGATGGCCAGGCCCATGTCGGCGTCGTTGATGTCCGTGAGGCCGTGGTCCAGTGCCTGGGTGGGGCAGGCCTTCACACAGGGGATGTCCTCGCACATCTCGCAGCCGGCCTCGCGGGCGATGAAGTAGGGCGTGCCCGTGGGGATGTCCTGCCCGAGCCGGGCGAGGTGCAGCATGTCGAAAGGACAATCCCGCACGCAGAGCCCGCAGCGGATGCAGGCGCCGTCGAAGTCGTCTTCCGGCAGCGCGCCCGGCGGGCGCAGCGCCCAGGCCGGCAGGCTCGCCGCGCGCCGGCTGTAGAGCCCCAGCCCCAAGCCGATGAGCCCCACGCCGGCGGCGGTGCGGGCAAGGCCGGTGAGGAAGTCGCGGCGGCCCACGCCATTGCGCTTCGATTGCATGTCGATTGCCATCAGTTGTCGCTTCTATGCGTCAAGCGGTTGTGGGAGGAAGTGCAAGAGTGCAAGAGTGCAAGAGTGCACTGGAAGGCCGTGCACTTCTGCACTTCTGCACTTCTGCACTCTGTGCACGGAGGTCATTCGTGCACTCCAGGGCGCCTTAATTGGCCGTCCTCTCAAACCCGCTCCACCCGACAGGCACACTTCTTGTAATCCGTCTCTTTCGAGAGCGGATCGGTGGCGTCCAGCGTGAGCTTGTTCACCAGCCGGTTGGCGTCGAACCAGGGCACGAAGACGAGGCCATTCGGTGGGCGGTTGCGCCCGCGGGTCTCGACACGGGCCTTGATTTGGCCGCGGCGGGTCTTGATGAGCGCCATCTGGCCGTCGCGCAGGCGTCGGGCCTTGGCATCGTCCTTGCTCATGTAGATCACGGCGTCCGGCACGGCGCGGTAGAGCTCCGGTACGCGGCGGGTCATGGAGCCCGAGTGCCAGTGCTCCAGCACGCGGCCGGTGCAGAGCCAGAGGTCGTATTCGGCGTCCGGGCTCTCGGCAGCGGGCTCGTAGGGCGCGAAGATGATGTTGGCGCGGCCGTTGGCGTTGCCGTAGAAGTAGACATCGCCCTTCTCGACCTCCGGATTGAAGGCGGCCACGTGCGGGTCGTAGCCTTCCCGGAAGCGCCAGAGCGTCTCCTTGCCGTCGATGACCGGCCAGCGCAGCCCGCGGGACTCGTGATAGGCCTGAAAGGGTGCCATCTCGTGGCCCTTCTTGATGATGTCCGGCCCCGAGTTGAACTTGCGGTACTCCTCGAACAGGCCCTTCTGCACGTAATAGCCGAAGTGCTCGCTCTCGTGGTTGCGGTAAGCGTTGCCGCGGGCGTCCATGACCTTGCCCTCGTAGGGGAACCTGTCCACCTCGCCGTTGGCGAAGAGGATCTCGTACAGGGTCTTGCCGGCATACTCCGGCGCCGTTTCGATCAGCGCAGGCGGCCAGACGTCCTCCACCGTGAAGCGCTTGGAGAATTCCATGATCTGCCAGAGATCGGACTTGGACTCCCCGGGGGCGTCCGTCTGCTCCCGCCAGAATTGGGTGCGCCGCTCGGCGTTGCCGTAGGCGCCTTCCTTCTCCACCCACATGGACGTCGGCAGCACCAGGTCGGCGGCCTGGGCGGAGACCGTCGGATAGGGGTCGGAGACGGTCACGAACACATCCGGATTGCGCCAGCCCGGGTAAGACTCTTCGTTCAGGTTGGGGGCGGCCTGCATGTTGTTGTTGCACAGCTGCCAATAGCAGTTCATCAGGCCGTCTTTCATCATCCGGTGCATCAGCACCGCGTGATAGCCGACCTTGCCGTTCAGCGTGCCCTCGGGCAGCTTCCAGACCTGCTCCGAGAAGGCGCGGTGCTCGGGCTTTTTCACCACCAGGTCCGCCGGCAGCCGGTGCGCGAAGGTGCCGACTTCCCGGGCGGTGCCGCAGGCGGACGGCTGGCCGGTGAGCGAGAAGGGGCTGTTGCCGGGCTCGCTGATCTTCCCCATCAGCAGGTGCACGTTGTAGAGGTTGCCGTTCACCCAGACGCCGCGGGTGTGCTGGTTGAAGCCCATGGTCCAGTAGCTTGAGACCTTCTTCTTCGGGTCCGCGTAGGCCCTGGCGAGGCGCAGCAGGTTCTCTTTCGGCACGCCGGAGAGCTCCGATACGTATTCGAGCGTATAGGGCTCCACCTGCCTGGCGAACGCCTCGAAGCTCGACGGATGCTTGGCGCCGACGCCGGGGTTGGCCGCCTGCTGCTCCAGCGGGTGATCCGGGCGCAGGCCGTAGCCGATGTCCGTGGTGGCGGTCTCGAACTGGACATGCTTGTCGATGAAGTCCTTGTCGTAGGCCTCGGTCTGGATGATGTGGTTGGCGATGTAGTTGAGGATGGCCAGGTCCGTCTGTGGCGCGAAGATGATCGGGTTGTCGGCCAGCTCGTAGCAGCGGTGCTCGAAGGTGGAGAGCACGTGCACCTCGCAGCCCGGCTTGCTCAGGCGCGTGTCGGTGAGCCGGGACCACAGGATCGGGTGCATCTCCGCCATGTTCGCACCCCAGAGCACGAACACATCGGCATGCTCCAGGTCGTCATAGCAGCCCATGGGCTCATCGATGCCGAAGGCGCGGATGAAGGCGCCGACGGCGCTCGCCATGCAGTGCCGGGCGTTCGGGTCCAGGTTGTTGGAGCGCATGCCGGCCTTGAGCAGCTTGCTCGCCGCGTAGCCCTCCCAGACGGTCCACTGGCCCGAGCCGAACATGCCGACGCGGGAGGTCATCTCGTCCACGGACTTGCCTTTGTTCTCTTCCATGCTGCGCTTCAGGGCGCGTTTCCAGTGCTCGGCCATGACGTCGAAGGCCTCGTCCCAGGACACGGCCTCGAAATCGCCGTCCTTGTCGTACTTGCCGTTCCACTTGCGCAGCAGCGGCTGCGTGAGGCGGTCCTGCCCGTAGAGGATCTTCGGCAGGAAGTAGCCCTTGATGCAGTTGAGCCCGCGGTTCACCGGTGCATCCGGGTCGCCCTGGCTTGCGATGACCCGGCCGTCCTTGCTGCCCACCAGCACCGAGCAGCCGGTGCCGCAGAAGCGGCAGGGCGCCTTGTCCCAGCGGATGTCGGGGTCGGCGGCCTGGTCCTGGGCCTTAGCGAGCAGGCTCGCCGGCAGCGTGACACCGGCGACGGACGCGGCGGCGACGGCGGCCTGGGACTTGATGAAGTCGCGGCGGGACATGGGCCGGGTATCGGTCACGGCGGTCTCCTCAGCTCAGATCAGGCGTTTCTGGGGGATGTTGTCGTTGTCTGTGCGGCGTGCCGGTCAGGCGACGGGGATGGCCGCCTCGTCGCCGCCGTAGTGGTACACCAGCACCGCATTGATGACGCCCGGCACCCGCGAGAGCGAGCCCAGGGTGTCTGCCGCCAGGCTCTCGCCCGTGTCCTCGACGGTGATCACGAGCTTGTCCGCCTCGGTGCCCGCATGCACCTCCACGCCCGGCAGCGCCGCCAGCCGCGGGGCCACATCGGCGCCCGCGCCGGGATGGGTGTGGACCACGCAGCCGCAGATGTTCATGGGTCGGCCTCTGCCTGAAGGGCTTGTTGTCGGCGTTATCAGACTGCGTAAGCTACGCGCATAGGCGCCGGCTGGTTCTTGAGCCGTCTCAAGATTGCGCGGTGGACTGCCGCTTGCTTGACCAATGTCAATGGGTATTTTTGGCCATGCGTTCGCGCCGCCTGTCTCAGCCCGGGCCGTGGCTGATGAGCCGGTCCGGCGTCGCCGCGTCGGCCCCGGATCTCTCGCCGGAGAGTGCCCGCAGCCGCGTCAGCGACGGGATGCGGATTTCCCGGCGCGCAACGCTCACCAGTCCGTGGTGCGCGAGACCGTGCAGCTCCCGGGAGAAGGTCTCGGCGGACAGGTTCAGGCTGGAGGCGACCACGGTCTTCGCCGCCGGCAGGGTCAGGGTGCCCAGGTCCGGCTGCTCGGGGTCGCTCGCCGCCTCCCGCAGCAGATAGCCCGCCAGGCGCTGGGTCGCCGAGTGCAGGCAGCAGGCCTCCAGGTCGAGCGTCAGGCGCTGGTTGCGCTCGGCCACCAGCGCGAGCATCGCCAGGGCCACCGCGGGCCAGCGCTGGATGGCCGCATGCACCCGCGCCATCTCCACGAAGAGAAGCCGGCAATGGGTAAGCGCCTGGGCGTAGAGCGGGCAGGGCCGGCCAAGCAGCGCCGCGGACTCCGCAAAGGTCCGCCCCGGCAGCACGATGTCCAGCACCCGCTCGCTGCCGTCCGCGGACAGCACCGCGAGCTTCACCCGCCCGTCCAGCAGCACGAAGAAGCCGGACAGGGTCTCGCCCTTCTCGTACAGCAGCTGATCCCGCGCCGCCGTGCGCTGGTGGCAGCCACCGGCGATGAAGCGCGTCGCCTCGCGCGGCAGGGTGGGAAACCCGGGCGCATTGGCCAGCAGGTCCACACAAGTCTTTTCGCGATCTTCGCTGTTCATCGGCTGGCTCGGCGCTGCGCAATCCCCCAGGAGAGACGGGTGATTGCTTGATATTGCGCAAGCCTAGGCGTTCGCCAGCGCGCTGCAAGTGGCTGCAAGTCCAAGCGGACGCGGGTGGAATACCACCGAGGTGGTAGGCGGGTCGGGGCGCCAAGGCGTTGATGCCGAAGCGCTTCCCGCAAACGGAGCCGGTCAGGGCGAGGGGTTGGGCGGGGCCCCGCCCATTTGGGGGTAGTCCCTGGTTGCCGCGCCCAGAGTGGTGGTGACCCCACAATGCGGGGATACAATGCGGGGACGGTAAACCGATCTGACAATTCTGGTGACCAATTATGGGGACGGTAACCTTATCTATCCTCGCGTCGTCCGTAGGCCCTTCCTTGGGTGCTTCAGGACGCCACGCATCCACGTGACTGTCTCCCATCCGCGGGCAGGATGGTGAATTGCAGTGACCGTCCCGTTTCGGATGGTGAATTACGGTTACCGTCCCCGTTTCTACGTCCCCGTTTCTAGTTATGGTTACCGTCCCGATTTCTCCCCGTTTCTCCTGGGCGTTCCGCGCCCGTGGCCGGGATTGCGGACAGCGCAGGCAGCCCGCGGTCTGGAATAATCCAGACGTGCAGTGGCGCCGCGCGGTCCAGGGGGGGGGCCTTCGCGAAGCCGCTCACTACCTTATCTGTCCTCCTGTCCGCCGCCCATGGCCATGCCGACCAACCCCAACCGCCACCGCTCCATCGTCGTCGTCGTCGGCCTGCTGATGGCCGCGGTGGTGGGGCTCGGCGTGGCGAGCATGGTGGGGTCCATGGTCATCGCCCAGATCAACCGCGGCATGGCGGCGGCGGTGAACCAGTCCGGCACCCTGCGCATGCAGTCCTACCGCATCGCCACGGCGCTCACCGACACCAGCCTGCCGCTCGCCGAGCGGCAGACGCGCGCGGCGGCCCTGGCCGACGAGTACGAGCAGCGCATCACCAGCACCCGGCTCACGGACGCCCTGCCGGGTGCGGCCAATGACCCCGTGCGCCTCGCCTACGAGCGTGTGCGCTGGCGCTGGGTGCACGACATGCGCCGGGCGGTGGCCGAATTTGCCGCGGCCGACGGCGCGGCAGGCGCGGCAACGGCCCGGGCGGTTTACCTGACCCAGGTGGACGACTTCGTCGCCGACATCCACGGCCTGGTGCGGGTGCTGGAGGAGCGCGCGGAGCGACGCATCGAGCTGCTGCGCTGGATGCAGGGCGTCGCCCTGGTGCTCACGGTCATCGCCGTGCTGGTGACCCTGATCATCGTTCAGCGCCGGGTCGTGAGCCCGCTCGGTGAGCTGCTGCGCTGTGCGGACCGGGTGCGCCGGGGCGATTTTTCGGCACAGGCCGGTGTCACCGGCGGCGACGAGCTGGGTCGGCTCGGGGCGGCCATGAACCTGATGACCGACGGCCTCTCGCACATCTACGAGGAGCTGGAGGAGCGCGTCGCCGCCAAGACCCGGGATCTCGCGCGCACCAACCACTCCCTGGAGCTGCTCTACCGCACCAGCCGCACCCTGGACGAGGCGCCCATTTCCGAGGACCTGCTGCGGCGGGTCCTGCTGGATGTGCGCGCACAGCTCGGGCTCGCGGAGGTGGTGCTCTGCCTGCGCCATGCAGCGGAGGGCGTGGACTGCAGCTGCATCGGCACCGGCACGCTCGGCGACGGGACGCCCGGGCGCGCACGCCTGGGCCCCGCGAACTGCCGCCTCTGCGCCGGCGCGGAGACGGATGGGGCGCGACAGGCGCTGCCGTCAGCGCAGCGTCCCCATGAGCCCCGGCCGCTGGAGCTGCCGGTGGGCGACGCTGAGCAGCGCTTCGGCCTGCTGCGGGTGCTGCCGGCGCCGGGGGCGCGGCTCGAGTCCTGGCAGCGCCCGCTGCTGGAGTCCCTCGCCGCGCATCTGGCAACGGCGCTGGCGCTGCGCGCGCGCATGCGCGAGAGCCGCCGGCTGGTGCTGCATGAGGAGCGCAGCATCCTCGCCCGGGAGCTGCACGACTCCCTGGCCCAGTCGTTGTCTTATCTGAAGATCCAGGCGGCGCGGTTGGACGTCGCGCTGCGCTCGGCGGCGCCGGCGGCGGCCATGGCGACGGCATCGCAGGAGCGCGCCACCGCACCCGCCGAGCGCCGCGCCACGGCCACGCCGGCGGAGATCCTGGCGGAGATGCGCACCGGCATCGCCAGTGCCTATCGCCAGCTGCGCGAGCTGCTGACGACCTTCCGGCTGCGCATGGACGGCGCCGGGCTCGGCAGCGCGCTCGCCGACACGGTGAGGGAGCTGGGGCAGCGCGGCGCCCTGCGCATCCGGCTGCGGGACCGCCTGCCCCCGGGGCTGCTCAGTGCCAATGAGGAGGTGCACGTGCTGCAGATCGTGCGCGAGGCCCTGTCCAACGTCCTGCGCCATGCCCGCGCCGGCCGCGCCTGGGTGACCATCGGCCAGGCCCGCGGCAGCGTCCGTGTCGTCGTCGGTGACGACGGTGTGGGCTGTCCGGCACGGGACGCACCCCCGCCCGGCAGCACGCCGACGGCGGCGCTGCACCACGGCACCACCATCATGCGCGAGCGTGCGCTGAGCCTGGGCGGCAGGCTCGGCATCCAGCCCCGCGCCGGCGGCGGCACCCGCGTGGTGCTCTGCTTTCCGCCGCGGGCGCTGCATGGCAGGGACGGCTCGGGGCCTGCGTCCTCCAGCAGCCCGGTGCCCGAGCCGGCGACGGGATCAACTGGCCCTGAAACGGCCATTCACACCGGAGAGCCCGCATGACCGATGCCCTGGAAACCCGTGTGCTGGTGATCGACGATCATCCGCTGTTCCGCAAGGGCGTCGCCGACCTGCTGGACATGGAGCCGGCGCTCACACTGGTGGGCGAGGCGGCGGACGGCGCCACCGGCGTGCGGCTCGCCCGGGAGCTGGCGCCGGACCTGATCCTGCTGGACCTGAACATGAAGGGCCTGGACGGCATCGAGACCCTGCGCCGGCTGCGCGCCGACGACGGCCTGGACGCCCGCATCGTCATGCTCACGGTGTCGGACACCGAGGCCGACGTGGTGGCGGCCCTGCGCACCGGTGCCGACGGCTATCTGCTCAAGGACACCGAGCCCGAGGACATGCTGGTGCTGCTCCAGGACGCCATGCACGGGCGCCTGGTCATCAGCCCCCAGCTGACGGAGCTCATCGCCCGCGCCCTGCGCGACTCACCGGCGGAGCAGCCGCGGCACCCGGACCAGGCGGGGCTCACGCCGCGGGAGCGCGAGATCCTGCGCCTCATCGCCCGCGGCTGCAGCAACAAGCTCATCGCCAGGGAGCTCGACGTCGCCGTCGGCACCGTCAAGGTGCATGTGAAGCACCTGCTCAAGAAGCTCGGGCTCCGGACGCGGGTGGAGGCGGCGGTGTGGGCCGTCAATGCGGGCGAGGGGGACCAGTGAGCCCAGGGAGAGTAAAGACTGCGCGCGCAGCGATGTGACGTCCGCGGTCGCGCGCCACTGCGTATGGGGACGGCTCCTGCTGAGCCGACGCGCCGCTTCAGCAGCCGCAGCGCTGTGCGCCGGCGTGAGTGCGCCGGCGTGAGTGCGCCGGCGTGAGTGCGCAGGGGGGGAACGGGGCGGGCGGGCGCGCCGTTGCGAGCAAGCGCAAGCGGCGCCCTTGGGCCGTCCCGGCTCTGGGTGCCAGGATGGTGGGCAGGGGCGGCGCTGACGGATCGCCAGCGCTTCCCCCCGCGTCAATGCACGATGGTCAGGGCGGACTGCGCGGTGGCGAAGCTGCCGACGCCGACCACCAGGCAGCTCTGGCTCGCGATGGAGGCGAGGATGGACCCGCGCCGCTCCAGATCGTTGAACTCACGCGTCAGCCCCGAGCCCGCCGGGTCATTTACCGAAAACGGCGTGGTGTTGGGTATCGGCCCCGGCGGCGAGCCCACCAGGAAGCCCGACAGATTGGCCGGCGCCGTCGGCGTCGTCGGGTCCACGTGCGTGAAGCCGGTGGCGGTCTCGGCTGCGTGGCAGGCATCGCAGGTGTTGAGCGAGAACTTGTGGCGGACCTCGCTCTGCATCTCCGCCGGCGTCGGTGGGGAGCCTGAGAAGCTCGCATTGCCCTGATGGCAGCTCGGGAGGGAGCCCGGCAGACTCCCGGACGGTAGGGCCCAATCCCAGATTGACGAGATGCCGTACTCAATGCTGCCGCCAAGGTAGGCCGCTGACAGATAAGACAGCGGCACCGTGTGCTTCTCGCACAGGATAGCGTTGGCGTGGGACTCCATGAAGTCGTCGGTCACCGCGGTGCCGTTTAGGTTGGCGTCCGGGGTCTGTTTGACGGTGGCGTACTGCAGCTGCTGGGTCCCGCCATCGAGCACGAATTCGCGCATATCCCAGCCTGTGCCCGTCAGCGCGACCTCATTGGTGCGCAGCTGGTTCAGCGCGCTGCCGTTGACCTTGCCCGGGGCGGCATTGGGCAGCGTCACCGTATCCGTGAGCGCCTTCAGGGCACTGAGATAGGCCGGGCTGCCGAGGGCTTCCGCGTCCAGCGCGATCCAGTCATCAGCCCTCGCCTTCTGGCCGGCGCAGCTGGCGTCCACGTCGCCGTACTCGAAAATGACGGTCATGGGTGAAGGCGAGCACGCGTTGAGCAGACCGAAGACGAACCGGGTCTCGCCCGCGGTGCTCGCTCCATAGGGGCTCGACTTGCCGAGGTCCATGCGGTTGACGATGGCGATGAGCCGGAACGGCAGGTTGTCCACATCCAGGGTGGTGGGGTCGACGCCGTCCCAGCCCGGGAAGAAGCCCAAAATGGTCGGGCGGTCCGGCACCGGGAAGCCATTCACCGTCTGCGTCGTCAGCCAGTTCGCGAGCCAGTTGTGGATGAAGTCCTGGACTACGGCGGGGTCGGACGGATTGGGCGACATGTTGGCCATCAGGGTCTTGAAGGACCAGGGCGCGTCAGGGTCCGTGGTGTTCCCCGTGCTGTTGGTGTTGCAGGGGTCGTAGGTCAGGTCGGGGTCCGCCACCACGTCCGCGTGCGTGATCATTAGTGTTTTGGACTTGTCGAAGGTCACGGGCAGGTGTGAGCTCGTGAGGAAGGGCAGTTGGATCAGGCTCATGCCGTCCGGCGGCTCCTGCCCCGGCTCGAACACCGACGGCCGTCTGCCGGGCTGGAACGGAAGCTCGCTGACGATATGCCGGTTGGAGAATTGGAGCACCTGTGCGTCGGTTCCCTGGAGGCGGTTGGAGAGATCGGCCTCGGCCGCGCTCAGGGCATCCAGGTCCAGGCTCACCAGCCCCGAGTGGATACCGTCGCCCGCCTGCTGGTCTGGCGCGATGCCGAGGTCATTCAGAGCCACCACCCTGTCATTCTGGATCAGGGTGATGATCTCGCGGTCGCCGACGGCGTCGCCAGAGAAGCGGGCGAAGAGCGCACCGTTTTCGCCTCCGGGCGCCAGGGTGTCGAGCACGGCCACGTCCATGGCTTGCACCTCAGGCGGGTCCGCCGCCAGGGCCGGGTCCAGCGCCACGGCCGTGGGGCCGGGCTCGCGCAGGAAGCCGCTGCGCAGGATGGCGACGTCTGCCATATCCAGCACGCCGTCGCTGTTGAAATCCGCTGCCGGATCATGATCGCCGAAGAAAGCCCGCTTGAAGAGTCCGAGATCCAGGGAGTTCACCAGACCGTCGTCGTTCAGGTCCTGATCGCAGCGGTTGCCGATGCCGTCGCCGTCGGTGTCGCGCTGGGCCGGGTTGCTGACGGCGGTGCAGTTGTCGATGGCGTCGTCCACGCCGTCGGTGTCGGCATCGACGGCGAGGGCCGGCGGGATGACCAGGGCGCCCGCCACAAGCCCGGTGCAGAGGTCGCGGATGATGCGGCTCATGCGGCGGTCCTCCTGCGCAGATGGGCGGCGCTGGCGAGGCCGGTCAACAGCAGCAGCGGCACGGCCGGTGCGGGCGTCGCGGCGATGTCCACCGAGCCGTCCACCAGGGAGACGGTGATGGCCTCGCCGTTGCCTGCGAAGGGATTCAGGGTGGACGCCGAGAGCCCGAGGGTGGTTACGCCGGGGGCGAGTGCCTCGAAATCGACCGTGGCAATGGGAAAGTCGTTGGTGACGGTCGTCAGAAAGGCGTTGAACTGGATTTCCGAGACCAGTCCGGTGGCGTTGTCGATGGTGCCGTTATCGGCGAGGAAATCCCAGGTGGTGGTATCCACCGTGACGCCGGTGACCTGGAGCAGGGCGGCATCGAAGCTGAAGCTCAGGCCACCGCCGTCGACGATCTCCGAGAACCCCTGCCCGACGAGATCCAGACTGAACAGGTCGCCGGCCTGCACCGACGCCGGGGTCGGCTGGAAGAGCACACTGCCGGCCTGCACCGGCACTGGACCGAGTAGGGCAAAGACAAACGTCAGGCCGACGGCGAGCGCGCTGGGGACACCCCGTGGCCGGCGGTTGCCGGCGGGGTCGGCCTGCGGCTGGCCCCCTGGGCCGGAGACCGCGTATTGGACAACAGGATTGCGAGTGATCAGTTTTCTCACGGCGGGCTCCTGTACGAAGCTTGAGGATAGGCTCCACATCCGGGCGACGGGCGTGGCGCAAGCTGCGCGATGACACGGCCAGGACAGGGCGCGCAACCACCCAGTACTTGATCAAACCACTCAAGCTTGTTGTGAGAACTGGATCACATAGGGGGCGAGTCCTTTGAACCGCCGGAAAATCCTGTCGCGGGGGGCGCCCTATCCGCGTCCGTCATGACACCGAGCCGCAAGCACAGCTTCGGCAGTCTGCAGGACTGTTTCGCGCTGAACCGCAACGCCGCCCAGGGCTGCGCGTATCGCGACGGCGGGGTGGCCTGCAGGGGCGGTGCCCGCTCGCATCGGCATTCCGGTTGCGGACCTCTGCGCCGAAAGCAGCCCGGGCTGAGCGGACTGGACCCGGCCCCGGGCGTGCCCGCGTGAAGGACTGAAACGCCGAGTGCCGCTCGGCAGGCGGCAAGGGACGGCGGCCTACAGCGCCCCGACCCGCACGAAGAACATGGCGCTGCGCCCCGGCACCCGCCAGTGCAGGATGCGCCCGTCCGGCTGCACGTGCAGGGGCCAGCCGGTGCGGATCTCCTGGTAGGTGCCGGGCTGTAGGCTGGTGGGCAGCTCGACGATGTCGTAGTGCTCGGCGGCCTTGTTGATGACGATGAAGCGATCATTGCCGCGCTGCCAGCCGATGGTGTTGGGTGTTTCGATGCGCCAGACCTCGGGGCGCCGGGCGACGCCGCCCTGGCCGCCTAAGCTCAGGTTGTGGAAGCGGATGCCGGCGACGAGCATCGGGTCGTCGAAGCGGTCGTCCTGCTCACCCGGCGGCAGGGTATTCATGTCCACGAACACATACGGCAAGCCGTCCTCGCGCCCGAACAGATAGGCATAGGCCAGGCGCACGTCGGTGCGGTTCAGGCGGTCGCTGGCCTCGTTCCAGCCGACGCCGTAGATGTCGCGGCCGCCGCCTTCCAACCCGCGGTCGTCGGCCTGGCCGCGGTCCACGTCGTGGTTGCGGACGAATGTCACGGCCTCCGGTCCGGGCAGCGCGGCGTCCGCGGCGGCCGGGTTCTTCAGGGTGCGCAGGTCGCCGCCGAAGGCGAAGGCCTGGCGCATGGTGCGGGTGAGCGGAAAGTCGTAGAAGTCCACTTCCGGGATGTCGATCCAGTCCTGGAAATGGCTCGGGTGCGGCTTGATGATCTCGCCGAAGGCATAGGTGCCGGGTGCCGCGGACAGGACTTCGGTGTAGAAGCCGGGCTCGATGTGGACGGCGGCGTCGAAGCGGAAGCCGTCCGCGCCGAGCCCCACCAGCTTGGCCAGATAGTCCTTGGCGACCTGGCGCACGTGCGGGTCCGTGGTCTTGAGGTCCAGCAGGTTGTTGGAGAGCCAGCAGGTCTGCTCCGTGCTGGGGGAGAAGGCGCCGCAGCGGGTGTGAAAGTGCTGCGGCTCGAATTGCGGAAAGGTCTCGGAGGCCACGCTGTCACCGGCCATGACCACGAAGGGCGGGTCCGGCTGCTCGGTGATGTCCACCGTGTGGTTCAGCACCGTGTCCACCAGGATGTCCATGTCGTTGGCATCGGCGGCGGCGTTCATACTCTGGAACTCCGCCGCCGAGCCGAGCGGCCCTGCGATGACGCTGAAGTCCACCGGCTGGTAGCGCCCCCACCACTGCCAGACGTGCTCGTTGCTCTTTTGCGGCGGAGACACGTGGATGTGGCTGTAGCCGAGGTCCGCCAGCGTCGGAATCACGGCCTCGATGTCCGCGAAGCGCCAATTGAACAATTGCACGATGACGTTGCGCGCGTCCGGCGCCGGGATGCCGTCGCTGACGCCGGGCACGGCGGAGGCCGGCAGGGTTGTGGCGAGCAGCACGGCGGCGACTGCAGCCCGCAGGTCCGTGGATATGGTCATTTGACGCATGTTGGAGGCTCCGTCGGATGTTCCGTTGCGGGACTTCGAGTTTAGGTGCGGCGGGGTTTTCGGGCTGTCGGATGTGCTCACCGGATGGCGTCGGAAAGCGCCGTTTCGGCGGGTGGCCATGGCGCGGTGCCGCTGTCGGCGTCAGGCGACGCGCCGTATCGGGCGCCCAAAGTCCTAATCCGCTGACTTTGCACGCCACCGCCGCGCCTGCTTCGGCTACTATCCGCGGACTGCGCCGCCTGCCGCCATCTCGACGCCACCGCTTTGAAAACCGCCAGCATCGCCCACCGGGTCGTGGATTTCCTGCGCCGGTGGCCGCCGTTTCAGTATTTCGACGACGACGAGCTGTTCGCGCTCGTCTCCGGCGGGCGTGTGGTCTTCCATGAGCGCGACGAGCTGGTGTTCATGCAGGGCGCCACGCGCAAGCCTTACGTCTACGTCGTGCAGCAGGGAGCGGTGCAGCTGTGCGAGCAGAGCGCCGACGGCACGGAGCAGCTGCGCGATGTGCGCGGGGAGGGTGACCTGCTCGGCATCGGCCGCTACCTGGGCTTCGGCGAGCATATCTACACCGCCCGCACCGAAACGGATGTGATCCTCTACGCCCTGCCCGCAGAGGCGTTCTGGGAGACCGTCAAGCATCATCCGCGGGCGAGCCGCTTCCTGGCGACCTACTTCTCCGTGGCCATCCTGCCGCCGGTGCTGGAGGTGGGTGAGGAGCGCGGCGATGCGCTGCGCCTGGGCCGCCGGCCGGTGGACTGGTTGTCGAGGCCCGTGGATCAGCCGGCGCGCACGCTGAGCTGCCAGCGGGACACCGCTGCGCGGGACGTGGCGCGGCGGCTCGCCGAGCGGGATGCGGCGGCGGCCGTGGTGGTGGATGCGCAGGGGGCGCCGCTCGGCATCATCACGCCGCGGGTGCTGAGCGACCGGGTGGCGAGTGGGCGCGAGCCGCCGGACACACCGGCCGAGGTGCTGATGCGGCGGGTCTGCGCGGTGACCGCTCCCGGGCTCGAGGCCGGCGACTACCTGGCGCGCATGCTGGATCAACAGACCGATCACCTGGTGCTGACCGCCAACGGCCGCCTCGACGGCCCCTTCGCCGGGGTGCTCACGCGGCGTGACCTGACCCGTGTGGAGGGGGCGGCACCGCTCGCCCTTATCGAGGACATGGCGCGGGCGCCGCGCATCTCGGAGCTCGCCGCGCTGCGCCGGCAGGCGGAGGCGGTGCTCGCCGCCGGGCTCACCGGCCCGGATGCCACCCGCTGGCTCGCGCCCATGGCCGGCGCGTTCAACGCGGCGGTACTGCGCCGGGTGGTAGGGCTGGTGGAGGGGGCGCTGGCGGAGCAGGGGCTGGAGCACCCGGGCCTGGACCACTGCTGGGTCTTCTTCGGTGCCGCCGCGCGCAACGAGCTCTTCACCCGGCACGACCTCGACGTGGGCCTGATCTACGATGACCCGGACCCTGACCGTGCCCGCACCGCCCGCGCTTACTACCTGGAGCTGGGCCGCCGCGTGGGGGCCGCACTCTCGGCCTGCGGCTTCGACGTCAGCGCCAAGGCCATCAGCCCCGGACACGCCACCGCCTGCCGCTCGGTGCACGAGTGGGAGCGGGCCTTCACCGACTGGATCGCGCAGCCCATCGAGAGCTGCGTCTACCGTGCCACCTCACTGTTCGACATGCGCCCGGTGCAGGGCGACTGCCGGCTGGTGGACCGCCTGGAGTCCCACATTCAGGGCGAAGAGGACCGCCATCCGGAGTTCGTGCCCCTGCTGCTGGAGGACTCCATGGCCAACCTGCCGCCGCTCACCTTCTTCCGCGGCCTGGTGGTGGACGACGAGGGCGGCTATCGCGAGGTGCTGGACCTGCAGCGGGCGACCCTCCAGCCGGTGGTGGACATCGCCCGTGCGCTGGCGCTGGACTGCGGCCGGCAGGCGCCGACCACGCTGGAGCGGCTGCAGGTGCTGAGCCCCGAGGACGACGCAGCAGCTCTCCTGATCGAGGAAACGGCAGCGGCCTTCCGCAACGCGCTGTATCATCGCGCCCGCACGGGGTACACCGCCGGCAGCGACGGCAGCCGGGTGGACCCGTCCAAGCTCACGCGGCTGGAGCAGAACCTGCTGAAGTCCGGCTTCCGCACGGTGCTGCGGCTGATGGAATACACCGGCCGGCGCTACGGGCTGATGCCGCGGCGCTGATGCCGGCCGCGTGCCCCCGGTGCCATCCGACCGGGTGCCGTCCGACCGGCTGCCGTCCGACCGGGTGCCGCGCGGCCGCGCCCGGATATCGATGCTGGAACGGAGTACGGAATGTCCCCGTTGTCGCAGGCCCTGTCCGCTTATCGCGCCGCCTTCACCGGCAGCTGGCCGGATGCCGCGGCCCCTGCCGACGTGCGCTTCGTGGTGCTGGACTGCGAGACCACCGGGCTCGACCCGCGGCGGGATCGCATCGTCAGCATTGGCGCCGTCGGTGTCACCGGCGGTGAGATCGACCTGGGCGACACCTTCGAGGCGCTGCTGCGGGTGCTGCATAACACGGCCGCCACCCTGATCCACGGCATCACCCGGGACGAGACGCGCCTGGGCATCGGCGAGGAGGAGGCGCTTGCGGGCCTGCTCGCGTACCTGCGCGACGGGGTCATCGTCGGCCATCACATCGGCCATGACCTGGCCATGATCGACGCCGCCCTTGAGCGCCACCAGGCGCCCGGTCTGCTGAACCGGCGCCTTGACACCGGCCGGCTCGCGCTGCTGCTGGAAGCGGATGGTGCCTTCGCGGACCAGCCGCTTCAGGACCTCTCGCTGGACAGCCTCTGCAAGCATTTCGACATCGTGCCCTACGATCGGCACACCGCCCCCGGCGATGCCTTTCTCACGGCGCAGATCCTGCTGCGGCTGCTGCGGCTGGCGGCCAAGCATGGCCGGCAGACGCTGGCGTCGCTGCTGGAGAAGCCGCCCCAGGCGTGATGCGGCGCGCGCCGCCGGCATCGCATACGTGGTGACTGTCGATGCTCGCAGCCCACAGTCCGCCTTTCAGACTCCCCACTGCAAACTTCAGCTTTTCCAAGAAATGCGCACCTTCTCCTGTCAGGTCTGCGGTCAGCCCGTCTACTTCGAGAACATCCAGTGCACTCACTGCGGCGCGACCCTCGGCTTCCTGCCGGACCGGCTGCGGCTGTCGGCGCTGGAGGAGGGCAGCGACGGCCTCTGGCGCGTGCCGCCGCCGCAGCCGGCGGCCGCCGAGCGCTCCGTGGCGCCGCTGCTGTTCGCGCGCTGGCTCGGCCGCCGCCCCGCGCCCGCCGCAGCGGCCACCGCGAGCACGCCGCCGCCACCGCGGGCCTACCGCAAGTGCGGCAACTACGCACAGTACGACGTCTGCAACTGGATGGTCCCAGCGGACAGTGAGGACGCCTTCTGCGCCGCCTGCCGGCCGAACCAGACCATCCCCAACCTCGCCCGACCCGGCAACCTCGAGAAATGGGCGCGCATCGAGCGCAGCAAGCGCCGCCTGGGGTACAGCCTGCTGCGGCTCGGCCTGCCGGTGCACACCAAGGCGGAGGACCCGGCGGGCGGGCTCGGCTTTGCGTTTCTGTCGCCGCTGGATGCGGACCCGGGCCAGCCCGTGCTGACCGGGCATGACAACGGCCTCATCACCATCAACATCGATGAGGCGGACGCCGCCGCCCGCGAGCGCATGCGCCTGGACATGGACGAGAAGTACCGCACCCTGCTCGGCCACTTCCGCCACGAGATCGGCCATTACTACTGGGACCTGCTGATCCGCGACGGCGGTCGGCTGGACGGCTTCCGCGCCCTGTTCGGCGACGAGCAGCTGGACTACGGCGAGGCGCTGGACGCGCATTACACCAACGGCCCGCCCGCGGACTGGCAGGACCGCTTCGTCAGCGCCTATGCGGCGGCGCACCCCTGGGAGGACTGGTCCGAGACCTTCGCTCACTACCTGCACATCGTCGATACGCTGGAGACCAGCGAGCATTTCGGCGTGCGTATCGAGCAGCGGCTGGCGGACGGCACGGTGCATCGCTCCGATCCGGACTTCGACCCCTACACCATCGACGACTTCCGGCCCATCATCGACAACTGGCTGCCGCTCACCTTCGCGCTCAACAGTCTGAGCCGCAGCATGGGGCAGCCGGACATGTACCCCTTCGTGCTGTCCGGGCCCGTCATCGACAAGCTCGGCTATGTGCACCAGGTGGTGCGGGAGAGCCGGGTGCGCGGATGACAGCGGCGTCCCCGTGCGCGGGGGAGCGGCCGGGCAGACGGGCCTAGGGCGCGTTGCCGCTGCCGTTGCGCATGGCTGCGCTGATCCGCCCGAACAGGGCGCGCCAGGCGGCCTCGACATCCGGCGTGTAGGCAGCGCCGAGCCCCTGATTCAGCGCCCACAGGAGGCCGTCCTGAAAGAGGACGTAATGGGTGTCTGTGACGCCGTAATCGACGTGGCGGGCACCGAGCGCACGGATGTCGGCTTCCAGTGCCGCAAAGTCGTCGAGCGCGGCCACGGCGGTGTCGAGCATGGCCATGAGCTTGTGCCCCTGTTCGCGGGTGTCGGTGCGGAACAGGCCATGCAGCTCCGGGTGCTGCTCGAACAGGTGCGTGTAGAAGTGGAAGGCCGTCTGCTCGGAGACGGGGCGGAGCTGCTCCCAGGAGGCCTTGACGACAGCGATTTGTTCCGGAGTCATGGGTGTGCTCGCGGGCAGCGTGCGCTCGGTGTCGCGAGAGGGATGGCAAGGGACGACAACCCATGCCGGCAACGGCGCGCCGGCATGCGAGCAGGGAGTTTAGCCGCGATTCATGGATGTACCACCCCGGATGCGCGCTTGCCTGATCTGCCGCAAAGCTGCGGCAAAGTGGTGTCGGCGCAGGCTGGCCCGACGGTGCGTGAGGTCCAGGCACCTGCGCGAGCGCTGCGCAAGCTGTGACCCTAGAAAGAGCGGTTGGACGGTCGTCAGGGTGCGTCCCGCGGGGTGCCTGGCAAGGCACAACGACGAGGAATAGTTGTTCTATTCCGAGGAGTTGTAACGCAGCCAGGCGCCGCGCGGGGCGTGCCATGGCGGCCGTAGCGGCGTTCACCCGGATGGTGGCGCGAGAAGTACTCCCGAAGTCCGCGAGGCTCAGGCATTTGCATGTGCTTTGAAGCGGTCAACTGCTCTTTCTAGGGTGACTGCCGCGGCGCTGCGGAGAACCTTTGGCCGGGCGATGACTGCCGGCGGCGGACTGAAGTCCGCCGGCCCCAGGGTGCCGACTGAAGTCGGCGTACCTGGGGTAGGCTTCGCGACTTACGCCGTTGTGCAAGCGGGCCTGGTCGCCGCTCAAGGCAACAGAGTCGCCAGCGTCGGCTGATCCGGCACCCCGGTGGGTTTCAGGCCGCGCTGCCGCTGGAAGTCGAGCAGGGCCGCCTGCGTGGGTGCGTCGAAGGCGCCGGTCACCTCCACCGCATCGAAACCGCGCTGGCGCAGGGCGGCCTGGAGGCGGCGCAGGGTCTCCGCATAGAGCACCAGGCCGATGTCGTCGCTGCGGATCGGCACCAGCTCGCTGCGCTCGGTGACGGCAGTGCGGCGCAGCGTCTGCGCCAGCTGGTTGACCATGGCGTGAAAGCCCGCCTCCGGGCTCTGCTCGCAGGTGCGCGCGAGGGCGGCCATCAGCATGTCCGTGGAGTGCCACGATACGTGATCGAACACGCCGTCCTCATACCGGTTCATACCGCTCAAATAGCCCTCGATCCAGCCGGCGTAGGAATACAGCTCGGGGCCGCGCTCGGCCACGGCAGCGGTGAAGTCGGCGCAGCGGGTGACGCCGGCGCCCTTGACCATGAAGCGGCCCTGGTCGTCGGCGGCCTGGGTGGCGGTGACGGCGAGAAGCCCGACGAGCGGGCCGAGCAGGCGGCGTGGCAGGGAGCGAAACACGGCGGTGAGGCTTGGCTTGACGAAGGACTCTATTGACAACGCCGGCGGCGCGGCAACACCCGGTGTGCCGCGCCGCCGGCCCAAGCAGCCGGCGGGGCCAGACTGCGCTTGGACCCGGTCCGGACTCAGCCGCGCCGGCGCACGATGCGCAGCGCGCCCAGCCCCAGCAGCAGGATGCCCAGGGTGGCCGGCACCGGCGTGGCCGCGATGCGGCCCTCGGTGCTGCCGTAGAGCGCGCCGGTGACGGTGCCGCCGAGACCGTCGCGGATGTAGCGCCGCAGCGCCTCGGCGTAGGAGATGCCGAAGTCCACGAAGCTGCGGTCGGAGAGCACGTCGTAGCCATCGCCGCCGCCGGCGGTGAAGCTGTTGGTCACCAGGTCGATGGTGAAGTCGTCGCCCACCAGCACGCCCATGGACGCGGTGAACAGGTGCGTGCCGTCGGCCAGGTAGATGTTGACCACCTCGTTGGTGTCCTTGTGGTACTCGAACTTGATCCCGGACACCTGCAGGAAGCGGCCGTCGTCATCGGGCAGCTCGGCGACGGCATGGTTCAGCGTCTCCAGCAGCTCCTCGACGGTGAAGTCCTCGATGACCGCGAGCGAGTTGGCGAAGGGCAGCACCGAGATGACGTCGGCGTTGGTGACATTACCGGCGTTGATGGAGTCGCGGATGCCGCCGCCGTTGGTCATGCCGACGATGGCATCCGCGTCCAGGGTGCCCAGCTGTTGCGCGGAGAAGACGAAGGCGTCGGCGATGAGGTTGCCGAGATTGGTCTCGCCGCTGCGGACGTTCTCGCGGATGCCGTCCAGGAAGACCTCGGTGCTGCCCACCTGCTCTGCGGCGATGGCGTCATAGTCCGCCTGCAGCGGGACCATGATGTCGTTCTGGATGTCGATGGCGGGGCTGCTGCCGCGGGTGCCGGTGGCGGCGGTGCCGGTGTCCGGGTCCACCAGGATCGGGTCGCCGTTGAAGGCGGTCACCTCGCCGGCGGCGTTGAACTCCACCTCCAGCTCGCCGACGTAGCGGTACTCGCCGATGGTGGTGACCACGGGGACCGCGTTGCCGTCGGCATCCGTCGCCGTGGTGGGGTAGGGGCCACTGATATTCGGCTGGAAGGGGTTGCTGGACAGGGCGTCGGGGCTGTTCGCCAGCAGCTCGTCGCCGCCGCCGGCGATAATGACGTCCACACCGCGGAGCTGACCGGCCAGCGCGATCTCCTCCTCGATGGCCTGCAGATGGCTGGAGAGGATGATCTTGTTGACGCCGGCGCCCTCAAGGGTGTTGATCTCCGCCTGTACCGCCGTGGCCACGTCGTTGATGGTGACATTGCCGGGCGAGGAGATGACATCGAGCCGCTCGGTGGTGGCACCGATGATGCCGTACTGCTCGCTGCCGCGGCTGACGATGGTGCTCTTGGCGATGCCGCTGCTGCCCACCAGGCTCGCAAGATTCGCCTCGCCGGAGAAGTCGAGGTTCGCGCTCAGGAAGGGGGCTGTGCCGCCGGCGGCCTGGTAGCCGCCGATGAAGTCCGCCAGCACATCCGGGCCGAAGTCGAAGTCGTGGTTGCCGAGGGTGATGGCGTCATAGCCCGTGGTGGCCAGCGCCAACGCGTCGTAGTAGTTGTTGTCGATGTTGTCGGCGCCGTAGCCGATGCCGCCGACGGCATCACGCCGGCGCTGGCTGGACTCGAAGGCGATGCCGGCGAGGAAGTTGTCGCCGGAGGACAGGGTCAGCACGTCGCGCCCGGCGCCGATGGCGGCGTTCCGGGCCGTCTCCAGCTCGGTCAGGAAGTAATCGAAGCCGCCGAAGCCATTGCTGCCGAGCAGCTTGGATTCACCGTCGTTGTTGTGGAACAGGGTCAGGCTCGCGGCGGACGCCTGCGGTGCGGCGAGTCCGAGCTGGAGGCCCGCCGCGAGGCCGAGCAGGACCGCTGTGGAGCTGTGGGGGCGGAAGCGACGGAACCGCGACATCATGGGTGTCTCCCGGATAAAGTTCGGATCGGCAGAAGGGGTGCGAGGCTTCGGTGCGCGGAGGCGGCCGGCAGCGCGATGCGCTTTGTATCGGCGACGCGGACAGACGTGTTCGGACACCGCGTCAGTGCCGCCGCAAGGCTACCGGCGGCTCGTAACGGCCCGGTGACGCCGGAGTGAAGGTTTTGTGACGGATGAGCGTCAGCCAGCTCCACGGGGTTGATCTCGCGCTCGGCTCTCCCGTTACGCCCGTGACACCCGTTGCGGCGTTGCGCCGTTGCGTGAAACTTTTTCAGCGCCCATTGCCCATTGCCCATTGAGCGGCTGCCTGAGCCTCCATCGGCCTGCGACGCGCAGGTCAGCGCACCTCCGCTGTGCTGCCCTCGATGGCCTGCTCCGGCTCCGCGCGGCCACCCAGCTGGGCTCCCAGGAAGCGCTCGATGCGCGCGAAGGCGTCCAGGCGATTCTCCGGCCGCGCGAAGCCGTGGCCCTCGTCCGGGAAGACGATGTAGGTGACGGGCAGGTCCTTGGCGCGCATGGCCGCGACGATCTGGTCGCTCTCGGCGATCTTCACCCGCGGGTCGTTGGCGCCCTGGAGCACCATGAGCGGGTCGTTGATGTTGTCTACATGGAAGAGCGGTGAGATGCGCTTGTTCAATTCCGCGTCGTTCTCCACGTCGCCTACGCGCAGCACCAGCTCCTTTTTGGCCGGCGCCCAATAGGGCGGAATGGACTCGAACAGGGTCTTGATGTGCGACGGGCCCACGATGTCCACGCCGCAGGTGTAGAGGTCCGGCGTGAAGGTGAGTCCGGCGAGGGTCGCATAGCCGCCGTAGGAGCCGCCCATGATGCACACGCGCTCGGGGTCGGCGATGCCCTGCGCGATGGCCCACTTGGTCGCATCGGTGAGGTCGTGCTGCATGGCACCGACGCCCCACTCGTTGTTGCCGGCGTTCAGGAAGGCCTTGCCGAAGCCGGTGGAGCCGCGAAAGTTCACCTGCAGCACCGCATAGCCGCGGTTGGCGAGCCACTGGGCCTGGGCGTCATAGCCCCAGTGGTCCCGGGCCCAGGGGCCGCCGTGCACCAGGAGCACCATGGGCAGGGGCGCGGCGGGCTTGCCGCCGTCGACGGTGGCGGGCAGCGTCAGGTAGCTCGGCAGGGTCAGCCCGTCGCGGACGGTGATCTCCACCGGCTGCATGTTGGTGAGGGTGTATTCGCTCAGCTCGGGGCGGGTGACGAACAACAGCTCCGCGCTGCGCTCTTTGCCGTCATCGCCAGCGCGCCGGTAGAGGTAGTAGCTGGTGGGGCCGTCGTCGGGCTGAAAGGCGACGATCCAGCGGTCGTCGGCCAGCGTGCGGTCGGCGATGACCAGCTCGCCGCGGGCAACCTTGCGCAGGTACGCGAAGTCCGGCTTCAGCGTCTCGTCCAGCAGCGTCCATTCCGGCTTCAGGTAGTCGAATTCCACGGCCTGGATGCGGTGCTCGGTGGGGTGGACGATGACGCCGGCCAGGTCGCTCTTGGGGTCTTTGGCGAGCTCCCGCTGCGCTTCGCCCGTCCTGGCGTCCACCGCGATGAGCCTGGTGGTGTCGCTCTCCAGGGAGCTGGACACGAACAGCGTGTCGCCGGATGCATCGAATCCGTAGGCACCGCCGTTCTCGCCGAAGGGGAAGCGGATCAGCTCCCGCCACTGGGCGTCCTCGCTGTCGCGCACCCGGATGATGTCGTCGCCGGTCTGCGGGTCCTTGGCCTCGGCGGCGCGGATGCGGAAGTCGGCGTCGGTGAGCCAGCCGAGCACATCGCCCGGGTTCTCGGTGTCCAGCGTGACCTCGCCGCTCGCGAGATCGATGCGGTACATGTCGAAGACGCTCGGGTCGCGCTTGTTCAGTCCCACCAGCACCTCGCCCGGGTGCTCGGGGTCGGTGATCAGGTTCTCGGCGCGGACCCCTTCGAAGGGCGTGAGATCCCGGGTCTCGCCGCCGGCCGCGTCCACAGCGTACAGGTGCCAGTTCTCGTCGCCGCCCTGGTCCTGGAGATAGAACACCCGCTTGCCGTCCTGGGACCAGCCGTGGAAGCGGATGCCGCGGACGCCGTCATCGGTGATCTGTCGGGGCTCGCCCGAGCCGTCCGCCGGCTGCACCCAGACGTTCAGCACACCCTTGTCGGACGGCGCCAGCCAGCTCAGGTAGTCGCCGGTGGGGGCGATGCGGGCCTGGGTGCGGGTCGGGTTGCCGAACAGCACCTCAAGCGGAATCAGCGCAGGGGGCTCGGCGGCCGGTGCCGCAGCGGTATCGGTGGCGCGGGTGTCGTTGGCGGTGCTCATCAGGACAATCGCGGTCAGGGCAGGCGTCAGGAATTGGATGGACATGGGGTCGGTCCGGCGGTCTGCGGCGGCTCAGTCTCAATGCTCATCAGGAGAGTGGGTGTGCGGCGCGCGCACGGCCGACTCTCCATGCGAGAGCGGCGGCATAGTAACCCGGGGCCGCTCCACCGCAACCGTGCCCGGAGCATCCCCAAGGAGGAGCATCCCAAAGGACACCCGGCCGGGCGCCGCCCAGCTCACTCCGACGGAAACAGCTCGCTGTGGATGCCGCCTCGCTCGCAGAGGTCGTGTAGACGGCGGTGTAAGGTCAACAACACCGCCGCCTGGCGCTTGGCGGTGAGGGCGTAGATGGCATCGTACACGGGGTGGCCGAGATCGGCGGCGAGGCATCGAGCGCGACCGTGCCGGTCACCGCTGCTCTCGATCCTCGCGCAACAATGCCTCGGGCGTCGGCGCGCTCGCGGACAGACGACGCCCGCTTGCCGCGAGCGCGGCAACGACCCGCTCCCGACGCCGGGCTGCATCGGTGAGACCCAGCGCCCGACGCAGCTCGACGATGGCTTGCTGAGACAGGCTGCGATGCTCTGCGCGGGCGGCGGCCGCGATCCCCTGATAGACGTCTTCCGGCAAATCACGGATCTGGAGTGTGGGCATGGAAGCGCCCCGCGGTCGGTTAGGGCACCACCGCTGCAACGGTGACCTCAGCTCATGTAGGCCAGCGCCTCCGGCCCCGGGTTGGGCAGCCCAGCGGTGCGCCAGGCCGCGCGGCAGGTGCCGAAGAGCTGTTTGACATGGGTCTTGGGCATGCCCTGGGCATGGCAGAGCTGCTGCACCGGCGGCAGGGCGCCGCAGCTCAGGAAGTGCTCGCGCAGGTAGTAGATGACGGCCATGTGCTCCTCGCTGAGCGTGCCGCGGCTGTCCAGGGCTGTCACCAGGCAGGCGAAGGTCTCCGACCACAGGTGCGGGTCGGTGATGAAGCCGTCCTCGTCCAAGGGCAAGGGCTCATGGATGGAGTGGAAGCGGCTCCCCTGGGGCGCGCTCTCGCACATCTGGGCGGTGCCGGCGGTGTGCGCTGCCAAGTGGGCCGGTCCGGCGGTGTGCCGGTCGATGTACTGGCCGGTGTGCTGCTGGCTGGCGGGCTGGATCATGGCGGACCTCCATCGGTAAATCCATAAGTTCTGTTGATGTCCACATCAGCGGTGGCGCTGTTTTGAGGTTAGCAATGCCGGGCCGCCGGTCAATCGGGTAACCCCGGCAAAGCTGAGCGAACAGCTCGGGTATTGCCCTGGATCAATAGACCGGCTGCCTTGCCTGAGCGACTCCGCAGAGATCCGGCTTAGCGATGGCTCGGGAACGACGGATACACCTGTAAGGGGGGGCAAGCGACGCGCATCCGCTGCCCCGCCTGTTGCATGCGTGTCGTTTGTCCAGCCGACGGTGCCCGTTCTGCTCAGTGACCGATGGCCCTGGCTCAGAGCCGATGTGTGTCCAGCCAGCCCTCCACGGTGCGCCTGGTGGCCGCACTCACGGGATGATTGCCCGCCAGCAGCAGCTCACCGATCTGCCAGCGCCCGCCGGGCCAGCGCACCAGGGACAGGGTGGCCCGCTGCGGGGCCAGCACCCGGTAGATGTAGGTGTCGCCGCCGGCGACGCGCTCGGCATAGCCGGCGACACAGTTGTGCTGCCGGCGTCCTTCCTCCACCAGGGCCTGCGGGGCGCGCAGCGGCACGATGGCGTCGGTGCCCGGCAGCGGCGGCGGCGGAAAGCGGCACGACTGGAGCCGGCCGTCTTCCAGCCGGGTGTAGTCCCGCGCCAGATCCTGGAACAGCCCGTCCAGGCGCCGACGCTCGCGGAAGCGTCGCCGGGAGATATCCACCCCCAGGGCATCCGCCATCTGTTGGATGTCCGCGAGCCGCCGGGCGGTGAACGGAAAGTGGCCCTCCTGAGGCTCTTCGACGATGGCCTCGAACAGCACCGGCGTCGCCAGCGCCCGCAGCTGTGGGTCCAGCAGCAGGGTCAGCGCACCCAGGTTCAGCGCCGGCAGGTGGCCCATCACCTGCAGCGCCTCGTCGTCCGCGAGCAGGCGCTTGAGGCCGCCCACCAGCTCCCGGCTCATGGCGCCGGGGCGGATCTTGGCCATGGCCCTGACCGCGCGCTTGCTCTGCGGCAGGCCGAGCCGGTCCATGATCTCCGCCTGCTTCCGGCCGACGAGCTGGTCCAGGCGCTGGTGGCGCTCCGGTGCGCGGGCGGCCAGTGATTCGCGAAAGGCGAGTGCCAGGCAGTAGCCGAGCGCCGGGCTGGTGTCCAGCAGGTCAGCGCGCTCCTCACCCAGTGCCCGCAGCAGCCGGAGCAGCGGCAGGTGGTCGCCGCGGAAGGGCTCGATGCGCCGGGCGACGGGCTTTGGGCAGCTGAAGCGGAAGGCATCGAAGGCGCGCTTGCGCCGCTGCGCCGGGGTGAGCCGCGGGCGGGTGGGCGGCAGCGGCGGGGCATCCGGTGGCAGCACCAGATCCAGCGCCAGCTGCTGCGGCGCCCCTGCCGGCGGCGCCTTGGGCTTCGGCTTGCGCCTGGGCCGGTAGGGGCGGATCAGCGGATAGTCGGGCTCGAAGTCCAGCCAGCGGGCGTTGCGGTCGTGCTTGCGCACGGCCGTGAGGTCCGGCCAGGCCTTGATGAGCTGCGTCTCCTCGGCTTTGAAGACGTACAGCGTGTCCTGCTTGAAGCGGGCGTCCAGGCGGTCGGCGGGCATGGCGGCAAAATGGCGGTGGCGGGCCGGCTGCTCAGGATAGGCCGCAATGGGCTCAGGGGGCGAGTCTGCGAAGACCGGCCGGGGCGGAGGTCGATCCTGTTGCCCGGTCTCTGCAACGCCGCACGAGGGCCTGGGCCAGCATCAGGGTCGCAGGCCGCAGGCAGGTGACGCGCGCTGCCAGATCGCCTCCAGCCCCTGCATGGAGAAGGCCGGCTCCAGGGGCAGGCCGTTGATGTCCACCTTGGCCTGCGCGGCACGGCGCATGGCGTCCACCAGGTCGCGCAGCCCCGCCTGCTCGGCGCCGGTGGGCAGGGGCCGAAAGGTGACGCGGCGCTCGACCTCGGTTTCGACGATGGCGGCGGGGATCAGGGCCAGGGTGCGCGCGGCGGGTCCGTCCACGCTCAGCGCCGCCCGTGCCCCGAGCAGCTCCGGTTGGGTCAGCTCGGTGACGGCGATGACGTTGACCCGCAGCCGCGCCGTGGGCTCGTCGCGTGCGATGTTGATCAGCAGCAGCGGGTCCTGCGCGCCGGCGGTGTGGTCGTAGCCGCCGGTGGTGAGCTCGCAGGGCTCGGTGGGGTCGGTGGGGATGGCGGCGGACCAGGCGCCGATGTCGAAGCGCTCGCTGGCCATGGCCGCGGGCGGCAGGCAGAGTGCGGTCAGGAGCGGCAGGGCTGCGGTTGCGCTGGCTGCCTTCCGCAACGGGTGTGTCGGTGAGTGTATCGGCAAGGTTGGGCGTGGGTGTGGGCTTGTGAAGCCGGAAGCCTAGAGCAAAGCGCGTCGCTGAAGGAAGCTTGGGGGCGGGTTGGTCAGGTCCGTTTTGGGGAGGGGGCCAGGGGGAAGGGGCCGGGCGGTGGCGGGCTGTGGGCGGGGCTGTGGCAGCGATCGCCGGCCCCTGAGCATTCGGCGCGGGCATTGAGCCCGCGCCGAATGCGGCCGACTGGAAGTCGGCGGCCCCAGGCGCGCGCGGAATGCGGCCGACTGGAAGTCGGCGGCCCCAGGCTAAAGCGTCTCGAGCCAGCGCGCCATGCGCTCGATGCCGGCCATGCTGTCGGCGCAGTGCTCGGCCAGGAAGCCGGGGTCGGCCACCGCGTCGTCGGCCAGCGCAGCGGCGCCTTCCAGCGCCCGGGCGCCGTCGAAGTTGACATAGGCCAAGCGCAGTGAGAGCTCAGACGGCGCGCGGCCGAAGTCGCTGCCCGGCAGCAGCGCGACGCCGGTGTCCTCCAGCAGGCGCTCGCACAGCAGCCGGGCGTCGTGGATGCCGCGGGCGGCGAGGCGCTCGCGGAACGCGCTCAGGTCCGGGAACAAATAAAATCCGCCCTCGGGGTCGTCCAGGTCGCAGCCGGCGGCGCGCAGCCGGGCGGCGATGGCGGGGCCGATCTGGCGCAGCACCCGGCGCGAGCGGGCAAGGTAGTCCGCCATGTCCGGCCCGCCGCTGAAGGCCGTGATGGCCGCGTGCTGGATGGGGGCGCTGACGCTGGTGTAGCTCTCGCTCGCCACCACGGCCATGGCGTCCAGCACACCGCGGAGCTGCGGCGGGAAGGTGAAAGTGCCGAGCCGCCAGCCGCCGGCGCCGGCCCATTTGCTCAAGCCCCCGGAGATGATGGTCCCTTCCGGATACCAGCGGGCGATGGACGCATGCCGGCCCTGGTGATGCACTTCGCCGTAGATCTCGTCGGAGAGCACCACCAGGCCGTAGCGGCGGGCGACGCGGGCCAGTGCCTGAAGCTGATCCGCGCTGTAGGTGACGCCCAGCGGGTTGGAGGGGTAGTTCAGAATCAGGATGCGCGGGCGGTCCGGGTCTTCACGGCAGACGGCGTCCAGGGCCGCGGGCGTCAGGCGCCAGCCGTCGGCGCGGCGGGTATCGATCCAGCGGTGCTGGCGCCCGGCGATGGCTGCCTGCGGCGCGTAGGACACCCAGCTGGGAGAAGGCACCAGCAGGTCGCCATAGAAGCAGAGCTGGAGGATGAACAGGAGCTCCTTGGAGCCGGGGCCGATGAGCACGTCGTCGGCGCTGCGCTCGATGCCCTGGGCGCGGTGGTGGTAGGCCGCCACGGCCTCCCGCAGCGCATCGAGCCCGCGCACCGGCAGATAGTCCTTTTGCTGCGCATTGGCCTTGAGGGCCTCCACCACCGTGGGCGGCACCGGAAAGGGCGATTGGCCGAGGCCCATGCGGAACACCTTGCGGCCCTGGCGCTCCAGGCGGGCGCTGCGCTCGTTGATGGCGAGGGTGGAGGACTGGGACAGACCGCGGACGTTCAGGCTGATGTGCACATGGGGCCGGACGGGGAGGTCCTGCGGGTCCGGTTCCTGGGCGGGCGCTGGGGGGGGTTGGTGCAGGGCGGCTTGGCGACTGGCGATGTCTTCGACGACTTCGAGCGGGACGGCGCTCATTTGTGGGTGTCCTCGTGGTCTTATGGCGCTGCTGGGCGACGGCGGTTGGCTGGGTCCGGCGACTGGCGGGCTGAAGCTCGAACGGCGGGTGGCGGCCTTGACCTGTCAGGGCTGATCCGGCCGATTAGGGTTTTCCCTAGAAACCCAAGCAAAGATCATGCCTTGAAGATGCCGCACGGTACCCATCAGCCTGTCCGGAGTCATTGATTCTGCGGCCTGAGGCGCATCCGCGCGGTGCTGGGTGGACAATCCGTCGTTGCGGTGCGACACAAGGTGCAGCGGCGCTGCACCGGCTCAGTGCGCGGCGACGATTCGGGTTTGAAATCTGCGCCGGATCGGCGCATGGCCATGGCATGGGTGGAGCCGCGACGCCTGCGGCATCATGCATGCCGCAGGCGCCGACACGCGCGCTTAAGCGACCCGGGTGCAGACCACCGATTAAGACACACAGGCTCAGGCGCCGCCCGCACGCCGCCGGCTGCGATGGGCGCCTGGGCCACAATCAGCCATGGAGACCGACCGCCCATGAGTACGGGCAAAGACGCCGGCCGCCGCTTCGGGCTCATCGTCGTTGCTGACGAGGTCCTCACCGGCAGCCGCACCGACAAGCACCTGCCGGCGTTCCGTGAGCTGCTGCACGCCCGCGGGCATGGCCTCGCCTGGTGCTGGATACTGCCCGACGACCCCCAGGTGCTGAGCCGCCAGCTGGCGGCGTCCATGGCCGAGCGCCTGCCCGTATTCTGCTGCGGCGGCATCGGTGCGACGCCGGATGACCACACCCGCGCCTGCGCGGCGGTGGCCGCCGGTGTGGCCCTTGAGCGCCATCCCGAGGCGCTTGCGCTGATTGAGGCGCGCTTCGGGCCAGAGGCCTATCCGCACCGGGTGCTGATGGCGGACCTGCCCGCGGGGGCGCGGCTCATCCCGAATCCCGTGAGCCGCATCCCGGGGTTCTCGGTGGGTGAGCACTGGTTCCTGCCGGGCTTCCCGCGCATGGCCTGGCCCATGGCGGAATGGGTGCTGGACCAACACTATCCGGCGGCAGCGCCCCCGCGCGAGGACGCGGTGGCGGTGCGCAACACGCCCGAGAGCCGACTGGTGCCGCTGATGCGCGCCCTGGAGGGCCGGCATCAGGGCCTCAAGCTCTTCAGCCTGCCGCACATGGGCGATGACCCGGCGGACCGCTGGGTGCTGCTCGGGTTTCGCGGCCAGGGTGACCTGGATGCGGCGATGGCGGCGCTGCGGCGGGCGCTGGAGGCTGAAGGACTTGCGTTCGGGCCGCCGCCTGGGCACCCGGAGGACTGATGCACCACCTGAGCGCGAGCCTATGACCTCAGCGCCCCCGGCGGGAAGAGACTCGCGCGACGACGCGACGACGCAACGTCTGGACCTGCCCGGAGATGCAAGCGACGGCAGGCATGCATGGATCGACTCGTCGCCGGTGTCCATTCGCGCTGCGCGCCGGCAGTCGCTCGGTGAGCACCGCGCTGGCCTGTGGGACCTGCTGGTTAGAATGCCGATCATCGTCGCTCGCCGAGAATCAGCATGTCCAAGCATCCACCGACCCCGGTCGCGGCCCGGAAGGCGGTCTCCGCCCCGGCGCGCCGCATCCTGGTGCTCTTCGCCCATCCGTCGCTCCCGCGCTCCGAGGCCAACGCGCCCATGCTCGCCGCGGCGCGGGGGCTCGACGGCGTCACCTGCGTTGATCTTTACGCTGAGTACCCCGCCTTCGAGATCGACATCGACCGCGAGCAGGCGCGCCTGCTGGCCCACGACGTGGTCTGCTTCCAGCATCCACTGTACTGGTACTCGACGCCCGCCATCCTGAAGGAGTGGCAGGACCTGGTGCTGGAGCACGGCTTCGCCTACGGCGCCGGCGGCACGGCGCTCAGGGGCAAGCTCTTCTTCTGCGCCTGCTCCGCCGGCGGACCGGAGGCGGCTTACTGCGCCGCGGGCTACAACCATTTCAGCATCCGCGAGCTGCTCCAGCCCCTGGAGCAGACGGCTTACCTCTGCGGCATGAGCTATCTGCCGCCCTTTGCGCTCTTCGGTGCCCGCACCGCGGTGCAGGAGGGGCGCATCGATGCCCATGTGGCGGACTGGGTACGGCTGCTGACGGCACTGCGGGACGGCCGGCTCGACATCGCCGCCGCCGCCGACCTGCCGCGGCTGAATCAGGATCTGGACCGGCTCATCGCGTCGCCGGCAACGGGGGAGCCGGGCGCATGAGCGGGGTGCTGTATCAGGTGTTCGTGTACCTCTGCGCCGCCGTGGTGGCGGTGCCGGTGGCCAAGCGCCTGGGCCTGGGCTCGGTGCTCGGCTATCTCATCGCCGGCATTGCCATCGGCCCGGTGTTCGGCATCGTCGGTGCCGAGACGGAGCAGCTCCAGCACTTCGCGGAGTTCGGCGTGGTGCTGATGCTGTTCCTGGTGGGCCTGGAGCTGAAGCCGCAGCTCCTGTGGCAGATGCGCGCGCGGCTGCTGGGCCTGGGGGGGCTCCAGGTGCTGGCCACCGCGGCGGCCATCGCGGCGCTCGGCTGGGTGCTGTTGCCGCACTGGCAGTCGGCGGTGGCGACGGGGCTGCTGCTGGCCCTGTCGTCCACGGCCATCGTGCTGCAGACGCTCTCTGAGAAGGGGCTGATGGCCACCGACGGCGGTCGCGCCGGCTTCTCGGTGCTCTTGTTCCAGGACATCGCCGTGATCCCGATGCTGGCGCTGATCCCGGTGCTGGCGGTGCCGGAGATCGCAGACCTGGTGCAGCATGCGGCGGGTCACGCTGCGCCGGCTGAGCCTGTTGCGCAGGCGGGCCACGGCGAGGGCATGAGCCTGGTGGCGGGCCTCTCCGGCTGGTCCTACGCGGGGGTGGTGCTGGGGGCCGTGGCGGCGGTGGTGCTGGGTGGGCACTTTCTCACCCGGCCGCTGTTCCGGCTCATCGCCAGCTCGCACCTGCGCGAGACCTTCACCGCCGCCGCGCTGCTGCTGGTGGTCGGCATCGCGCTGCTGATGACGCTGGTGGACCTGTCGCCCGCGCTCGGGACCTTCCTGGCCGGCGTGGTGCTGGCGGACAGCGAGTTCCGGCACGAGCTGGAATCCGACATCGAGCCGTTCAAGGGCCTTCTGCTGGGGCTCTTCTTCATCACCGTGGGCGCGGGCATCGACTTCGGCGTGCTGTTCGGGCAGCTCTTCACGGTGCTGGCGCTCACCCTGGGCGTCATGGCCGTCAAGGGCGGCATTCTGTTCGGCCTCGGCCGGCTCTTCCGCCTGCGCGCGGCGGACCAATGGCTGTTCACGCTGTCGTTGGCGCAGGCCGGGGAGTTCGGCTTCGTGCTGCTCGCCTTCTCCACCCAGAACGCCGTGATCGCGCCGGAGCTCGGCAAGCTGCTGTCGCTGGTGATCGCGTTGTCGATGCTGCTGACGCCGGTGCTCTTCATCGGCTATGACCGCCTGGTGCTGCCGCGACTGCGCAGCGCCCCGGACCAGCCGCCGGACACCATCGACGAGCAGGGCACCGTCATCATCGCCGGCGTCGGGCGCTTTGGGCAGGTGGTGAACCGGCTGCTCATGGCCGCCGGCGTGCGCACCGTGGTGCTGGACCACGAGGCGACCACGGTGGAGCGCATGCGCCGCATCGGCATCCGCAGCTTCTTCGGCGATGCCTCCCGGCCGGACCTGCTGCGCGCCGCCGGCATCGAGCAGGCGGCGGCCTTCGTCGTCGCCATCGACGACCGCGACCGTGCCGTGCAGCTGGTGGAGTACGTCAAGCGCGAGCACCCCGGGCTCCATGTCATCGCCCGTGCTTTCGACGTGGACCACCTGTACCTGCTGCGCACCGCCGGTGCCGACATGGCCGTCCGGGAGGTCTTCGACGCCTCACTCGAGGCCGGCGCTGCCACCCTGCGTGCCCTGGGCCAGCATCCCTTCGAGGTGGAAAAGATCAGGCGCGCCTTCCGCCGCCACGACCTGGACACGCTCGAAGAGCTCTACGAGCTGTGGGACCGTGACCTGGACTTCGCCAAAAACCGCGCCCTGCTGGAGCGGGTGCGCGCCCGCACCGCCGCGGAGCTGGAGATCACCGCCGCCGACCGCACCCGCCTGCACGACCGCAGCGAGCGCGGCTGGACGCCGCCGCCGAAGGGCTATACGACGGAGCTCGATGTCTGAGCGAGGCTGTGTCTTTTCGGCTGCACATGCTTCTCTGCTTGTGGACGAGATGTGTGCATCCTTATCGAAAGGGTCATTATGGTGCATGGAACGGGGATGCGCGCCCATCCGTGGGGCCCAGGCGTCGTCCAGCCGGCAGGCGACACCTGGTGCGCAGCTTCATACCCCACGGCACCTCCATCGCCTCAGCGCATGCCCTGCGTTGCGGAGCGCAGCAGCACGTCCGGCTCGATCTCGCCGCTCCAGCGATATGGAATCGGCACCACGCCGGCGACGGTGACAGTGCCGGCAATGCGATAGCCGATGGGCTCCCGCCGGAACGCCAGCGTCGGCAGCAGGCCAAGCGCCTTGGCGGCATCGGCGACCACGGTCACCTCCACCGGCGCCTCGCCGAAGGCCGGGATCTGCTTGTCCAGCGCACCGCCGCCCTCGGCGATCTGCGTGCCCTCCAGCGACAGCTTGTAGGTCATGGCCTTGATGGGGAGCATGCGGTCGTTCGGGTTCTTCAGGTTCAGCCCGACCCGCAGCGTCTGCTGCTCCAGCCCGATACGCTCCGGCTTGATGGAACTGAGCTGTACCTCGGGCGCCTGCCAGCTCTGCGTCAGGCTGGCGCAGGCGGTCAGCAGCAGGGCGGCGACGACGGCGGCGAGGGCGGGCGGGGTCAGGCGGTTCATGGCGGCCATGGCGGGGCGGGCTCCGTATATATCGGCGCAGGGGCGCGCGCCGCTGCATTCTAGGCCGGCCGTGGCGATGTGGCGGGGCGATGTGGCGGGGCGATGTGGGACATCCTTACCGGCGCAACTCTGCAATGGGGGCGCCCGCGGGCTCGGCTGCGCGCGCCGTCGGCGCACGGCAGCCGATGGAGCCTGTGCGGGGCGGCCGCCGTAGACCAGCTTTGGTCCGCACAGACTGCGCGCCGGGCGGGGCATTGCGTCACAGCACCGATGCGTGAACCATATGCCATCCACAGCAGCGCACCGGCGTGCGCACCGTGCCGCAGCCGAGCCGGGAGCCACGATGACCCAGACCACCCCAACCCAGGCCGATTTCCTGTTCGACAGCGATGAGCTGCACGCGTTGGCAGGGGAAGCGCTGCTGCGGCGCGCCCTGCGCCATGCGCAGGACAAGCGGGTGGTACGGGTGGCGCTGCTTGCGGGCCAGCTGGACGCAGAGGTGGAGGACGAGGACACGGAGGAGCACCTGGCGCTGAGCCTGGGTTACGACGTCGACGGCAACCTCTGGTATTCCTGCGACTGTGCGTCGGACCCCGAGCGGTATCCGGACGCTCACGGTCAGGACGGCAGCCCCTGTGTCCACTCGCTGGCCGCGCTGCTCGCCTTCGGCACCGCGGAACAGGAAGAAACCTCGTTGGGCGATGCCATCGCCGCCGCCATCGACGAGCGGGTCAAGCGCGGTCGCACAGAGGTGAGGGTCGAGCCGCTGGCCGGGGAGACAGACGACGACGCTGCGCCGCCGTGGTTCGGTACCTGGCGTGCCCGCTCCATCGGCAACGACACCGGTCCCTTCCAGTCCAGCTGGCAGGTGCAGATCCGCTCGCTGACCGAGCGGGCCAACCACTGCACCTGCCCAGACTTTGCCACCAACCAGCTCGGCACCTGCAAGCACATCGAGGCCGTGCTGCACCGCATCGGCAAGCGCAAGGACTACAAGCAGATCGGCGCCCAGCCGGCGCCCCGGCCCTATGTGTACCTTGACTGGCAGCGCGACGACGCCCCCCGCATCCGGCTCCACCGCTGCAAAGAGATCCCGGCCGATCTCGCACCGGAGCTGGAGCGGTGGTTCGATGCCGCCGGCGCCTTCCGCGGCCGGCTGCCGGACGAGCTTCTTGCCTTCGCCGAGCGCCATGGCGGCGGCGAGCTCCTGATCGGCGACGATGCGCTGGGCTTCGCCCGCCGCCTTGCCGATGACGCCGCCTGCGAGCTGCGCGCACGGGATATCGGCCAGCGCATCCGCGACGGCGGCGGCCGGCTGCCGGAGATTCGCGCCCGGCTCTACCCCTATCAGGTGGACGGCGTCGCCTTCCTCGCCGGGCGCGGCCGAGCGTTGTTGGCGGACGACATGGGCCTGGGCAAGACCCTGCAGGCCATCGCCGCCGCCTACTGGCTGCACCGCAACGACAACGTGGAGCGCGTGCTGATCGTCTGCCCGGCGTCGCTCAAGCTCCAATGGGTGCGGGAGATCGAGCGCTTCACCGGCGCCGACGCGCATCTGGTGCAGGGCCGGCTCGACGAGCGCGCCGTGCAATACCGCAAGGGCAGGGGCTTCTACGTCATCAACTACGAACTGGTGCTGCGGGATCTCAGCGTCATCAACGAGACCCTGGCGCCGGACCTGCTGATCCTGGACGAGGCCCAGCGCATCAAGAATTGGCGCACCAAGATCGCCACCGCCATCAAACGCATCCCGTCGCGCTATGCATTCGTGCTCAGCGGTACACCGCTGGAGAACCGGCTGGAGGATCTCTACAGCTTGATGCAGGTAGTGGATTCGCGGGTGCTGGGGCCGCTCTGGCGCTATATGGCGGACTTCCATATCACCGACGAGCGCGGCAAGGTGCTCGGCTATCGCAACCTCTCGGAGCTGCGCCGCAGGCTGGCACCGGTGATGCTGCGTCGCGACCGCGCCCTGGTGCGTGACCAGCTGCCGGACCGCATCGAGCAGCGCCGCGACCTGCCCCTGTCGCCGAAGCAGGCGGAGATCCACGACGACGCCCTCAACGCCGCCGCGATGCTGGCGCAGATCAGCAAGCGCCGTCCCCTGACACCATCCGAGCAGAATCGCATGATGGCGGCGCTGCAGAAGGCCCGCATGGCCTGCAATGCCGCGGGCCTCGTGGACAAGGAGACCCGGGGCTCACCGAAGCTCGACGAGCTGGCGAGCATTCTGGAGGAGGGCTGTCAGCTCGCGGGCCAAAAGGCGGTGGTGTTCTCTCAATGGGCACAGATGGGCGAGATGGTGGAAGAGCGCGTGCGGCACATGGGCCTCGGCTGCGTTCGCCTGCACGGCGGCGTCCCCAGCACCAAGCGCGGCGAGTTGTTGGATCGGTTCCACAACGACGACGCCTGCCAGGTCTTCATCTCCACCGACGCCGGCGGCACCGGGCTCAACCTCCAGTGCGCCTCCCTGCTGGTGAACCTGGACATTCCGTGGAACCCGGCCGTGCTGGATCAACGTGTCGCCCGCATCCATCGGCTCGGCCAGCGCAGCAAGGTGCAGGTCGTCCATTTGGTGGCGGAGGACGGCTACGAGGCACAGGTGCTCGGGCTGGTGCAGGGCAAGCGCGACCTGTTCGACAACGTGGTGGATGCCGACGCCGAAACCGACGTGGTCGCCACGTCCAAGAAGCTCGCGGAGTTGCTGGCCGAGGATCTGGCGGGCAAGGATGCGCTGGGCGAAGTGCCACGGGACAGGCCGACGGATGACGCCGCGCAGGAGGAGACCCCGGCCGCCGGCCCCGCCGCGGCAGCGCCGACATCGGCACCCGCCGACACCGCCGGCGCCGACACCGCAACGGGCGATGAGGTTCGTCGCTGCATCGAGATCCTGCAACGCGACTTCGCCAGCCGAGTCACCCGCATCCTCGGCGCCCGCGGCGGCCTGCTCGTCGTGCTTGATCAGGTGGACGATGGCGACGACAGCCGCGTCGCCGGCATCTCGGAGCGCGTGCCCATCGCGCTCATCGACGCCCGCACCCTGCGCGGGCTGGAGCGCCTCGGCGCTGCCTCGCCCGCCTACGGCGCCGAAGCCCTCTACCAGGCACCGACAGACCCGCAACCGGCAACCGCTGCGGAGCCCAAGCTCATGCAACGCGCAAGGCAGCAGCTCGAGGCCGCCGAGGTTCTGCTGCAACAGGCCTGCTCAGCACCGGCTGCCGAGATGCTGCTCGGCGCCGCTCTGAACGCGGCGGCGCTGCGCACCGGCCGGGCAGCCCCGCCCGAGGCGAGCCGCGCCGCCGTCTGGCTCTACGGAGAGGTCCTGCCCACCGGACAGCTGCAAGCGCAGGAGGCGAGCCTGATCATGCAGGCCCACGGCCTTGCGCAGACCGAGGGCGAGATCCCTCTGCAACTGCTCGCAACCTTGACGCAGGAGATCGGCCGCTTCATTGCCGCTTCCATCGCGCCCGAGACCCCAGCATCCTAGCGCAATGCTGCGAAGATCAGGAGACCGGTACAGCTCCTGCCCGGGGTCGTAGTCGCCGTCCGAATCGTTATCCGTATCGGCATCAGTATCAGAATCGAGAGCCCCAATCTTGTCAGCGTGACAGCGATTCCGATACTGGCCCCGGACTGGTCAACACCACTGCAAGCGATCGCCGGACTCGAGCGGCTCTGCACGAGTCATCCGATTGCCGACTCCGCCGTGCGGTTCAGAAACTGCAGGCACCGGTCAGCGTGAAGTAGTCGGATTCGAACCGATGCTCCGCCTCGCCGATCAGCGACTCGCCGGCGCGCTCCCGGCGGAACACCAGCTTGGACGGACTCAGCGCGGAATCCGCAGAGGACTGGTAGAGCGTCAGCGACTTGGGAGCGCGCAACGCCCCGTCGAGCAAGTAACCGCCGAGATGAGCATGCGCAGGCCGCAGGCGGAGGCAAGTCGAGCCCGCGCGGGACGGCTGCGGTATAGTTCTGAGCCTGACGCGCGCTTCGGAGAAGACCTCATGGACCCCGCTGTCACCACCATCGTCGCCGCGAGCCTGCCCTACCTGGACGCCCTGCTCGGCGGCTCCCGCGAGCACCTGAAACAGCTCGGCAAGGACCTCACCGGCGAGGTGATCGACCGCGTACATGGCTTTTGGCAGCGGTTGGTTCAGGAGGCGCCTGGGGCGAAGGCGCTGGCCCGTGCTGGTGAGGACCCGGATCAGCGCCTGGCGCTCGAGACGCTGGTCGGCGAGGTCGTGGAGCGCCACCCGCAGCTCGGCCAAGAGCTTGCGGCCCTCGCGCCGCTGCTCCGTCCGGTCGCGCAGGTCGCCAACCAGAGCGGCGGCACCACCCAGGTGACCGGCGCCGGCGGCATCAATGTCGCCGGCGATGTGCACGGCGACATCACGCTGAACAATCGCTTCGGCGACTGATCGCGCCGGCGCGATTTCGAGGTCTCGCGCAACGGCGCCACGACGCAACGCGGTGCGCAGGGTCCGCCTTGCGGGACATCTTGCGACATGGCCAACGTGAGCCCGGTCCTGCTCGCGCGTGCTGTCGTAGTCAGCGGATCAGCGAAGCGCATCCGCCGACCGTGCACTGGTGGATGCGCTGCGCTTATCCACCCTTGCCGCCCTGTTCCAGGTGTTATCGGATCGCTTGCCAGGGACGGCAGTGTGCAGCAGCGAAACGGACCCGCCATCCGAGCGACCGTACACGGCACTCATCACGGATTCCGCCGATGACCAAGCACCAACCGCCATCCTCCCAGCACGCCGAGACCGGCTCGGTGGCGGCGCGGAAGATCCGTGGCAACGTCACCATCAACAACTACGTCGCGCCGCAGGACGTCGGGCCGGACGAGGCCGCACTGCAACGAAGCTGGCTGAACTGGGTCATGAGCCAATGCCGACCGGTGTCGCTGTCCGCGCTGGATGCGGCCACGGAAGACCGGCAGGGGCCGAAGATGCGGTTGGAGGAGGTCTACACCGGGCTGTTGATCAGCGGCATGCTGTACGACGGCCGGTTCAGGTTTGATGGCGAGCACACGTATTCTGAGGTCCAGCTTTCAGCCGTGGGTTGGTTGGATTCTCGCGCGTGCGCCGTCCTGCTCGGCAAGCCCGGCAGCGGCAAGAGCACCTTCGTCAACTTCGTCGCGCTCTGCCTGGCCGGCGAGCTCCTCGGCGATCCGGACACCAACCTGAAGCGCCTCACCGCACCGCTGCCCAGGGACGACGGCGAGGACGCGGACGAGCCCCAACCCTGGTCCCACGCCGCGCTGCTGCCCGTGCCTGTGGTGCTGAGGGACTTCGCCGCCGGCCCGCACCTGCCGGGCGATGGCAACGAGCCCGGCGCCGATGCCCTCTGGGGCCACATCGGCGACGATCTGGCACGCTGCGATAAGGCGGACTACCTGCCACACCTGCGCCGGCGCATGCTCAATGGCGAGGCCCTGTTGCTGCTGGACGGCCTGGACGAGGTGGCCGACGCCGACGGCCGCCGCGACCGGGTGCTCGGCGCCATCCGCGCCTTCGCGGTGGCCCACGACCGGGCGCGTATCCTGGTGACGGCGCGGCCCTACGCCTACGAGCGCCCGGAGTGGCGACTGGACGACGCCGGCTTCGACAGCGCCATGCTCGCCGACTTCTCCGACGGGCAGATCCGCCGCTTCGTGCGCCGCTGGTACGCCCGCCGCAGCGACGATGCTGCCGACAACGCCGGTCGCGCCAGGCTGCTGGAGCGGGCCGTCTTCGAGCGCGAGGGCGGGCGTCTGTCGGATCTCGCCCGCCGACCGCTGCTGCTGACCCTGATGGCCTACCTGCACGCCGAAAAGCAGCGCGCACTGCCGGACAAGCGCCACGAGCTCTACGCCCAGATCCTGGATCTGCTGCTGCGCAACTGGGACGCGAAGCGCTTCAAGGTGGATGCCGACGGCACGCCGCGGGAGGACCAGCCGGCGCTCACCGAGTACCTGGCCGTCGGCCCCGCCGAGGTCCGCTGCGCGCTGGAGCGGCTCGCCTATCTGGCCCATCGCGACCAGGGCGGTAAGGGCGGTGCGGATAACGGCGGAACCGCCGACATCGCCGAGAAAGACCTCCTGTACGCGCTCTCCCGCATCAAATCCGACAGCACCTCGGTCAACGATCGCAAGCTCAGGCACTACTTGGAGCACCGCAGCGGTGTGCTGACCCAGCGCGGCCCCGGCGTCTACACCTTCCCGCATCGGAGCTTCCAGGAGTACCTTGCCGCGTGCCACCTGCGCAGCGCCGACTTCGACTTCGACGACCCGGCGCTCGCCTGCCTGGGCGAGGACGCGCTGGACAGTAACGAGACGCTGATCGCCGCCCTCGGCCGCCTGGAGCCGGACCGCTGGCGGGAAGCAGTGCTGCTCGCCGCCGCGGAGACCGAGCATTTCGCCTGGGCGGTGGCCGACGAGCTGGCGCCGGAGCTGCCGCCTGGCGACTGGAAGGGCGACGGCGAGCCCATCGCCGACCCGGACGCCTGGGGTGCGCGGCTCGCCGGCCAGATCCTGCTGGAGGCCACCGAGCCTGCCAAGGCCAACCGCAGCCGCAGCCGGATTCGCGAGCGCGTCCGCGACGGCCAGCTCGCCGTCATGCGCCGTTCCCGACTGTTGGCCAAGGAGCGATGCGCGGCCGGCGACTGCCTGTCCCTACTGGGAGACATCCGCTTCGACCCCGAGTGCTGGTTCCTGCCGGCGGAGCCCGACCTCGGCTTCGTGCAAGTGCCCGCCGGGCGCTTTCGGATGGGGCAGGACGATGCGTCGCTGAACCTAGATCTCGCCGAGCAACCGGTCCACGAGCTGGCGCTGTCGGCCTACTGGATCGGCCGCTGGCCCGTGACCGTGGGGCAGTTCCGCGCCTTCGTCGAGCACAGCGGGCAGGCGCCGCGGGACGGCCGTGCGCTGCACGATCCGGACAGCCGGCCGGTCCGCTGGATCGATTGGCACGAGGCCGATGCGTACTGCCGCTGGCTGCAGGCGCGGCTGCTTGAGCTGCCGGCCGACGCGGCGCCGCGCTTGGCCGGCGCGCTTCGCGACGGCCGGCTGCGGGCAGCGCTGCCGTCCGAGCCGGAATGGGAGCGCGCCGCGCGCGGCACCGACGAGCTGACCTATCCCTGGGCAGTGTTGCCGGGATTGGCGGACTTTGAGAGTGCGAATATGCACGGGGATATCGGAGACAGCGGCGTCGTCGGCTGCTATCCCCGGGGTGTCAGCCCGACCGGCTGCGAAGACCTGAGCGGCAATGTTTGGGAATGGACCCGCAGCCGGTCGGGTGGCTACCCCTATCCGCCATCTGGGCCCGAGCGGGCCGAGCGGGAGGGTTCCGGATCGGGGGATCGGCTCCGGGTGCTGCGCGGCGGCTCCTTCTTGAGCTCCGGCCGCAACTGCCGCGCCGCTGCCCGCAGCTGCGCCATACGACTGCGCCTTGTCGATGTGGGTTTTCGGCTGGTCTGGTCCTCATGTCCGTGACGTGTGCGCAATCTGGATCTGCGGCTCTCTGAACGCGGCGCACAGCGATGCCATGAGCCGATGGCGCATCCACCGAGCGCCCGGTCTCCTGGTCGCGGCTCGGGTCGGCCTGCCCGGCATCGCGAATTCGGCCGAACTCGCCGCCGGGTGATGTTCAGTGCGAACGCCGGCTGGACCGGATCCAGCAGCGCCTGGAGCCGGCGGACGGAGCTTACCGGCCCTGACCCGCGCCATCGCGGCGGCGGCGCCGCTGCGACGGGGGCAGCGAGCCGGGCCTTGCGACTGATCGCCCACGGGCGCTGGTACCGCGGCGCGAAGCTGCTACGATCCCATCTTGGCAGCAGATATGCTGCATACCCCGACTGCGGAGGTGACGAATGGAAGCAGTCAAACTCAAGACCCTGGAGGATCTGCTGCTGGCGCCCGAGGAGGACGTGGAGCTGATCGGCGGGGAGATCGTGCGTCGGCCCATGACGCGCGCCTCGCATGCGGCCGTCCAGGGCAACGCCCGCGGCGAGCTCCATGCCTTCACTCACGGCTCCGGTCCCGGCGGCTGGTGGATACTGACGGAGGTCAGCGTTGCGTACGAGCCCCACGAATGTCCGCGACACGACCTCGCCGGCTGGCGCCGGGAGCGGCTGCCGCATCTGCCGGATGGGATCATCGATCTGCCCCCGGATTGGGTCTGCGAGATCGTCTCTCCGGGCCATGAGAAGAAGGACACGCTGACGCTGCCGTTGCTGCTGCGCCGCCATCGGGTGCCTTTCTATTGGCTGATATGGCCGGAGGACAGGGTGCTCATTGCGCATCGGCTCGAGGGTGAGGAGTGGCGCGTGATTGCGACGCTCAAAGACACGGCGAGTGGGCGGGTGCCGCCGTTCGAGGCGATGGCGCTGAATTTGGGCGACATCCTGGGCGGCGAGTAGACATCGCCGCGGCTTTGGGGTGCACAGCCGATGGTCATGGCGGCCCAGTCGCGGCGGGGACGCCGCTCCCACGGCGGCGAGACGCGCCCGCTCAGCTCCTGTCATAGCCTTCCAGGCAGTAGGGATTGAGAACATCCCGCCGCCAAAGTGCGTTGCGCTCGGTCTCGGACAGGCCGGCCTGGTCGCAGGTCGGCTCCCAGTCGCGCTTGATGACCGCGAGCTGGTGGTCGATGAGCGCGCGGGCGTCGCCTGGCGCGATGCCCAGCGCCGGCGCGGCGGCCAGGCAGGCGATGAGCCGGCTGTCGCGGCGCTCCGCCGTCAGCAGCATAGCCTGGCTCGCCTCGGCGATGCGGCCCTGCGGGCAGATGTCGTAGGCCGGTGTCAGCCGGTACTGGCGGCCGTCCCAGAAGGCCGCGTGGTTGCGGGCATGGTCGTCCGTGTTGCCGCACAGCACGTTGAAGACCATGCGGCCGAACAACTCCCGCAAGGTCGCGGTGGGGTCGGCAAAGTCGCGGCGGATGCGGTGTGCCAGGTCGATGTAGCCGGCGCAGCGGGCCTCCCATTCCTGCAAGCCGAGGAGCGTCAGTGCGGACAGCATCCCGCGCCGACGCCAGCCGCCGTCGGTCCGCACGCGGTCGAAGCGCTGGACCAGCAGGACATCCCGGCCGAGGGCGCTGGTCAGCGTGACCGGAGCGACGTCGAGGCCGACCCGGGCGGCGAGGCGCATGGCGACGTACTCCGACTTAACGACATTGCGGGTGTCGGTGCTGGTGGAGAACTTGGCAATGTACTTGGCCTCTGGACCGGCCAGGAGGGCCTTCGGTCGCGCGCCACCGACGGAGGTGCCGTGCTGCAGTGCGAGCCCGAGTGCCGGCGACAGCGTCTCCCCCCGGTCGAGCCGATCCGCGGCCTCGGCCAGCTCCGTGAGTGTCGCGTCGCCCGCTTCGCGCGGCACGTATCGGCTTGCCGATGCCTGGAAGTCCAACGCGCCGATCCGATCCGAACCGGAAGCCAGCAGGAAGTCGATCTCGTCCAGGGCATCGGTCGCCGGCTGCGTGCCATCCGCCAGCAGGCGCTGCAGGATGACCCGGCGTCCCCAAGCATCCGGCGCGGCGTCCCGCAGGCAAGAAGGCAGCCCATCGGCGGCTTGTCGCTGCGTGCCTGCCCGCAGCGGCAGCTCGTCGGGAAACAGGCTGACGGCGCAGTCGCGGGCCAGGTAAGAACGGCCATAAGTGAATGCGTATCCGCCGCCATCGGCGGCCAATAGGCCCGCTACGACGGGATCTTCGGCACCCGGCAGCCAGACCCAGACATAGGTCTGTCGGCGGTGGCGCTTGGCGTCAGAAGTCATCGGGCAGGGTATCGTCGCCCCGGCGGCGCACGCGCGATGGCAGAAGCCGCAGGCGCTCGCGCTGACGGCGCAGTCCCTGTGCGAGACGGTCGCGCGGGTCTTGGAGGGCCTCGGGCTCGAACAGCGGGATGTCGAGCAGCGCCGCGGCCTCGAAATAGGTGCCGGCGGCCACGCCCGGCTCGCCGCGGACCAGGCGCCGCAGCGTCACCACGCCCACGCCGAGGCGCTCGGCAAGGGACTCGCGCGTCCAGCCTTTGCGGACGCGGCCTTCCTCGATGAGTCCGCCCAGCAGGCGCAGGGCTTCGGTGGCGGTGGGAGAGAGCGGGTGTTGTGGCAAGGTCGATAATGGAAAACAATCAGTCAGGAAACTAACCGACAGAATAGCATCGGTCAACGGGGGCCAAGCGTCTGTTCGGACTGCCGGTGCCTTTCGGTGCGCGATCTCCGGCACTTGGCTTCGCCTCCGCCGACCCGAACTCCCACCGCATGAGAACCACCCTTGCGCTTGCTGTTCAGAACCCGCGTGGACGCGCGCGTACGCTCCTCATACTGGCGTCCCTGCTGTCCATCATTGCCGCCCCCAGCACCCTCATGGCCATCGAAGAGCCCAGCCACCGCATCGTCGAGACCTATCCGGACTTCGAGCTGCGCCGCTATGCGCCGCATCTGGTGGCGGAGACGGTCGTGGATGCCGGGTTCGACAAGGCGGGCAACCGCGCCTTCGGCATCCTGGCGGACTACATCTTCGGCAAGAATCGGGACGACACCAAGATCGAGATGACGGCGCCGGTGACGCAGCAGCCGGCGGGCGCCGGGGAGTCCAGTGCGCAGACGCAGGGCCAGAAGATCGAGATGACGGCACCGGTCACCCAGCGGCCCGCTGACGGTGCCCCGAGCGGAACAGCCACAGCTGCCGACCGCTACGTGGTGAGCTTCGTCATGCCCCAGCGCTTTACGCTGGAGACCCTGCCCGAGCCCCTCGACCCGCGGGTGACGCTGTGCCAGGAGCCGGAGCGGCTGATGGCCGTGCGCCGCTACTCCGGGCGCTGGACCAAGCAGAACTATCGCGAGGAAGAGCGCAGGCTGCTGGAGGCTGTGCGTCGGCAGGGCCTCGAGCCCGTGGGGGCGCCGGTGTACGCCCGCTACAACTCACCCTTCTCGCTGTGGTTCATGCGCCGCAATGAGGTCATGGTGGAGGTGCGTCGTTCCGACTGACGGCGTGACCGTTGGCATCCGCGGAGCCCACGCCCGTTGCATCCGTGGCGGCATTGCGCCGTTGCGTAACCCTGTGCCGGGCTCGTCCGACCGCGTCACGCGCATCCCCCGCACACCGCGCATTCCGGATCGGCCGGTATCCGCAGGCTTCGCCACTCCATACTGAGCGCATCCAGCAGCAGCAGCCGGCCGAACAGCGGCTCGCCCAGGCGCGTGAGGATCTTGATGGCCTCGGTGGCCTGCATGCTGCCGATGATGCCGACCAGGGGTGCGAGCACGCCCTCGCGGGCGCAGGTCTCGCCGGCCTCGCCGAGGTTGGGGTAGAGGCAGCGGTAGCAGGGGGCGCCGGGCTGGCCGGAGAAGCAGGCGATCTGCCCCTCGGTACGGATGGCCGCCCCCGACACCAGCGGGGTGCCGGCGGCAACGCAGGCGGCGTTGACGGCGTCGCGGGTGCCGAAATTGTCGCTGCAGTCGCAAACCAGGTCCACTTGGCCGGCCAGCTCCGCGAGCCGATCTGAACCCAGCGCCCCTTTGACCGGCACCAGGGAGACCTCGGGGTTCAGTGCCCCCAGCGCGGCCACGGCCGAGTCCACCTTACTCGCGCCCACCCGCCCGGTGGTGTGCAGGATCTGCCGCTGAAGGTTGGACAGGTCCACGGCATCGAAGTCCGCGAGCAGCAGCTCGCCCACCCCGGCCGCCGCCAGATACATGGCCACCGGCGAGCCGAGCCCACCCAGGCCGACGATCAGGACCCGGGCGGCCAGCAGCCGCCGCTGACCGGCCTCAGCGAAGCCCGGCAACAGCAGATGCCGCGAATACCGCGCCCGCTGCGCATCTCGCAGCGGGTGCAGCGCGTCAGTCGCGCCTCGGGCCTCCGCCCGCCGCCCGCCGCCCTTCTTCAAAGGTAGCGTCGCCAATGCTCCGGGCGCGGGTCGCGGCAGCCGTGCTCCAGCGCCTCGTAGCGCTTGGCGAAGACGCGCTTCGTGCAGTTGCTGTCGCGCTTGAAGCCGGCGTTCTCACGGAAGGTGTCTTCGGTGTAGTAGTACAGGGCGCGGCGCAGGCGAAACAGCAGCCCGTTGTCCAGGTGCAGACCCAGCTCGTGCAGCGCCTCTTCCAGCTCCTGCAGGCAGGTGCGGGTCAGATCATAGCTGACGTTGAGCACGATGGGCGCGTGAGGCTCGGCGGTGAGCACGCCTTCCACGGCGGTCAGGAAGTCCGCCGCGGTGCGGGCGTCGTTACGCTCCGGGTGCAGATCGCGGAAGTTGATCTGCCGGCGCTTGATGCGATCTGACTCGGGGATATCCATGGCGGTCGTATGCTGATGGCGTTGCGGTCGGTGTCAATCGGCCCTTGGCTGGTCAGCCCGTCTATTGCTCACTGAGCCGGGCGGCGGGCACTGGTGGCCCGCTCCAGGCCGGCTGCGTCCCTGCGGGTGACGATAGCGCACCAGCCGCCGAGGTGCAGCAATGCGCGCACCTCGGCGGCCTGGTCCCAGCCGTGCTCCAGCAACAAGAGCCCCTCGGGACGCAGCACGGCGGCGGCCTGCAGGAGGATGCGGCGGATGGCCGCGAGCCCGTCTGGGCCTGCTGCCAGTGCCTGCGGCGGCTCGAAGCGCAGGTCGCCGCGCAGCAGGTGCGGGTCGCCGGCCCGGACATAGGGCGGGTTGGCGACCACCAAGTCCAGGCTCCGGTCCGCAAAGCCGTCGAGCCAGTCGCCGCGCAGCAGCAACAGCTCGGCCGCCGCGTGCCGCCGGCGATTCTCTGCCGCCACGGCGAGTGCGGCGGCGTCCCGCTCCACCGCGTAGACCATCCAGTTGGGCCTCGCCTGCGCCAGGGCCAGGGCGATGGCGCCGGTGCCGGTGCCGAGGTCGGCACAGCGCAAGGGGCTGTCGGCGGGCAGCAGGTCCAGCGCCCAGTCCACCAGCAGCTCGGTCTCGGGCCGTGGAATCAGCGCCCCTGGGGCGGTGTAGAGCTCAAGGTCGTAGAACCCGCGGCGGCCGAGGATATAGGCCATGGGCTCACCGGCGAGGCGGCGCGCCAGCAAGGCATCCAGCGCGGACTCGGCCGCGGCCGGTACCGGCTGCTCGGGATACGCAAAGAGAGTCGTGCGGGGCAGCCCCGTGGCCGCGCACAGCAGCAGCTCGGCCTCGAGCCGGGCAGCGGGCTGGGCGGCGCGCGTGAGGCGCGCGGCGCCCTCCTGCACCGCTTGCGCAAGGCTGGTCTGACGGGGTTGCGGCAAGGTCGTTGGGCAGGACAGGGGCTCAGGCGCTCATCAGGGCGGCGAGCTCGTCCGCCTGGTGCTCCTGGCGCAGCGGCTCAATGACCTGGTCCAGCTGGCCCAGCATGACTTCGTCCAGCTTGTAGAGCGTCAGGTTGATGCGGTGATCCGTGAGTCGGTTCTGCGGGAAGTTGTAGGTGCGGATGCGCTCGGAGCGGTCGCCGCTGCCCACCTGGAGCCGGCGGGACTCGCTGCGCTCCGCCACCTGGGAGGCGACGGCATCCGACAGCAGCCTGGCCTGCAGCAGCGCCAGGGCGCGGGCGCGGTTCTTGTGCTGAGAGCGCTCGTCCTGGCATTCGACGACGATGCCGCTCGGCAGATGGGTGATGCGCACGGCGGAGTCGGTCTTGTTCACATGCTGGCCGCCGGCACCGGAGGCGCGGTAGGTGTCCACACGCAGATCCTCGCTTGCGATCTGTACGTCGTCCACCGCCTCCGCCTCCGGCAGGATGGCGACGGTGCAGGCGGAGGTGTGCACCCGGCCCTGGGACTCGGTCTCCGGCACCCGCTGCACGCGGTGGGCGCCGGACTCGAACTTGAGCCGGGCATAGACGTCCGGCCCTGCGATGCGCACGATGATTTCCTTGTAGCCGCCGAGCTCGCCTTCGCTCGCGCTCATGATCTCGTGGCGCCAGCCCCGCAGCTCTGCGTAGCGCAGGTACATGCGCAGCAGATCCGCGGCGAAGAGGGCCGCCTCGGCACCGCCGGTGCCGGCGCGGATCTCCAGATACACGTTGCGCGCGTCGTTCGGGTCCGGCGGCACCAGCAGCCCGAGGAGCACCGGCTCCAGCTCGTCGCGACGGGCCTCGGCGGCGGCGATCTCATCGGCCGCGAGGCCTTTCATCTCCGGGTCTGCCAGCAGCTCCCGGGCGCTGTCGATGGCCGCCTCGGCCTCCCGGTATTCGCCGAGACGCGCCACCAGCGGCTCCAGCTGGGCGTACTCGCGGCTCAGGTCGCGAAAGCGCGTTTGGTCGGTCTGGGTGTCCGGGTCCGCGAGCAGGGCGGTGACCTCGGCATGGCGCTCGGCGAGCTGGTCGAGCTTGCCCCGGAGGGATGGGTTCATGGACGCGACGGACTGACAGGCTGGGGATCAGTGGCTGGGGATCAGCGACCGGCTCCGAGCGATTGGGCCTCAGCGGTTGGAGTCGTTCTCCACCTTGAGCTGGAACAGCTCGTTGGCGGCCTCCAGCAGCTCGTTGCGGCCCTCGCGGCCGGCTCGGCGCAGGCGTACGCTCGGGCTGTGCAGCAGCTTGTTGGTGAGCAGGTGTGCCAGCTGGCACACCACCTCGTCCGCCGGCTTGCCCGCGGCGAGCTGGCGTTGGGCGCGCTCCACCAGGCTGTCGCGGGTGCACTCGGCGCGGGCGCGGTAGTCCTGGATCAGGGAGACGGCGTTCAGCGACCGCACCCAGCCCATGAACTCTTCGGTGTGCAGCTCGATGATCTCCTGCGCCTGCTCCGCCGCCTGCTGGCGCGAGCGCATGCCCTGGTCCACCACCCCCTGGAGGTCGTCCACGGTGTACAGATACACATCGCGCAGATCGCGCACCTCGGGCTCGATGTCCCGCGGCACGGCGATATCCACCATGAACACCGGGCGGTGGCGACGCTTCTTGAGTGCGCGCTCCACGGTGCCCTTGCCGAGCACCGGCAAGGGGCTCGCCGTGGAGGAGACGACGATGTCCGCCTCCGGCAGGTGGTTGGAGAGCTCCGTCAGCGCGATGGCATAGCCGTCGAACTGCTGCGCGATGCCGTGGGCACGCTCCACAGTGCGGTTGGCGACGATGATGCGCCCGATGCCGTGCTGGTGCAGGTGGCGGGCGGCGAGCTCGATGGTTTCGCCGGCGCCGATGAGCAGCGCGGTCTGCCGGCTCAGGTCGCTGAAGATCTGCCGCGCCAGGCTGACGGCGGCGAAAGCCACCGACACCGGGCTGGAGCCGATGGCGGTGTCCGTGCGCACCTGCTTGGCCACGGAGAAGGTGTGCTGGAAGAGCTTGCCGAGCATCCGCCCGGTGCCGCCGGCAGCGTTGGCCGTCTGGAATGCCTGCTTCACCTGGCCCAGGATCTGCGGCTCGCCGAGCACCATGGAGTCCAGGCCGCTCGCGACCTTGAGCAGGTGGCGCACGGCATCGCGGTCCTGATAGTGATACAGGTGCTGAGCGAACAGCTGCGGCTCCAGGCCGTGGAACTCGCCGAGCCAGTTGCGCACCGCCGCTTCGGCGCCGCTGCCGTCCACGGCGCAGTAGACCTCCATGCGGTTGCAGGTGGAGAGGATCAGGGCCTCGTCGGCGGGGGTCTGCTCGGTGATGCTGCGCAGCGCACCGACGATCACATCAGGCCCGAACGTCAGCCGCTCGCGGGTATCGACGGGCGCCGTCTTGTGGTTCAAGCCGAGGGTCAATATCGTCATGGCTTCGGTTTGGCCGTTGCTGTGTTGGGTGTCTGCTTCGCCTGCGGCGTCGCTGCGGTGGCTGGACGGAGCCTCGCGCGACCCCATGTGGCAGTGTATGGCTTGGCGACGCCGCCGGGCCGGTCCCTGCCAAAGGTCTGGGTCCAGGACCGGCTCAAGGTTTGGGCCAAGGTTTGGGCCAGGGTTTGGTTCGGGCGCAGGTCTGTCCGGGGCCGTCGGCGGCGCTCGTAGGGACGAGCGACGACGCTGTCAGGCTGCTTACCGCCCGCCGACGGTGTGAGCGCCGGCCCGCAGCAGATACACCGGCACCATGGCGCAGGAACTGCCCTAGTATACTGCCATCAAACGCATTCACCGCTGATCGCGGTCAACAGCCCCGGGGAAGCCGCACGCACATGACCCGACACGCCCACTCCGCCGCCCTGTGGCTGGCCCTGATGCCGGGCCTGATGCTGGGCCTGATGCTCGCCCTGACGCTGCCTGCGCTCGCCGTCGCCGACGACCTGCCCGAGCCCGCCGCAGACACGCAGGACACCACCGCAAACGCTGCAGCCGGTGCCGAGGCCGGCGCACCGCCGTCGGAGCTGACGGCCGATCTGATCTACTCCGTGCTGGTGGGCGAGGTCGCCGCGCAGCGCGCCGACCAGCGTATGGCCTTTACGCATTACCTGCACGCAGCGCAGCTGGCCCGCGACCCGGAGCTTGCGGCGCTGGCCGCCCGCGCGGCGCTGGCGCTCGGAGACCCGCAGGCGGGCCAGCGCGCCGTGGACCTCTGGCAGGGGCTGGACCCCGACTCCGTCAAGGCGCGCCAGATCGCGGCCTACGTCCAGATCGAGGCGGGCGACCGTGACGCCACCCTGGCGGCGCTGCGCGAGCTGGTGCGGGTGACGCCCGCCGGCAGGCAGCCGTACCTGCAGGCGGCACAGCTGCTCGCACGCATCGAGGACCCGGCGGAGCGGCTGGATTTGATGCAGGCGCTCATCGCCGACGCGGCGGACGACGCCGATGCCCAGTTCGCGCTGGCCACCCTGGCCGTGGCCGCGGACGACAACGCGCTCGCCCGCAAGGCCGCTGCGCGCGCCGCCGAGCTGCGACCGGACTGGAACGAGCCGCGCATCTTTCTTGTGCAGCTGCTGGTCGCTGACGGCGAGCGCGAAGCGGCAGCTGGCCTACTGGACGACTACCTGGCGCAGGCGGGTGATGACAAAGCGCTCACGCTGCTGCGCGCGCAGCTGCACATCGATGCCGAAGAATACGCGTCGGCGCTCGAGGTCTTCGATGCCGTCCTAGCGCGGGATCCGGATCAGCCCGACGTGCTCTTCACGGCAGCGGTGCTGGCGCTTGAGGTGGATGCCCTGGACAAGGCCCGCACCCACCTGACGCGGCTCGACGAGCTCGGCCGCCGCGAGGACGATGTCGCCTTCCTCTTCGGCCAGCTGGAGGAGCGCGCGGGCAACGCGGACGCTGCGCTCGGCTGGTACGCCCGGGTGGACGGGTCCAACGCCACCGATGCAGCGGTGCGGATCGCGCGCCTGCATGCGGCGGGCGGCGACGTGAGCCGCGCCCGGGACATGCTCCAGCAGCTGCGCGACCAAATGCCCGACGACGCCGTTACGCTCTACCTCATCGAAGGCGAGATGCTGCGCGAGCACGACGCCGAGCAGCAGGCCATGGCGGTGTACGATCAGGCCGTCGCAGCGCGCCCCGACGACCCGGATCTGCGCTACGCCCGGGCCATGGTCGCGGTCGGCCTGGACCGGGTCGAGCTTTTGGAATCTGACCTGCGGCACATCCTCGCACAGGACCCGGAGCATGCCGATGCGCTGAACGCCCTCGGCTACACGCTGGCCGATCGCACCGACCGACTGGCAGAGGCGAAGGAGCTCATCGAGCAGGCGCTCGCGCTGAAGCCGGACGAGCCCGCCATCATGGACAGCATGGGCTGGGTGCTGTACCGCATGGGCGATCCGCAGGCCGCGGAGCCCTATCTGCGGCAGGCGCTGGACCTGGTGTTCGACCCGGAGATCGCCGCGCACCTGGGTGAAGTGCTGTGGGCGCTGGGCCGCAAGGACGAAGCGCGGGCCATTTGGGACCGCGCGCTGGAGGCCGATCCCGAGCATGAGTACCTGCTGCGCGTCCTCGGCAAGCATCGCTACAGCCAGACGCCCGGAAACTGATGGCGTGACGGCGCACTCGGGACCTGGCGCCCGCGCCGGCACAGACACCAGTCAGACGATGCACGACCCATCCCCACGCCCGACGCCAGAGGGCGCTTGGCTCGCGCCGGCGAAGCTGAACCTGATGCTGCGGGTGTTGGGGCGCCGACCGGACGGCTACCATCGCCTGCAGACGGTGTTCCAGTTTCTGGACCGGGCGGATCGCCTGTACTTCACGCCGCGGGCGGACGGGCGCATCCAGCGCGGTCGCGCTGCCGCGGACGTGCCGCCGGAGCAGGATCTCGTGGTGCGCGCCGCGATGGCCCTGCGCGAGGCGACCGGCTGCGGTGCCGGCGTCGACATCGACATCGACAAGGTCCTGCCCATGGGCGGCGGGCTCGGCGGGGGCAGCTCGGATGCCGCAACGACCCTGCACGCGCTGAATCAGCTTTGGGCGCTGGGGCTGGACCTGGAGGCCCTGGCGCGCATCGGCCTTGCCCTCGGCGCCGATGTGCCCGTATTTGTGCGGGGGTACGCCTGCTGGGCGGAAGGTGTGGGCGAAGAGATCTCCCGCATCACGCCGCCAGAGGACTGGTACCTGGTGTTGGTGCCGCCGCAGTCGGTGTCCACCGCCGCGGTCTTCGGCGACCCGGAATTGACACGAGACTCAAGCCCCATCACAATGGCGGACTTCGTTGCGGGTCAATGCCCAAACGATTGCCTGGCTGTGGTGCGCAGGCGCTATCCGGCCGTGGCAGACGCCTTCGACTGGCTCGACGCGGCGGCTGCCGCGCCCCGGCTGACGGGCACCGGCTGCTGCGTCTTCGGCACCTTTGCGTCCAAAGATGGGGCGCAGGCGGCCTTGGCGCAGGTGCCCGCGGGCTATGCGCCCTTCATCGCGCAGGGTCGCAACCGCTCGCCGCTGTTCGCCTGACGCTGTTCGCTGCGTCGGTTCGGGGTCGGTCGGCGGCGGCTCCACGCAGCGGTTGGGCGCTGACGTGCGCAGGAGCGCCCACCGGAAGAGCGCAGTCGCCGCCTGGCTCAGAGGCTCAATCCAAAGATCACTTGGGGCGTCGCCAAGCGGTAAGGCACTGGGTTTTGATCCCAGCATTCCCAGGTTCGAATCCTGGCGCCCCAGCCACCATCCGTCGCGGGCAGAGCAGACTCTATGGCCGAGGTCGCACCCAGCCTGACGCACTGAGCAAGCGCGCATGGGGCGTCGACTCGCGCCCTGACCGCGTAAGCTCGCGTGACACGTCATCGGAGCCCTGCACTTACCCGGACGCTGCCGCGTAACGCTATCGCCTGACGCTTGCCCCTGACGCTTGCCCCTGACGCTGCCCCCTGACCCTTCCCCCTGACGTTTCCCCCTGACGCCGCCCATGGAATCGCCATCGCGCCCAGCACCTGCACCCGGCATGGGTGAGCGCGTGCGGCGTAGAGCCGTGCCCGACAGCCATTTGATGGTCTTCACCGGGAACGCAAACCCGGAGCTCGCCGCCGAGATCACGGCGCACCTGAGCCTGCCCCTCGGCAAGGCCGTGGTGGGTCAGTTCAGCGACGGCGAGGTGATGACGGAGATCCAGGAGAACGTCCGTGGCCGGGATGTCTTCGTCGTGCAGCCGACCTGTGCGCCGACCAACGACAATCTGATGGAGCTCCTGGTGATGATCGACGCGCTGCGCTGGGCCTCAGCGAAGCGCATTACGGCCGTCATCCCGTATTTCGGCTATGCTCGGCAGGACCGCCGTCCGCGCTCCGCCCGGGTGCCCATCACGGCCCGGCTGGTGGCGAAGATGATCGGCACCGCAGGAGCGGACCGCGTGCTGACCGTGGATCTGCACGCGGATCAGATCCAGGGCTTCTTCGATATCCCGGTGGACAATGTTTACGCTTCACCCGTGCTGCTCGGCGACATCTGGAAGCAGAAGTATCCGGGGCTGATGGTGGTGTCGCCCGACGTGGGCGGCGTCGTGCGGGCGCGGGCGGTGGCAAAGCGGCTCGATGATGCCGAGCTTGCCATTATCGACAAGCGCCGACCGAAGCCGAACGAGGCCAAGGTCATGAACATCATCGGCGATGTCCGGGAGCGCTGCTGCGTGCTCATCGACGACCTCGTCGACACCGCAGGCACCCTGTGCCAGGCGGCGTCTGCGCTGAAGCAGCATGGTGCGGCGATGGTCGCGGCCTACTGCACACATCCGGTGCTCTCGGGGCCCGCGGTTGACAATATCGCCGCATCCGAGCTCGACGAGCTGGTGGTCACCAACACCATCCCGTTGGGGCCCGATGCTGCGGCCTGCCCGAAGATCCGCCAGCTCAGTATCGGCGAGCTGCTGGCGGAGACCATGCGCCGGGTCTCGGACGAAGAGTCCGTGAGCTCGTTGTTCGTGGACTGATTTCGGTCGGCGGCCGCGCATGCCGCCGGCGCCTTCAACCATGCGCCCTGGCCGCGGATAGCATCCGGGGTGCAGGCGCAGGCTGTTTGACCGCTGCATGGGGCAGCGGCGAGCGGGCGCCGTCCACCTGGTCGCGGGTGGCGGCGCCTTGTGTCGTGGAGAGCCACTGTTGTGGCGACCCACTGTCTTGGAGACTGAAGCATGAGCGAAATCTTTGAAGTCGTTGCCCAGCCGCGGACCGACGGGGGGAAGGGTGCGAGCCGCCGCCTGCGTCGCCAGGGTCTCGTGCCGGGCATCGTCTATGGCGGTCATCGGGACCCGCAGATGGTGTCGGTGCTGCACAGCGAGCTTTACCGCCAGCTCGACTACGAGGCCTTTTATTCCAGCATCCTGAATCTGAAGCTCGACGGCGAGACCACGCAGGTGGTGTTGAAGGATCTGCAGCGGCATCCCGCCAAGCCCTTCATCATTCATGTCGATTTTCAGCGCATCAGCGCCAAGGACAAGCTGCGCATGAGCGTGCCGCTGCACTTCGAGCACGAGGCCACCGCCGTCGGCGTCAAGAAGGGCGGCGTGGTCTCGCATAACCTGACGGAGCTCGAAATCAGCTGCCTGCCGAAGGATTTGCCCGAGTACATCGCGGTGGATATGGCAGCGATGGAGATCGGCGATGTGCTGCAGGTGTCGGACCTGAAGCTCCCGGCCGGCGTCGAGCTGACGGCGGCCATGGATGCCGACACACCTGTGGTCAGCATTCATGCGGCCTATGGCGGCAGCGCCGAGGAGGAGGGCGCCGAAGGCGAGGGCGAGAGTGGCGAGGCCCCGGCTGAGTGAGCCTGAAGCGCATCGACCCGCCCCGGTGGCCGCTGCGGCCCGGGCGGGCGGCGCCGCACGGACGCTGACGCGGCTGACGGGCCACTGCTCAGCACGGCGCTCAGGTTTGCAGCAATGTCCCATTCCGGCATTCGGCTCGTCATCGGGCTCGGCAACCCCGGCCCAGACTACGCCTTGACCCGCCACAACGCGGGCTTCTGGCTCGTGGACCGGCTCGCCGAGGCGCACCATGGCAGCTTCCGGGCCGAGGCGAAGTTCCATGGGCTGCTGGGGCGCATCACCGTCGGCGCCACGGACGTGCGTCTGCTGAAGCCGAGCACCTACATGAATCACAGCGGCCGCGCCGTGGCCGCGGTGGCTCGCTATTTCGACATCCCGCCCGAGGCGATCCTCATCGCCTACGACGAGCTGGACCTGCCGCCCGGCCGTGCCAAGCTCAAGCTCGGCGGCGGGCATGCCGGACACAACGGCATGCGCGACAGCATCGCGGCGCTGGGCAGCCGCGACTTCTGGCGGCTGCGCATTGGCATCGGCCATCCCGGCGAGAAGTCGCGTGTGGTGGGGTATGTGCTCGGGCGTCCGTCGCAGGCGGATGCGACGGCGATTCTGGATGTGGTGGATGACGCCGCACGCGCCTTGCCCGACCTCGTCGAGGGCCGTTTCCAACTTGCGATGAACCGCCTGCACGCCGCCCCCTGACGTGTGCTCGTCGTCGGCGTCGATGGCGCCTGCGCTTGCCGCGTCGTCGCCCGGGTGTGCATGTCGGCGTTGCACTGTCTGCGCCGCGGACATGACAAAGCCGCCCGGAGGCGGCTTTGTCGATGAGCCGACCCGGGGGTCGGCGCGGGTGGTGTCTCAGTTGAAGAGCCAGGCGAAGTTCACACCAAGCTCGTACTGGGTCATCTTGATTTCCGGTGCCTGGGTGCCGGTGAAGGCGCCGGGGCCTTTCGCTGAGCCCTCCGGCGCGTACATGCCCCAGAAGGTCAGCTCGAAGTCGTCGCGGAGCCGGTAGGTGCCGCCCAGGGTCCAGTGGTCCTCGATGACCGCGGGCGCCAGGGTGTTGAACGCCACCTGGGTGCCGTCGATGGGGTTGTTGCCGTGACTGTAGCCGGCGCGCAGCGTGAGCTGGTCATTGACGTCGTACTGCACGCCGAACTTGATGACGGTCATGTCGTCCCAACCGAAGCCGGCGCCTTTGGAGCCGCCCAGGCAGTAGCGGGAGTCATAGGTGGCGCCGGGGGCGCTCGGCATGCCGAAGGCCGCACCCAAGTCGCAGCGGGTGGCCAGCTCGTTGCCGTTCGCCACTGCGTCCACGTCGCCGTACCAAATCTGCTGTACATCGAGGGCAAAGGTCAGGTCCGGGGTGGCGCGGAAGGCGGCGCCGATGCTGCCCACGGCCGGGATGTCGAAGCCACCGCCTTCGGCAAACAGATCCGAGTACTTGTCGAACTTGTCCATGAAGATCTTGGTGCGATAGGACAGGCCGAGCGTGAGCTGGGATGTCACGTCCCACAGGCCGCCGACCTGGAAGCCGTAGCCCCAGGCGGAGTCTTTGCCGTTATCGGACAGGCTGTCCGGCGAGATGGCCGACATCGTGCCGCTCTGAATCATGCTCTGGGTAAAGGTCTGGGTGAAGCCCTGGAACGCTCCGACGCCCTTGATCTCGATGGTCTGGTAGCCGAGCAGGAAGCTCGCACCGATTGACACGTTGCTCGCCAAGTCGCGTGCGTACCCGAAGGAGATACCGAGCTGCTCGAGGTTGACGCCGGCGTCCCCGCCGCCGATCCGGCTGGTGCCAGGCACTTGCATGCCGGCACGCGGATCGGGCGGCTGGTAGGACGGCGGATTCGCAAGCGTGTTGTTGCCGCCGAAGGTGCCGACATTGAACAGGGTGTCCCTGCTCCGATAGTCCGAGTTCATGCCGCCGTTGCCGAAGAGCGCGACGCCTACCGCGCTGACGGCGTCGATGGGATGCACATAGCCGAGACCCGGCACCAGGAAGTCGTTGTTCTCGCTTTCTACCGTGGCTCGCCCGTCCGGCGGCCCGCCGATGGGGGCCAGGGCGCCTGTCATGGGATCCGGCGTCAGCCCGTCGTACTCGCGCAGCGGGCGAAACCAGGCGAGACCGGCGTCCGCGCGCCGACCGACCCGGGTGAGGCCCGCCGGGTTGCCGACCACCGACAGCGAGTCCTGCGGCAGCGCAGCTTCGCCGGCACCGGCCATGCCTGCGGCGGTTGGCGAATAGGCGTGGGACATGTAGCCGTTGGTGGCCAGGACTGGTGATGCACCAACGCAACATACAACCGCGACGGCCGCGGTCAGGGGCTGCAGTTTCATGTTTGATCCTCTGTCGTGGTGGTATGTCAGCGCCGAAGCTGGCTTTATGCCTTGTCAACGGCGGCCGCGTACCCATGCGGGTCCTGTTGCAATGATTAGCCGTGGTGGCATAAATGTCAAATCAAGCGCCGACCAATGGTGTACTTGCGGTGGCGAGTGTTGCTGAGGCGCAACGGTAGTGCATTTTAGGGGTTTTCCGCTTATCCGCGGGTGGAAGCGGCTGATTGATCGGAGTAGTGACTTAGGCTAAGCCGCTCGACAGGTGGCGGCGCTGGGTCGCTTGGGTGTGCGCTTGCGCCTCCGTCACGCGGCTGTGGGGCCGCAGTCCCGGAGATGCTCGCCGGCCCGCCGCTTGAGGTTTGCGGCGTGGGGCGAGTCGGCGCCGCCGCGGTCCATACGGGGCCGGACAGCGCGGGGTTTCGGCGCGGATCGGTGTGGGTTTCAGGGCCGCGGCGGGCGCCGCGCGAGAGCTGACGCGGGGCGCGGGACGACAGGTCTCAGAGGCTCGCAACGCCTTGGCGCGGCGCTTTGCTGGCGCGGCCGATGGACACATAGGTCAGGCCTGCGGCCGTTACCTGTCCGTGGTCGAGGATATTGCGCCCGTCAAAAATCACGGGGTGGCGCAGCCGCGTCCGGATCGCATTGAAATCCGGGCTGCGGAACTGGGTCCACTCGGTGACGATGGCCAGCACGTCGGCGCCGTCCAGCGCCGCCAGCGGGTCGTCGGTCAGGGTCAGGTCCGAACGCGCGCCGTAGATGCGCCGGGTCTCGTCCATGGCCACCGGATCGTAGGCCCGCACGGCGGCGCCTGCGTCCCAGAGCTGCTCCATCAGGCGGCGGCTGGACGCCTCGCGCATGTCGTCGGTGTTCGGCTTGAACGCGAGGCCCCAGAGTGCGATGACCTTGCCGTCCAGCGCGCCGTCGAAGTAGTCGGCAATCTTGCCGAAGAGGATCTCCTTCTGGCGGAAGTTGACCGCCTCCACAGCCCGCAGCAGCTCGGCCGTGTAGCCGACGGTGGTGGCCGTGCGCTCCAGTGCACGGACGTCCTTGGGGAAGCAGGAGCCGCCGTAGCCGCAGCCGGGATAGATGAACTGATAGCCGATGCGCGGATCCGAGCCGATGCCGACCCGCACCTGCTCGATGTCCGCCCCCACCGCTTCGGCGATGTTGGACAGCTCGTTCATAAAGCTGATCTTGGTGGCCAGGATCGCATTGGCGGCGTACTTGGTGAGCTCCGCCGAGCGTACGTCCATGACCATCAGCCGATCGTGATTGCGGTTGAAGGGCGCGTAGAGGGCGCGCAGCAGCTCCGCGGTGCGCGGGTTGTCGGTGCCCACGATGACGCGGTCCGGGCGCATGAAGTCCTCGATGGCCGCACCCTCCTTCAGAAACTCGGGGTTGGATACGACGTCGACCTCGATGCTGACGCCACGCCCGGCCTGGGTCTCGCGGATGCGCTCGGCGACGCGGTCTGCTGTGCCCACGGGTACCGTGGATTTATCGACGATAATCCGGTACGCATCCATGTGCTCGCCGATGGTGGTGGCAACGCTCAGCACATGCTTGAGGTCCGCCGAGCCGTCTTCGTCGGGCGGGGTGCCGACCGCGATGAACTGGAACAGGCCGTGGGCGACGCCGGCGGCAAGGTCGCTGCTGAAGGCGAGCCGGCCGGCTTTGGCGTTGCGCCGGATCATGTCGTCGAGGCCCGGCTCGTAGATGGGCACCCCGCCTGCGTTCAGCAGCTCGATCTTGCGCTCGTCCACGTCCACGCAGAGCACGTTGTTGCCGACCTCTGCAAGACAGGCGCCGGTGACCAGGCCGACATAACCGCTGCCGAAGATTGTGACGTCCATCGGGGCTAGACCTCTTGGAGAGCGTTACTGGGGATGTTGCTGGGGATCGTTCTTAGGGGGATCGCTTTTGGCGGATCGTCCTTGGGGCGGATGGTTGTCGATCTCGGGCACGCGTGTCCGTTGCGCGAGCCGACAAGAATAGCATCGCGGGCGCCGAAACGGCCTGCGCCGGACGAGATGCGCTCCAGCCGCCGGGGCCGTCGGCTATCTGAACGGGATGGGGCATGGTCTTGTCGATGAGCTGTTGACCGACGTTCGGCTGCGGCCTATACTGCCGCGCTCGATTGCTTGGAGGGGTTCCCGAGCGGTCAAAGGGATCAGACTGTAAATCTGACGGCTCAGCCTTCGGAGGTTCGAATCCTCCCCCCTCCACCAAAAGGTATCCGCCAAAGCCGCGCACCACCGACGACGGGCTCGCCGATGGCCGCGACGACACCGTGTCGAACCTTCACGTTGCAGTTGGGCTGGCAGCGTTGGCGGGGGACGAGGCCCCTGCGGGTGTAGTTCAATGGTAGAACCTCAGCCTTCCAAGCTGATGGTGTGGGTTCGATTCCCATCACCCGCTCCACACGACGGTCTCGTGCGCGGCGGCACCGGTCGCATGAGGACGGCGTCGCGCAATTGGATTTGGTGGCGGCAGACATCGCCCATGTAGCTCAGTTGGTAGAGCACACCCTTGGTAAGGGTGAGGTCACCGGTTCAAATCCGGTCATGGGCTCCAACGAACGGACTCCGGTCGACGGCCGGGTCCGCGCTGCGACGGCAGCAACAGGTCTAACGTCGGCTGTGGTACGGGCTGGCGGCGTCGGGAATAGCTGGTCTGAGCGAGGTAGGGGTCCCCAATGTCCAAATCCAAGTTCGAGCGCAAGAAGCCACACGTGAACGTCGGCACCATTGGTCACGTGGACCATGGCAAGAC
>NZ_CAJXYK010000032.1 GCF_913063425.1 uncultured Thiohalocapsa sp.
CGGCCGCGTCATCGGCATGGCCCGCAACCAGGTCCTGATGCCGGGCTTCGCCGCCTACCATCTGGGCCAACAGGGGGTAGACCCGGACCATCGGCTGGCGCCGCCGGTGCGGGACGACCTGTTCTCGGATACCTCGGAGTAGCCAGGTGTGGATCAGGGCTTTGGGCCGGCGCAGGTCCGGGAATCTGCGCTGGCCTTCGGGGATGGTGTTGATGGCCTGCTCGGCGTGCGCGAGCAGTGGATCGCCTTGAGGCACCAGGAACCGAAGGAAGTCTTCCAGGATGCCGGGCAGTCTGTTGTCGGGCATGAGCCAGACGCCGACCCGTGGCAAGAGACTCTGATCTGGCGGTAGGATCACCGTACCGTGGACTTCGGGAGACGCGGGCACCGGGCTGTATCCGGCACCTTCGAGTCGCGCGGCGATGGCCTGCCAACTGGCATCCAGACTCTCGTCCGCATCGAGCAGAATGCCGAGCGCGGCGATGTCGCTCTCCATCAGGCGGACAGGTATGCCTTCAAGCAAGCCGGGCTTCCCTCCATAAGGCTTGATCACATCGATCTTGCCAAGCTGCCTCTTGCCGCAAATGGCCTTGACCACATGCTCGTCGCTGGACCCCTCGACCATCAGCACTGTCTCGCCGGCCATGGCTCAACGCACCTCAATGTGATCGCGCGTCACGATTTCGAGGTCCTTTTCCTTGAAGACCGTCGCGGCGACACGGTCGCTCAACTGAGATAGGCGCACAAGAACGCCGTCCAGCGGGCTCTCGCTCGCCGCCTCCTGAAAGGCGCGCACACAATCCCAGCTGTGTGAGGTGGCAAAGACCTGGACATTGAGGTCTGTCGCGAGCCGGAAGATCGCTCGCCAGATATCACTTTGGACAGAATAGTGCAGACCGTTTTCGATTTCGTCCACGAGCAGAACCCCATCACGGGCATTGCATAATGACAGCACGATGCCGAACAGCCGGTTAACACCATCACCGAGGCTGCGGAGCGGAACCCGGTGGGCGTATCGCGAGCTCTTGGCGATGGCCGTTCTGGGGCCGCGACCGCGCTCATCGCTGCCGATAACCGAGATCGCTTGAATGTCATCGGAGATCACTTGCAGCGCCTTGACCACCTCTTGCTCTACCTCCGTTAACGCGATGGCATCCCAGAGCGGTCCAAGCTCGCGAGTGGAGCGAGAGCTGAAGGGGTCGAGATAGACACAGGGTGTCTGCGGTGCATCCGGGTCGGGGCGAATGGGATATGCGCGACGGTTGAGTCGCTGCATGGGCACAACACGCGAGCGCGCCGACATCTCCAGCACGAGTGCTGGAAACGACTCTTCGTCATCGAATAGATCCGCTTGCACCGGCTCGTAGGAATAGGTTTTCCGGTCTGGGTCGGCTCTGCGAGCGAACCAGTCCATGCTTACAGCGATCTTGCGAATTTGCGCGGGGATATCGCCCGTGGCGGAAATCGAGAATCCCTGCCCAACAGCGCCCAATTCCGGAAAGCCGTGGAACAGGTTGCAGATTGGCGCCACATCGCGCGCCGAGTACACATGCTCGGAGTCCCGGTCGGCGTTCAACTCCTCACGGTCATTCAGTATCTCGTAGAGTGTTCTGAGTGAGCCGCCCGTTGTAAGCACCCTGATCGCCTCAAGCAGTGTCGATTTGCCCGCGTTGTTCTTACCGGTAATCAGGTTGACCTTGCCAAAGCCGTCCAACCTCAAGTCACTGAGTGCCCTGAAGCGCCGGATGGCGATGCTCTCGATGAAGACCGTCATGGTGTTGGTCTCTTGCTGCTCAGGTGCGGTTCCAGGGAAGTCTTGCGCCGAATCGCCGGATGTGACCGCGTCGAACGTGAGTCGTGGGCGCTTGCCCAGCGCAGAACAGCTGTCGGCCAACGTACGCAGCGTCATGTTGCGCGAACCGTTCAGCAACTGGGAGACGTGGCCCCTGGTCGCGCCCATGCGCTTGGCAAGATTGGTTTGGTTCACGCCGGCCTACTTCATCGCCTGCCGGATGGATTCGGTGAATTCCGCGATCAGCAATTCCTGCGCCGCCGGTTTCGCGCTCTCGGGGCTGTCGCTCGCCCAATGTTCCAGAAAGTCAGTCAAGCACCTGCACCTTGGCTGGTGGATGTCGTTGGCGGCGTGCCCCGCGGCAACGGAGCCAACTGTTGGTGCATTCAAGCACGGAGTTTAGTTTCGGGACCAGCTCCCACGCTGGACAGACCGGGCAAGAATTCACCGGCGGCGGCCACACGGGCCATTGCGCCGCGCGCTGCGGACAGCAGATCAGTCGTTTACGTGCGCGCGGATGGCGGATGCGCTTCGCTTATCCAGCCTACAGCCGATACTTGCCCAGTCTGTGGAGCGTGGGAGTCACAGCGCCTACGCCGTCGCCTCGCGGCCTGGGCGGGCTGGGCTCGTCCGGTCAGCGCCCGGCCTGCTCCAGCGCCTCGATCAGCAGCAGGACCTCGGCGGCGGAGATGTAGTGCAGCGCCGGGTCCTCGGCGAGGGCGGGGTCGCGACTGCCGGCGGCGATGGCCTGGAGGGCCGCAAGGAAGGGGCGGAGCGAATCGGGCAGGTCCGGTTCGGCTTCCAGCTCCGCCAGCAGCGCCGCCGCGGCGGCCGGGTCGCCGGCGAGCAGGTGCTCGGCGACGGCCAGGGCGAGGCGGCCGTCGAGAGCATGGTTCTCGCCGCCGTCGCGGCGGTAGGCCAGGTAGGCCGCGCGCGCCTTGCCTCGGGCCTGTTGGGCGGCGGGCGGGTTGCCGGCGTCCGTCTCGATGGCGGCGAGGATGCCGAAGCTCTTCCAGGGCTCGGCCGCGTGGCCGAAAGGCGCCTTGCAGGCGATGGCCCGCTCGACCTCGCGGCGGGCCTCGTCGAGGCGCCCGAGCCGGCGCAGGGTCTCGGCGAGGTTGCTCCTGGCCACGCCCTCCATGGCCACATCCCCGACCTCGATGGACTTGTCCGCCGCCTGGCGGTAGAAGCCCGCCGCGTCCTCGGGCCGGTCGAGGGCGTCGTCGTAGAGGGTGCCGAGCTGACCCAGCGTGCCGGCCTGTCCGGCGACATTGCCGAGCTGGACCTCGATCTGCAGCGACTGCCGGTAGGCCGCCTCCGCCGCCTGTGGCTGCCCCGCGCCCTCGTAGGCCAGGCCGGTCTGGTGCCAGAAGACGGCGACGCTGCCCGGCTCGCCCAGCCGGGTGAAGGCCTCGCGGGCCTCGGCATAGGCGTCCAGGGCGTCCTGGTAGCGGCGCTGGTCCTTGCGCACGGAGCCGAGCTGGCCCTTGCCGACGGCGACATCGCGGGCGTCGCCGCGCTCCTCGTCGCGGCGGATGCCCTCCTCATAGGCCGCCGCCGCCTCGTCGAGCCGCCCCAGGCGCCAGAGACACTCGCCCCGCTCGCTGATGCAGGCGGAGGCCATGCGCGCCGCGGCGCGGCTGGACCGGTCTTCTGCGATGGCCTCGAAGCGCTGCTCCGCCTCGGCGAGCAGCGGCAGGGCCTGCTCCGCCCCGCCGGCGGTCCTCAGCACCCGGCCGAGCAGCCAGCAGGCCATCGCCAGGTCGTAATCGGCGCCCCGATAGGCCGCCTCCCCCGCCGCCCGGGCGCGCGCCAGCAGCGCCCGCGCCCCGGTGAGCGCGCCCTGCAGGTCGCCGCCGGCGAGCTGCTGCTCGATGCGGGTGCGCTGGGCCTCGAACCCGGCATGGCTCCAGCCGTCGCCGAGGGCCTTGGCGGCGGCGTCGCGCGCCGTGGCCACGCGCCCCAGCAGCCGCGGCTTGCCGGCGTTTTGCAGCAGACCGTAGAGGCTGGTGGCAAGATCGATGGTCGCCGCCGGGTCGTCTTTCGCCTGCAACTGCTCCAGCAGCGCGAACAGGTTGGCGAGCTCCAGTTGCGTCAGGGTCGCCGCCAGCTCGGTGTCCTGGTTCGACTGCTGTTCGAGAAAGGCGACATAGCCACCCATCGCCTCGACCCAGCGGGCGGTGAGCGCCTCGCGCTCGGCGTCGTCCAGCCGCGCGTGCAGATAGGGGCAGAGCGCCGGGTTCAGGGTCAGGTGATTGTACGGGTCCGGCGTCGCGAGGCCGGTCTGCACCAGGTCCGCGGCCAGCGCATCCAGGTCCGCCTCGTCCCAGTCGGTCATGACGCGCAGCACAGCAAGCTGGACACCGCCATGGAACACCCCCAGCACCCGCACCCGCTCCCGGTTGGCCTCCGACAGCCGCCGCAGGGACAGCTCGACGCCGGCAAAGACCGACTGCTCCCGGGCCTGGGGATGGCCTGTGGGGAAGCGCCGGGCCATGTCCGCCATCAGGTCGGTGAGCGCCGCGCGGGTGGCCTCGACGCCCTGGCTTTGCAGCGACGGCGCCAGCAGCGCCAGGGTGCGGGCGTGGCCGTGGACGGCGTCCACCAGGCGCTCGATGGCCTCGCGGCCGGCGGCGTCGCCGGCGGCGACCGCTCCGCCGCCGCCGTCGGCCGCATCCAGCACCCGCTCCACGAGCTTGATGGCGTCCTCCGGCGCGAGCCGGTGCAGCTCGCGGCGGTTGCGCTTGGCGTCGAAGGGCGCCGGCAGGGCCTCGCGGCTGGTGAAGACCAGGCGGGTGTCGCCGGCCCCGAGCAGCCGCTCGCACAGCGATAAGATCTCCGCCAGCTCGGCGCGGGCCTCCTCGGTGAGGGCGTCCGGCGTGGCCTCCGCCAGGTAGGGCGGCAGCAGCAGGCTCTCCATGTTGTCGACGACCAGGAGGCAGCGCTCCTCGCGCAAGGCGCGCTCCACCTGCTGGATGGCGTCTTCCAGCTCTCCGGCGGCGCTGAAGGCGGCGCCCACGAGCTGCCGGCCCAGGGCGTCGACCACGGCGCGCAGGTTGCCGTGGATCTCCACTGACACGAAGGCGGCGCGGCGGACCTGGTGGGAGCGCACCAGCCAGCGGGCCAGCTCGGCGGCGAGCGCGGTCTTGCCCTCGCCGCCCTGGCCGCGGATGACGGCGTAGCGCGCGCCGGCCCTGGCATCCGACTCCGGCATCAGCAGGCGCTGCAGCGCCAGCAGCTCCCGGGAGCGGCCGATGAAGCCGGTGGCGGGTGCCGGCGGCAGCGCGCCGAGGCGGGCGGCGAGGGCCTGCTGGAAGTCCGCGCGGGTCTGTTCGGCGGGCCGGCTCTTGAAGAGCTGCGGGTCGTCCTTCTCCTGGAAGAGCACGGGCACGAACCAGTCCTGGAGCCGCAGTGCCCGGGTGCCGAAGACCCGCCCGCGGGTTGGGTCCTCCGCCAGCGCCCGCTGGCCCGCGAGCATGGCGTCCCCCACCCGCCTGCCGTCCGCGAGCGCGGTGTAGAAGACGGCGACGAAGCGCCTCGCGGTCTCCACCAGCACGCTGTGGCTCATGGCCACCACGGAGGCGACGCCGACCTTGAGCAGCTCCGAGGCCACGGACTCGGAGACGCTTTCCGCCACCGCGCTCTGGCAGGCCTCCAGGAACACCAGCGGGATGCGGTGCTCGCGCAGCAGCGGGCCCAGCGCGTTAGTGTAGACGGTCAGGTGCCGGCGGCCGTCGAGCCTGCCGGTGTCGTCCGGGTGCTCGAAGCAGAGCCCGCCCAGGCCGACCTGGCGGTCGTAGACGCCGTGGCCGTCGAAGTGGACCACCTGGTAGGGCCGGCGGGCGTCGCGGGCGCGCTCCAGCGCCAGGCGCAGCGCCGGCAGGGTCGGCGGGCTCAGCACCGTCAGCGCCACCAGCCCGGGCAGGGCCTCCATGGCCTCCACCAACGGCAGGGCGCTGACGCGGTGGTCGATGTAACCGCAGGCGTCGTCCTCGGGACGGGCGGTGACCAGCAGGATGCGGATCGGCGTGGCCACCACCGGCACGTCGAAGCCCTGGGTCCGGGGCAGGCGGCGGCGCACGCGGGTGGGCCTGGCGCCCTGGAACAGGAAGCTCTTGCCGTCGTGCAGCAGCTCCCAGGGCAGGCCGAGCAGCACCGTGGCGGCCTCGCGGGCGGCCTCGACTTCGGTCTCGGGTGCACCGGCCTCCAGCGTGGCGTCCACGTCCACGTGCACCGAGAAGCGCCGCCCAGCGTGGTCGTCGATGCGGGTCCAGGCGTCGCGGACGTTCGCGGTGTGCTCCAGCGGCATGGCCGCGGCGTGGAGTGCCCGACCCCAGGTCTCGAGATTCTGCTCCACGCGCCCGGCCCGCTCCTGGATGACGGGGACGCCGCTGGGCCAGGTGGCGTAGTCCTCCAGGTACCAGCGCAGATCGTCCGTGTCCAGGGGGCCGAGGGGGTCCACCAGCCGCCAGGCCCGTTCGCTGTGCACGGCCTCCTGCCCGGGTGTGGCCGGCGCGTAGACCAGCCGGGCGCGGGCGGAGGCGCGGCGGACCGGCGCCTGGCCCTCGGCCGCGTGCTGCTGGAAGCGCAGGTCCGTCAGCTCCAGCACCAGCTCCTCCAGCGGCTCCGCCGGGGGCTGGGGTGTGGCCGGCACGTCGGTGGGCAGGCGCTCGCCGAGGGCCACCAGTATGGCGTGCATGGCCGCCTCGATGCCGCCGGGGTCGCTGCTGACCGGGATGTAGGCGGGCGCGTCGGCGAAGAAGCGCTCCATGACGCCGAGCCTGGTGCCGTCGAGCGACAGCGGGAGCACCGGATACTGCTCCTTGCCCCGTTGCTTCTGGATCTCCAGCGCGTGCACCAGCTCGTCGCCCACGCACCGCGATTGCAGCCCGTCCGGGCTGACGACAACGGCGTAGGCGCTCGCGTCCTCGATGGCGGCCTGGACCGTCGGCCACAGCAGGTCGCCGCCGCGCAGCTCGCGGGAGTCGATCCAGCCGTCGTGGCCCTGGTCGGCCAGCGCCTGCCGCAGGCGCCGCACGAAGTCGTCGTCCGCGGTGCTGTGGGAAATGAAGATCTTGGTCATGGCGTCCGCTCCCTGACGATGGGTCACTGGCCTGGGACAGTCTGACGGCCGAATCTACCGCCCGGGCAGCCCTAAGTCACGGGCAGCCCCGCCCGCCGGGGCAGCAGCGACGCCCGGGGGAGCGCAAGGACGGTGTGCGCGCCGTATGACGGCTTCCGCTCAGCCCATGGCGAAGGGACAATAGGCGGTCAAGAACCGCCCGCAGCAAGAGAGCCCTGCCATGCAGCATCCGACGGCCGCCAAAACCGGCTCCGCATCATCCCCGGACGGCGCCCAGGCGCCTGGCAGCGCGAGACCGGCGAGTCTGCCGGTGCGGATCAGAAGCGTCATCTTCGTGATCCTCTCCGGCCTCCTCGCCGTGCTGCATGCGCCGCTGGTGTTCCTGACCGCGCCGTTTCTGAGCTTCGAGCAGCGCTACCGCTTCGTGAACATCTGGAGCGTGGTGATCATGTGGCTGCTCCGGCATCTGAACCGTGTGCGCATCGAGGTGGAGGGGCGCGAGCACATCCCCAAAGACCGCGGCGTGGTGGTGATGTCCAATCACCAGAGCCCCTGGGAGACCTTCTATCTGCAGCTGCTGGTGTCGCCGCAGGCGACCATCCTCAAGAAAGAGCTGCTGTGGATTCCCTTCTTCGGTTGGGGGCTCGCGCTGCTGAAGCCCATCGCCATCGACCGGTCCGCCGGCACCCAGGCGCTCAAGATCATCGTCAAGGAGGGCGCGGCGCGGCTCGCGGACGGCATCAGCGTGATGATTTTCCCGGAGGGCACCCGCCAGCCGCCCGGGACCATCGGCCACTTCAACTCCGGGGGCGCCATGCTGGCGACCCGCTCCGGGGCGGACGTGCTGCCGGTGGCCCACAACAGCGGCGACTGCTGGCCGGCGCGCTCGGTCATGCGCTACCCGGGCACCATCCGGCTGGTCATCGGGGCGCCCATCCCGTCGAGCGGCAAGTCCGCCAAGGCGCTGACCGCCGAGGTGGAGCGCTGGATCACCGCCCATTACCCCGGTGAGCGGGTGCAGCCACCGGCGGCGGCCTGAGAGCTTGTGAAGAAGCCCAGCCGCCTACTGCGGACCCCTGCGTACGCGCCCGGCGGCGTTGCGTCGCGCCCCGGCCTCAGATGAGGGCGTGCCGCACCCGGCTGGAGACCCATTCGCTCACCACGACGGTGGCGAGGATGACCAGGAAGATGAGCGTCACCTGGGGCCAGGCCAGGGTGTCCACGGAGGCCTTGAGCTGAAGGCCGATGCCGCCGGCGCCCACCAGCCCGAGCACCGTGGATTCGCGGATGTTGATGTCCCAGCGGAACACGGCGATGCCCGCCAGCGCCGGCAGGATCTGCGGCACCACGGCATAGTCCAGCACCTGGGCGCCGCCGGCGCCGGTGGCGCGCACCGCCTCCACCTGGCGCGGGTCGATCTCCTCGATGGCCTCGTACAGGAGCTTGCCGATGAAGCCGATGGAGCGCAGCGCAATGGCGATGACGCCCGCGAGCAGGCCGGGGCCCAGGATGGTCACCAGCAGCAGCGCCCAGATGAGCGAATTCACCGAACGGGACGCGACGATGACGAAGAGCGCCAGCGGGCGCACCAGCCAGCGGCTGGGCGTGGTGTTGCGGGCGGCGAGAAAGCCCACGGGGACGGCGATCGCCAGCGCCAGCAGGGTACCGAGCGTGGCGATGTTGAGGGTGTCCCAGAGCGGGCGCCAGAGCTGGTCCAGGTACGACCAGCGCGGCGGCACCATGCGCTGGAACAGATCCCCCGCCTGCCGCGGCGCGTCCCAGACGAAGGCCCAGATCTGCTCGCGGGTCATCAGCTCCCAGCAGACCACGAACAGCAGCACCAGCAGCAGCCAGCCGGTCCAGCGCACGAGCTCCGCAAGCGCGCTGCGCCGCCGCCAGAGGGGGGCAGGGTCCGGTGCCGGGAGTCCGCTCACTGCACCTGCCTGCGAATCCAGCTGGAGGCGTACTCGGCCACCATCACGATGGCGATGATGAGCAGCAGGATGGCCGCCGCGGCGTCGTATTCGTACCTGTCCAGCGCGGTGTTGAGCGTGGACCCCACGCCGCCCGCCCCGACGATGCCGATGACCGCCGACTCGCGAAAATTGATGTCCAGCCGATACAGCGCGAGCCCGATGAGCCGCGGCATCACCTGCGGCTGAACGCCGTAATTCAGCGTCTGAAGCCAGGAGGCGCCGGCGGCGCGGATGGCCTCCACCTGCGCCTTGTCGATGTCCTCGATGTCCTCGGCGAGGAGCTTGGCGAGGAAGCCGATGGTGGCGAAGGCCAGGGTCAGAAAGCCCGCCAGCGGCCCGAAGCCCACCATGGCCACGAACAGGATGGCGACGATGATCTCCTGCAGCGAGCGCGACACCGCGACGATGGCGCGACAGACGAGATACACCGGCAGGGGCGCAAGGTTGCGCGCGGCGCCGATGCCGATGGGCACGGAGATCAGCACGCCCACCACCGTCGCGGTGAGGGTCATGGTGAGGCTCTCCGTCAGCCCCTGCTGGATATCCCCCCAGCGGCTCACGAAGTCCGGCTGTACGAAGCCCGCGAGGAAGCGCAGCCCCCGCTCCCAGCCCTCCGCCGCCCGGCCCCAGTTGACCGTAAGGCTGCCGATGCCGATGACGAGATAGGCCAGGGCGCCGAGGAGGAGCGCCCAGCGCAGTCGGGCATCGGCGATCAGCGGCGGGCGGCGCCAGCGGGTGGGACCATCGACGACGGCGGGCGCACCGGGGGACGGGGTCATGGCTGGCGGGCGGGGCGTGCCTGGCTGCCCATGGGAAAGGCCCGGTGCAGCCGCGACTGATGGACACTCTGGGCGCTGCCGGCTGCAGCGGGGCTGCTGGTGCCCCGGCAGTCGTCGCGGCCGGGAGGCCGCTCCCACCCGCATGCACTTGTGGGAGCGGCATTCCTGCCGCGACGCCCGTGGGCGGCGGTGCACCGGCAGTCGTCGCGGCCGGCAGGCCGCTCCCACCGGCGGGCGATCACAGCGCCGCCGCCAGCTGGTCGTCGTCCGGCACGTCCGGACCGGCATCGCGCCCGGCGCCCGCCTCGCCCGCGGCGCTCCAGTCCTCCTCGCCGTAGATGGCGGTGAGCACCTCGGGGCTCAGGCCCTCCGGTGCACCGTCGTAGACGATGCGCCCGTCACGCAGGCCGACGATGCGCATCATGAACTGCCGCGCCAGGGCCACGTCGTGGATGTTGACGATGGCGGCGAGGCCGCGCTCGGCGCAGACCTCCCGCAGCAGACGCATGATCTGCCGCGAGGTCTTGGGGTCCAGGCTCGCCGTGGGCTCGTCCACCAGCAGGATCTCGGGCTCCTGCGCCAGGGCCCGGGCGATGCCGACGCGCTGGCGCTGCCCGCCGGAGAGGGCGTCGGCGCGCTTGTCGGCCTGCTCGCGCAGCCCCACCCGGTCCAGCAGCCGGAAGGCGCGGGCGATGTCCGCGGGCGGAAAGCGCCGCAGCCAGCTGCGCCAGAAGGGCACATAGCCCAGGCGCCCGGAGAGAACGTTCTCCATCACCGTGAGCCGCTCCACCAGGGCGTACTCCTGGAAGATCATGCCCATGCGCCGCCGGGCACGCCGCAGCCCGCTGCGGCCGAGGTCCGTGACCGCCGTCTCGCCCAGCAGCACCCGGCCGGCGGTGGGCTCCACCAGGCGGTTGATGCAGCGGATCAGCGTGGACTTGCCGGCGCCGGAGGGGCCGATGAGCCCCAGCACCTGGCCCGCCGGCAGGGCGAGGCTCACGTCCGTGAGCGCCCGGTCGCCGGTGGCATAGCGCTTGGCGAGGCCCTCGACGCGGAGCTTAACGGCAGTCGTAGCTGACACCGTTGGCCGCATCGATCTTGCGGATGACGTCCCAGTGCTCCTGGTAGGTGATGGGGATGAACTTGGCCTCGCCCGACTGCTCGAATTCCGCCGCCAGCGCGGAGCCCTCCCAGGGGAAGCTGAAAAAGGCCTCCCTGATCTTCTCCTGGAGCGCCGGCGTCAGGTTGTGGGCATAGCCGTAGCCGGTGGTCGGGAAGGTCTGGGACTTGTAGATGCTGACGATCTGATCCGGCTCGATGACATCGCGGGCGATCATCCGGCGCAGCACGGAGTTGGCCACGGAGGCCGCCGGATAGTCCTTGTTGGCGACGCCCATGATGGAGTTGTCGTGCTTGCCGGAGAAGGTCGGCTCGAAATCCCGGTCGGCGAGCATGTCGAACTCGCTTTTGAGGATTGCGGACGGTGCCTTGTAGCCGGAGTTGGACGTGGGCGACGTGAAGGCGAGCTTGCCGCCCCTGATGTCCTGCACCTGATCGATGCCGCTGCCGGGATGGGTGATGATCTCCATCTCGTAGCCGAAGCTGTCGTCGGCGCCCGCCATCATCGCGAAGGGCACGAAGCCCGCGCAGTTCACGGCCAACGGGTTGGAGCCCGTGTTGAAGCCGGCGACATGCAGGCGCCCGGCGCGCATGGCCTCGATCTGTGCGGCGTTGGATTGGACGGGAAAGAACTGCACGCGCTTGCCCGTCACCGCTTCCATGTGGTCGAGGAAGCCTTCCCAGACCTTGGCATAGACCGACGGGTCCTCCACCGGCGTGTACGCGAACACCAGCACCGGCGGGTCCACCAGCGCGGCCGGGTCCTCCGGCGTGTCCGCCACCAGATCGCCGTCGGCATCCGTAAACCGTGGGTCCAGGGCCAGGGCCGGCAGGGCCAGGGCCAGGGCCAGGCCCGGGGCCGCAAAGCCGAGCAGGACCCGACGAAGCGCATCGAAAGGCATCACCGTTACCTCTGCATCACCATCCGCCGGAGATTAACCAGCGAGTGTGACAGGGCGATGACGGTTCAGCCCGTGGCGGTCTTGAGCGGCGCGGCTGCCTGCTGCTCCGCCTCCGCCTCCAGCTGCGCCTGGTAAGCGGCGTTGACGCGGTCGCGCAGCTCCTTGCCGGGCTTGAAGTGGGGGACGTACTTGCCGGCAAGCGCCACGGAGTCGCCGGTCTTGGGGTTGCGGCCGATGCGCGGCGGGCGATAGTGCAGCGAGAAGCTGCCGAAGCCGCGGATCTCAATGCGCTCGCCGGCGGCGAGTGCAGCGCTCATCTGCTCGAGAATGCAGCGCACGGCGAGCTCGACGTCCTTACAGGCGAGATGGCTCTGCTGTTCGGCCAGGATCTCGATGAGCTCCGATTTCATCATGATGCATCACCCCGAAAATGCTGGGCGGGTTTGGCCCCGCCGCCACCTGCCCGGCGGGCCGGCGGCGGGACCGCACGCGGGCGGCGGTCCGGCGTGGCCGGTGCTCAGGGTCAGTCTTCCTTGGCGGCCTCCTCCATCTGCTGCTTGAGGATGTCGCCCAGGGTCGCGGTGCCGGCCTGCGCCTCGCGCGCATAGCCCTTGATGGCCGCCTGCTCGTCGGCCATGTCCTTTGCCTTCACGGACAGGGAGATGGTGCGGTTCTTCCGGTCCACGCCCATGAACTTGGCCTCGATCTCCTCGCCGGGCTTCAGCACCTGGCGGGCATCCTCGACGCGGTCGCGGGAGATCTCGGAGGCGCGCAGATAGCCTTCCACGCCTTCGCCCAGGTCCACGGTGGCACCCTTGGCATCCACCTCGCTGATGGTGCCCGTGACGATGCTGCCCTTCTCGTTCAGGGCGACAAAGCTGGAGAAGGGGTCCTTGTCCAGCTGCTTGACGCCGAGGGAGATGCGCTCGCGCTCCGGGTCCACCGACAGCACCACGGTCTCCACCTCGTCGCCCTTCTTGAAGCGGCGCAGGGCCTCCTCGCCGGCCTCGTCCCAGGAGATGTCGGACAGATGAACCAGCCCGTCGATGCCGCCGTCCAGGCCGATGAAGATGCCGAAGTCGGTGATGGACTTGATCTGACCACTGACCCGGTCGCCCTTCTTGTAGGTGGCGGAGAACTCGTCCCAGGGGTTGCTCTGGCACTGCTTGATGCCCAACGAGATGCGGCGGCGCTCCTCATCGATGTCGAGGATCATGACCTCCACCTCGTCGCCCAGGGCGACCACCTTGGTGGGATGCACGTTCTTGTTGGTCCAGTCCATCTCGGAGACGTGCACGAGGCCCTCGACGCCCTCTTCGATCTCCACGAAGCAGCCGTAGTCCGCGATGTTGGTGACCTTGCCGAAGACGCGGGTGCCCTCCGGATAGCGGCGGGAGATGTTCACCCACGGGTCCTCGCCCATCTGCTTCAGGCCCAGGGAGACACGCTGGCGCTCGCGGTCGAACTTGAGCACCTTGACCATGATCTCCTGGCCGATCTCGACGACCTCAGACGGGTGCTTCACCCGGCGCCAGGCCATGTCGGTGATGTGCAGCAGGCCGTCGATGCCGCCCAGGTCCAGGAAGGCGCCGTAGTCGGTGAGGTTCTTGACCACGCCCTGGAGCTCCAGGCCTTCTTCGAGCTTCTCCAGCAGGGCCTCGCGCTCGGCGCTGTATTCCTCTTCCACGACGGCGCGACGGGAGACGACGACGTTGTTGCGCCGGCGGTCCAGCTTGATGACCTTGAACTCCAGGTCCTTGCCTTCGAGGTAGGTGGTGTCGCGCACCGGGCGCACGTCCACCAGGGAGCCGGGCAGGAACGCGCGCACGTTGCCGAGCTCCACGGTGAAGCCGCCCTTGACCTTGCCGTTGATCATGCCCTTGACGGTGTCGCCGTCCTCGAAGGCCTTCTCCAGCTGATCCCAGGCGGCGAAGCGCTTCGCCTTCTCGCGCGAGAGCCGGGTGGTGCCGAAGCCGTCCTCGACGGCGTCCAGGGCCACCTCCACCTCGTCGCCGACGGCGACTTCCAGCTCGCCCTCGGGCGAGATGAACTGGTTGCGCGGGATGATCCCCTCGGTCTTCAGGCCGGCGTAGACGATGACCACGTCCGGCGTGATGTCCACCACCTCTCCGGTGATGACGGTGCCCGGTTGGAGCTGGGTGTTGGTAAGGCTCTCTTCGAAGAGCTCAGCGAAGCTTTCGGTCATGAGGTTGGGTTTTTCCTGGCCGGGTGGGCGCCGCGGTGCGCTGTGGTGGGCACGCTGCGGGGCATGTTGCGATGGCAGCGTCGTGACAGCTCGGCCCGCGGCTCGCCGGCGGGGGATGAGAGGTCACCGAGCACGCCGCCCGGCCTGTTCCTATGCTGCTGCAAGGGTGAATGAAACACCGGTGGCGGACCACCGGCAGCTCGGTTGCGGTGCCCGGCACCGCGGCTCTCTTTCTGCGACAACTGCTGACTGCTCGGAGCCGGCTCGATGCCCCGCCCGTAGGATGCCGGCTGGGGCCGGTACGCGCTGGGGCGACGGCGACGGCGACGGTCCCGACGATGGCACCGGCGACGGATCAGGCGCCGGACTGGACGCCGGATGACGCCTGGAGCGCCTGCGGCAGCCGGCGGCGGACCGCGTCCACCACGCATGCCAGCACGGCGTCGATGTCGAGCGCCGAAGTGTCGATGATCACGGCGTCGTCCGCCGGCGCCAGGGGGCTTGCGGCGCGCTCGCGATCACGGCGATCGCGCTCGGCCAGCTCCTGCGCAAGACTGTGCAAGTTAGCATCCATGCCCTTGTCTTTCAACTGCTTATAGCGCCGATCCGCGCGCACTTCCGGACTTGCGTCAAGGTAGAGCTTGAGGGCGGCCTCCGGGAAAACGACGGTGCCCATGTCACGGCCGTCCGCGATGAGCCCCGGTGGGCGCACCGCCTCGCGCTGGAGCCGCCACAGGGCCTGGCGCACGGCGGGCTGTGCCGCCACGCGGGAGGCGTGCTCGGCGGCGGCGGCGGTACGGATGTCGGTGCTCACATCGAGGTCGTCAAGCAGCACCCGCTCGCCATCGAAGCGGATGTGAAGGGCCTGCGCCAGGGCGCCCAGCGCGTCGCCGTCATCCAGGTCCAGCCCGCGGCGCACGGCGGCGAGCCCGACACAGCGGTAGAGCGCACCCGTGTCCAGCACATGCCAGCCGAGCAGCTGCGCAAGCCGCCCGGCAATGGTGCCCTTGCCGGTGCCGGAGGGCCCATCGACGGTGATCACGGGCGCCGCCAGGCCCGCCGCGGGCTCGATCATGCCGGTGTCTCCTCGATGCCCAGCCCGGCCGCCGCCGCCAGCGTCGCGAAGCCCGGAAAGGAGGTGTCCACGTTGGCGCAGTCCTGCACCAGCACCGGGGCCTCCGCCCGCAGCGCCGCCATGGCAAAGGCCATGGCGATGCGGTGGTCACCGTGGCTGTCCACACTGCCGCCGGCGAGGGGCGCACCGCCCCGACCCTGGATGCGGATGCCGTCCGGCAGGACTTCGGTCTCGACGCCCAGGCGGCCCAGCCCCGCCGCCATCACGGCGATGCGGTCGCTCTCCTTCACCCGCAGCTCCTCGGCACCGGTGAGCAGCGTTTCGCCTTCGGCGCAGGCGGCGGCGACGAAGAGCGCCGGGAACTCGTCGATGGCGAGCGGCACCTGCTCGGCGGGGATCTCGATGCCCCGCAGCCGTGCGCTGCGCACGCGCAGGTCCGCCACCGGCTCCGCGCCGCACTGGCGCGGGTTCTCCACAGCGATGTCGGCGCCCATGGCCTTGAGAATGTTCAGCACGCCCACCCGTGTCGGGTTCACGCCCACCGCCGGCAGGGTCACAGCGCCGCCGGCGGCGATGCTCGCCCCCACCAGAAAGAAGGCGGCGGAGGAAATGTCCGCCGGGACCTCGACGGGTGCCGCCGTGAGCCGGCTGCCGCCCTCAATGCAGACCCGGGCACCGTCGCGCCGAACCGCACAGCCGAAGGTGGCCAGCATGCGCTCGGTGTGGTCGCGGGTGACGGCGGGCTCGGTGACGCAGGTCTCACCGTCCGCATAAAGTCCGGCCAGCAGCAGGCAGGACTTCACCTGGGCGCTCGCCACCGGCATGGCGTAGTCGATGCCGTGCAGGCGCGGCACCGGGCGGATCAGCAGCGGCGCGGTGCCGGCGGCAGTGGTCTCGATGTCGGCGCCCATGCGCGCGAGCGGCTCGGTGACCCGGCGCATGGGCCGGCGCGACAGGGACGCATCGCCCACCAGGGTGGTGGCGAAACGCTGCCCTGCGAGCAGCCCGCACAGGAGCCGCATGGCCGTGCCGGCGTTACCGACATCCAGCGGCGCTGCGGGCGCCGTGAGCCCGTCGCGCCCGACCCCGCGGATGCGCAGCTCGCCCCGCGCGGGGCCTTCGATGGCGACGCCCATGCGGCGGAAGGCGGCGAGCGTGGCCAGGCTGTCGGCGCCTTCGAGAAAGCCCGTCACCTGCGTCTCGCCGTCTGCCAGGGCACCGAGCATGATGGCGCGGTGCGAGACCGACTTGTCCCCGGGCACCCGGATCTCGCCCACGAGTGTACCGCCCGGCGCCACGGCGTAGCCGCGCACGGGCGCCGGCGGGACTGCCTGCGGAGGCTGGTCTGTCGCTGGATCCGGGCTCAAGGCGCTGGCGCTCAAGTCGATGCGGCTCAAGTCAGTGGGGCTCCCAATGCGTCGGTGGGTGAGTCGGGGGCGTCGCAGCCATGATCGGCCGGCCGCCTGCGCCATCGAGCCTGCGATCAGGCGGCACAGGATCAGACGGCACAGCAGGGCGTGCGGTGCCGGCGGCAACAGGCCAGCATAGCCGGCGTTCCCGACCCCACTTGCATCGGGGCGGCAAAAACGCTGCAAAATAGCGCAGCCCAAACGCGGTGTAAATCCTCTGCGCGGGGCCCAGCGGCGTTGTGGCCGGCATTGTGCCCGGCGTTGCCGACAACCGCCGGCGCCCCCGCCCCCGACAACACACCTTCAGGAGAGCATCAGGTGCAAGAAAGAAGCGTCGACGTGGCCATCATCGGCTCCGGCACCGCCGGCCTCAACGCCATGGCCCAGGTGCGCAAGGCCGGCAAGTCCTTCGTCCTCATCAACGGCGGCGAGCCCGGCACCACCTGCGCCCGGGTGGGGTGCATGCCATCGAAAGCGATGATCCAGGTGGCGGAGGACTACCACCGCCGCACGCACCTCGGCAAATACGGCATCGACGGCCACGAGGCGATGACGCTCGACATCCCCGAGGCCATGGAGCATGTGCAGGACCTGCGCGACATCTTCGTGGACCGGGTGCTCGGCAGCAGCACCGACGACATGCCGGAGGACCTGTTCATCCAGGACTACGCCCGCTTCCTGGAGCCGACGCTGCTGGCGGTGGGCCAGGGCGCAGACGCACAGCGCATCCGTGCCGGCGCCGTGGTCATCGCCACCGGCTCCACGCCCTTGGTGCCGGCGGCCTGGCGCGAGCTCGGCGAGCGGATCCTCACCACCGACACCCTGTTCGAGCTTGAAGACCTGCCCAGGTCCATCGCCGTGATCGGGCTCGGCACCATCGGCCTGGAGCTCGGGCAGAGCCTGCACCGGCTGGGGGTCGAGGTGACGGGCTTCGATCAGCAGACGCAGATCGCCGGGCTGCGCGACCCTGCCGTCAACGAGGCCGCCATCGCGCTGATGCAGAAGGAATTCCCGCTGCACCTGGGCGTCGCCGCCGAGATCGAAGCGGACGGCGACGGGCTGCGGGTGCGCGCCGGCGAGGCAGCAGTGAGCGTGGAGCGGGTGCTCGTGAGCATCGGCCGGGTACCGAACATCGCCCACCTGGCGCTGGAGAACCTGGGCGTCCCGCTGGACACCAGCGGTCTGCCGCCGTTCGCCCCCGACACCATGCAGGTGGCGGACCTGCCGGTGTTCATCGCCGGCGACGTCAACGGTCAGCGCCAGATCCTCCACGAGGCCGGGGACGAGGGCAAGATCGCGGGCTTCAACGCCGCCCGCGGCGAGGTCCGGGCCTTCCGCCGCAAGACACCGATGCACATCAACTTCTGCGACCCGAACATCTGCGCCGTCGGCGAGCGCTTCGACGCGCTGGAGCCCGCCACCACCGCCGTCGGCGAGATCAATCTCGCCCCCGTCGGCCGCGCGCTGATCATGGGTAAGAACCGCGGCGTGCTGCGCGTCTACGCCGACAAGGCCGACGGGCGCCTGCGCGGCATGGAGATGATCGGCCCCAAGGGCGAGCACCTCGCCCATCTCATGTGCTGGTGCATCCAGCAGGGCCTCAGCGTCGGCGAGCTGCTGCGCATGCCCTTCTACCACCCGGTGATCGAAGAGGCCCTGCAGGCGGCACTGTACGACGCCTACGGCAAGGTGCAGCAGAAGAACGAAGGACTGACGGAGCTTAAGATGATCCGGTGAGTCAGCGCGCGCCGGCGCAGGCCAGCCGCCGGGGCAGGCTAGCCGCCGGCGACCGGCAGCCAGCGGGCGAGGGTGTCGTACAGTGTGGCGCTCTTGAAGGGCTTGGCGATGTAGTCGTCCATGCCGGCAGCGAGGCAGGCGTCGCGGTCGCGCTCCATGGCGTTGGCGGTCATGGCGACGACGGGGAGGTGGCCGCCGCCCCCGGCGCGCTCGCGCTCGCGCAAGGCGCGGGTGGCGGAGAGGCCGTCCAGCACCGGCATCTGCACGTCCATGAGCACCAGGTCCCAGCCGCCCTTGGCGAGGCGCGCGAGCGCCGTCTCGCCGTTGTCGGCGAGACCCGCGTCGATGCCCACCTTGCCGAGCATGGACAGCGCCACCTGCTGGTTCACCGGGTTGTCCTCCACCAGCAGCACCCGCCCCTTGAGCGGCGGGCGGGGCGTGGTCGCCGGCGGCGCCTTGGCGTAGGCCGGCGTGGCACCGTAGAGCACCTGGTAGAGGGCGTCGCGCAGCACAGCGTAGCGCACGGGCTTGGCGATGCGCAGGGCAAAGGGGTCGGCGCCGTCCGTGGGCGGGCTCGCCACCGGCGAGCTCAGCAGCAGCAGCGGCAGATCGGCCCAATGGACATCGGCGTGGATGGCGCGGGCCAGGGCCTCGCCATCCATGCCCGGCATCTCCAGGTCCAGCAGCCCCAGGTCGAAGCGGACCGCGACCTGCGCCGCCTCGCGCAGCGCGGCCAGCGCCGCCGTCGCGTCGGCGGTGAGCACACAGTCCATGCCCCAGCCGTGCAGGTAGTGCTTGAGGATCTCGCGGTTGGTCTCGTTGTCGTCCACCACCAGGACGCGGCGGCCGTCGAGCCCGGCGTTGCACGGCAGCTCTGAGCCCACGGGCTGAAGCGCGAAGGGCAGCCGCACCCGAAACAGGGTGCCCTGCCCAGGGGCGCTGTCCACGTCGATGTCCCCGCCCATGAGCCGGGTCAGGCGCTTGGTGATGGCAAGTCCGAGCCCGGTGCCGCCGAAGCGCCGGGTCATGGAGCCGTCCGCCTGGCGGAAGGGCTCGAACAGTCGCGCGCGCTGCTCGGCGGTCATGCCGATGCCGCTGTCGCGCACCTCGAAGACCAGCTGCACACGGTTGTCGTGGCGCTCGGCCTCGCGCACCGTCAGCGCCACCTCGCCCCGCTCGGTGAACTTGACCGCATTGCCCATGAGATTGGACAGGATCTGCCGCAGCCGCGTCTGGTCGCCGATGACGCGCGTGGGCAGCTCCGGCGGGATGAAGCAGGTGAGCTCGAAATCGGCGTTCTGCACGTTGGCGGTGAACAGCGCCGTCACGTCCTCGGCGAGCGCCCGGATGTCAAAGGGGACCGACTCCAGGTCCAGCTTGCCGGCCTCGATCTTGGAGAAGTCGAGAATGGCATTGATGACGTTGAGGAGGCTCTCGCTCGAGGTGCGCGCCACCTCCACGAAGCCGCGCTGGCGGCTGTTGAGCTCGGACTGCGACAGCAGCTCGATCATGCCCAGCACGCCGTTCATGGGCGTGCGGATCTCGTGGCTCATGTTGGCGACGAACTCGCTCTTGGCGACGCTGGCGCTCTCCGCCTGCTCCTTCGCCGCCGCCAGCTCCTCGGCGATGCGCTTGCGCTCTTCGACCTCCTGCGTCAGCCGGGCGTTGAGCGCCCGCACCTGGTCCGACTCCTCGGTGAGGTCGGCCACCAGGTCCGCGTTGGCGTAGCGCAGCTCCAGGGCACTGCGCACGGTGCGGTGATGGGCACGCGCCGTCAGCAGCATGAAGGTGCCGAAAATGGCGATGAGTATGCCGAAGGTCAGCGCAAACTCGCCGCCGATGAGCGCCATCCGCAGCCCGAGCGGCAACAGGGCACCGAGCAGGTAGGGCACATAACTGCTGAGGCACGCAGCCAGGCTCGGGATGGCACCTGCCACCATGCCGGCGATCACGAAGGACAGGAAGACCTCGTCGGTAAACTCGGGCCAGGGCAGCACATAGGCGGACAGGCCCCAGCACAGACCTGTGGCACCGGCCCCCACCGCGAACAGCGCCGACCAGCCGGACACAGCGAGGCGCTCACGCTGCCGCCGGTACAGCAGCACCAGCAGGGCGCGCGCCGCCAGCACCGCCAGCAGGGCGCCGAGCCAGGCCCAGGCCAGCGACGCGGCATAGAAGTAGGAAACCGCCAGCGCGACGATGAGACCGTTGGCGGCGGAAACCACCAGCCCCACGGGCGCCTGGCTGTAGAGCAGCCCCACCAGGTCCGCCTGGATCCCCGCCTGGGATCGCGCGGCGGCCGGCGGCGCCGAAAACCGGTCCGTGACGGCGACTGAGCTCACCACATCAGGTCGTCCGGGACCTCGTAGTCGGCATAAGGGTCGTCCGGGTCGGCGCTGCCCGGCTTGTTCCAGACCACCAGGGTGGCGGGGTCCGTCGCCTCCACCCGTTCCGCCACCGCGGCGGGCACCAGCTCGTAGAAGTCGTCGTGCCGGACGATGGCGAGCTCGCCGTCGGCAATGGACTTCTGCTGCGCGCTCTTGACATAGAGCCGCTTCAGGGCCGAGCCGTCGGCAAAGTTGTAGGCGATATCGCCGCCGTCGCGGGAGACGCGGTTGTCGCGGACCTGCTGCCACAGGGCCACCAGCTCCGCCTTGCGCTGTCGCTCGGCCTCGCGCTGGCGGTTCAGCTCCTGGTCGCGGCGGCGCTTCTCGGCCGCCGCCTGTTGGGCGGCGGCACTGTGCTCGGCATCGGCGGCGGCCCGGCCGCCGCCGGCACGCTTCTGCTTGCGCTTCTTGCTCTTCGCCTGCTTCAGCTTCTGCTCGTCCACGAGCCCCGCCTTGAGCAGCTGATCCTGCAGCGAGTTGGCCATGTCGTCTGCCTCCGCAACCGCGGCCGGCGAGCGCCGCAGGCTGCGCACCGGGTCCGCCGAGAAACCATCGGCAGATTGTAGCCCAGCGCTGGGCCGGCTTGTCTGCCGCAGGCTGTCCCTCGCCGGGCACCGGCAGTAGAATCCGCGTCCGGGCGGGAGCAAGCCTCCGCTCCCCGGCCGCCGTCCACCCAGTGCCAGCGTCCCAGCGGCCCCCTGTCAGGGCCACCGTCAAGGAGACTCATCACCATGCACCGCCTCCCTGTCCGCCTGCTCATCACCGGCCTCGTCGGCCTGCTGCCCGCGCTCGGGCCGGCCCCCGCCGCGGCCGAGGGCATCGGCTTCGTCAACATGGAGCGGGTGTTCGCGCAGAGTCCGCAGGGGCAGGCGGCCCAGGAGCGGCTCAATGCGGAGTTCGGCGAGGAGCAGCAGACCTTCGCCCGGCGCGAGCAGGAGATCCGCCAGATGCAGGCCCGCCTGGAGCGCGACAAGCCGCTCATGAGCAAGGCGCAGCTGGAAAAGAAGGAGAACGAGATCAAGGAGCTGATTGCGGCATTCGAAGCGGACTTCGCGAAGATCCAGGAGCAGGTGGCCGAGATCCAGCGCGAGGAGGGCCAGAAGCTGCTGGAGCCGGCGCAGGAGGCCATCGCGACGGTCGCCAAGGCGCGGAACATCTCCGCCGTGTTCGAGATCGGCTCCTTCGATCCGAATCGCGCCGGCATGCTCTACTTCGAAGAGGGCGCCGAGGTGGACCTCACACAGGCGGTCATCGACGCCCTCAACGCTGACTGAACGCTGACTGACCGCGGACCCGGTCGCCCCCGCCTACCCCGGCGCCGGCAACGCACCCCGGCGCCACCCCCGGTCGTCTCATCGCACCTGTGTGCATGCACGCCTGCATACAGGTGTCGCCACGTCGCCCAACCGCGCCGCCGGCCCCGACACGGGGCCGCCGCCGGAACCCCTGCTGTCGCCCCACCACTGCCGTTTGTGGTGCAGAACGGACACTTCCATAACCCAGGTCATCCCGGCGCATCGCTGCGTGGTTCTGGTGACATGAACGCTGGTTTACAATCGAGGGGCAGCCTGGCTGAACACGGCGCATCGGGCGCCGGTGCGAGGTCTGCGGTACCAAACCCATGCACGCGCCGACCCGGCAACGGCGCGTGCGCAACGGACCCGAACCTGCTCCCGGGGCAACCACAGCGCCGTTCGCGGCGCGCTGCTGCGGAGGACGATGACCCGATGCTCGGCGAGAAACATGACTTGGTCCACGAGTTCCCGGAGCTCGAAGGCAAAATCGAATCCATGCGCGAATCCGACACGGCATTTGCGGCCCTGATGAACCAGTACGACGACCTCGATGCCCGCGTCCGCAAGATCGAGGAGCTCGGCACCCCGGTGGCCGACGAGACCATCGAAGACCTGAAGAAGGAACGCCTGCTGCTCAAGGACAAGCTCTACGCCCTGCTGCGACCCTGAGCCCGCCCCTACTGAGCGCGATCAGCTGCGGGCAATCAGCTGCGCGCGATCAGCCGGACAGCCTCTGGAACGCGGGCTGAGGCAGGACCACGCGCAGAGCGGCAGCCAGGACAGACCGCCATCCGGACGCGGCTGCTGTTCCAAGGTTGTATGCGCAGGCTCCATTACGGGTCCCGCCGTTGACGCGACCCCGCCGGCGCTGCCGAAAAACGCAGCGCTCGCGGGAGCCAACCCCGGATGCAGGTGGCCCGGGCCGACCCGCGCAGCCCGCTGACTGCCCGGCAGGCCTTGTGTCTGCTTGATCCGAGCCGCACGGCGTCCATCTGACAGCGCAACTCTTCCCGGGGCGCGGCTGTCCCGGCCTCGCCGCCGAACGAATTCGCCCCGATGCCCCCACCCGGCACCGCCGCCCACACAGGCTCCGACACCGCCGAGCGCGCGCGCTCCCGCCACCTGGGCCCCCTGTTCCGGCTGCTCGGCTTCACCTGGCCCTACCGCCGGCGGCTGGCGCTCGCGCTGGCCGCACTGGTGCTGGCGGCGCTGTCGCTGTTGGCCTTCGGTCAGGTGATCCGCGCCGTCGTCGACCGCGGACTCGCCACCGGCTCGCCGCAGGCGCTGAACCTGGCGCTGGCGCTGTTCCTGGGCGTGGTGCTGCTGTTCGCCGCGTCGGTCACCCTGCGCAGCTATCTGCTCAACTGGCTCGGCGAGCGGGTGGTGGCCGACATCCGCCGGGCCGTCTTCAACCGGGCGCTGGCGCTGGACGTGGGCTTCTACGAAACCACCCGCACCGGCGAGCTCATTGCCCGCCTCACCAGCGACACGGCTCTGCTGCAGCTGGTTGTAGGCTCCACGCTGGCCATGGGGCTGCGCAGCGCCATCCTCGCCGCGGGCGGGCTGGTGATGCTGGCGGTCACCAGCCCAACGCTCACCGCCCTGGTGCTGCTGGGCGTGCCCTTCGTGATCCTGCCCACCTGGCTCATCGGGTACCGGGTGCGTCGCCTCTCGCGTGAGAGTCAGGACCGCATCGGCGACATCGGGGCCTATGTGGATGAGACGCTGCACGCCATCCGCACCGTCCAGGCGAGCTGCCACGAGCCCGTGGATGCCGCCCGCTACGGCGGGCGCGTGGAAGCGGCCTTCACCACCGCCATGCAGCGCTCCCGCGCCTCGGCCCTGCTCACCGGGGTGGCGAGCCTGCTCTCCTTCGGCGCCGTCGGCACCGTGCTCTGGCTCGGCGGGCATGCCGTGCTCGCGGGCGACATCAGCGGCGGCGAGCTGTCGGCCTTTCTGTTCTATGCCGTGCTGATGGCGGGCTCCCTCGGCTCGCTGAGCGAGATCCTGGGGCAGCTGCTGCGCGGGGCGGGCGCGGCGGAGCGGCTGATGGAGCTGCTCATCACTGAGCCCGCCATTCAGCCACCGGCGCAACCGAGCGCCCTGCCCGTGCGCATCCGGGGGCATATCCGCGCCGAGGGCGTGACCTTCCGCTATCCGGCCAGGCCCGAGACGCCGGCGCTCGCAGCGCTGAACCTGGACATCGCCCCCGGCGAGCGGGTGGCTCTGGTGGGACCGTCCGGTGCCGGCAAGTCCACGCTGTTCCATCTGCTGCTGCGCTTCTACGACCCGCAACAGGGCCGGCTCACCTTCGACGGCGTGGACCTGCGGGCGCTGGACCCGGCGGAGCTGCGCCGGCACATCGCCGTGGTGCCCCAGGACCCGGTGATCTTCGGCGCCTCGGCGGCGGAGAACATCCGCTACGGCACCGCGGAAGCCAGCGATGCGCAGGTGCGCGCGGCGGCGGTCGCTGCCCATGCGGACAGCTTCATCGAGCGGCTGCCGCAGGGCTACGACACCTTCGTCGGCGAGCGCGGCGTGCGCCTGTCCGGCGGCGAGCGCCAGCGCATCGCCATCGCCCGCGCCATCCTGCGCGACCCGGCGCTGCTGCTGCTGGACGAGGCCACCAGCGCGCTCGACGCCGAGAGCGAGCGCCTGGTGCAGGATGCCCTCTCTCACCTGATGATCGGGCGCACCAGCATCGTCATCGCCCATCGCCTTGCGACCGTGCGCGAGGCCGATCGCATTCTGGTGCTGGACCAGGGCCGCGTCGTCGCCCAGGGCCGCCACGCGCAGCTCCTCGCCCAGGGTGGACTCTATGCCCGCCTGGCGGCGCTGCAGTTCCAGGATCTGCCGGCGGCGGCCGTGGGCTGAGCGCGACACCCGGCGGACCCCCACCGCGTTCACGCCATGTGAACGTCATCTGACATTCACGCTATCGTCACCGCACCGTTCCGGAAGCTTCATCTGGAGGTCGCCTGCGGCTGCAAGACTAGCCGGCGACGGCACTCGAGGCCCGGCCCGAATCCCACCGCAGCCCCATCAGCTGCGGCCGGCGACAGACAGCCGCGTCGCAGCCCCAGCCGGCGCATACGGCTGCGCGCGCGGCCCACGGGCTTGGATGCGGCACAAGCGAGCTTGTGCGCGCTCCGGCACACCGCTCGCCGCCGCCTCAGTCTGCGCGCCGCCGCCAGGGCCAAGCGCCAACCCGGCACAATCCTGAATGCAAGGTGACTCGATGCATCTCGGTAATCCAATCCCCGCAGCACTGCTGTGTGCGGCCCTCATGGGCAGCGCCTCCGCCGCTTCGGCCGTGGACATCGCCGGTGAAGACTTCACGGGCCAGGACGGGAAGGGCGCGGTCGGACCTGACCCGACCATCGATCTGGCGGGCGTGCCCTGGAGCATCGACGTTTCCAGCGCCGACCTGACCGCTTCGAGCGACTGGCTCCAGGTCCAGGCAGAAGCCCTGGAGGGCAGAGACCTGGACGGCGCAGCGCTGTGGCTGTCGCCAGCCTACGACATCAGCGGTTACGTCAACGTGGCGCTCGGCATCACGGTCTCGGAAGCAGGCGACCACGAAGCCGCCGACTACGTGGACGTCGAGTACCGGGTCGACGGCGGGGCCTGGGTCTTGATCGCCGACTGGAACGGCCTCGGCAGTGCCGACCACAGCTTCATCGGCGATGTGCCCGACGATGGCGATTGGGGCAGCGAGCGGGTCATCCAGAGCATCGGCACCGGCTCCACGCTGGAGCTGCGGGTGACCATGCAGAACAATGCTGGAAGCGAGTATCTGCGCATCGACGACATCGTCATCAGCGGCGACCCGTCGGACGGCGCGGACACCACACCCCCGGCGATCCTCGCATCCGCGCCCGCCGACACCGCCACCGGCGTGCCGACGGACCTCGCCGCCATCGTCGTGGACTTCAACGAGCCGCTGGACACCACCGCGTCCACGGCCGGCAACGTCACCGTGCAATGCCCCGCGGGCACGGGCTCGCGGGTGGCCGCCGCCGGCTTCGACGACGCCGACACCCTGACCGTCGGCCTGGACGGCAGCCTGCCCGAGGGCACCCTCTGCACCCTGACCGTCCCGGCAGGAGACATCAAGGACCTCGCCGGCAATGCGACGACGACGGACCTCGGCATCGCCTTCGAGACCTACGCAGCGCCGACGCTGCCCTTCGCCGAGACCTTCGACGACTGCGGCCTCGCCGGCTGGACCATCTACAGCATCGATGCGGACACCGCCAACACCTGGACCTGCGGCGGCGGCTATGTGGAGGCCAACGCCTTCGGCGCCGCCGCGGCGGGCAACGACTGGCTCATCACGCCGCCGCTGGACCTGAGCGGCGCCACCGACCCGGCGCTCAGCTTCAAAAGCTACACGGGCTTCACCGACGCCGACTATCCGCAGCTCGCGGTCTACTACGCCACCGACTACAGCGGCGGCGACCCCGCGGGCGCCACCTGGAACGCCCTCGGCGGCATCGACTACGCCCCCGAGAACGACTTCTCCTGGGCCGACTCCGGCAGCGTCGACCTGTCCGCTCTGGACGATGTCACCGTGCACATCGCCTTCGTCTACACCTCCTCCGGCACCGGCGCCGGCACCAGCACCCGCTGGCGCATCGACGACGTGCAGGTGCAGGAGGCCACACCGCCGGTGGCGAGCAGCTGCGGCGCGGACGGCGCGACACCGATCCACGCGGTGCAGGGCGCCGGCAGCGTGAGCCCGCTGGAGGGCCAGACGGTGAGCATCGAGGGCGTCGTCGTGGGCGACTTCCAGGCCACCGACGGCACCGGGCTGCGCGGCTTCTTCGTGCAGGAAGAAGACGCCGACGCGGACACCGACCCGGCGACCTCCGAGGGCATCTACGTCTACGACAACGGCTTCGGCGTGGACGTGATGGTGGGCGACATCGTGCGGGTCAGCGGCACGGTGGTCGAGTTCCCGTCCGAGGACAAGCCGGACGCACTCACCGAGATCGGCTCCGTCACCGACGTTCAGATCTGCACCGACCTCACCGGCACCGCCACCGCAGCGCGCCTGGAGCTGCCGCTGCCCAACGATCAGGCCACCGACCTGGAGCCGCTGGAGGGCATGGCCGTGGACATCGTCGAGGCCGCCGATGCCGACGCGGCAGACGATGCGCTGACGCTGGTGGAGTACTTCAACCTCGACCGCTTCGGCCAGATCCGCGTCGCCGCCGGCGGTCGCCCGCTGCAGTACACGCTGGACAACGCGCCGGACATTGCCGGCTACACGGCGCATCTGCTTGAAATGGAGCAGCGCACCCTGCTCATCGACGACGGCCGCAGCGGGCAGAACCTGGACCCCATCTTCTTCGGCCGCGGCGGCATGCCGCTTGACGTCACCCTGGACCCGCCGAACCTGCTGCGCGGCGGCGACACCGTGGACGTGATCCACGGCGTCATGCACTTCGACTTCGGCGACTACCGCGTCCAGCCGGTGAGCTCCCCCAACTTCGTCGCCGCCAACCCGCGGCCCACCGCGCCGCCGGCGGTGGCAGGCGCGCTCAGGGTGGCGAGCTTCAATGTGCTGAACTACTTCCAGCAGCTCGACGACGGCACCGCCAAGTGCGGCCCGCCCGAGAACCTTCAGGAATGCCGCGGCGCCGACGAAGGCCCCGTGGACAGCCTCGGCCGCAACGAGCGCGATCGCCAGGAGGCCAAGCTCATCCCGGCCCTGCTCGCGCTCGATGCGCACATCTACGGCCTCATGGAGCTGGAGAACGACTTCGGCAGCGGCACCACCACGTCGGCGGAGCGCCTGGCGCAGCTGATGGACGCCGCCAACGGCACCACTGCCCCGCAGACGAGCTGCACCGACTACGAGGCCATCGCCCCGGAGACCTATGTGGGCACCGATGTCATCGCCGTGGGCTTCGTCTACTGCGCCGCCGGCGTGGAGCCCGCGCCGGGCACGACGGTGGAGGTCCTGGATGACAGCGACCTGCCCGCGCTCGGCCTCGGCGGCCTGGCGCCGCTGTTCGACGGCAACTCCACCAACCGCGCGTCCCTGGCGGCGAGCTTCCGGGAGCTGGCCAGCGGCGCGGTGCTGACCGTCGCCGTCAACCACTTCAAGTCCAAGGGCGGCCCCCGCGACCCGGCGGTGCTCGACTGCGACGCCACCCCGGAGGACCCGGACTGCGATCAGGGCGACGGCGCCGGCTTCTGGAACCAGCGCCGCACCGACGCGGCCACCGCGCTCGCCAGCTGGCTCGCGACGGACCCGACGGGCGCCGGCGACGCGGACTACCTGATCCTCGGCGACCTCAATGCCTACGCCGCGGAGGACCCCATCGCGACCCTGGAAGCCGCCGGCTGGGAGAATCTGATCGCCACCCGCGGCGATGCCGCGTCCTACTCCTTCCTGTTCGACGCCCAGCTCGGCTATCTGGACTATGTCATGGCCAATGCACCGCTGGCCGCTCAGGTGGCCGGCATCGCAGAGTGGCACATCAATGCCGACGAGCCCGATGCGCTGGACTACGACATCAGCTTCAACCCGGAGCAGTGGCTCGCGGAGGACGAATTCCGCACCTCGGACCACGACCCCGTCATCGTCGGCCTCAACCTCACCCCGCCGGCGAGCCCCGGTGACCTCAATGGCGACGGTCAGGTCGACGGCGCCGACTTCAGCCTGTTCCGGCAGGCCCTCGGCAGCCGAGCGGGCGATCCGCGCTGGAACCCGGCGGCCGACTACGACAACGACGGCGTGGTCAGCTACCGCGACTACGTCATCTGGTACGGCTATCTGTAACCGGCCGGCGGCTGGCGCCCTGCCGACGCGTCAGCCGCTGAGCACAACGCAACCAAGGTTCAAACGCCATGCGCATCTCCCCTCTGAGCGCCATGCTCGTCATGGTCGCTGCATTCGTGGCGCAGCCCGCCGGCGCCTTTCAGATCTCACTGGCGCCGCCGCTGAGGCCGATCACGGTGGGTGACAGCTTCAAGGTGCTGGTGAGCGCGGAGGATCTCTTCGCCGGGCGTGCCGGGGATTCGCTCCTCGCCTACGCCTTTGATGTCGAGACCGCCGGCGCGGCGTCCTTCGACGCTGCAACCGTTGCAACCGCCCAGGGCTTCGCCGACGACTCCGGCCTGACCGGCCTTGACGTCTCCGCCTCGGCCTTTCCCGGGTTCGCCGATCCCGGCGGCACCACGGACCTGCTGCTCTCGGAGCTGACGCTGACGGCGCTCACCGTCGGTCCCTTCGCTCTGACCGTGAGCGCTGATGCGGCCGATCCCTTCCAGGGCCTGTTCTTCCTCGTGGACGGCCAGGCCGGCTTCAGCGAGACCGTGCCGATTCCGGTTCAGGCCGCCCCCAGCCCCGGGACTGTGCTGCTGCTCGGGGTGGGGCTTGCGGCACTGGTGCGCCGACGCCCTGGCTGATTCGGCTGCACCGGCGCCATCGGCGGCGCCTCTGCCGTCCGTGCATCTGATGCACATCGACATACATCCAGTGTGTGTCGATTTGGGCGACATGCAGTGGCTGCACCCGCGGCTGTCCGCCAAGTTTCTATCTTTGAAGCGCTTCTCGAAAAGGCCCACATCGGCATGACGCTTGATAGACATGCGTTGCCTTTCCCCGAAACAGAGGAGCAACGCATGTCCATCTTCAAGCGCCTTTCTGCCACGCTGTCCGCCCAGGTGGACCAGCTGGTGGGTGAGATCGAGAACCACGACGCCGTCATCGAGGCCGGCATCCACGATGCCCGCCGGGCCTATGCCACCGCCAAGGTCCGCCTGGCGCGGCTGCAAGCCGACGGCCAGCGGCTGCGCGAGCGCCGCGACGGCCTGCGCGCGGAGGCCGACACCTGGCGCCGCCGCGCCGCCGGCTGCGCGGAGGAGGCCCGCGGGCTCGAATGCCTGCGCCGGGCGAAGCGCGCCGACGCCGAGGCCGATGCGCTGACCCGCACCCTGGCCCAGCACGACACCACCACCGCACGCCTGAGCACCGACGTGGACGGCCTGCGCCGCCGCGTCCAAGCCCTGGAGCATCGCCGCAGGCTCATGCGCAGTCGCGCCGCCGGCGCCGACGCCGCCGCCCGGCTCGCGGACCTGGACGCATCCCCCGCGCTGGACCTGGACGACACCTTCGAGCGCTGGGAGATCCGCATCGCGGAGCAGGAAGTGCGTGCCGTCCCGGACGACCACATGGACGACGGCTTTGCCGCGGCCTTCGACGCGGATGAAGCAGACACCGCACTGCGCGCCGAGCTGGCCGCACTGAAGGGCGCCGCGGGCAACGCCGCCGGGCAGGGCCGGGAGGACGACCATGCGCGCTGATCTCGCCACCGACGACCTGACGCTGGACTGGCCCGCGGATCCCGCTCCCGCGATGCCCCATCGGCTGCGTGCCCCAGACACCCGTGCCGCTCACGCCCATACCCTTGACCCCAAGGCCCTTGAACCCAAGGCCCTTGACCCGAGGGACCTTGACCCCAGCCCCGTTGACTCCGGTGCCTTGGAACAAGGCGCTGCCGACGGCCACGCCATCACCGCTCAAGGCGCACAGGCCACCGGCCGCGACGCGGCGCCCATCCCGGCGGAGACCAACCTGCCGCTGTCGGCGCTGCTGCGGGGCCTGGGCGCCCTGGTGGTCACCGGCGCCTTCGTGCTCTATCTGTTCCAGGGCTGGCGCGGCGGCGACGACCTGACCCGGGCGCTGCTGCTGCTCGGGCACACCGTCGCGCTGACGCTGGCGGGCTTCGGGCTCGGGCACTGGCTGCGGGAGCCCCGCGGCGCGCGACTCTTCATTGCGCTGGCGCTGGCGGCCATGCCCGTGAGCTTCGCCTTCCTGGGCGGGCTCCTCTACAGCCACCTCGGCAGTGTCATGCCGGACCCGGCCGCCGCCGGCTTCTGGCAGCCGGCGCCGGACGGCGCGCTCGCCCTGGGGCCGGTGCTGCTGCTGACGCTGACGGCGACAGCGGTGCTGGCGCTTGCCATCGGCATCGGCTTTCTGGTGCTGGCGCGGCGCTCGGCGTGGCGCCTGACCGGGCTCTATCTGCTCGCCAACCTCGCGCTGCTGGTGCCGGTGCGCCATGGTCTCGCGGTGCCGGTGCTGCTGCTCGGGCTCGCGCTGGCGCTGTCGGCCGCGGCGGTGCGGCTGCGCCGGGCCGATGCCTCCCTGGCAACGACGGAGGGTCGCTTCGCGCGACTGGTGCTGGCGCTGCCGCTGCTGCTCATGACCGGCCGCAGCCTGTGGCTGTACGCGCCGGATGCGCTCTTCTTCGCGGTGCTCGCGTTGCTGGGCCATGGCGCGCTGCGCATGGCCATGGATGCAGGCGCGCGGTGGCCGCGGCTGCTGGAGAGCGCGGCAGCCGCGACGGCCATGGTCGCCGCGGGCTGCGTGCTCCTGACGCTGGCGCCGCTCGCCGCCCTCGCAGATGCGGCGAAGCTGCCCATCGCCACACTGGTCTTGGCGGGGCTGCTGCTGGACCTGGGCAACCGTCCGGGCCACACCGGAGCAGCCTACCGACCGACGGCAGCCGCACTGTTGGCGCTCGCCATGGCCCTGAACCTGGCCATCCACGGCGGCCTCGGCCCAGCCGTCGGCGCCATCGCCGCCGGCATCGGCACCCTCGCGGCGGGCTACTGGCTGCGCAGCCGCGGGCTGTTCCTGCTCGGCATGGCCGTCGCGGTGCTGGGGCTCGGCTATGCCGGCGAGGCCGCCCTTGCGAATTTCACCATCGGCACCTGGACCGGGCTCGTGCTCCTCGGCAGCGCCAGCATCGTCGCCGGCTCCCTGCTGGAGCGCCACGGCACGGCGCTGCGCGCCCTGTTGGCCCGGGGCAGACGCCACTTCGACAGCGTCGGCTGAACGCAGAGACGCGGCGGGCAGGGATGCCCGCCCAAATTCTCGGTGACAATTTTTGGGGACAGTGTATTGAACCCTCGCCCTCCGGTCAGCGCACGCCGCGTACACCGAAAGTGCATCCACTCAGGCCGCCATCACGTCGGCGTTGATATACTGTCAGCGGCCGGCCCCGCCGCCGGCGGCGACAGCAAGCCCGGAATCGGTACCCCTCATGGCGTTGGCAGAAGAAGACATCCAGTTCATCAAGGACCACCTGGCGGTGTGGCTGGCGGAGCAGAGCCTCGGTAAGCCGCCGGCGGTGTACGAGATCGAGCTGCGCGAGCGCATGGTGCGGGTGGAAGAAGAGCTGCGCCACCAGCGCGAGCTGATGCGCGAGGGCTTTGCCCAGATCGACAAGCGCCTTGAGCAGGTGGATAAGCGCTTCGAGCAGGTCGACAAACGCTTCGAGCAGGTGGACCAGCGTTTCGAAGAGACTCAGGCGTTCATGGAGAAGCGCTTCGCGCAGGTGGACAAGCGTTTCGAAGAGACTCAGGCGTTCATGGAGAAGCGCTTCGCGCAGGTGGACAAGCGCTTCGAGGACATGCAGACGGCCATGGGCAAGCGCTTCGAGGACGCGCAGGCCGCCATGGACAAGCGCTTCGCGCAGGTCGATAAGCGTTTCGAAGACATCCAGGCGTCCGCGGACAAGCGCTTCGAGAGCATGCAGACATCCATGGATAAACGCTTTGAGGAGATGCAGACCTCCATGGATAAGCGCTTCTGGGACATGCAGTCATACATGGACAAACGCTTCGACGCCGGCCAGCAGGATATCCGCGAGCTGCAGCAGCGCATGGACCGCTTCCTGGTCTGGTCCTTCGGCACCACCGTCGCCGTCGGCGGACTGGTGGTCACCTTGATCAAGTTCTGGAATCCCTGACGCGCCGGACACAGCCCCCGAGCGCTGCCGGCACCAAAGGCGCAGCACAGGGTCCACAGCGGAGCATCCGCGACCTCAGTCCGATGCCCGCCGCCGCGACGGCTTCTCGATGCCCAACCGCTTGATGCGCGAGGCGAGCGTCGTGGGCTTGAGCCCGAGCCGCTCAGCCGCCCCGCCCGCACCGAACACCTTGCCGCCGCTGGCCTCCAGGGCGGCGACGATCATCGCCCGCTCCTGGGCACGGCGCTCGGCCTCGGTGCTGGGCGCCGCGGCGGTGCCTGCCGGCAGCGGCTGTGGCTGCGGGTCCGGCAGCGGCACCCCCCTCCCCGGCAGGTCGATGACCAGCTTGTGACCGGTCGAAACGATCAGCGCGCGCTCAATCAGATTCTCGAGCTCCCGCACGTTACCGGGCCAGTGGTAAGCCTGCAGCCGCTCCACATCGGCGCGGGAGAGCTGCAAGCCGTCGCGGCCGTGGCGGCGGCTGACCTTGGCGAGAAAATGCGCCGCGAGCAGCGGGATGTCCTCCGGGCGCTCGCGCAGGGGCACGGACTCGATGGGGAAGACGTTGAGGCGATAGAACAGGTCTTCCCGGAAGCGCCCGGCGGCGACCTCTTCCTCCAGCCGGCGATTGGTGGCAGCCACCACGCGCACGTCCACGCTGCGGGTGCGGGTGTCGCCCACGCGCTCGAACTGGCCCTCCTGCAGCACCCGCAGCAGCTTGCCCTGGAGCTCCACCGGGATCTCGCCGATCTCGTCCAGGAAGAGCGTACCGCGGTCGGCGAGCTCGAAGCGCCCCACCCGGTCCGCCACGGCGCCGGTGAAGGCGCCGCGCACATGGCCGAAGAACTCGCTCTCGAACAGATCCGCCGGCACCGCAGCGCAGTTGACGCGAATCAGCGGCCGGTCGCCGCGGCGCCCGGCGCCGTGGATGGCCCGGGCGATGAGCTCCTTGCCGGTGCCGGACTCGCCGGTGATGAGCACGGGCGCCTCCGTCGGCGCCACCAGCTCGATCTTGCGCACCACCTCCCGCACCGCACGCGAGCGGCCGACGATCTCGCGGTAATTGGTCTCCTCTTTCAGCTCCTGCTGCAGGTAGTCGTTCTCCAGCTCCAGGCGGTGCTTGAGCTGCGTGAGCTCCGCCATGGCGCCGCGCAGGCGCTCCTCGGCATCGCGGCGGTCGCTGATGTCGCGAAAGACGATGACGGCCCCGACGATGCGGCCGCGATCGACAATGGGGGTGCTGGTGTACTCCACCGGGAAGCTGCTGCCGTCCTTGCGCCAGAACACTTCGTCATCGCGGCGCTGCACGGCCCCCTCGCGGAAGGCGCCGTAGATAGGGCAGGCCTCGGCGGCGTAGCCGCTGCCGTCGGGATGGCTGTGATGGATGGCGGCATGCATGCCGCGGCCCACCAGCTCGCCCGCCGTATAGCCAAGCATGCGCTCGGCGGCGGGATTCACGAAGGTGGTGATGCCGTCGGCGTCCACGCCGTAGATGCCCTCGCCCGCCGCACGCAGGATGAGCTGGTTGTCCGACTCGATGTCCGCGAAGAGGCGCTCCACCCGCCGCCACTCCGAGAGCCCACTGCGCAGATAGGCACCGGCATCGGCATGCAGCTCGCGCCGCCGGACGGTGGCGAGGTCGCGCGCGGTGATCAGCAGCAGCGGGCGGTCGTCGAGCACCACGCGGCGGGCGTTGTACTCCACCGCCAGCCGGGAGCCGTCCGGCAGCTCGCAGCTGAGGCTGTCGGTCCAGGCCTCGCCGCGCTCCAGCACCGCATCCGTGAACACCACCAGGGCACCTCGCTCGCCGCTGTGCAGGGCGCTCGGCGACAGCGCCAACAGCGCCGCGCGCGCGCGCCGGAGCATCGCACAGGCCGCAAGGTTCACCTCCACCATGCGGTCCGCAAAGGGGTCCCAGAGGAGCTGCGCATCCGGGTGCTCAGCAAAGAGCGCGCGGAAGCCCTCGGGACTCAGAGCGGGGGCTGCATGCGGCGCGAGCTCGAGCACGCGGGCAGCGTCGGCGGGTGGTGTCATGAGCTACGCAATTTCGTTGTACGGCAACGCGATCTCGTAGTCTACGAGACTTCGTAGTGGTTCTCAGCCCAACTGGCGCGGGCAACAGCCGGAAACACCGGACTCAGCGGCATCACGCCTTGTGGCACGCCAATTGCTTGCTACGGATTTGAGTCAACTCTCGCTCGCGGCAGCGGCCGCGAACGCATTGCTGCGACGCACAACCGGGGCGGAAGCACGGACCGGTCGCATCCCGCAGGGCAGGCGGGTGCCGCACGACGGATTCAATCCGCACGCCGCCAAGCGAGCCCTGCGCCGCCGCACAGATGGCGTCGGGCCGCAGCAACAGCACATCGCAACCAAGGGGAAAACGATGTCGTACCGAAGCCTGGGCAATCCCTTCGATGCCAACACCGACCTCCAGCATGGGCCGGCCTGCAACTGCCCCATCTGCGTCTTCAAGCGCGAAGAGGCGGCCTCCTCCTACGAATGCACCGAGTCCGAGATGACGGAGCGCCTGGAGCGCGCCGTCTTCGACGACGCCGCCACCGACACCGGCGCTGCGTCTCCCGCGCTCGCCGCCGCCGGTGCGGCCAAGCGCGAAACCTTCGAGACCTCCGACGACATCATGGACCGCGCCATCGAGAGCGCCATCGTCCGCGGCGTCTTCGGCCACAACGACATGAGCCGCCGGCAGTTCCTGGGCCTCGTCGGCGGCGGCACGCTGGCCTCCATCCTCGGCACCATGCTGCCCATGGACAAGATCAAGGCCGCCGCCAAGGAGGAGATGGGCGCGCTCGAGAAGGCCAAGCTCAAGGTCGGCTTCGTGCCCATCACCTGCGCCACGCCCATCATCATGGCGCACCCCCTCGGCTTCTACGAGAAGTACGGGCTGGACGTGGACGTGATCAAGACCGCCGGCTGGGCCGTCGCCCGCGACAAGTCCCTGTCCGGTGAGTACGACGCCTCGCACATGCTCACGCCCATGCCGCTCGCCATGACCATGGGGGCAGGCTCCACCGCGGTGCCCTACCGCATGCCGGCGGTGGAGAACATCAACGGCCAGGCGATCGTGCTGCACAACGACCACAAGGACAAGCGCGACCCGAAGGACTGGAAGGGCTTCAAGTTCGGCGTGCCCTTCGACTACAGCATGCACAACTTCCTGCTGCGCTATTACGTCGCCGAGCACGGCCTGGACCCAGACCAGGACATCCAGATCCGCGTGGTGCCGCCACCGGAGATGGTCGCCAACCTGCGCGCCGGCAATCTGGACGGCTTCCTGTCGCCTGACCCGTTCAACCAGCGCGCGGTCTGGGAGAAGGTGGGCTTCATCCACATCCTGACCAAGGACATCTGGCCCGGTCATCCCTGCTGCGCGTTCGCATGCTCCGACGAGTTCGCCGAGACCATGCCGAACACCTACTCGGCGCTGCTCAAGTCCATCATCGATGCGACGCACTACTCGCAGAAGGCGGAGAACCGCAAAGAGATCTCAGAGGCCATCGCGCCGAAGAACTATCTCAACCAGCCGGTGCCTGTCATCGAGCAGGTGCTGACGGGCCGCTTCGCCGACGGGCTCGGCAATGTGCAGGACGTGCCGGACCGCATCGACTTCGACCCCTTCCCGTGGCATTCCATGGCCGTGTGGATCCTGACGCAGATGAAGCGCTGGGGCTATGTCGAAGGCGACATCGACTACAAGGGTATCGCCGAGCAGGTCTATCTGGCCTCCGACGCTGCGAAGTATATGCAGGAGCTCGGCTACGAGCCGCCGGACAAGACCTACGAGAATTACACCATCATGGGCAAGGAGTTCGATTGGACCAAGCCCGAGGAGTACATCGCGAGCTTCGACATCAAGCGGACCTGATCCGCGCGGACGTCATCTTCCGATAAGGCTCTGCAAGCAGGTATGCAGGGCCAGCCCCGACCTTGGCCATGGACGGCCAGGCGTCGGTACTCCCCCGTTGATTCATCCCGTCGCGATTGCAAATGAAATCGGCAAAGCGATCGGTATTAACCACAGTTTTGCGCACGACCAGCTGACACCATACTGAAAGGCATGTGAGCGACCCGCACCTCTGCTGCTGCACGTGACGCTCCGCGCCGCAGCCGCGTTTGCAGCTGCGACCCACGAACCGCCTACGCCGATCCCAAACGAGCACAGCACCATGCTCCAATCCATCAACGCCCGCGCAGTACTGGTTTCTCTCGTGCTGCTGGTTGTCACCCTCGGCCTGTGGCAGCTCAGTCACACATCTTCCGAGGCCGACACCGAAATGACCGAGTACGAGCGCCTCATGGGCGGCGCGGAGCCGCAGGCCAAGGTACCGCCGCCGTCGGAGATCATCGGTCTGGCGGCCAAAGAGCTGTCCAACCCCTTCTACGATGCAGGCCCCAACGACAAGGGCATCGGCATCCAGCTCGGCTACTCCATCTACCGGGTGCTGACGGGCTTCGGGCTCGCGGCGTTGGTGGCCATTCCGCTCGGCTTTCTCATCGGCATGTCGCCGTTGATGTACAAGGCGCTGAATCCCTTCATCCAGATCCTGAAGCCCATCTCGCCGCTGGCCTGGATGCCGCTCGCGCTCTTCATCATCAAGGACTCGGAGGCGTCGTCCATCTTCGTGATCTTCATCTGCTCCATCTGGCCGATGCTGATCAACACCGCCTTCGGCGTCGCCGGCGTGCGCAAGGACTGGGTGAACGTGGCCCGCACTCACGAATTGACGCCCATGAACACGGCCTTCCAGGTGATTCTGCCCGCGGCGGCGCCGACCATTCTCACCGGCATGCGCATCAGCATCGGCATCGCCTGGCTGGTGATCGTCGCGGCCGAAATGCTCGTCGGCGGCACCGGCATCGGCTACTACGTCTGGAACGAGTGGAACAACCTGGACCTCACCAGCGTCATCTTCTCGATTCTGATGATCGGCCTCGTGGGCATGCTCCTGGACATGGCGCTGGCCACCGCCACCCGCTTTGTCCAATACCAGGAGTGACGACCATGGCAGAGCAGCATTTTCTCGAAGTCCGGCACCTCGGCAAGCGCTTCGACACCGATCACGGCGAGCTCACCGTCTTCGATGACGTGAGCTTCGGCCTCGACAAGGGCGAGTTCGTCTGCATCATCGGCCATTCCGGCTGCGGCAAGTCCACCATTCTCAATGTCCTCGCCGGACTCGACTCGCCGAGCGGCGGCGAGGTGTACATGGCGGGCAAAGAGGTCCGCGGCCCGTCGCTGGAGCGCGGCGTCGTCTTCCAGAACTACTCGCTGCTGCCCTGGCGCTCGGCGCTGAGCAACGTGGAGTTCGGGGTGCGGGCGCGCTTCCCGGGCTGGGGCAAGGCCAAGGTGCGCGAGCACAGCCTGCGATACCTGCACATGGTGGGCCTCAAGGACGGCGCCGAGCACCGCAAGCCCGCCGCGCTGTCCGGCGGCATGCGCCAGCGCGTGTCCATCGCCCGCGCCTTCGCCACCCAGCCGCAGCTGCTGCTGCTGGACGAGCCCTTCGGTGCCCTGGATGCCTTGACCCGCGGCACCATTCAGGACGAGCTCCTGAGGATCTGCGCCGAGACCCACCAGACGGTGTTCATGATCACGCACGATGTGGACGAGGCGATTCTGCTCGCCGACCGCATCCTGCTCATGACCAACGGCCCATTCGCCCGCGTCGCCGAATCCGTCAAGGTCAGTATCGAGCGCCCCCGGGACCGCACCACCATCGTGCACGATCCAGGCTACTACCCCATCCGCACGCACTTGGTGGACTTTCTTGTCTCCCGCTCCCGCGAGCTGTCCGAGCGCGACGACGCCGTCCGCGACGCCGGTCATGCCCGCGAGGTGCGCGCCGAGGCCATGGCGCCGGTGGAGGTGGACCCGGCCGCCGATGCGCGTGCCGAGGCGGCCGGCCTTGTCCGGGCGCAAGGCCCCGACCCACACGCGCCGCCACCGCTGAAGGCCGTCAACGGCAACTGAGGCCGCGCCCTGACGACAGAGCCCGACAGATCAACGAGCACACCACTGGACCCGCCATGACCGCATCCTGCGCCCTGGAAAGCGAGGGCTTCGCGCCCCGCCCCGACCTCGACCCCACCGCGGAGCTGGACGACCCGCGCGTCCCCGTGACCGTCCTCACCGGCTTTCTCGGCGCCGGCAAGACCACGCTGCTGAACCGCATCCTCACCGAGCAGCACGGCCACCGCATCGCCGTCATCGAGAACGAGTACGGCGAGATCGGCATCGACCACGAGCTGGTGGTGCAGACCGACGAAGAAATCTTCGAAATGAACAACGGCTGCATCTGCTGCACCGTACGTGGCGACCTCATCCGCATCCTCGGCCGGCTGATGCGCCGCAAGCACAAGTTCGAGCGCATCATCATCGAGACCACCGGCATGGCGGACCCGGGTCCGGTGGCACAGACCTTCTTCATGGACGAGGAGATGAAGGCCAAGCTGCGCCTGGATGCCATCGTCACCCTGGTGGACGCCAAGCATGTCGCCGATCACCTGGACGACTCCGACGAGTGCCGCGCGCAGATCGCCTCCGCCGACATCCTGCTCCTGAACAAGTCGGACCTGGTCTCCGCCGGCGACCTCGCCGCGCTGGAGCAACGGGTACGCGGCATGAACCGCCTCGCCCGCGTGCATGCCACCGAGCATGGCGGCATCGACCTGGACCAGGTGCTCGACGTCCGCGCGTTCGACCTCGATGCCCGCGCCGCCGAGACGCCGGCCTTCCTTCAGGAAGAGCTGCCCTTCGAATGGGCCGGGCTCTACGACTTCGCGCCCGGCACTTATGAGCTGGCGCTCGCCGCGGGCCCGGACCCGACCATCGACCTCGTGCTCGGCGGCCCGGGCCTGGAGCATGAGGCGGTCTTTGCCGACTGGAAGCGCCGCAGCATCCTGCTCTACTCCGGTTCCGCCGAGGCCCGCTCCGGCAGCGCCGACGACGCCCCCGCCGAGCCGGACGAGACCCTGTACCGGCTCAGCGTGGACGACACCGACGGCGCCCGGCTCAGGCTCCGGATCCCCGCCGCCGGCCGTTACGTGCTGCTGACCCAGCACCTGCCGGAGGAGTTCGACATGCGGCTGACCGACGCCGCCGGCACCGCCGTGACGCCGGTCGCCGAGCACAGCTACGCAAGCCCCCACGAGCACGACGACAGCGTCGGCTCGGTTGGCCTGACGGCGGGCGAGCTGGACCCGAGCCGTTTCGAGCAGTGGATCACCAACCTGCTGCGCACCAAGGGACCGGATATCTTCCGCACCAAGGGCGTGCTGGCTTTCCGCGGCAGGCCCAAGCGCTTCGTCTTCCAGGGCGTGCACATGCTCTTCGACGGCGACGACGGCAAGCCCTGGGGCGACGCCGAGCCCCGCGGCAGCGAGCTGGTCTTCATCGGCCGCAACCTGGACCGGGCCGAGCTGACGGCAGGGCTCAGCTGGTGCTCGGCCTAGCCGCCCCACTGCCCACCGTGATGCACCCACGCTGGCAGCGGCAGCTGCCGGAGGCGGTCACCGCGCTGCGCTGGCGAAGCGCCGCCGAGCCGGACGGGCACAGCGCTGGGGCAGAAGACCTGCTCGCCGCAGGCGCCGACGGCTGGCTGCGCAGCCACGCTGGAGGCGACGGTACCGAGCAGCTCGCCTGGCAGGCCCATACCGGCGGCATCACCGCCCTCTGCCTGCGTCCAACCCCGAAGCCTGCCCCAAACGAGGCCGGCGACAGCCTCCCCGCCGTGCTCGCCAGCGCCGGCGAGGACGGTCGGGTGCTGCTGTGGGACACCCGCGGCGGGCTGGTGGCGACCCTCGCCGAGGAGTCGAGCTGGGTGGAGCACCTCGCCTGGACGGCGGACGGCAGCCTGCTCGCCGCCGCCGCGGGACGCAGCATCCACCTGTGGCGCGGCGAGGAGTCCCTGGGTGTGTGGTACGACGCCAACCGCTCCGTACTGGCGCTGGCCTGGGCACCGGACGGCAAGCGCCTTGCCACCGCCGCCAACAAAGGTCTGCACCTGTGGCAGGTGGGTGGCGATGCACCGGTGCAGCTCCTCCAGTTTCCGGGTGCGCCCGTGGTGCTCGGCTGGCGACCGGACGGCAAGGCACTGGCAGTGGGCACCCAGGACGGCTTTCTTCAGGTCTGGCGCCAGGCCGGTGCACGCGGTCAAGGCGCGAAGGGCGCCGGCCGCAGGGGCGGCTCGTCGCAGCTGACCATGCGCGGCTATCCCGCCAAGGTCGCCTGCCTGGACTGGCACCCGACGCGCTCCCGCGTCGCCACCGCCGGGGGCCAGGACGTGGTGCTCTGGGACATCCCCGCCGCCGGCGAGGGCAAGCCGACCCCGCTGCGCCTGCACCGCACCGCCATCACGGCACTGGCTTACGCACCGCACGGCACCCTGCTCGCCTCCGCCGACCGCGACGGCCGTGTCTGCATCTGGTCCGACGCCGGCGCGCCGCTCCAGTCTCTCGGCCTGGACGCCGAGGTGGCCTGCGCCGCCTGGAACGCCGACGGCTCCGCCGTCGCCTTCGGCGGCACCGACGGCCGTATCACGGTGATGGACATCGAGACACAAACAGGCCGTGGTCCGACCGCGGCGAAACACGCCAAAGCTCCGCAACGACCCGACCCCGAGGTGACTCCACGATGACCCGACCCACCGACTCCGCACCCGCCAACCTGCTCGTCACCCGCACTGGCACCGCTGCCGCGGGACTGCTCGCCACCATGCCGGCGCTGGCCCACCATCCCATGGGCGGCATGACGCCCGCGACCATGACCCAGGGCCTGCTCTCCGGCCTGGGCCATCCCGTCATCGGCATCGACCACTTCGCCTTCCTGGTGGTCGCCGCCCTGCTCGCCTTCACCGTCACCGGCGCCGCCCGCTGGCTGCTGCCGGCGGCCTTCATCGGCGGCACCGTCGCCGGCACCCTGATCCACGTGCAGGCGCTGGACCTCCCCGCCGCCGAGCTGCTGGTGGCCGCGAGCGTGCTCGCCGGCGGCGCGCTGGTGGTCTCCGGGCGCAAGCTCGGCGCCGGCGCCCTGGCGCTGCTGCTGGCGGGCGCCGGCGTCTTCCACGGCTATGCCTACGGCGAGTCCATCGTCGGCGCCGATGCACCGGTGCTCGGCAGCTACCTCGCCGGCTTCGCGCTGATCCAGTACGCCGTCATCGCGGGCCTGCTGCTGGGCCTGAGCCGGCTCGCCGCCCGCTCCGAGGGCACGGCCGGCACGCTGATCCGCACCGGCGGCATCGGCGCCCTGGCCGTGGGCGGACTCTTCCTGGTGGCCGGCCTTGTCTGAGCCCGCGCCGGAACCCACCCGCCAGGAGCCCTGACCACGGATGGTCCCAGCCGGCACCAGCCGGCAATCTTGATTCAGAACGACGTCGCTGACTGCGGCGCACTCCTGTGCGCCGCCCGGGGTTTCTTTGCCCAAGGAAACCCCACCGAGACCCCCAACGAGAGCAGTCCCATGCACGAGAACACCCTGATTTCCCCCGAGCAGCTCCACGGCATGATGACCTCCCTGCCGACGGTCATCATCGACACCCGCGCCCCGGAGGCCTACGCCGCGGGCCACATTCCGGGCGCCGTGAACATCCACGACATCTTCACCTACCTGGCCACGTCGGACCCCGACGGCATGGCCGCACTCAAGGGCAAGTTCGCCGACGCCTTCGGCGCCGCCGGCCTCTCCGGCGACGAGGTGGCCGTGCTCTACGAAGACACCATGAACTCCGGCTACGGCCAGTCCTGTCGCGGCTACTTCCTGCTCAAGTACCTGGGCTACCCCAAGGCCGTGGTCCTGCACGGCGGCTACCAGGGCTGGGTGCACGAGGGCTACGAGACCAGCACCGCGACCGTCTCCCCGGAGCCCAAGACCTTCCCGGTGGACGAGGCCGCGGCCGACATCATGCTGGACAAGGATGCCATGCTGAAGGCGCTGGAAGACCCGTCCATCATCAAGCTCGATGTCCGCGACGTGGACGAGTGGGTGGGCCTGAGCTCCAGCCCCTACGGCGTCGATTTCTGCCCGCGCAAGGGCCGGCTCCCCGGCGCCAAGTGGCTGGAGTGGTACCGCGTCATGAAGCCCGGCGACGTGCCCGTGTTCAAGACCAAGGAAGAGCTCGCCGCCGAGTTCCAGAGCGTCGGCATCAAGGCCAGCTCCAAGGTCTACCTCTACTGCTTCAAGGGCGCCCGCGCCTCCAACACCTACGTCGCGCTCAAGGAAGCCGGGGTCGAGGACGTCGGCATCTACTTCGGCTCCTGGAACGAATGGTCGCGTGACCCGTCGCTGCCCATCGACGAGAGCCGGCCGAGCCTCGGCTGATCGCCGACCCCGGGCGCCGGCTTCCATCGGCGCCCGGGTCCGCCGGCGCCGGGGGACACCGACTCCAGCATGCGGAGATCGATGAGCACTTGCCTTCGGGACTTCGGTCAACCGCCCACCACCGAGGCCACCAGCCACAGGTTGTAGGCGGCGAAGGCCAGCACCAGGAGAGCGCCCTCAAGCCGTTTGATGCGCCCGGGCCGCCCGCGAAAGCCATAGGCCATCAGGAACAGCACAGCCATCAGACCCATCATCACCGGCCAGTCGCGAGTCAGCACCGCGGGCGCCAGGGCGGGCATCGGCGTGATGGCGCCGGCGATGCCCACCACCGCCAGCAGGTTGAACATGTTGGAGCCCACCAGGTTACCGATGGCGATGTCGTGCTCGCCCTTGCGGGCGGCCATCACCGAGGCGGCCAGCTCCGGCAGCGAGGTACCGAGCGCGACGATGGTGAGACCGATGACGAGGTCGCTGACACCCAGCGCTTCGGCAACGCTCACGGCCCCCCAGACCAGCACCCGGGAGCTGATCACCAGCAGCACGAGCCCCGCCAACAGCCAGAAGACGGCCCGGCCAAGGGTCATGGCATGTGCCTTCAGCTCCTGCATCGTCTCGTCTTCCAGCGGGTCGCCATGCCCGCGCAGCGCGGCCACCACGGACCAGCCGATGAGCCCGAAGAAGCCGGCGAGCAGCAGCGCCGACTCCATGCGCGAGAGCGCCCCATCCCAGAACAGCGCGCCCGTGGCCAGGCCGATGGCGAAGAGCAGCGGCAGCTCGCGACGGATGATCTTGGAGTGCACGGCGATGGGTGCCACCAGGGCCGTGACGCCGAGCACCAGCCCGGTGTTGACGATGTTGGAGCCGAGCGCATTGCCGAGCGCCAGGTCGGGGTTGCCGTCCAGCGCCGCCATGGCCGAGACGACCATCTCCGGCGCCGAGGTGCCGAAGCCCACGATGACCATGCCGATCAGCAGCGACGGCATACCCGCATGCCCGGCGGTGGCCGCCGCGCCCTCCACGAAGCGGTCCGCACTCCACACCAGCAGCACGAAGCCGCCGATGATGGCCGCCAGCGCCGGAATCAGCTCCACAACCGTCACCCCCCGCATCCAGTCGATTGCCAGCACGACACGGTAACCCCGAAACGGGGGCGGGGAAAGCCGCGGCGACGCCTGGGACGACTCAGCGGCTGCGTGCGGTGTCGAGGACGGAGATGTGGGTCGTCTCGCCGCTGCCCGTGGTCGCCCGCAACGCCTGCGCCGCCGCGCGCAGGGCTCCGGCAGTGAGCAGGACGGCGGCCGCGCCCGGGTGCGGCTTGCCGTCCCCGCGTCGCTCCGGATGACCAGGGATTCTGACGGCGCCATAGCCGCGACAGCGCCGCCCGCCGGCGACGGCGCCGGGAGCCGCGGCGCGCGGTGCCCGGCAGGGTCCTTCGATGCTGAAGGTCCAGCCGGGCTCAGCAGCAGCTCACTGGTCAGGCCGCAGCACGGGCGTCGGCGCCCTCGCGCGCAGCCACCGCCGAAAGATCGCCCGGATCCGGTCATGCGTCCGCGCATACCACTGCACGTCCTTGACGATGGCATTGCGGTCGTTGCTCGGATGCGTGGGCAGGTGCGGCTGCATGTCGATGCCGGTGCCGACGTGGCCGGCGACGCGGCGACTGGCGGAGCGCCGCGCCGGGCCATAAGGCAGATGGCGGGCGAAGCGGGTGAGCGCATCGGTGCCGGTGGCCCAGCGGATGAAGCGCAATGCGGCGGCCGGATGGCGGCTGCCGGCGGTGATGGTCCAGTTCTCCAGCTCCTGGATCTGGCCGTCCCAGAGGATTTCGATGGGCGCGCCGCGATCCGCCATGGCGGCGAAGAAGCGGCCGTTGTAGCCGCTGGCCATGACCACCTCGCCGTGCTCCAGCAGCCGCGCCGGCGTGGCACCGTCCTGCCACCAGGTGACCTGATGGGCCACGGCGTCCAGCTTCGCCAGGGCCAGGCGCAGCCCGCGGCGGGTGCTGAGCAGTCGGTAGAGGTCCGCGGTGGGCACGCCGTAGGCATGGAGCGCCCATTCCAGGTTGCCGAAGGGGGCTTCCTGGAGGGCGCGGCGGCCGGGGAAGCGCTCCAGGTCGAACAGGTCCGCCACCCGCTCCGGGCGGATGCCGGGGAAGGCGCGGCGGTCGTAGGCGATGACGGTGGCATAGGCGGTGTGGGCGATGCCGCAGCGGGTGAGCGCGCCGGGGATGAAGTCGCGATGCGCCGGCGCGCCCTCCGGCGACGGCGGCAGGTCATCCTGGGGCAGTGGGCGCAGCAGCCCCTCCCGACAAGCGGTGAGGGTGTCGCTCATGGTCATGTCCACCAGGTCCCAGGTCACCCCGCCGTCGGCGTGCCGGGCGCGCAGCTCAGTGAGGCCGCCGTCGTATTCGGCCACGCGGATCTCGATGCCGGTGCGGGCCGTGAAGGGCTCGAACAGCGCAGCGCGCTGGGCCTGCTCATAGGCGCCGCCCCAGGTGGCGATGGTGAGTACGGGCGGTTCGGCGCCCGGGGCCGCCGTGCCCGCGCTCGCGGTTACCGACGGCTCGCCGGTCGCCGCCGCCGGTGCGTCGGGCTGGTGCATGTAGACCGGGTTGGGCGCCGCCAACAGCGCCGGGCCCGGCGAGAAAAGCATTGCGAGCACCAGGGCCGGCAGCAGCAGGCAGCCATGCACACGCCGCGGGCCGATGCGGCCCCAGTGGCCTGCCGGGCAGCGGCGGACAGGCTCAACCCCCACCATGCTCCTCCCGCCGCACGGCATCCAGGGTCTCCACATGGGCACGCGACAGCGCCACCTCCGGCAGCACCCCCACGAGCCGCCGGCCGCCGCGCTCGACCACCGGCAGGGCCTCGCCGGTGAGATTGCGCGCCTGGTCCACGGCCATCCACAGCGAGCTGTCGGCGGTCACCACCGGGCGCGCCGGCTCCGCCGCGTCCTCCGCAGCGCCGTCGCCCTGCCCGCGTCTGGCCTCCAGCGCGGCCAGGGTGACGGTGCCCCGGTAGCCGCCGTCGGCGTCCACCAGGTAGCCCTCGGCGCGCCCGCGGCGGCCCAGCAGGTCGATGGCATCGGCATTGGACATCCCGGGCGGCAGGGTCACCGGCGCCGGCTGCACCAGCGGCGCAATGGGCTGGCCCTGGAGCAGCGCCCGGCTACGCCCGGCGGACAGGTCCAGCCCGCGCCGGCGCAGCTGCACGTCGAACAGCGAGCGGCCGAACACCCGCGCGCCGGTCAGGTTGGCCAGGGCAACGCTCGCCAGCGCCGCGGTGGTGAGCGAATAGCTGCCCGTCAGCTCGAACACGATGAGCAGCGTCGCCATGGGCGCACCGATGACGGGCGCCGTCACCGCCACCATGCCGGCCACGGCGTAGACCACCATGGTCGCCTGCACACCGCCGGTGAGGAGCGCCACCGCGTTGCCGCACAGCGCCCCGAACAGCGCACCGATGAGCAGCGCCGGGCTGAACACCCCGCCGCTGAAGCCGAAGCCCAGGCACAGCGCCGTCGCCAGCAGCTTGGCCACCAGGATGAGCGCCAGCTCGGGCGGCGGGATGGCGCCGGCGATGGTGGCGAAGCGCAGGGTCTCGGCGCCGATGCCGAGGATGTCCGGCACCCAGAGCGCCGCCGTGCCCAGCACCGCGCCGGCGGCGGCCGGGCGCAGCAGCGCCGGGATGCGGGTGCGCGGCGCGAGCCGGGCGGCCCCCAGCACTGCGCGCAGGTAGGCCGCCGCCACCAGGGCGCCGGCGGCGCCCATGGCCAGGAACACCAGGTATTCCCAGCGGTGCAGGATCTCGGCGGCGGCGACGTGGAAGAGCGGCGGGCGCTCGAACACGAGGTCCTCCATGACATAGCCGGCGATGGCCGCCGCCGCCACCGGCGCGAAGGCCCGCAGCGCGAAGTGACGCAGCACCACCTCGTGCGCGAACAGAATGCCCGCCAGCGGCGCCTTGAAGGCCGTGGCAATGGCCGCCGCGACCCCGCAGGCGATGGCGATGTTGCCGTCGGCGCGCCCGGCCCGCAGCAGCCTGGCCCCGAGGGAGCCGAGCGTGCCCCCCATGTGCACCAGCGGACCGTACTGCCCCACCGAGGCACCCGACCCCAGCGACACCAGACTGCTCAGCGCCGACAGCAGGCCCGGGTGCAGCGGCAGCCGCCCCCGGCTCGTCTGCACCGCCGCGATCACGTCAGGCGGCCCATGTGCGCGCCCCTCGGCGATGAAGCGGTGCAGCAGACCCACCACCAGACCCCCGAGCATGGGCACCACCACGGTGACCGCCGCAAGCCAGCCGCGGTGCTCAAACATCATCCGCGCCCGTGGCGAGATCAACAGCCAGTCGTTCAGCGCGAAGATGGCCAGCACGAAGCTCGCCGTCAGTGCACCCACCACGAGGCCGACACCGGCCCCGAGGGTGACCACCAGGGTCAGGCTCAGCTCGGCCCTGTGCGGCGGCGGGTGATCGGTCACTGATCCACAGTCCCGGTGCATCGGGCGGCCGCGAAGACGCCGCCGGCGGCCTGCTCATGGCAGGCTGACCCGCAGCGCCCGTGGGCATGCGCGCGGCACAGGCTCGGCTTGAAGATGTCGTGCGTCGGGGCCTTCGGCAATGGTCCAGGGCGGGCGCCGGTGTGTTGCGCTCATGTCACAGCAGAGTCTGCCCAAGGGCGTCGGGTGCGGCAAGGCGCTGCGCCGGGGACGCAGATGGTGCCGACGCGCGCCGGCGATGGCCAGCGCCGCCGGGATGGCTGGATAATGACGGGATGGTATCCGGAGGGCAGGAGATGATGGCGGCGCACTACATCCACGGCTTCAGCGATGCGGAGCGCCGACGCCTCATCGCGCAGGCGCAGATGCTGGCCGCACCGGTCTTCGGCGGTCTGGATTTCTCAGGCGACCACAGCCTGCTGGAGGTGGGCTGCGCCGTGGGCGCCGAGCTGCACCTGATCGCGCAGCGCGCCCCGCATCTGGCGCTCACCGGCGTGGACCTCAGCGCCCTGCACCTGCGCGCCGGCCAAGCCTGGCTCGCCGGGCACGCGCAGATCCGCCTGCTCCAGGCCGACGCACGCGCCCTGCCCTTCCCCGATGACAGCTTCGACGTGGGCATGACCATCTGGCTGCTGGAGCACCTGGCGGACCCCGCCGCCGTGGTGCGCGAGCTGCTGCGGGTGGTAAAGCCCGGGGGCCGGGTCATCCTGACGGAGGTCGACAACCACAGCTTCGGCTTTGATCCGCCGCAGCCGGCCATCAGCGCCTGGTGGGACGCCTTCAACGCCTGTCAGGCCGAGGTGGGCGGCGGCGATCCCTACATCGGGCGCAGGCTTCGGAGCATCGCGACATGCCTCGGCGCTGAGGTGCTGGCGGAGGAGCCCAGGCTCGTCATCAGCAGCGCCGATGCCACCCGCCACCGCACCGAGCAGCTCCACTACCTGCGCGCACTGCTGGCGTCCGGCGCGGAGCGCATGCTGGCCGCGGGCTATGCGACGGCGGCGATGCAGCAGGCCATGGCGGCGGCCTTCGACGCGGTGCAGGCGGCGCCCGGCGTCGCCTTTCGCTACGGCGCGGTCCGGCTGATCTGCCGCAAGCCCCGACCGTAGCGGCGCAGGATACGCACGCTGGCGTTTCGCGCGCTCTAACCCTGCTCTCGGGCCGCCGGCACCATGAATTCGGACCCGGCTGGGTCGGTGACGTACCCGGCGATGATGGCGTCGATGCGCGCCATGGCCTCGGCTGAATCTCCGGCGAGATATTCGGTGACGGTATACCTAACCGCGCGACGCCAAAGATGAGATGAGTATACCGTCCCCGCTAATGTTGGAGCACGCTTGATCAGTATACTGTCCCCGTTCTTTGCGATCAGTCTTCGCCGTCCTGATCCCGACGGGGCACCGTCTCCGGGTCGGCGGTGATGGGGCGGTAGATCTCCACCCGGTCGCCGTCCTTGACCTTGGCATCGGGCTTGGTGAGCTTGCCGAAGATGCCGACCCGCTGGCGGTCGAGGTCGATGTCCGGATACTGCTTGAGCAGCCCGGCGTGCTCGATGGCCTCGCGCACGGTGCAGCCGTCCGGCACATCGAGCGTGAGCCAGGTGCGCTTGAACTTGTCTGCGTAGGCGACGCCGATGTGCATGGTTGCGGGCTCCGGGGTTGGCAGTGTGTTCTCGCGATCGCCCCGTGTCCCGACGATTGGCGCGTGCCCAGAGGGCTGAGGGCTGGGGGCTGGGGCTGACGGCTGGGTCGGTCAGGCGCTTGCGGCGAGGCCCGCCGCTTTTGCTTGCTGCCGCGCCGCGAGCTTGCGGTCCAGCACCCGCTTGCCGGCGAGCAGGAAGCCCATGGCGATGAAGCCGCCCGGGGGCAGGATCATCAGCAGGAAGCCGCGGTAGTCCGGGATCAGGGTGACTTCCAGCCAGCTGAGGGACTCGCCGAGGAGCATGGAGGCGTTGGCGAAGAGGGTGCCGGAGCCGAGCGCCTCGCGCACCGCGCCGAGGGCCACCAGCACCAGCGTGAAGCCCACGCCCATCATCAGCCCATCGAACACCGCCGGCAGCGGCGCCTGGCGCGAGGCGAAGCTCTCGGCCCGGCCGAGGATGGCGCAGTTGGTGACGATGAGCGGGATGAAGAGCCCGAGGACCTTGTGCAGGTCGTGCATCCAGGCGTTCATGCCGAGGTCCACCAGGGTCACCAGCGTGGCGATGATGAGCACGAACACCGGGATGCGCACCTGCGGCGTGATGATGCCCCGCGCCAGCGACACGAGCAGCCCTGAGGCCACCATCACGAAGGTGCTGGCGAGCCCGAGCCCGAGCCCGTTGGTGGCGGTGCCGGTGACGGCCAGCAGCGGGCACAGTGCCAGCGACTGGGCCATGACCACGTTGTTGTCCCAGACGCCGTCGCGGGCGATGCGGGACCAGTTGGTATCTGTCTTCTCGGCCGTGCTCACTTGCTCACCTCGGAATCAGGCGCGTGGCGAATTGCGGGTTACGAGCGGCGAGGTAGATCGCAAGACCGGTATGCGCCCCTCGATACTCGATACTCGTCACTCGCCAGTCGATACTTGCTGCACCGCGGATGCCGTCAGTGCGTCGCGCTGGTCGGCGAACAGCTCCAAGCCGCCCTTGACCGTACTCACCACCGCCCGCGGCGTGATGGTGGCGCCGCTGAACTGGTCGAAGTCGCCGCCGTCCTTCTTGACGGCCCAGCGCTCCGGTGGCGGCTCGCCCAGGGACTTGCCGTCGAAGCTCAGAATCCAGTCGTCCCGGGCCACCTCGATCTTGTCGCCGAGCCCGGGCGTTTCGGTGTGCGACAGCACCCGGGCGCCGAGCACGCGGCCGTCGGCGTCGATGCCCAGCAGCACGCGGATGGGGCCGGCATAGCCCTGGCCGACGGTCTCAAAGGCGACACCGGCCACATCGAGCCCCGTCAGCGCCCGATAGACGGTCAGCTCGCCGTCGGCGGTGTCCAGGGTCATGCTGTCCGCCAGCAGGTCATTGTCGTGCAGGTCCGCCGGGATCACCTGCGACAGCGACGCCAGCAGGTCCTCGGCACGGCGCTGCTCGATGGCGTCCCGGGTCGCGAGGTCGCCGATCACCAGAAGCGCGGCGGCGACGAGCGCAAAGCCGCCGAGCAGCGCCGCCTGATAGCCGACGCGCTCGCGGTAGCTCGGGTTGGCGACGGTGGTGGTGCTCATTGCCGGCCCTCCCCGGGCTTGGCCGTGGCAGCGGTTGCCTCGGGCTGGGGATACTCCAGCGGCTGACCGCGCCGGTCGCGGCCGTAGATGCGCGGCTTGAGGTAGTGGTCGAGCATCGGCGTCGCCGCGTTCATCAGCAGCACGGCGAAGGCCACGCCCTCCGGATAGCCGCCCCAGGTGCGGATCACATAGACCAACAGCCCGACACCGGCGCCGAAGACCAGCTGCCCGGCGCGGGACACGGGCGAGGTCACCGGGTCCGTGGCGATGAAGAAGGCCGCCAGCATGATTGACCCCGTCAGCAGGTGATAGGGTGCGCCGGCGTAGTGCCCGGGGTCGATGAGATGCATGCCCGTCGCCAGCACCGCCACCGTGCCGAGCAGGGCCGCCGGGATGCGCCAGTCGATGACGCCCTTGTAGATGAGCCAGAGCCCGCCCAGGGCGATGAGCAGCGCGGAGGTCTCGCCGAGGCTGCCGGGGACGGTACCGAGCAGCGCGGAGAAGGGATCGAAGACACCGGTGAGCGCGGCATTCAGCACCTCACCCTGCCCCAGCTCCGTGCGCACATGGCCCAAAATCGAGGCGCCGGACATGGCATCGAAGCCCAGGGCGTCCAAGGTCTGCCCGCCGAAGGTGATGGTGAGCCCCTCGAAGAAGCCCGGCGCGTCGCCGGTGAAGAGCGGCGCCGGCGCCACCCAGCGCGTCATCTCCAGCGGAAAGGAGATCAGCAGCGCCACCCGCGCCACCATGGCCGGGTTGAACAGGTTCTGCCCGATGCCGCCGAACACCTGCTTGCCGAGCAGCACCGCCAGCGCACCGCCCACCACGCCGATCCACCAGGGCGCCCAGGGCGGCAGCGTCAGCGCCAGCAGCCAGCCCGTGAGCAGCGCCGAGCCGTCCATCAACGTGAGCCGCACCGGCTTGCCGGCGGCCGCGAGCGACAGGGCCTCGAAACCGAGGGTGGCACCCAGGGTGACCGTGAACAGGAAGATCGCCGGCCAGCCGAACTGAGACAGCCCGAACAGGGTCGCCGGCACCAGCGCCAGCATCACCAGCGCCATGGTGCGGCCGACAGAGACCGGCGCGTGGGCGTGCGGGCTGGCTGAAAGGGATGGATTCATTCGCGTTCGATCTCTTTTCGGCTGAGGAGCGAGGAGCGAGAAAGACCCTACTCGTCACTCGATCCTCTTTACTCGTGACTCACCCTCAATTCGCCTCCGCCGCCTCGACATGGTCTGCCTTGGCGGCCGCCTGCTCCTTTGCCTGCTCTTTCGCCTTCTGGGCCGCCTGCTCCGCCTTGCGCTTGGCCATGGCCGCGCGCTTGGCCTGCTTCTGGGCCTCGATGCGGGCGGTGCGGGCCTCGGCGAGGCGCTTGGTCTCGGTCTGCTTCTGCTTGGCGCGACCGCGGGCGGCGAGCTCCCCCTTGGCATGGTTGAAGAACTGCACCAGCGGGATGTGCGCCGGGCAGACATAGGCGCAGGAGCCGCAGCCGATGCAGTCCATGAGCCCCTGGTCCACGGCGCCGTCGAGGTCGCCGGTGCGCACGTGCGCGGCCATGGTGAGCGGCACCAGGCCGCAGGGGCAGGCGCCGACACAGCTGGCGCAGCGGATGCAGGGTGCGGGCGCGCGCTGGCCGGTCTCGGCGGGGGTGAGCGCCAGCACGCCGTTGCTGCCCTTCATGATGGGCACGCGCAGCTCCGCCAGCGGCTGGCCCATCATGGGCCCGCCGCTGATGAGCTTGGCCGGCTCCTCGGAGAAGCCACCGCAGTGGTCCACGAGCGCCTGCACCCGGGTGCCGATGGGCACGCGCAGGTTCTTCGGCTGCGCGACGGCCTGGCCCGTGACCGTGACCACCCGGGAGATGAGCGGCCGGCCGAGCCGCAGCGCCTCGTGCACCGCAAAGGCCGTCGCCGGGTTGTGCACCACCACGCCGATGTCCGCCGTCAGGCCGCGCGCCGGCGTCTCCTTGCCCGTCAGCGTCTGCACCAGGTGCTTCTCGGAGCCCATGGGGTAGCGCGTGGGCAGCTTGACGACACTCACCTCCGCGTGCTCCGCAGCGGCCTCGCGCATGGCGGCGAGCGCCTCCGGCTTGTTGCCCTCGATGCCGATGATGATCCGGCTCACCCCCAGCGCATGGGCCATGATCCGGACGCCGTCCAGCACCTGCGCGGTGTGCTCGCGCATCAGCCGGTCGTCACAGGTGAGGTAGGGCTCGCACTCGGCACCGTTGATGACGAGCGTATGCAGGCTGTAGCGGTTGCGCAGATTCAGCTTCACGGCGGACGGGAAGGTCGCCCCGCCCATGCCGACGATGCCGGCGGCGGCGACGCGCTTGGCGACCTCCGCGGGCTCCAGCGCAAAAGGGTCCTCCACGCCGCGGATGTCCGGATGCCAGCGATCCTCCCCGTCGGGCTGAAGCGTGATGGTGCGCACGTTGAGCCCGGAGGGATGGTTGGCGGGATACAGCCCGAGCCCCACGATGCGACCGGAGGTGGGCGCATGGATGGGCGCGGAGACGGCGCCTTGTGCATGGGCGATGACCTCGCCCTTACGCACCTGCTGGCGGCGCTGCACCACCGGATTGGCCGCGGCGCCGATGTGCTGCTGAAGCGGAATGTGCAGCAGGCCCGGCAGGGGCAGATCCTCGATGGGCTGCCCGGCGGCGAGGGACTTGCGGTCGTCCGGGTGGACGCCGCCGCGGATGCCGTGCAGCTCGCCGAAGAGGTTGAAACCCAGGACATTCATCAGGCTGCCTCCGGCACGGGCCAAACCCAGTTGCTGAGTGTTTGCGTGGGCGCCCGCAGCTCGATGCACTCGGTGGGGCAGGCGTCCACGCACTTGCCGCAGCCGGTGCAGGCGTCCTCGAACACGGCGTGGATCTGATCATTGGCGCCGATGATGGCGTCCGTCGGGCAGCGCTTGAAGCACTTGGTGCAGCCGACGCAGAGCCGCTCGTGGATGTGCGCCACCTGCGGCGCCTGCGCCGCCATGCCGGAGAAGTCCGCGGTGACGCCGAGCAGCGCCGCGAGCTCCTCCGCCAGCGCCCGGCCCCCCGGCGGGCACAGCGTCACCGGCGCCTCGCCGGCAGCCACCGCGGCGGCGGCAGGACCGCAGCCGGGGTAGCCGCACTGGCCGCACTGGGAGCCCGGCAGCAGCTCCTCCACCTGGCCGACGATGGGGCTTTCCTCCACCGCCAGATAGCGCGCCGCGATGCCGAGCAGGGCACCAAGGCCAAGCCCGAGGACACTGAGACTGAGAATGGCTGCAATCATTGGTCAGACGCCATAGGGTGAGTCACCGTGTAGGGCAGACAAGCGAAGCGCATCCGCCGCGGTCCATGCGCTCGATGCATCACGCCAGCCCGGCAAAGCCCATGAACGCCAGCGACAGCAAACCGGCCACCACGAAGGCGATGGGGGTGCCGGCGAAGGCCGCCGGTACCTGCGCCAGCGCGAGCCGCTCCCGCAGGCCCGCGAACAGCACCATCACCAGCGTGAAGCCGAGCGCGGAGCCGAAGCCGAACAACAGGCTCTCGAAGAAGCCGTTCTGCTCCTGCACGTTCAAAAGGGCCACGCCGAGCACGGCGCAGTTGGTGGTGATGAGTGGCAGAAAGATGCCGAGCACCTGGTAGAGCGTCGGCGAGAGCTTGCGCACGGCCATCTCGGTGAACTGCACCACCGCCGCGATGACGAGAATGAAGGTCAGGATGCGCAGAAAGCCGATGTCCAGCGGCGCGAGCACCAGGTGCTGCAGCAGCCAGCTCGCCGCCGCCGCCAGCGTCAGCACGAAGGTGGTCGCGAGCCCCATGCCGAGCGCCGTGTCGAGCTTGTTGGACACGCCCATGAAGGGGCAGAGGCCGAGGAACTTCACCAGCACCACGTTGTTCACCAACGCGGTGGCCAGGATCAGCATGAGGTATTCAGTCATCGCGGTCTGGGCTCCCCGTATCGGGGTCCGCGGGGCCTGTCAGACGGCCTCGCGGTTATGAAGGAGTTGGCGGACGCCGGGTCGCACCGGCGCAGGGCGCGGGCGTGGTACGCTGCTGCCGGAGCCTCGCTGCAAACGCGATGCCAGGCCCAGGGCGCCACCAGCGGGCCTGCCTCCTTCCGGGGCACCGCGCCCCGAAACTGCCCGTTCTCAATGCGTTGCGGCGCCGCCGGCACGATGCTCCAGCCGCAGCCTGCGCTCCGGCGCCGCCTGTCGGGCATGCCACAACCCCATGCTGCACCGCAGCAGGATTGTCGCAATCCCGACAGGCGACGCCGCCGGCGCCACCGCCCGGTCCAGGCTCGGCCTCGTCGCGACAGCCACTTGGCGGCGCCGGCGTCTCCAGGTCCAGCCGCGGGTCACTGGCACGGAACCTGCTGCACTGGTGGTTGGACCCGCCCGGCAGCAGCATCGGTACGGGTGTTCTTCCGCCCAACCGACAGACCACCACAGAGAACGAGACGGGGAGCAGCGTGTGAGCACTCGCAAAGGCATCGACACCCAGCAGGCGGGCGACCTCGCCGCCCACGACCAGGGCGCCCCGGGGGTGGCGGGCGGCTTCAAGCCGGATGCAGAGCTGCCCGCTGCGAGTGCGCTGGGCGCCTTCCTCGAGTCGCCGCCGCCGGGCACGCCGCCGGAGGTGGTCGAGGCGCTCACGCTCATGGCGGGCGACCCGACGGACCCACTGCCGCCGCGGCTCTACTTCGAGACGGTGGAGCAGTCGCCGGTGGCCATCTCCGTCACCGATGCCAAGGCCAACATCCTGTATGCCAACGCCGCCTTCGAGGAGCTCACGGGCTACAGCCGCGACGAGGTGCTGGGCCAGAACGAGGCCATTCTGTCCAGCAACTCCACCCCGGACAGCATCTACCAGCAGCTCTGGCGCACCATCCAGCGCAAGCGGCCCTGGACCGGCGTGCTCATCAACCGCCGTAAGCAGGGCGAGGACTACCTGGCGGAGCTGACCATCTCGCCGGTGCTGGACGCCGCCGGGCGCATTCGTTACTTCCTCGGCATGCACCGGGACGTGACCCGCGAGCACGAGCTGTCCGTGGCGCTGCGCCAGCAGAAGACCCGCATCGAGACGGTGCTGGACGCGGCCCCCGTGGTCGTCGTGCTGCTGGACACGGAAGGCCGCATCATCCTGGACAACCAGGAGTACAAGAAGCTGCTCGGCGACCTGCGCGGGCGCGAGCCGCTGGCGCTGTTCCGCGCCGCGCTGCTGCAGCAGGCGGGCTTCGACCCGCTGGAGCGCGCCGCCGAAGGCCGCGGCTTCCGCGACGTGGAGATCAGCATCGAGGTGCCCGGCAGCGCCGGGCCGCGCTGGTTCGCCTGCTCCGGCACGGCGGTCAACGAGTCGGACAGCAGCCTGTCCGGCTACTTCATCCGCGGCGACGCGGGCGACCAGCGGCTGCTGCTGCTCGCCAACGACATCACCGGCCGCCGCCGCGAGATCGAGCGCGCGCATCTGGAAAACCTGCGCGCGCGCCTCGCCGAGCAGCAGTTGGCGCAGGGCATGCGCGAGGCCCTCACCGCCGCCAGCTACCAGCTCCAGGTGCCGCTCAACATGATCCGCGCCGCCAGCGGCATGTTCAAAGACGGCGCCGGCAACCCGGCGCTGTTCGCGGACATGCTGGGCCAGATCACCCAGGCCGGTGAGACGGCACTGGCCACCCTGCACGCGGCCATGCCGACGGAGGTGCCGGAGCCCGGCGTCAACGTCAATGTCAACGAGCTGCTGCGCCATGTCCTGGCGCTGGAGACCGACAACCTGCTCGCCGCCGGCATCGTCGTGGACTGGCAGCCGGCGCTGGTGCTGCCGGAGCTCTCCGGGCACAAGAACGAGCTGCGCTCGCTGTTCAAGCACCTCATCGACAATGCGCTGCAGGCCCTTTATGAGGGCGGCGGCAGCCAGCGCGCCCTGCGTCTGGCCACCCGCGCCCTGGACGACGCCGTGGAGGTGATCGTCGAGGACAACGGCCCCGGCATCGCGCCGGCAGAGCGGCTCAAGGTCTTCGAGCCCTTCCACATCGGCTGGCGCAACCGCCGCGGGCGCGCCGGCATGGGCCTGGCGCTGGCGCAGGAGATCGTCAATCAGCACGACGGGGGCATCGAGATCGACCCCGACTACCGCGACGGCTGCCGGGTGCGCGTGACCCTCGGCAACGTGCGCGCGCGCGACTGAGCGTCCGGCTCAGCATCCAGCCGGGCGGCCGCCTGGGCCCCCGGCACCCCGGAACCCGAGGCCGCAGTCCCACATGCTCGAGATGCCCGAAGTCGAAGCCCCCGCTCCATCCCCGTCCCAGTCCGGCAACGGCGAGGCCGTGCGCCTCAAGCTGCTGGAGGAGCAGCTCGCCGCCCTCTTCGATGTGAGCTGCGTGCTGAGCCGCTCCCTGGAGCTGCGCGAGACCCTGCGCCACGTGCTGCGCACCCTGCACGAGCGCGGCCGCCTGTCGCGCGGCATGGCCAGCCTGCTGGACGCCGACAGCGGCGACCTGCTGGTGGCCGCCCTGCACGACGAGGACGCCGCCCCTTTCGAGAAGATCCGCTACCGCCCGGGCGAGGGCGTCATCGGCCAGGTGCTGGAGAGCAACCGGCGCTGGATCCTGCCGCGGGTGGGCGACGAGCCCCGATTCCTGGACCGGCTCGGCCTGTTCGATGCGGACCTGCCCTTCATCGGCGTGCCCATCCGCATCGGCGAGGACGACGTGGTGGGCGTCTTCGCCGTGCAGCCGCCGGTAGCCGACGAGCTGATGCCGCAGCGGGCGCGGCTCGCGGAGATGATCGCCAACCTCATCGGCCAGGCCGTGCGCCTGTCCCGTTCCGTGGAGGCGGAGCGCCGCGCCCTGCGCGAGGAGCGCGACACCCTGCGCCGGCACCTGAAGAGCAGCCACGGCTTCGACAACATCATCGGCCGCACCGAGCGCATGCGCCTGGTGTTCGACCAAGTGCGCCAGGTGGCCAAGTGGAACACCACGGTGCTGCTGCGCGGGGAGTCCGGCACCGGCAAGGAGCTCATCGCCAGCGCCATCCACTACAACTCCCCGCGCGCCGGCGGCCCCTTCATCAAGCTGAACTGCGCCGCCCTGCCGGACAACCTGCTGGAATCCGAGCTCTTCGGCCACGAGAAGGGCGCCTTCACCGGCGCCCAGAGCCAGCGCAAGGGCCGCTTCGAGCAGGCCGACGGCGGAACCATCTTCCTCGACGAGATCGGCGAGATCTCCCCCGCCTTCCAGGCCAAGCTGCTGCGCGTACTCCAGGAGGGCGAGTTCGAGCGCGTCGGCGGCACGCGCACCCTGGGCGTGGACGTGCGCGTCATCGCCGCCACCAACCGCAACCTGGAGCAGGAGGTCCGCGACGGCGTCTTCCGCGAGGATCTCTACTATCGGCTCAACGTCATGCCCATCCTGATGCCGGCGCTGCGCGAGCGCGTCGAGGACATCCCGGAGCTGGCCAAATTCCTCGTCGCCAAGCTCGCCAAGCGCCAGGGCCGCGAGCTGACCATCACCGACAGCGCGCTCGGGGTGCTCATGCGCCACCACTGGCCCGGCAACGTGCGGGAGCTTGAGAACTGCATGGAGCGCGCCGCCGTCATGAGCGAGGGCGGCATCATCGACCGCGACGTGCTGAACCTCACCGGCCTCGACGTCGGCGCCCTGCCCGAGACCGCCATGGCCGCCGCCGGCTCCGGACCCGTCGCCTCCCCCGCCGCCGACAACATCGACCTCAGCGACCCCGACATCGACGAGCGCGAGCGCGTCATCGCCGCCCTGGAGCAGGCCGGCTGGGTCCAGGCCAAAGCCGCGCGCCTGCTCGGCATGACCCCAAGGCAGATCGCGTACCGGATTCAGACCATGAAGATTCGGGTGAAGCAGTTCTGACGACTGCTGGATAGGGCGTCAGACTGACCTCATTGTCAGCGGATCCAGGCTGACGTACGCCGTGACAGGGGTGTCGAGTAGGGGAAACCCAGCAAAATCCGGTTGTTGACAGGGGTCCGGGAGTGGTTACACCGCGGTCAATCCTATCTGGGATAGACTGACTTCCACGTGGACCTCAGCGTAAAAAAACTGTTGGTATAATACAGATTCGACCGATAGCAACCCCATTCAGGAAAGACCCCCGAAGCGAACGTTTTGGGAGATAGACATGGAGATTCGCTTCTACAACGACCCGTCAACTGGTGTGCCGCACATTTACGAACATGGAGTTGACGAAGATGAAGACTCGGAAGTACTTCTTGGGCCCGGCGAGGATTTGCCTGCGAAGCGCAACTCACGAATGAAGATTGGTCAGACGGGCAGCGGGCGATATCTGCAAGTCATCTATGTCCCAGATGAAAGCCCAGAAAGCGTGTTCGTGATTACCGCCTACGAACTACAAGGCAAATCCAAGACCGCGTACCGACGAAGACAACGGAGGAAAAGCCGATGAGTAACGCATTTCCAAAGGGCTGGGATGAAGATCGTGTGCGTCAAGTCCTCGACCACTACGAAAGGCAGTCCGAAGACGAGCAGTTCGCGGAAATTGAAGCGGCCTTTGAGCAAGAAGACACGATAACCATGTCCATACCCGCGAGCCTTGTCCCGGAAGTCCGGGCGCTGCTCGCACGCAGCAGTAATCAATAGGTGCCAACATGCGCACAAGCCCGAGCGCATGCTGCCGAGCCGCCGCTGACGCGGATGCGACCATTGCGTTACGACCATTGGATGCGACTATTTGACGACTATTGTCGGCTATTGGACACCCACGTCGCTTGCCCCTCGGGAGCCCCTCACCCTCTACAGGACAGCACCCTCTACACCCTCTACAGGACAGCCACTTCAGTGACCACAACGCCTGACCACAGGACGGACCTGACCATAGGGCAGCCACTTTGCTTGCAGTGACCACCGTGACCACCGGACAGCCACATTGCTTGCTCCATTTCCAACCAAGTTGGCGATGCTGCCGCCCGTGATTACAAGGCCGCCTCGCCTGCCGAGCGGCGTAAGCTCGATGCCTTGCTCACGTTGCGGCTGACTGAGGCAACACGAACCGACCGCTCCCTCGAACACATCCTGGAAGACCTCGGTCACAAATCACAGGCACGTGGCCTGACACGGGAGCTGCTGGACGACATCCTGCATGGCGCCGACTGAGCTGCGCTGTGTCATCGATACCAATGCCCTGATCAGCGCGGCGCTTTTTGCGAGCTCGATCCCCGGCCAGGTCCTGCACCACCTGCTGCGACACGGCATCCTGCTTGGCTCGCCGCAAACCCTCGCCGAGCTCGCCGAGGTGCTGGGCCGGTCCAAGTTGGACCGCATTAAAGCACATCCATCGGCGACTTCACCGGCACCACCCCCGGCCGGTTCAGCACATGGGTGTAGATCATCGTCGTCGCCACGTCCTTGTGCCCGAGCAGCTCCTGCACGGTGCGGATGTCATAGCCGGCTTCCAGCAAATGCGTTGCGAACGAGTGACGAAGACAATGCGAATTCACCCGTTTCGCGATCCCGGCCCGTTGACCGGCCGCCTTGACGGCCCGCTGCAAGTCGCTCTCGTTCAAATGATGCCGGCGCACCGCGCCGCCCTTCGGGTCCCGCGACAGGTTTGCGCTCGGAAACACGTACTGCCAGATCCATTCCCGCGGCGCATTCGGCGACTGCCGCGCGAGGGCACCGGGCAAATACACCGCACCCGCCCCTGCCGCCAAATCCTCGTCGTGCAGCGCCTTGACCCGCCCCAAGTGCGCCTTGAGCGGCGCGTCCAGGCGTTCCGGCAACGGCACCACCCGATCCTTGCCGCCCTTCCCGTTGCGCACCAGGATACGATGATTGTCGAAATCCACGTCCCCCACTCGCAGCCGAATCCCCTCCATCAGCCGCATCCCGGTGCCATACAGCAACCGCGCCAACATCGCGTGATGCTCGGACAACTGCCCAAGCAACGCCCGAATCTCCTCCCGCGACAACACCACCGGCACCCGCGGCGGTCGCTTCGCCTGGCGAAACTGCATCTCGTCCACCGGCCGTTCCAGCACATGGCGGAACAGGAACACCAAGCCGTTCAGCGCCTGGCTCTGCGTGCTCGCCGAGACCTGCCGATCCGCCGCCAGATGCGTCAGGAAGGCTGAGACATCCGACGGCCCCCACGACTCCGGCGACTTGCCCTTGCAGAACCGCATGAACCGGTGGCACCAATCCAGGTAGGCTTGCTCGGTACGGATCGCATACCCCCGAGCCCGCATCACCCGCGCCATGCGCTTCAGCAGCGGCCACTCCTCGGCCGCCTTCACGAACGACGAGCGCGCCTCCACCGCCGCCTCGGCGGGCAGTGCCGCCGCCACGGTCGGATGATCCGCGGACAACTCCTCCCCCGCTGTTCGCCAGTAATCCCAATCCAGCGTCTGCGCAGCCTTGTTTCCTGCCAGCTGCACCAGCAACAGGTGCAACGCATCCACCACCTGCCGAAACTGCCAGCCTGACAGCCGCTGCTCGCGCGCGTAGCGCGTCAGGAACCCGCTGATCTGCTCCGTCGTGACCTCGCCCATCCGCGTCGGCCGCACCGCCGCGATGAACGCCTGCGCGCGCTCCACGTACCAGCGCCGCTGTGGCTCCGGCACACGCGCGCCCTCCAGCAGCGTCAGATAACGATCCCAGCCGGATGGATTCCCGAGCTCCCGGTAAGCGCCGCGCGCACGACCGGGCCTCACCCTTGGATCATCGTATCTCGGCATGTGCGACTTCCTCGTCGGACGATAGGGCGTTAGACTGACGTCAACGTTAGCGGATCTAGGTTAACCGAGCGAAATCCGGTTGTTGACAGGGGATCGGGAGTGGCTACACTGCGGTCAACCCTATCTGGGCTAGGCTGACTTTCACGTGGACCTCAGCCTAAAAAAACTGTTGGGCGGCACCAAAGCCATGCATGACTTTACCCGCATTGTTTTGTTAGTTGGGCTTTCAGCATTGATTCACGGCTGCACTGTCGCGCAGTCGGGGGAGCAGCAGTATTGCGCGGCTACGGATGCCCTTTGGGGGCAGTTTCGAACCAGCACGGATCATTGGCTTGCTAAGCGATCTGGAGTCACGGAGCCTGCGGCTACGATTGCCTATTCCCTTGAACTCTCCGAAATGGAATTGGACGGGATTGACCCTAAACTCCGAAAGCTAATTTCGCAGTGGTCTACAGCAGTCCAGCGTGCGGCTTCAAGCTGGGAGGAGATTGAGAGAATATTCCTTGCGAATGGAGACTCGCTGGAGCTATCCATCCGGCTTAGCGAACTCGACGCGGAATATGAGGCCAAGATTGCGAAGACAGAAGCAAAGCCCGGATGTATGAATGGAGCGAACATGATAAATACAGCGTACTGTAATCAGGAAGTGGGCTTGCTTCGAGCTGAGTTGCTCGATAAGAAAACTTCTCTTCAGCGTCGCACCTTCGAAGACCGCATAGCACGCGGACAGGTTCCCAGTCCAAGACCTCGGAGTGATGCCCAGGAAGCAGAATTCCAGTTGCTGTACTCGCGGGTAGAAGCGTTTCGACAAGAAACGCCAACACACGTCAATGGCATGCTAGACCGAGTTCGGGAACTCGCCGGAAATTGCAAAGTGAGCGGCAATGGCCAATTGCGTGGGCCAGCCGACTAGGGTATGACCGAAACGGGGGCTAGCGGAAAAGGTGCCACGCGCTATAAGCACGCCGCCGAACGAATGAGAAGACGCCCAACCAGAGCACCAGCCCGAGCACATGCTGCCGAGCCGCCGCTAACGCGGGCGGCTCGGCAGCATGCGCCGGGCTGTGCTTAAGGTTGGGCTAGCTAAGGAGAGTCATCTTGAGCACTGCTGCCAAAGACGTCGCACTCAGAGCAATCGCATGCGGCAAACTGATCTCACCAGCAGGAAGATCGAAGGTTCGTATTGGCGGATTTGTCGTTTACGTTCGCTTCTGCTCGCAGAGCGAGCGCATATAAACTAGCGCTGAAACATGTATCTGAGGCATCCTTCGAGAAACTGTCTTAGGAGTTTTTCGTGTCTGCCAGCATCCTTGAGCATTTCGCGCCGGTTCCGGACTTCCGCATTGAGCGCAACAAGCTCTATCCGCTGCCGGAAATCCTCCTCTTGGTCGTCAGCGGGGTGCTCAGCGGCGCCGACGGCTGGGAGGCGATTGAGCAGTTCGGCCAGTCCAAGCTCGACTGGTTGCGCAGGTTCGCGCCCTTCCGCAACGGGATTCCATCGCATGACTGCATTGCCTACGTGATCTCCGGGCTGTCGCCGAAGGCGTTCCAAGAGTGCTTCGCGAGCTGGACCCGGACGGTGTCGGAGGCGACCGGCGGCGAGCTGATCGCGGTCGACGGCAAGACGGCACGCGGCGCGCGCGACCGCCGCCGCGGCAAGTCCGCGCTGCACATGGTCAGTGCTTGGGGCTGCCGCAACCGCTTGGTGCTGGGCCAAGAGGCGACGGCGGAGAAGTCCAACGAGATCACGGCCATTCCCAAACTGCTGGAGTTGCTGGAGCTCAAAGGCTGCATCGTGACCATCGACGCCATGGGCTGCCAGACCAAGCTTGCCGCACAAATCGACGACCAAGGTGCCGACTACGTGCTCGGGCTCAAAGGCAACCAGGGCACCCTGCATGAGGAGGTGGAGGACTTCTTCGCCACGGCGCGGGCCGGCGGCTTCGCTGGTGTCGCCCATGATTACATCGAGGAAACCGACAAAGATCACGGGCGTTTGGAAGTGCGCCGGTACTGGATCACCGAGGAGCTCGGCACGTTGTCCGAAGCGTCGCGTTGGCGTGCGCTGCGCAGCATCGGCCTCGTCGAGCGCGAGTGTTGGAGCGGCGATGAGCATTCAATCGAGCAGCGCCTGTTCATCAACTCCATCGGCGCCGACGCCAAGCGCTTCGCCCACGCCGTGCGCGGCCACTGGGGCGTCGAGAACCGGCTGCACTGGCGCCTGGACGTCATCTTCAACGAAGATGCGAGCCGCATCCGAAGAGGTAACGCACCGGCGATCATGACCGTAATCCGCCATCTGTGCATGAACCTGTTCGAGCAGGAGCCCTCTAAGCGGCGGCTCTCGCAGAAACGCCGCGAGGCCGCTTGGAACGACGACTACCGGGCTAAGGTGATCTTCGGCTAAGGATTTTTATGCGCTGGCCCTGGCTTCTGCTCGACGAACTTGCGCGCACCAGACAAGTACAAATTCAATATCAATCCAAACACCTTGTCGGCCGACTACGAGCTTTGGGTGTGCGGAAGCGCTGACATCTACTACCTGATGCCTATCTCGGTAATGCGGGAAATCTACGAAAACCCGAACACTTACACTGACAATACGCACCCGGAAATTCGAGTAGTGTCAGTAGACGCATATTCTCACTTTGCAACATTCGCCTCCGGGGGAACTGGTACATCTCTCAAGCCGTATCTCAAGGCGACACTATGAAGCCCAACTTTGCGCCGGCCGCGAAGTATGAAAGCCCGTCTCAAAGAGTTCAGAGAGTGCATTCGCACAAACCGATACATTGTGACCACACACGCCGCGGAAGAACTGGACGATGACGGACTAACGATATACGACCTCGAGCGTGTAATTCTTAGCGGTCATATTGTGGACGAACAGAAGGATCGAGATCCCCCAGAAACTAAGTTTTTGGTTCGAGGTCCTACACTGGACGACGATGTAGCCACGGTTGTAGTTAAACCGGGGCCAACGAACAAGCTCATCATAATTACCGTCTTCCGAGATTCTTATGACTAACCAAATCTGCGATGTCTGTGGTTCTGGTGGAGCAGTTGTGCGTAAGGTGACGCGCAGCTTCGGAAAGGGCAGCAATCTTCTCATTATAGAGGACGTCCCCGTCGTCTCTTGTCCGCACTGCGGTGAGAGCTATATGACCGCGGAGACAATGCACGAGATTGAAAGGATCAAGCTGCATCGTAAGTCCTTTTCCAAGCCGCAGTCCGTTGCAGTTGCCCACTTTGTTTAGTCCGTTGCGTCGAAAAGCCCAACTAGTGCCCGGCAGAAAACTGTCTTCAATTCGCGGCTCCCGCTCTGCCCGGACGCCCTCTATGGCGATTGCCCATTAGATGGCGGCACGCCTTTGCTGTAGATCGACCCCATTTGAGAAGTATTCTTATTGGCGCCGTCGAGCGCGCAGCCGAACCCCTGCATGGACGGGGTCATAACAGGGACGGCATGGACGGGGTCAGGTCTCACACATGGACGGGGTCAGGTCTCACATGTAACGCCTCGCGTTTTACAGCCCCGGCGTCTTGACTTGTGCGGATGCGGCTGATGTGAGCATCTCAAGTCCATCGGCACACGGGCTGTTGACTAAAGCGTCAACACACCCTAGCCTTCCGGCATGGGCATCGCCGCGTTCCTCCGATCCCGTCGCGAGCAGCTTGGGCTCTCGCTGCGCAGCGTCGCCGCGCGATGCAGCGTCGATGCGGCGCACCTGTCCCGCGTCGAGTCGGGCGCGGCGCCGCCATCGGATGCGTTGCTGCCGAAGCTCGCCGAGGCGCTCTCCGTGCCGGTGAATCAGCTGATGCTGCTCGCCGGCCGGGTGCCTGAGCGGCTTCAGGCGCTGGTGGCGCGGGAGCCGCATCGGGTGGCGTCGGCACTGTCGGAGCTGGCCGACATGCTGGTGGCGGAGGAGCAGGAGAGCTACGGCGCACCGGTGGTGCGCGGGCGGACGGACCGGGCCATCGAAGACGGCTTTCCGTTCGAGGCGCTGAGCGACATCGCGGAGGTCGAGAGCTGGCGCAAGGAGGTCTGGCGGCCGGTGTACCACACGCACAAGTGGTGGGCGCAACGGCTCGGCAGCGTGTTTCGCGCAGTGGTGCTCGGCTGTGCGGTGCCGCGGGGCAGCGCGGTCATGGACTTGTACCAGAGCGCCGTGAAGCTGCCGGCGCCGGTGATCTTCGACCCCTTCATGGGCAGCGGCACGACGGTGGGCGAGGCGCACAAGCTCGGCTGCACCGTGATCGGGCGGGACATCAACCCGGTCGCTTGGCGGGCGGTGCGCACCGCGCTACAGCCCCTGGACAAGCAGCGGCTGCTTGCGCACTTCGCCGCGCTGGAGGCGTCAGTTGCGCCGCAGATCAAGGCGCTCTACCGCAGCCGCGACGGCGCCGGCAACCCCTGCGACGTGCTGTACTGGTTCTG
>NZ_CAJXYK010000033.1 GCF_913063425.1 uncultured Thiohalocapsa sp.
CACTTCGAGAAGATGCTCTACGACAACGGCCCGCTGCTGGCGCTGTGCTGCGATGCCTGGCAGATCACCGGGGAGCAGGTCTTTCGGGAGGCCGCCGCTGCCACCGCCGACTGGGCCATGGCCGAGATGCAGAGCCCCGAGGGCGGCTTCTACAGCAGCCTGGATGCCGACAGCGAGGGCGAGGAGGGCCGCTTCTACGTCTGGGACAGGCAGGAGGTCGCCGAGCTGCTGACCCCGGAGGAGCTGGCGCTGGTGGCGCCTGTTTACGGCCTCGACCGCCCGCCCAACTTCGAGGGCCGCTGGCACCTGCACCAGTACCGCACGCCGGAGGACGTCGCGGCGGCGCAGGGGCTCGATGCGCCCGAGGCGGCGGCGCTGCTGGCAGCGGCCCGGGTCAAGCTGCTGGCGGCGCGTGCCAGGCGTGTGCGCCCGGGCCGCGACGAGAAGGTGCTGACCAGCTGGAACGCGCTCATGATCAAGGGCATGGCCCGCGCCGCCCGCACCCTGGACCGAGCGGACCTGCTGGACGCCGCGGAGCGGGCACTCGGCTTCCTGCACAACAGTCTCTGGCGCGACGGGCGGCTGCTCGCGACCTACAAGGACGGCCGCGCCCATCTCAACGCCTACCTGGACGACCACGCGCTGCTGCTGGACGCGCTGCTGGAGCTGCTTCAGGTGCGCTGGCGCCGTGCGGACCTGGACTGGGCCCTGGCCCTGGCGGAGCTGCTGCTGGTGCAGTTTTTCGATGCGGCGCAGGGCGGGTTCTTCTTCACCGCCGCCGACCACGAGGCGCTCATCACCCGCCCCAAGCCGCTGGGGGATGAGTCCATCCCGTCGGGCAACGGCGTCGCCGCCCATGCGCTGCAGCGCCTGGGGCACCTGCTCGGCGAGCCGCGCTACCTGGACGCCGCCGCCGCCACGCTGCGCTTCGCCGCCGAGCCCATGCGCCGGGTGCCCTATGCCCATGCCAGCCTGCTGGCGGCCCTGGACGAGTATCACACCCCGCCCGAGACCATCGTCATCCGCGCCGAGGAGCCGGAGCTCGGCACCTGGCAGGCGGCGGCCCAGCAGGGCTGCCGACCGCGGCGGGTGGTGCTGGCCATTCCCGGCACGGCGACGAATCTGCCCGGCAACCTCGGCGCCATGGCGCCCGGCGCGAGCGGCGCCCTGGCCTATCGTTGCCGCGGCACCCACTGCGAGCCGCCGGTGACCAGCCTGGCGGCGCTCACCGCCGGCTGAGCGCGGCTCCGCCGCATGGCCTCTGTGACGGCTTTGTTGCGCGCCGATGACGGTGCTGCGGCAAGTGCCTGGGGCACCGGCGAGCGCACGGGCGATCACGACGGCATGATGGCCGCGGTGGCGCACAAGCTGTCTCTGGCCGAGGCGCAGCACGTGGCGGCCTTCTACGCCTCCCTGCCGGCCTAGCGGGCCGTGGCGGTCGCCGCCGAGATCGGCACCGGCGCACGGGTCCCGAGCGCCGCCGGCCTGGCGCCGCCCGGGGCGCGCCGCTGTGGGCGGCGCGCATCAACTACCCTGCCTATCGCACGAAGCATGACCGTGTGAACGAAAAAGGCCCCCGGGGCATCCCTGCCGGGGGCCGACGTCGCCGGTGGTTGAGTGGGTCCGAGGGCTGCGAGTCCGTGCGCCGGCTCCATCCAATGGCTTCCCTGCCGGATCATCCTTGCGGGCGCGTCCCTGCCTGTGCTTCCGTGCCGCTGCATCCGTGCCGTTGCATCCCTGCTGGCGACGGTTTTAGTGTGACGCAAATGCCAATGGCTTTTTGTGGTTTATTGCCGCCGCAGCCTGTAGGAATCGGACTACACTGACCCGCGGCCGCTTGCGCGTTGCCGCGACCACCCACCGCAGCCGCTCCCGCCCACACGCATGCAAGACGCCACCCGTCCAAACCCCCTGTTTCCGCCCATCGAGCCCTATGCCCAGCATCGGCTGGACGTGGGCGACGGGCACGCTCTGTACCTTGAGGAATGCGGCAATCCCGCCGGGCTGCCCGCCGTGTTCCTGCACGGCGGGCCGGGCGCCGGCTGTGGCCCCACCCACCGCCGCTTCTTCGATCCGTCGCGCTGGCGCCTGGTGCTCTTCGACCAGCGCGGCAGCGGCCGCTCCACGCCGCATGCCGGGCTGGATCACAACACCACCTGGGACCTGGTGGCGGACCTGGAGCGCATCCGCACCCACTTGGGCATCGACCGCTGGCTGGTGTTCGGCGGCTCCTGGGGCTCCACCCTGGCCCTCGCCTATGCCGAGACCCACCCGGAGCGGGTCACGGCGCTGGTGCTGCGCGGCATCTTCCTGTGCCGGCCCTGGGAGATCCAGTGGTTCTACCAGCAGGGCGCGAGCCTGCTGTTCCCGGATTACTGGGAGGACTTCCTCAGCGTCATCCCGGCCGCGGAGCGCGGCGACCTGGTGCACGCCTATCACCGCCGGCTCACCGGCGCGGACGCGGCCGCCATGCACCGCGCCGCCCACGCCTGGTCCCTCTGGGAGGGCCGGTGCGCTACCCTGCTGCCGGATGCCGGCGTGCGCAGCGCCTTCTCGGACGACCGCCTGGCGCTCAGCCTGGCGCGTATCGAATGCCATTACTTCTTCCACGACGCCTTCCTTCAGCCGGACCAGCTGCTGCGCGACGCCCATCGGCTCGCGGACATCCCGGGCCTCATCGTGCATGGGCGCTACGACGCCATCTGCCCGCTGCGCTCCGCCTGGGAGCTGCACCAGGCCTGGCCCAAGGCGGAGCTTCAGGTCATCGCCGACGCCGGGCACGCCGCCTTCGAGCCCGGCATCGCCGCGGCGCTGGTGGCGGCCACCGAGCGCTTTGCGGACCAGCTCGGCGGCCGGTCCGCGGGCCGCCGGTGATCGGCCTGCTGCAGCGGGTGAGCGAGGCCGCCGTGACGGTGGACGAGGCCGAGGTGGGCCGCATCGACCGCGGTCTGCTGGTGCTGGTGGGGGTGCAGAAGGGCGATGACGAGGCCCGCGCCGAGCGCCTGCTGGAGCGCCTGCTGGGCTACCGGGTGTTTCCGGACGCAGCCGGCCGCATGAACCTGAGCGTGACCGACATCGGCGGCGGGCTGCTGCTGGTGCCGCAGTTCACCCTGGCGGCGGACACCAAAAAGGGCACCCGCGCCAGCTTCACGTCAGCCGCGCCGCCGGCAGAGGGCGAGCGGCTGTTCGACCATCTGGTGGCCCGCGCCCGGGCCCGCCATGAGCCCGTGGCCACCGGCCGCTTCGGTGCCGACATGCAGGTGCGCCTCACCAACGACGGGCCGGTGACCTTTTGGCTGACGACCTGAAGGCATGCGCCTGTCGGAAGGGCGCAGGCGGCCGGAGGCGCAGTGTGAAACCCGACGCCTCATCTGCGTTCTCATGCCGCGCCGGCGTCCGGCTCGGCCGCTGCGCGGTGTGCGCGAATGGCCTCGATGAGCGCATCGGCCTGGCCGGCCTTGGTCAGATAGGCCACTGCGCCGGCCTCGCGCATGGCGTCGGCGATGGCCTGGTCGTCGTGCATGGACAGGCCGATCACACTGATCCCGGGCCGGCGCGCGAGGATCTGCCGCGTGGCCTCCATGCCGTCCATCTCGCCAAGGTTCACGTCCATGAGCACGACGTCCGGCGCCAGGCTCTCGGCGGCCGCAATGGCCTGTGGCCCGTCGCAGGCCTTGCCCACCACCTCGATATCCGACTCCAGCTCGAGCAGGCGCGTCAGTCCGTCGCGCATGATGGGGTGGTCGTCGACGATGAGCACCCGGCACGGGGCCGGCCGCCCGCTGTTGGACAGCGCCGTCGCCTCCGCCGCGGCAGTCCCCGCCGGCGGGGCCGCCGCCGCGACCTTGGCTGCCGGTGCGGGGATCACCAGCGTCACCCGGGTGCCGCGGCCCTGGGCAGTGTCGAGCACCATGCGGCCGCCAAGGTAGGCGAGACGCTCCTGGATGCTGAACAGGCCGAAGCCTGTGGCAGCGCCCCGACGCTTTGCCAGGAGGTCCGGGTCGAAGCCCCGACCCGCGTCCCGCACCCGGAGGGTGATGTCGGTGCCCGAGGTGCGGGTCAGCGTCACCTCCACGTCGGCAACGCCCGCGTGCTTGACGGTGTTCAGCAGCAGCTCGCGGACGCATTCGAAGAGCAGCAAGCGGATGTCCTCGGCCGCTGGCTCCGCCGCGGGCTCGGCGCGCAGCTGCACGCTGAGCCCGTACTGTGCCTGCATGCGGGAGACAAGCCACTGCAGGGCACCGATCAGCCCGGCATCCTCCAGGATGGGCGGGCTCAGCTCCACGGCCAGGGAGCGGGATGTCTCCAGGGCTTCGTTCAGAATGCCCTCAACGCTCTGCGCGATGGCGCTGCGGCGCTCGGGGCGGATGTCGCGCCGCAGCGTGCCGACCTGCATGTGTGCCGCGACGATGAGCTGCTGCACATGGTCGTGGAGGATCTTCGCGATCCGCTTGCGCTCACGCTGCTCGGCCTGGCTCAGCTCGCTCGCCAGGGCGCGCAGCTGCGCCTGGTGCTCGCGCAGCGCGGCCTCGGCCTGCTTGCGCTCGGTGATGTCCTGCACGACGCCGGCCATGCGGCGGGGGCGTTCGGGGGCATCGGGGCGATGGCGACCTGCGGCCCAGATCCACCTGGTCTCGCCGTCGACGCGTCGGATGCGGCAATCGAAGCTCCAGTCGCTTGCGGTCGCGACGGCATGGCGAAAGCGGCTGTCCACCATGGCGCGATCCTCTGGCACGACGTGTTCCAGGAACATCTCATAGGTCCACGCCGGAAGCAGTTGGTCGTAGCCGAAGATGTGATCGTGCTCAAGGGACCGGTGCGCGGTGTGGTCGGCCAGATCGAGGTCCCAGGCGCCGGTGTGGCTCATCTCCAGGGCGAAGGCGAGTCGCTCCTCGCTGTCGCGCAGCGCCTGCTCGGCCTGCTTGCGCTCGGTCATGTCGCGCAGGATCTTCGAGAAGCCGGTGAGGCGGCCGTCGGCGTCGTGCAGGGCGCTGACGATGCCGAGCGCCCAGAACCGCTCCCCGCCCTTGCGCAGGTGCCAGCGCTCGTCCTCGGCGCGGCCCCGCTCGCGTGCCGCGTGCAGCTCGGCCCCGGGCAGCCCCTGCGCCTGGTCTTGCGGCGTGAAGATGAAGGCAAAGTGCCGGCCGAGCGCCTCCGCCTCCGTGTAGCCCAGGATGTGCTCCGCGGCGATGTTCCAGCTGGTGACCCGGCCCTCGGTGTCCAGGGTGAAGATGGAGTGGTCCTTGATGTTCTTCACCAGGGACGTGAAGCGGGTCTCGAGGGCCTGCCGTGCCGCCTGCGCGCGCCGGAGCTCCGTCACATCCTCCATGGCCAGCAGGATCAGCTCGGCATCCGCGTGCCGCAGCCTGCGGGCGTTGAGGCGCATGATCTTCCGGCCGATACCGGGGAAGTCGTGCTCGACCTCGAAATCCTCGAACGTCGTGCGCTCGGGCAGAATCTGCTCCAGCAGGGTGCGCAGACGGGGGATGTCCCACTGGCGGTTGCCGAGCGCGTACAGGCAGCGGCCTGCCGTCTCCTGCGGGGACACCTGGAAGGTGCGGTAGAAGGCGCGGTTGGCGCTTTGCACCCGCAGCCGGCCGTCCAGCACCACCAGCGGCTCGCGCACCGTCTCCACCACGCTCTCGGCATAGGCCAGGGCGTCGTTGCGTACGTCCTCGGCCCGCTTCACGGCGGTGTGGTCGCGCAGGACCTTGGCGAAGCCGCACGGCGCGCCGTCCGCGCTGACAAGCGGCGTGGTCATGCCGTCGCACCAGACGCGGGAGCCGTCCCGGCGCACATACCAGCGCGCCTGCTCCGCCCGGCCCGCCGCCAGGGCCTGCCGCAGCTCCTCCGCGGGCACGTCGCGGGCGCTGTCTTCCGGCGTGTAGAAGCGCCCGAAGGGCTCGCCGAGCACGGCCTGCGCCGGGTAACCGAGCAGGCGCTCCGCGGGGGTGGTCCAGCTCAGCACGCGGCCCGCCGGGTCCAGCGCGAAGACGGCATAGTCGCGGATGCTGTCGATAAGCAGCCGCGAGAGCTGCTCGTCCGCCGACGCATGATCTGCCATCAGGTATTGTTTCGCCTCCCTGATCGGCGGAATGCCGTGTTAAGAGTATACCGGTTGGGCGGAGGGTGCGCTGGTGGCGGCCGCCGTCGGCGGCTCGCGGTGGTCCGGCACCGGCGTCGGCGGCCAGGAGCCCGGCATCCGGCTGCGGGCGCCGCGCCCGCTGTGGTTAAATGCCGAGATGCAACCGTCGGCGCACCGCCCATGAGCCAGACCACCGCCCCCCACCGCACTGCGGAAATCGAGCGCAACACCCTGGAGACCCAGATCCGCGTCACGCTGGACCTGGACGGCAGCGGCGAGGGCCGCTTCCGCACCGGCGTGCCCTTCCTGGAGCACATGCTGGACCAGATCGCCCGCCACGGCCTGATCGACCTGGACATCGCCGCCGAGGGCGATCTGCACATCGACGCCCACCACACGGTGGAGGACGTCGGCATCACCCTTGGGCAGGCGCTGGCCAAGGCCCTGGGGGACAAGCGCGGCATCCGTCGCTACGGCCACGCCTATGTGCCGCTCGACGAGGCCCTGTCCCGCGTGGTGGTGGACCTCTCCGGGCGGCCCATGCTCACCTACAACGTGGACTACACCCGCGCGCTCATCGGCGGCTTCGACGTGGACCTGCTGCGGGAGTTCTTCCAGGGCCTCACCAACCACGCGGCGCTCACCCTGCACATCGACAACCTGCGCGGCCTCAACGCCCATCACCAGGCGGAGACCGTCTTCAAGGCCTTCGGCCGGGCGCTGCGCATGGCCGTGGAGCCGGATGCCCGAATGGGCGGGGTCACGCCGTCCACCAAGGGTGCGCTCTGACGGCCGGCAGCCACAGACTCGGGTCAGCCGCCGCGCACCTCCTGCGCCGCACCCCGCCCTCGCCAACACCGGAGTCCGCCATGCTCCTGATCCCCGCCATCGACCTCAAAGACGGCAAATGCGTGCGCCTGCGCCAGGGCCGCATGGATGACGAGACGGTGTTCGGCGACGATCCCGTCGCCGTCGCCGCGCGCTGGCGCGATGCCGGCGCCCGGCGGCTGCACCTGGTGGACCTGAACGGCGCCTTCGCCGGCGAGCCGGTGAACGGCGAGGCCATCCGCGCCATCGCCGCCGCCTGTCCGGGCCTGCCCATCCAGGTGGGCGGCGGCATCCGCGACGAGCGCACCATCGCCGCCTACCTGGACGCGGGCGTCAGCTGGTGCATCATCGGCACCCAGGCCGTGAAGGAGCCGGACTTCGTCGCCCGCGCCTGCCATGCCTTCCCGGACAACATCATCGTCGGGCTGGACGCCAAGGACGGGCAGGTGGCCATCAACGGCTGGGCGGTGGTCACCGACCACCGGGTGCAGGACCTCGCCCGGCGCTTCGAGCGCGACGGCGTCTCGGCAATCGTCTACACCGACATCGGCCGCGACGGCATGCTGACGGGGCCGAATGTGGAGGCCACCGCGCGGCTTGCCGACGCGGTCGCGGTGCCCATCATCGCCTCCGGCGGCATCACCGGCATCGACGACGTGCGCGCGCTCGCCGCGGTGGCGGGAGCAGGGCAGGGGCCCGGCATCATCGGCGCCATCACCGGCCGGGCCATCTACGAGGGGACCCTGGACTTCGCGGAGGGGCAGCGGGTGGCGGATGCCGCGGCCGGCGTCGGCACTTCGGGCTGAGCTGCGGCGCCGGTTGGGCGTCTTGAGCCCGTGCCGTTGATTCGGCACGGACCGCGTGCGACACCCGGACGGGATCACGCCCGGGTGCCGGCGGGCATCAGCTCCCGGAGCTGGACTTCTTGCCCGGCTTCTTGCGGCAGTGGCCGCTCACCTTGACCCCGTCCGAGCGGGTGTAGCCGTCCACCCAGCTGCACTGGGCCTCATTGCGCTCGCAGGCGCTTTTCTCCATGCCTTTGCATTCGACGGCCATGACGGCGCCATTGGCCCCCAGCAGCAGGCTGGCGGCGATGGCAGCGATGGCGAGGTGGCGGTGGGTGCGATGCTTGCCCATGGCTGTGATCTCCTGTCGGTGGGTTGGCTGAGCACGCTTTGGCGTCGTGCGCCGCGGGCGTACGTACACGACAGTAGCCGCATAGACTGACAAAGATCAACACACGCCCGCCGAACGGTCCTGGGCCGGCCAGGGTCACTTGCTGCGTGTACCGAGCGGCTGTGCGTCCAGCAACAGATCGAACACCGACCGCTCGCCGCGCCAGGCGCGGGTCACCAGCTCTGCGGTGGCCACGGCGAGCATGCCGGGCAGGATGATGTTGGGGTTGGCGGTGAGCTCCAGCAGCGCTGTGAGGGCCGCGAGGGGGGCGCGCAGCGTCGCACCCATCATGGCCGCCATGCCGATGGTGGCGTAGAAGCCGGACGAGGCGGCCTGCTCCGCGCCGGCGGCGGCCAGCAGCAGGCCGAGCGTGGCGCCCGCGGCACCGCCGATGAAGAGCGTCGGGCCGATAAGCCCGCCCGGCACCTTGAGCCCGATGCTCGCGGCGGTGGCGATGAGCTTGGTGGCCACCAGGGGCAGCACCAGGGCCAGCTCCGCCTCGCCCAGCAGCATGACCGCCAGGGTGTCGTAGCTGATGCCCATGATCTGCGGCGTCCACAGCGCCAGCACGCCGGTGAGCAGGCCGGCAGCGGAGAAGGTGACACTGCAGGGCCAGCGGCCGGTGCGCCGCAGCAGCCTCGTGGCCAGCGTCGTGAAGGCCACCGCCAGCAGGCCGATGACGGCGCCGAGGCTCAGCATCGCGAGGATCTCCCAGTGCGAGCCCAGGTGCTCCGGCACCACGGGGAAGCCCGGGTCGTCCATGGCCAGCAGCCGGCTCGCCATGGCGCCGACCACGGCGGCGACGATGACCGGCAGGAAGCGGCTCACCTGGTAGCGGATGCGCAGCACCTCGATGCTGAACACCACGCCCGCGAGCGGCGTGTCGAAGGCGGCGGCGATGGCCGCGGCGGCGCCGGCGGCGAGCAGGGTGCGCTCTTCTTCCGCATCCAGCCCCAGCCGCGAGCCGACGAAGCTGGCGCTGCCGGCGCCCAGGTGCACCGCGGGACCTTCCCGGTCCACGGAATGCCCGCCGACGATGGCCACCACGGCGCCCAGGAACTGCACCAGCATGTTGCCGAGCGGCAGGCGCTCGCGGCCCGGGGCCTGCAGGCGCTTCAGCACATGGTCGACGCCCACCTCGCGGCGATGGCGGGGCAGCAGGTCGAAGGCGACGCCGAGCAGCAGCCCGGCGACCAGCGGCAGTGCGAGGCGGGCGGCGGGCGGCAGCACCTCGTAGCCGTCGCCGCCGGCGGCGGGCAACAGCAGCCACTGGCCCCACTCGATGGCGCTGCGGAAGGCGAGCACCACCAGCGCGGCGAGCAGCCCGCTCACCGCACCGAGCAGGGTGAGACGCAGGGAGGCCAGGTAGTCATCGTCCATGCCGGCCCATTCTACCGGGGCCGGTGGCTCGCAGGCCTTTGAGGGTGCCGGCGCTGGCGGGTGCGACAGTGGCGGGGCGGAGGATCGGGGTCAGGTGTCGGCGGCGAGGCCGAGATAGCGGCTGTGCAGGGCGCGGACCTTGGGCTCGAGGTCGGTGATGCGGCCGGTGTTCTCGAGGACGTCGTCCGCCGCCGCGAGGCGCTCCGCCCGGCTCGCCTGGCTCGCCATGATGCGCCGGACCTGTTCCGGCGTGAGCCCGCTGCGGCGGCCGACACGGGCGATGCAGAGATCTTCCGGGGCATCCACCACCAGCACCCGGTCGGCCATGTCGGTCTGGCCCGTCTCCACCAGGAGCGGGATGGCGAGGATGGCGTAGGGGCCCGTGTCCGCTGCCAGGTCCGCCTGCATGCGCGTGCGGATCATCGGATGCAGGATGCCCTCCAGCCGCCGGCGCGCGGCGGGGTCCGCGAACACCTGCTCGCGCAGGGCAGCGCGGTCCAGGGCGCCGTCTGCACCGATGACCCCGCTGCCGAAGGCCGCGGCGATGGGCGCCAGCGCCGCACCGCGGGGTGCCGTGAGGGCGTGGGAGATGGCATCGGCGTCGATGACGCTGACACCGAGGGCCGCGAACTGCTCCGCCACGGCACTCTTGCCGCTGCCGATGCCGCCGGTGAGCGCCACCGCGAAGGTGCGGGCGGTGCTGCCTGAACCACCGTGCTGATGTGAGCTCGTGAGTCCCGCCATCATCCCCCAAACCGCCCAAGGCTGACCTCGGCAGAGGTGGCACCAACCCCGTGACCACCACCACCGCCAACGGCTCGGCATTTCGTACCCCGAAGCCCGCACCCCGAAACCCGTACTCCGTACCCCATACCCCGCACAACCCTAAGCAAGCCCACTGAAACGCAGATAGGCGCCGGCGATATCCGCCCCCCAGAGCAGATTGACCCAGCCGGAGATGGCGAGGAAGGGGCCGAAGGGAATGGGCGTCTCGCGCCCGGTGCGGCCGGTGGCCAGCAGCGCGACGCCGAAGATGGCGCCGGGCACCGCCGACAGCAGCACGATCTGCGGCAGGGTCTGCCAGCCCATCCAGGCGCCGAAGAGCGCCAGCAGCTTGAAGTCGCCGCGGCCCATGCCCTCCTTGCCCGTGAGCAGCCGGAAGGCGTGGAACACCAGCCACAGGCTGAGATAACCGGCGGCGGCGCCGAGGATGGCGCTGTGGCTGTCCACGAAGATGCCCCAGAGGCTCAGCACCAGTCCGAGCCAGAGCAGCGGCAGCGTGATGTCGTCCGGCAGCAGCTGGGTGTCGGCATCGATGAAGGCGAGTGCCACCAGCCCCCAGGTGAGCACCAGCGCCGCCGCCGCCTGGGGCGTTGGGCCGAAGTGCCAGACCACCAGCAGCGACAGCACCGCCGTCAGCGCCTCCACCACGGGATAGCGCCAGGAGATGCCGGCGCCACAGGCGCTGCAGCGCCCACGCAGCACGAGCCAGCTCAGGATCGGGATGTTCTCCCAGGGCCGGATGCGGTGGCCGCAGTGAGGGCAATGGGAGGGCGGGTGCGCGAGGCTCAGGGCGGGTGCCGCCGAGCTGGGGTCGGCGGCGGGATCGGCGCCGGCAGGGTCGGCCGCAGCGGGAGCGGCCGCAGCGGGTGGAGGCGTGGCCTCGGCGGCGAGCTCCGCGCATTCCCGCCGCCATTCCCCCTCCATGATGCGCGGCAGCCGCAGGATGACGACGTTGAGGAAGCTGCCCATCACCAGCCCGAGCAGCAGCACGGTGATGAAGAGCAGAGCCGGTGTCTCGACGATGGTGGCGAGCACGGTGTCGGAGGACTCCCAGTGGATGAACGCCCGCCGTGGGCGCGCGGCGGCCCGGCGGGTCAGAGCATGGCGGCTCAGACCACGGCGGCGAGCTTGAAGATGGGCAGGTACATGGCCACCACGAGCCCGCCCACGAGGCCGCCGATGACCACCATGATGAGTGGCTCCAGCAGGCTGCTCAGGGCGTCCACGGCGTTGTCGACCTCTTCTTCGTAGAAGTCCGCCACCTTCGCGAGCATCTCGTCCAGGGCGCCGGACTCCTCGCCGATGGCGGTCATCTGGATGACCATGTGCGGGAACAGATTGCGCTGGCGCATGGTGAGCTGCAGGCTCTGGCCCGTGGCGACCTCCTCGCGCATCTTCCGCACCGCATTGCCGTAGACGATGTTGCCGGTGGCGCCGGCCACAGAGTCCAGCGCCTCCACCAGCGGCACGCCGGCGGCGAACATGGTGGACAGGGTGCGGGCGAAGCGGGCGATGGCGGCCTTGTTCAGGATGCCGCCGATGACGGGGACCTTGAGCACCACGCGGTCGAGGATCTCGCGGAACTTGCGTGAGCGCTTGAAGAGCTGGCCGATGCCCCAGACGGCGCCGCCGACGGCCAGCGTCGCGGCCCACCAGTACTCGCGCAGGATGTCGGACAGGGAGATGACCAGCAGCGTGAAGGCGGGCAGGTCGGCGCCGAAGCTGCTGAACAGGGCTTTGAACTGTGGGATGACGAACAACAGGATGACGACGGTCACGCCGATGGCCACCAGGATGACCGCGGCCGGGTAGAACATCGCCTTCTTGATCTTGCCCTTGATGGACTCGGTCTTTTCCTTGTAGGTGGCGATCTTGTCCAGCAGCACGTCCAGCACACCGGCGGCCTCGCCGGCGGCCACCAGGTTGCACACCAGGTCGTCGAAGTAGAGCGGATACTTGCGCAGGGCATCGGCCATGGCCGTGCCGCTCTCGATGTCCTGTTTGATGGCGAGCAGCAGGTCCTGCATGCTCGGATTGTCGTGCCCGCGGCCGACGATGTCGAAGGCCTGCACCAGGGGCACGCCCGCCGCCATCATGGTCGCGAGCTGGCGGCTGAACACGGTCAGGTCCTGGCTCGTGATCTTGCGCTTGCCGCCGCCGAAGAGCGGTTGCGCCTTCTTGCGGACCTTGGTGGGGTTGACCCCCTGGCGACGCAGGTCGGCGCGCACCAGGGCGACGCTCGGCGCGCGCAGGTCGCCCTTGACGCGGTTGCCGCGGCGGTCGACGCCCTCCCAGGCGAAGATGTGGGCCTTCTCGGTCTTGGGCTTCTGTAAGGCGGTGACGGCCATGTGCGGGTTCCGGGGGCTGGGCTCGATTGCGCTGGGCTCGATGACTGGAGGCTCAATGCCTGAGCGCTGTACTGCGGGGGCGCGATCTGCGACCTGCCGCGTGCGGGTTGGGCCGCCGCGGCGTCAGTGGTTTTGGGTTGAGTGTCAGTCCTTGGTGACGCGGTTCAGCTCCAGGAGGCTGGTGACGCCGGCCTTGACCTTGCGCAGCCCGGAGCGGCGCAGATCCGCATAGCCCTCCTTGTCCGCCTGGTCCGCGAGCTGGATGGAATTGCCGCCCTCCATGATCAGGCGCCCCATTTCCTCTGACACCTTGATCACCTGAAAGATGCCGACCCGGCCCTTGTAGCCGTCCACGCAGCGGTCGCAGCCGACGGCCTTGTAGACGGTGACCCCTTCGGCGATCTCCTCTTCGGTGAAGCCCTCTTCGATGAGCGCCTCCCGCGGCAGGTCGTCCTCCTCGCGACAGTGCGGGCAGAGCCGGCGGGCGAGGCGCTGCGCCATGATGAGCAGCACCGAGGAGGCGATGTTGAACGGCGGCACGCCCATGTTCGCGAGACGCGTCAGGCACTGCGGCGCGTCGTTGGTGTGCAGCGTGGACAGCACCAGGTGGCCGGTCTGGGCGGCCTTCACGGCGATCTCGGCGGTTTCCAGATCGCGGATCTCGCCCACCATGACGATGTCCGGGTCCTGGCGCAGGAAGGCACGCAGGGCGGCGGCGAAGGTCATGCCCGTTTTCGGGTTCATGTTGACCTGATTGATGCCGGCGACCTGAATCTCCACCGGGTCTTCGACGGTGGAGATGTTGATGTCCGGGGCATTGAGCAGATTGAGTGCCGTGTAGAGCGACACGGTCTTGCCGGAGCCGGTGGGGCCGGTCACCAGGACCATGCCGTAGGGCTTCTTGATGCACTGCAGGAATGCGGTCTTCTGCTCCGGCTCCATGCCGAGCTGGTCGATGCCGACAGTGGCGGCGCTGGAGTCGAGGATTCGCAGCACCACCTTCTCGCCGTAGAGCGTCGGCAGGGTGTTGACACGGAAGTCGATGTCGCGGGTGCGGCTCAGCTTGAGCTTGATGCGCCCGTCCTGCGGCACGCGCCGCTCGGCGATGTTCATGCGCGACATGACCTTGAGCCGGGCCACCAGGCGCGCGGAGATGCTGATGGGCGGGTTGGCCACCTCCCGCAGCATGCCGTCCTGGCGGTAGCGGATGCGGAAGAACTTCTCGTAGGGCTCGAAGTGGATGTCCGAGGCAGACGCGGCGATGGCGTCCACCAGCACCTTGTTGACATAGCGCACCACGGGGGCGTCGTCGACGTTCAGGTCCGAGTCGTCGCCGCCGGCTCCCGGCTCGTCGTCGCTCGCGATGTCGAGGTTGTCCAGGTCCGTGTCCATGATGTCGGACATGGTGGTGTCCTGGGCCTCCATGGCCTGGTCGATGGCGGCGGCGAGCTTGGCCTCCTCCACCAGAATGGCATCCGTGGCCATGCCGGTGTTGAAGCGGATCTCCTCCAGCGCGCGGTCGTTCGTGGGGTCGGACACCGCCAGGAACAGCCGGTTGCCGCGCCTGTGGATGGGCAGCACCCGGTGCTTGCGGATCAGCTTCTCGTCCACCAGCGTCAGCGGCATGGTCTGGCGGTCGAGGGCGTCGAGATCCAGGAGGGGGACGCCGAACTCCTGGGAGGCGGCCACGGCGATACTGCGGCTGTCCAGTACCTTTTCTGTGACAAGGTATTGGATCAGGGGCTGACGGCGGCGCGCCGACTCGATGTGCGCCGTCTGCGCCTGCTGCTCGGTGAGCAGGCTGTCGCGCACCAGGCGTCGGGTCAAGCCGCTGGGAAGAACATGGGCTTGTTCAGTGGACATGCAGGCTCCTCAAACGGCCGTCCGGACTGGATCGCGCGCCGGCCTGTGACCGCCAACCGTACCCGGTGCCGGGGCAGGCCGGGCCACCGGGCGCCGTGACGGCGAGTGTGCCACAACGCGTGTTCGGTGCCGCCGCGCGCCGGTCCATCACCAGCACCGCTGTCGATGCAGGCGCTGCGCTCCCGGGGCCCGGGCGCATCGCCGCTCGACCTTCAGTCTAGTCCGTTTGTCGGGCATCGAAGTGGGCTTTTGTTCGCGCTTCAGCGATTGACGCCGAAGGCGAGACGCACATTCTGCGCCACCAGCCCGTTGTCCTTCTGCTCGCTCTCGGCGAGATAGAACTCCAGGATGGTCTCGCGGTTCATCAACATCTCTTCGCCCACGTCTTCCGCCACTTCGTTGGCGTGGCAGAAGACGCTCACATAGGGTGAGGTCGGGTCGCGCGGGTCCACGGTCCAGAGGTTGTCGGAGATGTGGCTCATGAAGCGCAGAAAGCCGTAACCCTTATCCGGAAACCACTTGGTACACACACCGCGCACACAGGCGCCCGGCTTGCCCCATTCGTTGCGCGGCTCGTAGGACACCGGCAGCAGGTCCGGGATCAGAAAGCCGGACCAGAAGGCATCCACTTCCTGCTGCAGTTGCCTGGAGACATTCTTGAAGCCGATGAGCTCAACACGGCAGCCGCGGTTCTGCAGCGCGTCCACCACCTGCAGGAAGTCGCCGTCGCCGGTCACGAGAATCACCTGCTCCAGCTTCTCGGCCTGAAGCATGGCGTCCACGGCCATGTCGAGATCGGCATTGGCCTTGGTGGAGACGTTGCCCGCCTCGTCGGTGTAGCGGCGGACGTGCTTGACCGTGATCTTCCAGCCGAAGTCCCGGACCATCTGCTGGTAGGCGCGGGACTTTTTCTTGTAGTCAGGGTCCTCGTCGGCGCGCTGCGCGTCATAGGCGATGTAGGTGTTGAGTCGTTGCAGGATACCGTCCTGGCGTGCGGCGAAGTTGCGCAGCACGTCGTAACGCATCTGATAACCGCCGTTGTAGCGGATGTTCTCGGCGTCGACATAGACGCCGACTCTCGGCAGGGATGGCAAGACTGAAGCTCCTGTGGGTCTGGTGGCGCTCGCGTCGATGTTGAGGTAACGGCCACCTGCTGCGACGGCGCGATGCGCCGTCGCAGCAGGTGGCCCGGTGGGGAGCGCACGGGGTTGGGATGCAAGTGGGCCGCGTGCGACGCGGCTTGTGCGAGCGGCGGTCGGAGCGGAGGGGAGGACCGGCCGCTGCGCGGCGCCGGCAGGCCAGCGCGCAGACGGATGCCGGCCGCCGTGTCGGCGCGTGCCCGCGACCGCAGTGCCGACGGGCAGCGCCGATGCCGCTGATGCGGTCCGCGCGGCGGCTCAGTGGTTGGCGCGGTTCTCGATGAGGTCATCGACCACGGTCGGATCCGCGAGCGTCGAGGTGTCACCCAGTGCGCCCACCTCGTTGGCGGCGATCTTGCGCAGGATACGGCGCATGATCTTGCCGGAGCGGGTCTTCGGCAGACCCGGTGCCCACTGGATGATGTCGATGGTGGCAATGGGACCGATCTCGGTGCGCACCAGCTTCACCAGGTCCTTCTTCAGCTCGTCCGTGGGCTCGACCCCGGCCATGGTGGTGACATAGGCGTAGATGCCCTGGCCCTTGATGTCGTGGGGATAGCCGACCACGGCCGCCTCCGCGACGTCGTCATGCAGCACCAGCGCGGATTCGATCTCGGCGGTGCCCAGGCGGTGGCCGGAGACGTTCAGCACGTCGTCGATGCGGCCCGTGATCCAGTAGTAGCCGTCCTCGTCCCGGCGGGCGCCGTCGCCCGAGAAGTAATAGCCCGGGTACTGCTTGAAGTAGGTGTCGATGAAGCGCTGATGGTCGCCGTAGACCGTGCGCATCTGCGCGGGCCAGGGCTGCGTGATGACCAGCGCGCCTTCGGCCGCGCCCTCCAGCAGCGTGCCCTCGGCCGGGTCCACCAGCGCCGGCACCACGCCGAAGAAGGGGCGCGAGGCGGAGCCCGGCTTGAGCGCCGTCGCCCCCGGCAGCGGGGTGATGAGATGGCCGCCGGTCTCGGTCTGCCACCAGGTGTCGACGATGGGGCAACGGCCGTCGCCGACGACGTTGTGATACCACTCCCAGGCTTCCGGGTTGATGGGCTCGCCGACGGAGCCGAGGATGCGCAGGCTCTTGCGGGAGGTCTGCTTGACCGGGTCCTCGCCGGCGCGCATGAGTGCGCGGATGGCGGTGGGTGCTGTGTAGAAGATGGCGACGTTGTGCTTGTCGACCACCTGCCAGAACCGGGACATGTCCGGATAGTTCGGGATGCCCTCGAACATCAGGGAGATGGCGCCGTTGGCGAGCGGCCCATAGACGATGTAGGTATGGCCCGTGACCCAGCCCACGTCGGCGGTGCACCAGTAGACCTCGCCGTCCTGGTAGTCGAAGGTGTACTTGTGCGTCATGGCGGCGAAGACGAGGTAGCCGCCGGTGGTGTGCAGCACGCCCTTCGGCTTGCCGGTGGAGCCGGAGGTGTAGAGGATGAAGAGCGGGTCCTCCGCATCCATCGGCTCGGGCTCGCAGACCGGGTCCGCGGCGGCCAGGGCCTCGTGGTACCAGACATCGCGGCCCTCGCTCCAGGCGACCTCACCGCCGGTGCGCCTGACCACGATGCAGGTGTCGATGCTCGGGCACTCCGCCAGCGCCTGGTCGGCGTTTTTCTTGAGCGGCACATTGCGCCCGCCGCGCACGCTTTCGTCGGAAGTGATGATGAGCCGGCACTCGGAGTCCTGGATGCGGTCGCGCAGCGAATCGGGCGAGAAGCCGCCGAACACGATGGAGTGCACGGCGCCGATGCGGGTGCAGGCGAGCATGGCCACCGCCGCCTCCGGAATCATGGGCAGGTAGATGCACACCCGGTCGCCTTTCTGGACACCGCGGGCCTTCATGGCGTTGGCGAGCCTGCAGACATCGGCGTGCAGCTCGCGATAGCTGATGTGCTTGTCTTCTTCCGGGTTGTCACCTTCCCAGATGATCGCCGTCTGGTCGCCGCGCGTGTCCAGATGCCGGTCCAGGCAGTTGTAGGAGACGTTCAGCTTGCCGCCCTCGAACCAGCGGATGTACAGGTTCTCAGCGTCGTAGCTGTAGTCCATGACCCGGTCCCATTGCTTGAACCAGGTGACGAATTCCCCAGCGTACTCCGCCCAGAATCCTTCGGGGTCGTCCACGGAGCGCTGGTACATGGCGTTGTAGCGGTCTTCGTCGATGTGCGCCTTGGCGGCGACATCTGCGGGCACTTCGTAGATCTTGGTGTCGGACATGGCGGGGCTCCTCGGGTGGGCTGCGGTGGGCGGACGACCGGCGGCGTCGCACCGGCTTCTTCTGGGCTGCGAAAATGCGTGAGTCTAAACCCTCGCCGGGCCGCTCGCCACCGGCCCCCAGGCCGGTGCGGCAGCGCCCGCGGCGAGCCGCGCCGCGCGCGGTGCGGCTCAGTCAGGCGCGTTGCCGGCAGACGCCGGCGCAGCGTCGCGGGCCGGAAACAGCCAGCCGCCGAGCAGCAGCAGCACGACGCCGAGCAGGGAGATCCAGTACCAGCCGGGCAGCCCGAAGCTGCCGAACTGGTAGACGCCGCCCGAGCTGAACATGACACCGTCCTCGAACGGCACGATCCAGCTCACGCCGTAGCGCAGCCCATCGTCCGGGCCGGCGGCGGGCTCTGCATAGGCCGCGGCGGTGACCCCCGCGTCATCCTCGGTCAGGGCGACGCTGAAGAGGCCGTCGTCGCTGCCGATCCACAGGCGCTGGGTGTCGCCCCGCTCGGGCTCCAGGTGCAGCGAGAGCATGCGGCTCTGCTCCAGTCCCACCTTGAGCGGCTGCCAGGGCTGCATCGGCGCCTCCTGCCAATACAAGCCTTTGCTGGTGCCTGCGACGAGCCGGCCGCCCGCCGTGATCACAAAGCTGAACACGTTGCCCTGCTGCGGCAGCCCGTCGCTGTTCGGGCTGAAGCCCGCCAGGTCCGACACCGGGGCGGTGTACACGCCGGCGTCCACTGTGCCCGCGTGCAGATAGTCGGTGCCGTCGATGCGCTGCGGCTCCAGCCGGTAGACGTGCACGCCCGGAAGCTGGCGCTGCCAGTCGCCGTCGGCCTCCACCAGGAGCCCATCGCCGGTGGCCACCACCAGGCCGGCGGCGGTGGCGGACTCGTCGCTGACCCGCACCGTGATGGGGGGCAGCGTGCCCGGCGCATTGACCAGTCCCGCGCCGGTGCCGATGGGGCCCTTGCTCGGATCGCCGGACAGGTCCGCCGCCAGCGCGGTCACCGGCGCGCCGCCCAGGTCCACGTCCACGGGCGCCCAGGTGCCGTCGGCGAGGCGCCAGAGCTCGCCGTCCTGAGTTCCGGCCAGGATGGAGCCGTCATCGGCGCGGGCCAGATCGGTGACGTGACCGGTGCGCGGCGGGTCGTTGACGAGCGCGCGCTCGCCGCCCGGCAGCAGCGGGCCGGCGACGATGAGCAGCAGCCCGATGGCCGCCAGGCCCAGGGCCAGCGTTCGGTTGGTGTTCATGGAAGCTCCTCAGTACAGATGTGTCCGGGGTACGGATCGGTTCGGGGTTCGGATGGGTCGGTCCCTGGTCGTTCATTGGGACGAACGCCCGCTCGCCGCGTCGGTGCGGTGCCGGCACGGGGGCGCCGCCCTGGTGGTGACCCCACATTATCGCAGCCGCGGGCCGCGGCTGCCGGACGCCGTGCCGGGCCGGGGTCGGTGCGGCGGCCGTCGACGCGCCGGGCAAGGGGACCCGGCTTTGCTAGAATCCCGGCCCATCCTGCAACCAGTCCCGGTGCCTGCTGCGCTCAGATGACCGTCCGTACCCGCTTCGCCCCGTCACCCACCGGCTTCCTGCATGTCGGAGGCGCGCGCACGGCGCTCTTCTGCTATCTCTTCGCGCGTCGCCACGGCGGCGAATTCGTGCTGCGCATCGAGGACACGGACCTGGAGCGCTCCACGGCGGAGTCCGTGAATGCCATCCTGGAGGGTATGAGCTGGCTCGGACTCGACTACGATGAAGGACCCTTCTACCAGACCGACCGCTTCGAGCGGTACAACGCCGTCATCGACGAGCTGCTGGAGCGCGGCCTTGCCTACCGCTGCGACTGCCCCAGGGAGCGTTTGGACCGTATCCGCGACATGCAGATGGCGGCCAAGCAGAAGCCGCGCTACGACGGCCACTGCCGGGCGCGGCAGGTGGACCCGGCGCAGCCGCACGTCGTGCGCTTCCGCAACCCCGTGGATGGCGCTGTGGTGGTGGATGACCTGATCCGTGGGCGCATTCCCTTCGCCAACGAGGAGCTGGACGACCTCATCCTGCGCCGCAGCGACGGCTCGCCCACCTACAATCTGACTGTGGTCGTGGACGATGCCGACATGGGCATCACCCACGTCATCCGCGGCGATGACCACGTCAACAACACGCCGCGGCAGCTCAACATCCTGCGGGCGCTGGGGCGCGAGCCGCCGCGCTACGCGCATGTGCCCATGATCCTCGGGTCTGACGGCACCCGCCTCTCCAAGCGTCACGGCGCTGTCAGTGTGGTTGCGTACCGCGACCAGGGCTACCTGCCCGAGGCACTCATCAACTACCTGGTGCGGCTCGGCTGGTCCCACGGCGACCAGGAGGTCTTCTCCCTGGACGAGCTGATCGAGGTGTTCGACATCACCGATGTCAACAAGGCCGCCTCCACCTTCAACACCGACAAGCTGGATTGGCTCAATCAGCACTATATCCAGCATGGTGACCCGAAGCGCATCGCCCGGCTGTTGAGCCCACATCTGGGTCATCTGGGCATCGACCCGAGCACCGGCCCCGATCCGGTGGACGTGGTGGTGGCCCAGGCGGCGCGGGCCAAGACCCTGGTGGAGCTGGCGGAGATCAGCGCCTTCTGCTACGTCGATTTCGACGACTACGATCCGGCGGCGGCGAAGAAGCACCTGCGCCCGGCGGCCCGGGAGCCGCTGGCGCGGGTGCGGGCGGAGCTCGACATGCTGGCGCTGGCGGACTGGCAGGACGCGGAGCTGCATCGGGTGGTGGAGCGGGTCGCCGAGGCCCTTGAGCTCAACATGGGCAAGGTGGCCCAGCCGTTGCGCGTCGCCGTGGTGGGGCGCGCCGCGTCGCCCGGCATCGACGTCACGCTGCGACTGGTGGGCAAGGCGGCGACGCTCAGGCGCATCGACCGCGCGCTCGCCTACATCGATGCACGCGCCGCGCAGCAGCAGTGATCCATGCGTCCAATGATCGCGCGCCGGATGACCCAATCGGGATGACCCACCCGTGATGACCCAGCCCGGATGATTCAACCAGGCCCGCCCCGCGCCGCGCCCGGGCCACAGCCACGCCACTGACGCCATGCAGAACACCCAGCAAGCGCTCGCGCGACAAGACGCGCCGGAAGACCTGGTGCACGCCGAGCTCATCGCCCTGCGCCGGCGCATCGGTGCGCAGATCCTCGGGCAGCAGACGCTGGTGGACCGGCTGCTGGTGGCCCTGCTCGCCGACGGCCATCTGTTGGTGGAGGGCGCGCCCGGACTGGCCAAGACCAGCGCCGTCAAGGCGCTCGCCGGCGGCATCGAGGCGGATTTCCATCGCATTCAGTTCACGCCGGACCTGCTGCCGGCGGACCTCACCGGCACCGAGGTATATCGCCCGGCGGACGGCTCCTTTCGCTTCGACCACGGGCCCATCTTCCACAACCTGCTGCTCGCGGACGAGGTGAACCGCGCGCCGGCCAAGGTGCAGTCGGCGCTGCTGGAGGCCATGGGTGAGCGGCAGGTGAGCGTCGGGCGCGCGACCTTCGAGCTGCCGCGGTTGTTTCTGGTCATGGCCACGCAGAACCCCATCGAGCAGGAGGGCACCTACCCCCTGCCCGAGGCCCAGCTGGACCGCTTCCTGCTGCATGTGCGTGTGGACTATCCGGACGTGGATACGGAAAAGGCCATCCTGGCGCTGAACCGTGCGGCGGCCCTGGAGCCTGCCGGCGCCGCACCCCAGCGCCGCGTGTCCCAGGCGCAGGTGCTGGAGGCCCGGCGCGCGGTGCTGGGGGTGTACATGGCGCCGCAGCTGGAGGACTACCTGGTGCACCTGGTCATGGCCACCCGCGAGCCCGGGCGTTACAGCGCGGCGCTGGAGGGCTGGCTGCGCTTCGGCGCCAGCCCGCGTGCCACCCTCGCGCTGGACCGTTGCGCCCGGGCCCTGGCCTGGCTGGACGGGCGCGACTTCGTCACACCGGAGGATATCCAGCAGATTGCGCCGGACTGCCTGCGTCACCGTCTGCTGCTCGACTACGAGGCGGAGGCGGACGGGCGCAGCGTGGACGGCTTCATCGATGCGCTCCTGGCCCGGGTGCCCGTGCCCTGAGCGCCACCACCGAAGCGGCCCGGATGACCGCCGTCGCCCAGCACGCACCGGGTGCAGCGCCCGCGGCCGAGGACGGCGTCACAGCCGTCTCGCTGGGCCGCCTCATCGCCTGCCGCACCGAGGCCCGCCGGCTCGGGCTCGCCATACGCGGGCGGGTGCTCGCCACCCGTGCCGGCAGCCACCTGTCGCCTTTTCGCGGCTCCGGCATGGACTATGACGAGTCGCGCATCTACGTCCCCGGCGATGATCCGCGCAGCATGGACTGGCGGGTCACCGCCCGCGCCGCGCGCGCGCACGTCAAGGTGTTCCGCGAGGAGCGCGAGCGCCCGTTCCGGCTGGTGGTGGATCAGCGCGCGGGCATGCGCTTCGCCACCCGCGTTGCATTCAAATCCGTCATCGCCGCCCGCGCCGCGGCCCTGCTGGGCTGGGCGGCCGTGGAGCGCGGCGAGCGGGTGGGCGGCCTGGTGTTCGACGAGCGCGGCCACATAGAGCAGCGACCGACACCCCGCCGCCAGGGGCTGCTGGCACTGCTCCGGGCCATGTCCACCACGCCCGCGGCGCCGCGGCGCGGCGGCTGCGCTGGCCTCGCGGGGGCGGTGGAGCGGCTGCTCGACCTGCGCATCGACGGCGGCATCGTTTTTGTCATCAGCGATTTTGCCGGTGCCGACGGCGACGACACCTGGCTTCAGCGCCTGGTCCAGCACTGCGAGGTGGGGCTCGTCGCCGTGCATGATCCCATCGAGGCAACCGCACCGCCGTCCGGTCGCTGGCCTGTGCTCTCCGCCGCGGGTCGCCAGGTGCTGGACACCACCAGCGCCGGGCGCCGCGCCTGGTACGAGCGGGATTTCCGCCGCCGCCGCGAGCGGCTTGGGGACATGGCACGGCGGCGGGGCGCGCACCTGGTGTCGCTGTGCACCGATCAACCCGTGGGGCCCGCGCTGGCGCGCGGTCTGGGGCAGCCGGGTCCGCACCCGTCATGAGTCCGGACGCCCTCGCGGGTCTGCGCGACTATCACCTGCCGGCGTCGGCCCACTGGTGGCCGCCCGCACCGGGCTGGTGGCTGCTCGCCGCCGTGGCGGCCCTGGTGGCGTTCCTGTTGTGGCGCCGGCGCCGGCGGCGCCCGCGCCGGCTCCAGGCGCCCCAGTTGGCCCTCGCCGAGCTCGCGCAGCTGCGCGCGCGCTGGGAGGCCGACGGCGACGACGCGGCCTTCGTGCGCGAGCTGGCCCAGCTGATGCGGCGCTATGCCATCGCCCGCTGGCCCGCGGATGCGGTCGCCGGCCTCACCGGCGCCGCTTGGCGCGCCTATTTGCTGCGTCAATGTGAAGCGGCACCCCCCGCGGTGCGGGCATCGCTCAGCGCCGCGCTTGGCGAGGCGCTGACGCGCTGGCCCTACCAGCCGCAGCCGGGCGGGAGTCCGCCGGCCCTCGCGGCGGCGCTCGCGGAGCTGATTCGCCACGCCGGCGGGGACGACGCCGGGGGGCCGCGGCGATGACCAGCCTCGCCTGGCCCTGGGCGCTGGCGCTGCTGCCGCTGCCGCTCCTGCTGCGCTGGCTGCTGCCGCCGGCGCGGCGGGTGGGCGGTCGCGCCCTGCGGCTGCCCGCGCGCACGCCGTTGGCGGCGCTCGCCGGTGCACCGGAGCGTCACGGCGGCCGAATGCGGCTGCTGTTGGCCGTGGCCGCCTGGCTGTTGCTGGTGCTGGCCCTCGCGCGGCCGCAATGGCTGGGCGAGCCCGCCGCGCTCCCCATGGCCGGTCGCGACCTGATGCTGGCGGTGGATGTGTCCGGCAGCATGGAGCAGCCGGACTTCGAGCTGGCCGGTGCGCCGGCGACCCGCCTGGCGGTGGTGAAGCAGGTGGCGCGGGACTTCATCGAGCGGCGCGTGGAAGATCGCATCGGCCTCATCCTGTTTGCGAGCGAGCCCTATGTGCAGACGCCGCTCACCTACGACCGCGCCGCGGTGGCGCAGATGCTGGAGGAGGCCGTGGTGGGCATCGCCGGCCGCGACACGGCCATCGGCGACGCCATCGGCCTCGCCGTGAAGCGCCTGCGCGAGGAGCCGCAGGACAATCGCGTGCTGGTGCTGCTGACGGACGGGGACAACACCGTCGGCCGGCTCGCCCCCATGCAGGCGGCTGGCCTCGCCGCCCGCGCCGGCGTGCGCATCTACAGCATCGGCCTCGGCGGTGCCGCGGGCGCCGGGAGCGTCGGCGGCTATCGGCTGCGGCGCGCCGGCGACGACCTGAATCCGGCCTTGCTGCGAGCGGTGGCCGATGCCACCGGCGGGCGCTATTTCCGCGCTGGGGACGCGCAGGAGCTGGCGAGCGTCTATCGCACACTGAACCGGCTGGAGCCCAACGTGCGCCAGCTTGCGACCTACCGTCCCGCGCGGGAGCTCTATCCACTGCCCGCCGCGGCCGCGCTCGCGCTGAGCCGGCTGCCGGCGCTGCCGGGCCTGCTGCCGGTTGGACGCACACAGCGCCCGGTCGCCGATGGCCTGGGTGTGGACACAGCCCCGGCTGTGCGGGAGGACGCGGATGCCGCTTGAGCCGCACTGGCTGCGCCCGGCGTGGCTCGCACTCCTGCCGGTGCTGGCGCTGGCCTTGGTCCTGCTCCTGCGGCGTGCACGGCAGGCGCGTCAATGGGAGTCGCTGGTGGACGCGCGCCTGCGGCCCCACGTGCTCACCGCTGCCGGCGGGGGCCGTCCCGGCCCGCTGCTGGCGGGGCTCGGCGTGCTCTGGCTGCTGGTGGTGCTGGCGCTGGCGGGTCCGGCCTGGCAGCTCGCACAGCGACCTGTCTTCCGCATCGAGCAGCCGCGGGTGCTGCTGCTGGACCTCTCCGGGAGCATGCAGGCCAAGGACATTGCGCCGTCGCGCCTCGCGCGGGGGCGCTTTGAAGTGATGGATCTGCTCCGCAACGCCAGGGAGGGCCAGTTCGCCCTCATCGCCTTCGGCGCCGAGCCCTTCCTGATCGCGCCACTGACCACGGATGCCCGCACCATCCGCGAGCAGGTGCCCTTGCTCACGCCGGCCGTGCTGCCCGTGACCGGCGAGCGGCGCACGGATCTCGCCCTGGGTCTCGCGGGGCAGCTGCTGCGCCGCAGTGCCGCCGCCGCGGCGGACATCATCCTCATCACCGATGCCGTCGGGCCTGCCGAGCCTGCGGCCGCCGCCGCCGCGGCGCTGGCGGATGGGGGCCACCGGGTCTCGGTGCTGGGGCTGGCGCCTGACCCCGGGCTGGACGCCCTGGCCCGTGCCGGCGGCGGCATCGTCGTCACTTCGCGGGCGGACGACGTGGATACGGCGCGGCTGCTGGCGCTCCAGGGCGACCCGGACCCACGGGTGGCGGGTGCGCAGGTGAGCCTGGACCAACAGTGGCGGGACGACGGCCCCTGGCTCCTGCTGCTGGCGCTGCCGCTGGCGGCCTTGGCCTTCCGCCGCGGCTGGCTCGCGGTGCTGCCGCTGGCGCTCGTGCTGCTGCCGCCGGTGCCGGCGCAGGCGGGCATCTGGGACGATCTTTGGCTGCGCCCGGAGCAGCAGGCCCTGCGGGATGCGGCTGCCGGTCGCCTCGACGCGGCGCTGGCGCGGGTGGATGATCCCCGCTGGCGCGCCGCGGTCCGCTACCGGGCCGGTGATTACAGCGGCGCACTCGAGGCGCTGGCGGGCCAGCGCGGCGCCGACGCCCACTACAACCGCGGCAATGTGCTGGCCCGGCTCGGTCGCTTCGAGGCGGCGCTCGCCGAGTATGACGCCGCCCTGGCGCTGGAGCCGACCCATGCCGATGCCCGGCACAACCGCCGTCTGCTGCGCGAGCTGGCGCAGCGGCAGGGTCCGGTGCGCGCCGCCGCCGGCCGCGAGACGCAGGATGCCGGCGGCAGCAACGACGGTGAGGCGGGCACGGAGACGGCTGCGGATGCCGCCGGCGAGCCGGCGGGCCCAGGCCGCGCGGACGCCAGCTCAGCCGCTGCCCGGGGCGGCGAGGCCGCAGGCGCCGAGGAGATCCCAGCGGCCGGCGGCGACGGGCCGGCGCAGCCTGCGGCCGGCACCGACGCGCCCGTGGCGGACACTGGCGGCGCGGCAGACGCCGCGCGCAGCAGTGACGACACGCGCAGCGCCGGACAGCCGGGCGGGCCGCCAGCCGCCACCGCCGCTCAGCCGGACGCCGGCCGCCCGGGCGCCGGGCAAGCGGCGGCCCAGGCGGGGCGGGATGCACCGCAGGTCGCGACCTGGTCCGGCACGGACGGTGCGGCAACCGACACGCAGCTGGACGCCGCCGATGCCTATCTGTTGCAGCAGGTGCCGGACGACCCCGCACGGCTGTTGCGCGAGCGTCTCATGCTCCAGTACCTGCGCCGCCATGGTCAGTTGTACTGAGCGCGGTGCGCACCGCGCCCGGCGCGGGTCAGTGCTTCCGCACCTTGTGCTGCTGTCATTGCTTGCGGCCGGCATTCCGGTGGGCGCTGCGCTCGCGGCAACTGCCGACGCGGCGCCGGGGGACGTGCGGGTCGCCGCCGACGACGTTCTGCTGGAGGTGAGTGCGGACACGGACGCGCCCTATGTGCAGGCACGGGTGCGGTATCGGGTGCGCGTGCTGGCCAGGGTGCCGTTACGGGACGCAACGCTGTCGGCGCCGACGGCCGATGGCGCGCTGCTGCGGCGGGTGGGCAGCGACCGCCGCTTCGACCTGGAGCAGAGCGGCCAGCGCTATCGTGCCAGCGAGCGCCTGTACGTGGTGGTGCCCGAGCAGCCCGGACCCCTCACCATCGCAGGCCCCACCCTGTCCGCGGCGGTGCCGGAGCGGGCACTGGAAGGCGCTCCGGCGGACGCGCTCATCGAGCGCCGAGTGGTCCTGTCGCGCACTGCGCCGGATCTGGTTCTTCAGGTGCGGCCCCCGCCCACGACGGCCGCGCATGCCTGGCTGCCGGCGGAGTCCGTGTCCATCAGCGAGCGCTGGCAGCCGGAGCCCGACCGATTGCGCGTCGGCGACCCCTTGCAGCGGCGCATCGTCATCGAGGCTGCGGGCGTCGGAGCAAGCGCCCTGCCGCTCCCCGCCACGCCGGCGGTGCCTGGGCTTCGCGTCTATCCGCAGCGTGCCGAGCATGATCAGCGCCAAATCGGCGAGGACCTTGCGGTGACGACTGTGCTGGAGCAGACCCTGGTGCCGACGACCCCCGGGATTCTGTCGCTGCCTGCGGTGCAGGTGCCCTGGTGGAGCCTCGGCATGGACGAAGCCCGCATCGCCAGCCTGCCTGCCCGGCAGCTGGTCGTGACCGGGAGCACGGTCGGGGCGCCCCCGACGCGGGATACTGCCGCTGCGGACACCGGTTGGCGGGAGCGCTTTCTCGCCCGGGCGGGCGCTGACCTTTGGGGACCCTCCGGACTGGCCTTGGCACTTGGCCTCGCGTGGCTTGTGACGCTGTTCCTGTGGTGGCGCGAGCGCCGGCGCAGGGGTCGCGCAGGGCAGGGCGAGCGTCCCCGGGTCTTGGCCGCCGCAATCCCTGTGGAGGAGTGGGTGCGACGTTTCCGCCGTGCCTGCGAGCGGGATGATGCGGCGGCGGCCCGGGAAGCCCTCGCGGGCTGGGCGGCGGCGGTCCAGCGCTCGCGCGGCGTGGGCAGGCTCGGCACTGCGACGCTGCTGCGGGAGCAGGGTGCCGCCGATGCAGCACTGGCCGTGGTGCGCGAGCTCGATCAGCGGCTGTGGGGCCGTCACGACGCGAGCAACCCCTGGCGTGGCGGCGAGGCCCTTGGGCTGTTGTTGCCGCTGCTGCGTGAGGCCGGCGCCGCCGAGGCGCAGGCCGCCGCCGACCGCGCCGGGCTGCCGGCGCTCTTCCCCGTGCGCGGCGGGGACGGGTGAAAGCGGCCCCCGCCACCCGTCCTGCGGCACGACGAGGGGCGGGCGGTAGGCTGAGGGCGCCGCTCGAAGGCGCCGGCAGCCGGCCTTGGGCAGGACGCAGGCGCGCGGGGTCAGGCGCCCCAGCGACGCACACGCCCCGTATCGAGATGAACGAAATCCGAGCGCGGATAATAGCCGACGCCGCCGCGGCTCAGCGTCAGCGCGGCATCACGGATGTTCCGGGTCGGCATCTCGGTCAGGCGCACGTCGATGGCCTGGCCGGTCATGTGCAGGCTGCGCCGGGCGACCCCGGAGGAAGTGCGCCGCAGCCGGTTGTTGGTGCGCGGCGAGCGGTAACCGCTGATGATCTCGAAGGTGCCGTCGTCGTGGCCGAGGCGGCGCTTCACGTCGTAGAGCAGATCGAACAGCTGCGGGTCGATGGCGGTCTCGTCGCCGGTGCGGAAGTCCCGCAGGAAATGATTCAGGCGTTGCAGCGCGCTGCGCTGGTAGTTGTCGCCGATGCGGTAGGCGACGCTCAGGCGCTCGTCGGTGTGCAGGTGATGCAGGGACAACGTACGGACATCGGCTGAGGCGCTGTGACGGGCAAAGGCTGGTGCGGACGCAACAGCTAATGCCGCGCCGAGAAAGTATCGGCGGTTCATTGATTTCCCCCAATTAAACGGCTTTTTGTGCAGCCTGAGTATAGACGCCGCCGGAGCAAATGCAACGGTGGAACCACCATAAATTCGATGCTTGGCAGCGACTGATGATGCAAAGCCTGACGAGAGAACGATAAGCTGTTATTTTGATTGTGCAAACAGCTTTCGTTGGTCTCTTCGTGTGCTATACTCTGTCGCATCCTCGCAACCCTACGACAGGCTCACTAGGGTAAACCCGTATGCGTGCGATGTCACCCCCCTTCGGCACCCCCTTCGGCATCCAGTCCCGCAGGGATGACCCTCGCCGTCCTCTGCTCCAAGGCGTTTTGGTGCTGCTCTGTCTGGGCTTGCCTGCGGCGGTGGTGCCGGATGTGTACAAGTACGTGGACAAGGACGGCAACGTCTATTTTTCCGATGAGCCCCTGTCGGGCGCCCATCTGAGCTTGGAGTGGAAGCGCACCTCCAAGCGCCTGGCCGCCGAGAACAAGCAGCAGTCCGAGGCGCATCGGCGGCGGCAGGAGGAGGCCATGGCGCGGGTGCAGGCGCGGCTCGACAGTCATGCGGTGAACGTCTCGGCGGCCCGGCCCTCGGCGCCCGTGAGCGGCTCCATGTCGGAGCGCCGCGCCCGGTATCGGCACCTTATCGAGGCCAATGCGAGCCGCTATGGGCTGAGCCCGGCATTGCTGCACGCGGTGATCCGCACCGAGTCCGCCTACAAGGCCAACGCCCTCTCGCACGCCGGTGCCTGCGGACTGATGCAGCTCATGCCCGCCACCGCCGCCCGCTTCGGTGTCGGCGATATCTGGAGCCCGGCCGAGAACATCCGCGGCGGCTCCGCCTACCTGCGCTTCCTGCTCGATCTTTTCGACGGGGACCTGCGCCTGGCCCTGGCGGGCTACAACGCCGGCGAGAACGCGGTGAAGAAGTTCGGCAACCAGATCCCGCCCTACCGCGAGACCCAGGACTACGTGCGCAAGGTCCTGCGCCACCTGGCAGCCGAGCGGCTTGCTCACCGCTCCTGATTGCCCGGGCCGGCGGCGATGGTGACGGAGACCATCGCTGCGGCCCGCCCTGATCAGCTCGGGGTCTGTGGCAGCGGCGGAGGCGCTGCGGGCGGTGGGTCATCGTCTGCCGTACCGTCCGCCGGCGGCACGGCGTGTGCTGCGGCCTGCCCGAGGGGGGAGGTCGCCGTGGGCTCGCCCGCCGCGGGCGCGGCCGCCTCGTCCTCCTGGCTCAGGGCCTTGCGGATGGAGACGAGCGCGCGCTCGATGAAGGGGTGCTGTTGTTTGGGGATCACGCGCGCTTCACCTGAGAGCATGTCGCGGGCCAGCTCGCGGAGTGTCTTGACCTCCGCCTGCATGCCGGCCCGATCGACGAACATGCAGGTGGAGGTGAGCAGGCTCATCCACGACAGCTTGACCCGTTTGACCGCGCCGCTATCGCCGTCGCGCAGCTCGAACCATGTGCCGAACTTGGTCTTGCGCAGCCGCTCGATCATCACGCGCTCGTCTTCGTCGAGCACGGTCTCGTCGCTGTCGTCGACGATGGCGCGCATGTAGCTCGAGGGTGTGGAGATCTCGTGGGCGCTGTCCTGGGTGCTGTCCTCGCGTCCGGGCTGGGTGCGCCACTCCCGCGGATCCTCCAGCAGCGCAGTCAGCCGCTCCATGGCGGCGTGGTTGTGGCTGCCAAGGCTGCGGACGGCGTTTTGGATGCGTGCGCGCAGGCCGGGCAGGCCCGGCAGCCGACGCTCCAGCTCGGCGTCGTTCAACGCCGGGTCGAACAGCTCGATGAGCTGGCGCGCGATGTCGATGGCGTCCGCCCAGGCCTCGCTGTCCTCACCTGCCTCGTTGCGCAGGAGAATGAAGGCGAGCAGGTCGAGCCAGGTCGGCCGCAGAAAGGTCACCAACGCCGGTGGGAGGGAGCGGTCCTGGGTGAGCGCGTGAATTTCCTTGGCGGCGCGCTGTCGGGCGAGCTGAAGCCGCTCGCGACCGCGGGCGGCCTCGGTGGTGCGCCGCTCCATGGTGTCGGTGCGCTTGCGCTGCTCGGCGACCGCGCCGTTGAAGTACTCCAGCAGCTCGTCGAACAGCGAGACGTCGTCGCTGAATTCCTGCAGCACGCGGTCGACGACGCGCTGGATGTGTGGATAGATGCCGCGGTTGGGGTGGGTTTCCTCCATCCACAGGCTGCCGGCCTCGACCATTTCGTCCAGCAGCCGGCGGGCGGCGTGGTCGCTGTTGACAAGCAGCCGCCGGTCGATGAGTGCCAGCTTGAGGTAGGGCGTGTGCAGGTGGCTGATGAGGGCCTTGGCGGAGTTGGGCAGCACCGGGTCGTTCAGCATGTACTCGAACAACAGGCCGATGAGATCGATGAGGTCGGCGTCCACAGGCGCGAGCTTGTCGCGGTCCAGCGCATCCAGCACCTGCTCGCGCTCGTCCTCCAGGGCCTGCTTGACGCGGCCGACGAAGCGCTGGTCCATCTGCATCTCGCCGCTGCCGCTGACGGCGGACCGCGTCGGCCGCTGCGGCGGCAATTGATCGAACGCCGAAATCACCTGTGCGCGCGGTATGGGTGAGCTCCCGGCGCCGGCGTTGGCGCCCCCGCGGCGCTTGGACATGAGCTCCACGACGCTGGCGAACAGATCGCCGTTGTCGTCGCCGCCGGCCTGTCCGGAGTCGGCATCGCCGGACCTGTTGCGCTGCTCCTGCTCCGCCCGCGCGCGGATCTCGCGCTCGCGCGCCTTCTTAACGCTCACCGGCTTGATGTGCGGCAGAATGCCGTCGTCCTTGAGCAGCTGGTTCATCTGCCGATACACGGACTGCATGTCGCGCATCAGGAGCTTGTCGAAGAGCGCGTAGAGGACGATCTTGACCTTGACGTCCACCTCAAGCTGGCGCAGGGCGGTGCGCAGCGCCTGCACCAGCTGGTGCGGGCCGCCAATGATTTCGTAGTCCTTGATCTTCTTGCCGTCGTTGACGACGGCCAGCCGTTGGCTCAGCGCATACAGCTCCGGGAAGCAGTTGGCGTTCGCCTTGATGATGATGTTTTCGCAGGCGACCGACTCCTCCATGTCATCGGGGGCGATGAGGGACAGCTCCGCTGCGCCGCCGGCGCTCGCTTCTGCGGGTGGCGGCGGGGCATGGCCGAGCTCGTCGAAGCCCCGTGCCACGGCCTCGAGGAAGGTGCGCAGGATGCGGTCGCGGTGGTGGCTCAGGTGCGAGATGGCCTCGAAGAAGCGGCCCTGCACCGTATTGGATTCCGCACGCTCGGCGAAATCCAGCAGCGCGGAGTTGGCCTGATCGAGCACGGCCGTCAGGCGCTGATTGCAGTAATCGAGCAGCGGTGCCCGGCAGCGGGCCAGTGACGCCGCGCGCTGCGTGCCCTTGGCGGCGGTGCTGCTGGCGGAATCGGTCATGTCGAGCCAGTCTTCTCTGTCGGGGCGTGCGGCAGCCGTGGCCGTCCTGTCCCACTGTGCCGGCCGCAAGATGCCGGCCCGCAGGCGCCAGCGGGATGTACGTCCCGGCCCGGCTCGGTTCAGTCCTCGCCGATCACCCGTTCGTCGCGCGGCGTGGAAAGCAGCTTCTCGGCCTCGCCCTGTTGGTTGGCGAAGATGAGGCGATAGTCGCCGTCGTCTTCCGGCGCTCGTTCCTGGCGCAGGCTGCGCACCAGGGCGCGTGCCTCCTGGTAGCGGTCTTTGGTGTCGATGTAGCGCAGTTCCAGGTTGGGGGAGACGCGGTACACGAAGTAGGGCATGCAGGTCACCTCAGGGTCTTGGGCCGGATAGTCGGGCCGGACAGGCGGGCCGGACAGGCGGGCCGGACAGCGGGGCCGAACGGCGGGGACGGATGCCTTTGCTCGCCGAGCGCCATCCGCAGCTGATCGCGTCGGCGCTGGGTCGGCGTCGGGCCCGCGCGTCAGGGCGCTTGCCGAAGCGCATCCGCCTGCGACGGTGCTTCAGGGTTTTCTCAGAATCAACCCCGAAAAGCAAGGCATGGTGCGCTGTCATGGGCTGGGAATCCCGCTTCGACGGCGGTATCGGCCACGGCCGGTGGCTGCCGGCCGCCCGCCCTAAATTCTGCTGTATCGGTCATAGGAAAAACCTGGGAAAACCACTACGCCGGCTATGGTAAAGTCCGGGCTGCTTGCCAGGCGGCAACAGACCGCCGGCGCGCGCCGGGTGCGTGCGTCCATCGCGCAGCACAGCCGGCCCGCGGCCGCCCGTGGGCCCACATCAGCGCGCCCCCATTCCGGCCCGACAACGGCTTCGGCACCACGAACAGAACAGCGCCAAATCACCGAGGCAATCATGATCAAACCCGTAGGTTCGACAGAGCTCAAGCCACGATTCGTCTACGACCCCGACCGCCATCATGCCCTGATGCACGAGGCGGAAAGTCTGCCTTCCATCACCATCAGCTCGCAGGCGGCCGGCAACGCCGTCATGCTCGGCGGTGGCTATTTCACGCCGCTCACCGGTTACATGACCGTCGCCGACGCCGTGAGCGTCGCGGAGACCATGCGCACCACCGACGGGCTGTTCTTCCCAGTGCCCATCATGTGCCTGGTGCCGGATGTGGCGGCCATCGGCGATGCCCGTCGCATCGCGCTGCGCGACCCGAACATGGAAGGCGAGCCGGTGCTCGCGGTGATGGATATCGAGACCATCGAGACCGTCACCGACGAGCAGATGCAGCTGCTCACCGAGCGCGTCTACGGCACGCTCGATGCCGAGCATCCAGGCGTTGCTGCGTTCAACGGCCAGGGGCGCACCGCCCTCTCCGGCAGCATCGAGGTGCTGCACTTCTCCTACTTCCAGGATGACTTTCCGGATACCTTCCGTACCGCGGTGGAGATCCGCAACGAGATCGCCGAGCGCGGCTGGCAGCGCGTGGTCGCCTTCCAGACGCGTAACCCCATGCACCTCGCGCACGAGGAGCTCTGCCACATGGCCATGGAGCGCCTGGAGTGCGACGGCCTGGTCATCCACATGCTGCTCGGCAAGCTCAAGCCCGGCGATATCCCGGCCCCGGTGCGCGATGCTGCCATCCGCAAGATGGTGGAGCTGTACTTCCCGCCGAACAGCGCCATGGTGACGGGCTACGGCTTCGACATGCTCTATGCCGGCCCGCGCGAGGCCGTCCTGCACGCCTACTTCCGCCAGAACATGGGCGCGACCCACTTCATCATCGGGCGTGACCACGCCGGCGTCGGCGACTACTATGGCCCCTTCGATGCGCAGACGATCTTCGATAAGCAGGTGCCGGAAGGCGCCCTGGACATCGAGATCTTCAAGGCAGACCACACCGCGTATTCCAAGAAGCTCAAGAAGGTGGTGATGATGCGCGAGGCGCCGGACCATTCCAAGGAAGACTTCGTGCTGCTCTCCGGCACCAAGGTGCGCGAGATGCTGGGCCAGGGCATCGCGCCGCCGCCCGAGTTCAGCCGCCCGGAGGTGGCGCAGATCCTGATGGATTACTACCAGTCCCTGAAGTAACCCCCGACTCAGGCCGCGGACCTTTGGGCGGTCGGCGCCGGTGCCATGCCGCCCGCTGGGGGCGGCCGTGAACCGTCGTGGGGCCGGCGTGGAGGCGCACATGCGGATCGGGCAGGCGGAGGTTGCGGGAATCGGTCTGCTGCTTGGGCCCGTGCTTGCCCTGGCGGCCTGGCTCCTCCTGCCCGCCGCCGAGCCCGGCGCGGCCAGCGCCGGGGCTGGCTTGGATACTGCCGGGCGTGCCACCGCGGCGGTCGCACTCTGGATGGCCGTATGGTGGCTCACGGAGGCGGTGCCGCTGGCGGCCACGGCCCTGCTGCCGGTGGTGCTCTTCCCGCTGCTCGGTGTCGCTGACATCAGGGCGGCCACGACGCCCTATGCCAACCCGCTGATTTTTCTCTTTCTCGGTGGCTTTCTGCTCGGGCTCGCCGTGCAGCGCTTCGGGCTGCATCGGCGCATTGCGCTGTGGATTCTGTTGCGCGTAGGCACCAGCCCGCGGGCGCTGGTGGGCGGCTTCATGCTGGCGGCAGCGCTGCTCAGCATGTGGATCAGCAACACCGCCACCGCCATCGTCATGCTGCCCATCGGTGTCAGCGTTCTGGGTCTGCTCGCGGAGCAGGGCGGTGACGACACGGACCCGGCGGCCCGGCGCGCCTTCGGTACTGCGCTGGTGCTGGGCATCGCCTACGCCTGCTCCATCGGCGGCACCGGTACCCTGGTGGGTACACCGCCCAATCTGGTGCTCGCGGCCTATGTGCGCGAGCACTACGGCACGGACCTCGGCATGCTCCGCTGGCTCGGCATCGGTCTGCCGCTGGTGGCCGTGCTGTTGCCGCTCACCTGGCTTTATCTGACGCGCATCGCCTTCCGCTTGCCGGCGACACCGCTGCCGGCGGGGCAAGCGGTGCTGACGGCGGAGCTCGATCGCCTCGGCCCCATGGGCTTCGGCGAGCGGGTCACCGCAACGGTTTTCGCGCTGACCGCGGCGGGCTGGCTTTTGCGCCCACAGCTGGCGGAATGGACCGGTCTCGACGGCCTCACGGACGCCGGCATCGCCATGCTCGGCGCGCTCATGCTCTTTGTGCTGCCGGCAGGCCCGCGGCCGGCTCCCGGGCAGCCGAGGCCGCGGGCCCTGGACTGGGAGACGGCGAAGGCCGTGCCCTGGCAGATCCTGATCCTGTTCGGCGGCGGGCTCAGTCTGGCGGCCGCCATTGCCGCCAATGGCGTGGACGGGTTCATCGCGAGCGGCCTGGGCGGCCTAGGCGGGCTGCCCACCTGGGCGCTGGTGCTGGCGGTGGCCGCGCTGGTGGTGCTGCTGACGGAGATCACCAGCAACACGGCGGTAACCACGACCCTGATGCCCGTACTCGCCGCCACCGCCACTGCCACCGGCGCACCCCCGGGCATGCTGCTCACCGCCGCCGCCCTGGCGGCGAGCTGCGCCTTCATGCTGCCCGTCGCAACGCCGCCGAATGCCATCGTTTTCGCCTCCGGCCAGGTGAGCATTGCGCAGATGGCCCGGGCGGGCGCCGGGCTCAATCTGCTCGCGGTGCTGGTGGTGACCGCCGTCGTGACCCTCGGCGGCCGGCTGATCCTCGCCTAGCTGGCCTGGACGGGCAGGCCGCGACCTGGCGGCGGTCCGCGGCGCCTATTGGGGTAACCGTCCCCGTTTTTGTGTCCCCGAAAAAAGGGGACGGTATACTGAATTTGATGGCGCGCTTTCGGGCCGGTTGCGGGGACTGAGATCAATCGTCCTGCGCGCCTCCTGGGCCGGGCAGGGCGCGCAGGAACAGCGTCTTGAGATAGGCCGTCTCGGGGATGGCCGGATGCACCGGGTGGTCCGGGCCCTGGGCGCCGGCGAGGAGCAGCTGCAGCTCCTGGTCGTTGCGGCGGGCGGCCGCCTGCACCGTGCGCAGGAAGGCGTCGCGACTGAGGTGGAAGGAGCAGGAGGAGGTGATCAACAGACCGCCCGGCTCCAGCAGGGCGAGGCCCAGGCGGTTCAGGCGCTCGTAGGCGCGGGTGCCCTCGCGCTCGTCCTTGCGGCGCTTGATGAAGGCGGGTGGGTCCAGGATGACGCGCTCGAAGCGTGCGCCGTCGTCTCGCAGCGCCCGCAGCACCTCGAAGGCGTCGCCGTGCAGGGTGTCGATGCGCGCAGCGAGGCCATTGCGCTCGGCATTCAGGGTGACGCCGGCCAGGGCGCTGTCGGCGCTGTCCACGAAGGTGACCGCGTCGGCGCCGCTGGCGGCGGCCCCGAGGCCCCAGGCGCCGAGCCAGCAGCAGACATCCAGCACCCGCCCGGCCCGCCCGAAGCGGCGCTGCGCGAGGCGGTTGTCGGCCTGATCGAAGAACCAGCCGGTTTTCTGACCGCTCCCGGGGGCGATGGCGAACTGCACGCCGCCCTCGCTGAGCGTGATCTCGCCGGGGTCTTCGCCGAGCACCCAGTCGATGCCCTGATCCAGCCCTTCCAGCGCCCGCACGGCGGTGTCGTTGCGCAGCACGATGCGCGTCGGCCGCAGCACCTGCTCCAGTGCTGCCACCACCAGGGGCTTGAGGCGGTCCATGCCGGCGGTGGTGAGCTGCACCGCCAGCAGATCACCATAGCGGTCCACCACCAGGCCCGGCAGACCGTCGCCTTCGCCGTGCACCAGCCGGTAGTAGGGCTGGGCGTAGAGCCGCTCGCGCAGCGTGAGTGCGGCGCGGATCCGCTGCACCAGCAGCGCGGCGCCGAGGGGCTGACCCCGCCGGCGGCTCACCAGCCGGGCGCAGATGAGGGAATGCGGGTTGGCGTAGCCGTGCCCGAGCCAACGGCCGCGATGGGCGATGAGCTCCACCGGCTGCCCCGGTGCCAGGTCCGCAAGCGGCGTGGCCGCGATGTCCACCTCGTTGCTGTACACCCAGGCATGGCCCGCCAGCAGGCGGCGTTCCTGATCCTTCTTGAGACGCAGCGGGACGGGGTTCATGGTGGCTCCCTCGGTGGCTCGGCATAACCTTTCAGCTTAGCGCCAAAGCGTCCGGTCTGCCGCAGCTGGCGGGAGGTGCCCGACGGGGCTGGCGCAGCCAGGTCAGCGCGTGGGCGCCGCGGGCCTGACCCGGCCCAACAAGTGGCTCACGGCCTCGCGCAGCAGGCCGGTCACCGCAGCCTTGCCCGTGGCGCCCAGGTGCAGGGCGGCCTCGGCGGGCCTGTGGTGTTGGAGGCCGCAGGCGATGACCGCGTCGGCCTCTGCCTGGGGCAGGGCGCCGTCGGCGAGGGCCTGGGGCAGCGCGGTGCACAGCAGCCGGTGCAGCGCCGGCCGGGTGGCGTCGAGCCCGCGGGCGGCCCGGGCGAAGGCATCCAGCTCACGGCGCTCGGCATCTGCAAGGGGCTCGGTCGCGCCCGGGGCGCCCGCCAGCAGGCCGGCGACCACGGCGGGCGGAAGGTCGCGCAGGGGGCCCGCCAGCAGCACGCCGAGCCGCGGCATCAGGCGCTTACAGCCCAGCTGCACAACGGCCTCGCCGGCGGGTGTCAGCGCGCGCAGCAGCACCGCTGCGTGGGCGCCGCTGGCGGCGTTGCGGCGGCTGCCGATGTGCACGGGCGCGAGGCCGCAGCGGCGCCAGAACCGCAGCAGCGCCGGCGTTGCACCGAAGCTCGTGCCCAGCAGGTCGGCCCCATCGGTTGCGGCCTCTGCGGCGATGGCGGCAACCAGCCGTCGGCCCAGGCCACGGCGGCGGGCGGCGGGGTGCACCGCAATGCGCAGCACGCGCCGACAGCCGAGCGCCGGTGCCGCGCACAGTCCGGCGTGTGCGGACAGGGTCTGCGGCAGCAGATGGCCCTGCGGGCGGCGGCGGCCCGCGAAGATGGGCTCCAGCAGCGTCGCCGGCAGCCGACCTTCACGGCCTGTGACGGCGGTGGCCAGCACGGTCTCGCCCGAGCGCAGCAGATGCACGGCGATGTCCGGCGCGTCCAGCAGCTGGCGCAGGTCCGAGGGCCTCGTCTGGTAATGGCCGAGCACCAGCAGCCCGAAGACCTGGCGGAGCAGCGGGTCGTTGTCGGCAAGATGGTCGCGGTCCGGCGTTTCGCTGTGGATTTGGTGCCCGCCGGTGCCGAGCAGCGCCGCGACCTCGGCATCCGCCGCCGGCTCGGCATCGAGCAGCAGCGCCCGGTTGACCAGCGCCTCCAGCGGGTCGTCCGCCGCCCAGCGAATGGGTGCGCTGAGCCTGAGTGCCCGCCAGCCGGGCGTGCGCCGGTCCAGCACGCCGCGGAAGCGCACGTCGAAGCCGCGCCCGGTGCCTTCGTAGCCGTGCACGGTGGTGGCGAAGACGCTGCGCGGATAGTGTTGGAGCATGCACTCCAGCAGGGGTGCCGGAATGCCGGCGGCCTCGTCCACCAGCAGCAGGTCCGCCGGTGGCGTCTCGGCCAGCAGCGCATCCGGCGGCAGATAGCGCGGGGCGGCAGTGCCCGCATGCCGCAGCACGGCCGCGGCAGCGCTGCGGCGGGGCGCCGTGAGCAGGATGCGGGAATTCTGTCCGATCTGCAGCTGTGCCGCCGCCAGGCCCATGGCCGCGGATTTGCCGCGGCCGCGGTCGGCGGTGAGCACCAGCGGGCGGCCGGTACGCCCCTGCGCCGCAGCGAGGATGGCCGCGACGGCCCGTGCCTGGTCCGGCGTTGCGGGCACGCGGTCGGATGGGTCGGGCAGGGGGGCCGACACGGGCGGCAGTCGCAGCTGGGTTGAGTCGGCCGCCGGTATGGCGAGGTCTTCTCCGTCCGCCGGCGCATCGATCTGCTGCACCGCAGCGCTCCCGTGCAGCAGCCGGCAGAGGCGCCGGAGCAGTCGGCCGGCGACGTCCTGCGGCTGATGCGGAAAGGTCGCGAAGCGCGCGGCGGCGGGGTCTGTGTGCTCGGGCCAGTCCGCGGCGGGGGGCGTCAGCAGCACGAGGAGGCCGCCCCCGCGCAGGGTGCCGACGGTGGCACCCAGCGCATCCAGATCCAGCCCCGCCCAGGCATCCACCATGAGCAGGCCATATTCGCGGCCGAGCCCGGACGTGCGGCGGTTCGGGTCGGCGCTGCTGCCGCGGGTGCCGAGCCAAAGGGTGTCCGGCACGTCCAGTGCGGCGGCAATGGCCTCCGCCGCCGCCAGCGTCCATTGGGTACTGCCGGCGAGCCAGAGCAGGCGGCGCTCGCGGGTGCCCGCGATTTGCGCCAGCAGCCGCGCGGCGGCGGTCAGCGCCGCTGTGTGCACCCCGGGCGCAGTGGCCGCCGTGGCCTCAGGCAGCGCGCTTGAGCGGCAGCCGATGGAAGCGCCGGCCGGTGGCCGCCGCCAGGGCATTGGCCACCGCCGGTGCGATGACGGGTGTCGCCGGCTCGCCGACGCCGGTGGGCGCCTCGGTGGAGGGCACGAGATGGACCTCCACCGCCGGCATCCGGTCCATGCGCAGCACCAGATAGTCGTCGAAGTTGGACTGCTGCACGGCGCCGTCCACAAGCGTGATCTCGGACATCAACGCGGCCGAGAGGCCGAAGCCCATGCCGCCCTCCATCTGCGCCACCACCACGTCCGGATTGACCACGGTGCCGCAGTCCACGGCGATAACCACGCGGTCGACGCTGAAGCCGTCATCGCCGTCCAGCGTCACCTCGGCCACCATGGCCACATAGCTGCCGAAGGACTTGTGCACGGCGATGCCGCGACCGCGGCCGTCGGGCAGCGGCGGGTCGTACCAGCCGCCCCGTTGGGCGGCGAGCTTCAGCACGTCGCGCTCGCGCGGGTGCTCGCCCATCAGGGTCACGCGGAAATCCACCGGGTCCTTGCCCGCCGCGGCGGCCAGCTCGTCCAGCATGCACTCCACCGCAAAGGCGGTGTGCGTGGAGCCCACGGCGCGCCACCACTGCACGGTGACGGGCAGCTGCGGGGAGTGCAGGTCCACGGCCTGATTGGGGATGGCGTAGGGGATCTCCTTGGCGCCCTCCACCGAGGTCTGGTCGACGCCGTCCACCACCAGCGCCGGCTCGAAGGCCGTGCCGGTGATAATGGACTGGCCGACGATGCGATGCTGCCAGGCCACGGGCTTGCCGCTCGCGTCCAGTCCGGCCTTGAGCCGGTGCAGGTAGAGCGGGCGGTAGAAGCCCGCACGGGTGTCGTCCTCGCGGGTCCAGATGAGCTTGACGGGGGTCTTGCCGCCGGCGGCCTTGAAGATGTGCGCCGCCTCGACGAGATAGTCCGACTGCGGATTGGCGCGCCGGCCGAAGGAGCCGCCGGCGTAGAGCATCTCGATGCGCACCTGTGACGGCTCGAGTCCCAGCACACCGGCCACCGCCTGCTGGTCGATGGTCTGGAACTGCTCGCCGTTGATGACCCGCACGCCGCCCCCGGCATCGGGCGTGATGACGCAGTCCATGGTCTCCATGGCCGCATGGGCCAGGAAGGGCACGCTGTACTCGGCCTCGATGACGGTCTCTGCACCCGCCAGTGCCTGCTCGGCATCGCCAATGCTCGTAACCGGCTTGCCCGGCCGCTCGGCGAGCTTGCGGTAGTCGGCGAGGATCTCCGCCGAGCCCTGCGTGAAGGCGCCGGACTCGTCCCAGTCCACCGTCAGCGCGTCCCGGCCCTGCTGCGCGGACCAGAAGTCGTACGCCAGTACGGCGACGCCGCTCGGGATCTGCACCACCTGCTCCACGCCCGGGACGGCACGGGCTGCGCTGTCATCGAAGCCCCGCACCTTGGCGCCGAACAGGGGTGGATGGGCGACGCAGGCCGTGAGCATGCCCGGCAGCCGCACGTCCTGCGTGAACTGCGCGACGCCGGTGCACTTGGCCTTGCTGTCCTTGCGCGGCAGGAAGGCCTTGCCGATGAGCTTGAAGGCGGACGGATCCTTGAGCGTCGGCGCCTCGGGCACGGGCTGTGCGGCGGCGGCCTCCGCCAGCTCGCCGAAGCCTGCGCTGCGCCCGCTCTTGGGATGGCTCACCACACCGTCCACGACGGTAATCTCCGCCGCCGGCACCTGCCATTGCTCGGCCGCCGCACCCACCAGCATACCCCGGGCCGCGGCGCCGGCCCTGCGCATCTGCTCGTACGCGTTCGCGATGGCCGTGCTGCCGCCGGTGCCCTGCACCTGACCCCAGAACAGATTGTTGTAGCGCGCGTTGTCCACTGGGGCGCCGACGGGCTGGACCTGCTCCCAGCGGGCGTCCAGCTCCTCCGCCACCAGGGTGGGCAGGCCGGTGAAGGTGCCCTGGCCCATCTCCAGGTGCTTGCAGACGACGGTGACGCTGTCGTCGGTGCCGATGCGTACGAAGGCATTGGGTGCAAAGTCGCCCGCCGCCGCGGGCTCGCCCCCAGCCATGCCCGGTCCGGCGACGCGCCCCGCGCCCGCCATCTGGCCGCGGGCGGGCAGCCAGACGCCGAGGGTGAGGCCGGCGGCGGCGCCGGCGGAGGTCTTCAGAAAGGAGCGCCGGCCCCGGTCCACGGTGTCGGTCGTGGCGGCAGTCGCAGCGGCGGGGCTCAGGTTGACGATCTTGGGTGTGCTCATGCGCGTCTCCTAGTGGCTGGGCCGTTGGGGGGCTGGGCCGGTGGGGGACTCGGGCCGGTGGGTGCTTGACAACGGCTCAGGCCAGCGCCTGGGCTGCCTTGTGGATGGCCTTGCGAATGCGCGCATAGGTGGCGCAGCGGCAGATGTTGCCGGCCATGTCGGCGTCGATGGCCGCATCGTCCGGTTCCGGGTTGGTCGCGAGCAGCGCCGTCGCCTGCATGATCTGCCCGGACTGGCAGAAGCCGCACTGCACCACGTCGAGGTCCTGCCAGGCCTGCTGTACGGCCTGGCCCACGGCGCCCTGGGGGCCGTCCGGCAGGCCCTCGATGGTGGTGATGTCCTGGCCCACGGCGGCACTCACCGGCAGGGAGCAGCTGCGGATGGCGGCGCCGCCCAGGTGCACCGTGCAGGCACCGCATTGGGCGATGCCGCAGCCGTATTTGGTGCCGGTGAGGCCCACGTGCTCGCGCAGCGCCCAGAGCAGGGGCATCTGCGGGTCGATGTCCAGTTGGTGTGTTTCGCCGTTGACGCGAAGCTCGATCATGGCGGGTCTCCGGGCTGCGGGGTCAGGTGGTTTGCGGGGGGGTGAGCAGGCGGCTTCCGGTGTGGGCTGCTCCGGGTGTGGGCTGCGTAGGCGCACGCCGGCGCCGGCGGCGCCCATCATAACGACTGCCAATGTCTGCGCGCGCCGGGCGATGCCAAGGGGCTTTGGGGCCGGGCGCCGGCAGGCGGTGGCCGATGGGTCTCGCAAACGCCGCGGCGCAGGCGGCGAGGGCCATCGTTAGAGGCGGTGCTCTGGGTGTGCTTTATCGGTGAAGCCTATCAAGACATCAGGCACGATCGTCTGGTCTTTTAAGTGAGAACGACTATCATTTGCAACCAACAGACGAAAGCACATCGGAGCACACCCATGACCAAGACCATCAGCTTCGCCATCATGCACTTCAGCGTCGCCTTCGGCGTCACTTATGCGCTCACCGGCGACATCCTCATCGGCAGCGCCGTGGCCCTCGTCGAGCCGGCCGTCAACACCGTCGGTTATCACATCCACGAGCGGGTGTGGGCGCGGTTGCGCGCGGGCCGCGGTGGGCAGGATCGACCCGGCCGCATGGACGCGCCGCTTGCCGCCTGAGCCTGCCCGCTGCGGTGGGGCCAGGCGTGAGATCTCGAATCGACTGTCCCGGGCTTGCCGCCGCTGCGGCAGCAGACGGCCTTGAGGCACCCGCCTCAGCGCTCTTTTCCGTCCATGCGCCAGGCATCGATGGCGGCGGCGTCGATGCCGCCGTCGCGCGCATACAGGCGGTCCAGCTCGGCGCGCTTGTCCGCGGGGGCCAGGTCCATGAGGCGGCCGGCGGAGAGCGGCTGCATGCTGTCGTCGAGTACGCCGCCGCCGGTGACCTCTGCCAGATAGATGCTGCGGTCGCCGCTGCTCATGGCGTTCTCCACGCGACAGTCGAGCCACGCCATGGGGCCGCGGACGCGGGGGTTGCCAAGCGGCGTGCGGGTGTCGGGCAGGTCGGCGTACTTGTCCGCGTCCTTGCCCGTGGCGAGACCGAAGCGCCAGACCAGCTCCAGGGCCGTTTCCGGCAGCAGGTACACCGCAAAGCACCGGCTCGCCTCGATCATGCGCCAGGTGTGGTGCTGACGGGCGATGCCGGCGACCATGCGCGGGCGATCGCGGACGATGGAGGCGCGGGCGACGAAGGTGGCGATACAGCCGCCGCGGGTGCTGCCCGGCTCGGGCGACTCGGCCGCGGTGACCAGCCACAGCGGCGGGTCGTAGAGATGGTAGACGGCATTGACCGCGGCGGCGGCGGTCTTGTCCAGCGGTTGCGGGTGGCTCGGTCCGGGGGCGTTTGCTGGCATGGCGGCGGTGGGCTCCTTGCTGACCCTGACACCGGCCGCGCGCCCGGGGCGGGCCGGCATCGGCGGCTGGCGGTGCCCCCTACTTGACCAGCGCCACCGGGATTTTCAACCGCCGGACGACGTTCTGCGCCACTGAGCCCATCAGCAGCTGGGTGACACCGGAGCGCCCATGGGTGCCCATGACCACCTGGTCGAACTTCTGCTCCTTGGCGAAGCGGGCGATGGTCTGCGCCACGTGCCCCACCAGCACGTGCCAGTTGTAGGCCACGCCGGCGGCATCCAGGCGCGCCATGTAGGGCTTGAGCACGGCCATGCCCTCGTCGCGGTGGTAGGCGGCGATGTCGTCGTCGGAGACGAACATGCGCGCATGGCCGGAGTCGACGGGCAGCTGCACGGAAAGCAGGTGCACTTCGATGGGCTCTTCGCCCTGGGTCATGGCCAGCACATGGTCCAAGGCGCGGTCGGAGAACGCCGAGCCGTCCACGGGCAGCAGTACCTTCGTCATCCGCCCGGCCCTCCGCTTGTCGGCCTTGTTGCGCGATTTAGCCATGCCGGCCTCGCTCGCCGTCATGGCGACCGCTGGCGACCTCTTCCAGCGGTGCCGGACGTGCCCGGCGTGCGAGCCGGGTACCCTGGACGATGACGAAGAGGGCACCGCACGCCGCCGCCGGATAGTGTACCCAATGCGGCAGATGGTGCATCACGCCCGCCAGCGCGGCATCGGTGACCAGCATCTCGCCGGCGATCCAGCCGAGCAGCCCGCCGCCCAGGGTGATGATGAAGGGGAACCGGTCCATCAGCATCAGCACCAGCTTGCTGCCCCAGACGATGATGGGAATGCTCACCATGATGCCGAAGGCCACCAGCAGGATGTCGCCGTCCGCGGCGCCGGCAACGGCGATGACGTTGTCGAGGCTCATCACGGCATCGGCGATGACGATGGTCTTGACGGCGCCGAACAGGTGGCTCGGGGCGTCCACGGCGTCCGCATGCACCTCCGGCTCCGGCTGCAGCAGCTTGACGCCGATCCAGAGCAGCAGCAGCGCCCCGGCCACTTTGAGGAAGGGCAGGGTCAGCAGCTGCAGCGCAAAGAAGATCAGGGTAAGGCGCAGCGCAATGGCGCCGAACACCCCCCAGAGAATGCCCTGGTTGCGCTGTTTCTCGGGCAGCCGCCGGCAGGCGAGCGCGATGACCACGGCATTGTCGCCGCCGAGCAGGATGTCGATGGCGATGATCTGGAGTACCGCCACCCAGAAGCCGCCGTCGGCCAGGGCCACCTCATGCATGCCGGCGGCCGCAGGGTCGGCGCGGTGCGTGGCGCCACCGCCGGGCTCGGTGCGCTAAGCCGCTGCGCAGAAGACCCCTGCGGGTGCATGGGGGCGCAGTCGGCATCAGCCCGCGGCCTCGGGCTGCGGACCGGTGCTCTCCGTCGCCGCGATGCGGTGGCCGGCGTAGAAGCGCGTCGCCGCCAGGCCGATGAGCCGGGTCACTGCAGCCATGGACAGGGCGCCGGCGCCCACCGACACCCAGGGCGCCGTGGTGTAGCCGGCGAGGAGCTGCGGCGCCGCGCCGCCCATGCCGGTGGCGCCGACGACGGCGAGCATCTCCGGCACCCGCGCGAGGTCGTCGATGTCCTCGCCGTAGACGCAGGCAATCTCCAGGATCAGATACAGGTGCATGCGCGTCAGCAGCGAGGCGGCGCCCACCACGCCGGCGAGCTTGAGAAACTGACCCGCCGCCGGAAACAGGCCCGGCACATAGAGCAGGCCACCGCCGACGGCGGCAAGGCCCGTCTTGGCATCCACCAGCCGCCGGGCGCGCGTGCGCAGGTCGTCGTCCGGGAACTGGGCCTCCAGCTGGCGCACGGTGCGGCGGATCTCATTCTTGCGCAGCCGCAGGAAGAAATAGAAGAACTCCTCGGCCGCCAGGGACTGGCGACGGCCGACGGAGTGTGTCGGTCCGTAGTTGTCTGGGCTGGGGGCATTGCCGTCGGCGGCGTCCATGGGGCTCCGGGGTTGCTGGCTGACCTCAAGCCCCAGCATAGCGGACCTGAGCCGGACCTGAGCCGAGTTGGGCCGGACCGGAGCCGAGCTGGGCCGAGCTGGGCCGAGCTGAGTTGGGGGGGCGGCGAATATGACAGTTTTATGACGATGCGTAAAGGCGGCCGGTGGCGGCACGCCGGCCCCGGGCGCTTGGGGGGCGTGGCGACAGATTTGGACAGCGCATCGGACGCGCTTGCGCTGGGCGCGGTGCGGCCATTTCGCCTAAGCTTAGGGGCATGAGCACCCCTGAGGCATCCACCGCCGCCGTCGATCGCCGTGATCCGGCCGCACGGCAGCTCGTCGCCGCCGGGCTGCCCGCCTATGCGGCGCGGGAGCTCGCCTGGGCGTACGAGCGCCTGGAGCATCCGTCGCTGGCCGCCCGGCTCAGCGATGTGCTCGCCTCACCCTTCGAGGAGGCGATGAAGCTCATACCGCGGCGCTGGAAGCAGCGCCTGGACCACGCGGTTGAAACCAACATGTACCGCACGCTCAAGATGGCCATGGGCTCCATGGACCAGCGCGAGCCCATGCCCTCAAGCGACCTGCTGCACCGCGCGCTGGTGACGGGCACCGGCGCCGTCGGCGGCTTCTTCGGGCCCCTCACCGTGCTGGCAGAGCTGCCGGTGGCCACGGCGCTGATGATGCGCTCCATCGCCGACATCGCCCGCAGCGAGGGCGAGGACATCATGGGCAGCCGCGAGGCACGGCTCGCCTGTGTGCAGGTGTTCGCCCTGGGCGGGCGCACCAAGGACGATGACGAGGCCGAGGTCGGCTACTACGGCATGCGCATCACCCTGGGCCTGCACTTCGAGAATCTACTGGAGTTTGCCGGCAAGGTGGACGGCCCGCACGTTCCGGCCGCCATCCAGCTGGCGCGCGCTGTGGCGGCGCGCTTCGGCGTGGTGATCTCGGACAAGCTCGCCGCGCAGCTGGTGCCGGTGGCGGGTGCGCTGAGCGCCGCCACCCTGAACCTGATCTTCATGCAGCACTACCAGACCGTCGCCCGCGGGCATTTCATCGTGCGCCGGCTGGAGCGCGACTACGGCGCCCAGGTGATCCGTGACGCCTACTCCCTGCTGCGCGAGCAGGACCGGCTCGGCTCCCGGGATTTCAGCCCCATCGAGGGTTGGTGACGCTTCGCTCTTGGACGCGCAGGTCTCGCCGGCGAGTGCCCGGTTCTGGGCGCAAGCGATATTGATTGCCGGGCTTTCCAGGTAAAGTTTCAAGCCCGGCGACGCCCTCTCCGGGTTCCTCCGTTGTCAACGGCCGATGCTGCTCAACAATGGCGGTGTGTCCTGCCCCTTGCGGCAAACGCCGATACATCCGCATGCCCCCGAGCTGCGCATACGCAGATTGACTCGCCTCGCCTGGGCGCAATCCGTGCGCATCATTGTCACGGCCTGACGTTTGCAACTAATCACTCTCTTTGCTCTGTGCCGCTAAGCGCGCTACGCGGTCCCTGTGTCGCTGGTCATAGAGGGATTTGATGCTGTCGTAGCGACGGTTTCGCTTGATCTCCTTCAATCCGTGATTAAATGCGCGAAGCCACTTGGTGGCGACCGTGTCATTGAAACTGTGAGCCACGATGTGCAGGTCAAGCAGATAGGCGAGGGAGTCGACGCTCGTGACGTCATCTTCGATACCCATGCGAGCGAGTGCCTCTTCCGCAGAATAGCGGTTCAGTGTGACATAGTCCACTTCGTAGGCGTCGAGCTTTCTGAAACAACCTTCAATGTCGTTGGCCTGAACGAAGACGTTGTCGTCATCGACCGGGATACCGCGCTCAGCGAGATCGAATGTCTGATAGCCTTCCGGCCTGCAGATTCTGCACTCGCGCAAGTCTGTATGATCCAGCTCCGATTCGGAGATCGCTTGGCGCAAACACTCACTCGCCTTGTCATGATCCTGGATCAGCGCTTGATCCAGGCGGTAGAATGCGATCGTCACCGAGGTGAGCGGGTCGCTGAACACGTATTCGCAGCGAATTCGCATGTTCCTCGGCAAGGCGTCGACGTCGGTGCAGTCGGGCTTGAACCAAGGGTATGTCATGTCGTACTTTCGCTTCTTTACCAACACGTTGAGCATGCCGGCCCAGTCATCGATGAAATCGATCTCAATGCTGAGGTCTTCTCCGGAATGAGCGAATGCGGCCTTGACGACTTCCGTCAACATCCCGCTTGGTGGACGGAAGGTTTCCGCACCGTCGGCGTCTGCGCTGGCTGATCCAAGCGCCGTAAATGGCCAATACTTCCAGGAGCTCACGATGTGAATTACTCGGGGGTAGCTGCGCTCCGAGTCGGCAGAGTCCGGCGGTGGGTCGGCCGGTGCGGCGGTCCGCGCCGGAGCGCGTTCTGCCGAGCACGGGGGTATGAACAGTTCCATGCCTGGGCGGATCAAGTCGGGGTCTTCGCCTATGATCGGACCGTTCGCGTGATGTTCGTAGATTTCTGTAAATCTATCGGCGCTTCCCAGCGTTTCCGCGGCAATGGCGCGCAGTGTGTCGTTTGTCTGCACCACATAGGTTTCGGGACAAGTTGCCGCCCGTGCCAAAGGCATTGCCGCACAGCACGAGCCGGCCAGCAGCACAATGTTGGCAAGCTTCCGCATGGTACCTCTCCTCACTGCAGGCCCTGTTTGTAAGCCTTGGGACACAAGCTTTGGTGATGCGCGCATAGGATCTCTTCGGCGCGTTGCTTGATAGACGATTCAGATGCGTGAAATTCTCGGATGAATCGCTCGATGCCTGGCTGTGGGTCTTCCGAACGCACCTCGGCCAGAAGTCTGCGTAAACGGGCGCGGGGCAGACCGAGTTGTCTGATTTGGTCGCGTGCGGCCTCCAGCGCTTCAGTGGCGCCAAGCGCCCCGGTTTCCTGGGCCGTTGCCAGGCCTGTCGCAGTCCCGGTCCTTTCTGTATCCACGGTAGAATTCGTGCCGGGCGCGTTCGCCTGCAAGCCCGGTTCGATCACCTTTTTGCTGTTGGTATTGCGCACGGGCGAAGGGACGCTCGGGGGTGTGAGTAATCCTACGGGTCCTCCAGGCGGTGACGACGAAATAAAGAAGAGAATGACTGCTACGAGCAGTGCGATGACGCCAGCTCCGATGAAAAGCCCGGCTCGCGGCCGGAAAAGCGAGGCCCAGCGGCCGGATGGGGGCTCGCTGGAGCGGCGCAGCAACGCGTGCACACTGTCCGAAAACGCTGCGGGCTCTTGTGCCGCCAGATCTGCTGCACTGGTGGCCGTGCGGCTGGACAGCCGTCCTTGTGGGTCTGAGTAAAGGAAGCGCTCGAGCTTGCTTCGGGTCTCTATGAGCGTGCGCTTGTTCTGCACGACCTGGGCGAGCGGCGTCCAGTCGCGCAACAAACTGCTGTGGGTCAGCCGCAGGGCGGGCGCGTCCAAGTGCGACCCGGATACCACTAGGCGTGCGAGTATGAGCTTGTCGAGGATTCGGGCGAGCTTCCCGTTCGCGAGCGAATCCGGCTTCGGTCGCCAATCTGCGACGACGCGGGTGCCGGCAATATCCGTACTGACGAGGTGAATGAGCACAGCCGGCAACAGTTCGCGCTCCGCGGGCGTGAGCTGCGTTGTCACGAAGTGCTCCGCGCTGGCGAGAATGACCCCGGGCAGGCCGTTCACCGCGAGCAGGTCGTCGAGCCGGAGAATGCCGTCGCCGGTGCGTACTGCGAACAGCTGAGAGAGCGTCAGCTGCAAAAAGGGCAGCGCGTAGGGCTCATGATCCAGGGCTTGCAGCAACTCCCTTTCCACACTCTGCCCGGTATCTTTCTGTTCCATGCTCAAGCCGGCGAGGGCAGCGGGCCGGCGCAGGATCTGCTCAAAATGATCGCGACCGGGCGGTGCAAGATTGAGGATTCCGTCGCTGAAGAGTGCTTCAAGATGGGGGTGAGCCTGGAGATCGGGGAGATGATCTGAGCGGATGGTCGCGAGGCACCAGATTCGGGGGTAAGTTTGCGTCTGGCGCAGGAAGAGGGCCAAGGCTTCCATCTGGTCCGGGGGCACTAGGCGAAATAAGACATCGATAGCATCAACGTAGATGAGCAGGTTTGTTCGGTCGGCATCAGCGCCCGGGTGCAAATCGCTCGCCGTTGCCAGCGCGTTATCGATTATCTCCGCGGCCTGCTTCGGTGCAGCGTGCATCAGATCGCGGAGCTGCGCATGCGTGCGTGCGTGCTCGTGCTCCATGATCTCCGGCAGACAGTCGTCACGGGTGAGTGACGCGGCCAGTGTCAAGAGGGGGGCCTGCGGGTCGGCGGAGACGTCAACATCGCACCAGCGGAATGCGGTGGCGTCGCCGGATGCATGCGACTGTGTGAGGGCCGGACGGACGGCAGCTTGAATGAGCGATGTCTTACCTATGCCGGAGGCTCCGGCCACGAGGAGGTTGGGCTGTCCGCTCAGGCTGCGCTGCTTGAGTCTATCGATGACGGTCTTGGCGTCGGCCCGGCGGCCAAAGAAGACGAGGGCATGCACGCATTCGTAGGGACGCGATCCAGGATACGGAGGCCCATGCTCCCTGGTGTCCCAAACGTCTCCGTCGGTCCGGGAGGCGCGAAAGCGGGGGCTGTCGGCGTTGAGGCGTTCACGGATGAGTTTGTGGAGGTCGTTCTGCAGTATGGTGCGAAATTGATCTTGCGTTGTGAAACTGCGGGATGCGGTCAGGTAACGACCCTCGGAGTCCACCACATAGTCTTCGTAGAAATGTTCGAGGCGTTGCAGCTGATCGATTGCCCGTTGCTTCAGTGGGCGTTCGGCGGGAACGCTCGTGGGTGCTTCCTTGCGGTACAATAAGAGCGCCGGAAACTTCCGTCCGTCGCGACGCGCTGCGCGTACCTGAAGAAACTCCCATTCGGTTCCGGTCAGGGGCTGACCATCCTCCCTGAGGAATCTAGGCTCGTCCGGCAGGTCTACCCCCAGACGGCTCCACAGGATCATGATGAAGATATCGCTGGCGGCCGGATTGGGGATGGCATCTGGGAAAGGGCCGCGATTGCCCAACAAAGGCTCAGTCTCCCAGAGATAGGGTTTGATCTCTGCGTAGTACGCGAAGCGATTGGCCAGGCGCGCGATCACGTCATTGGCGATCTCACGCTCTTGCTTCACGTCTCCGGGCGAGGAGACGAAAACGTCGTAGACCGGCTTGCTGCTCTCGTCCATTTGTCCTGACGCCGAGTGTCGGCGTGGCTCCCGTAGAATTCGTGGTACTCCAGTACGTCAGCTGCAATGCGCACGCGTCTGGGTCGCCGATGGCCAAGTCGCCAGATAGTCACTGTCAGGGCGTATTGTCGCGCTGTGGGACAAGTGTCACAAGCATCGACATAGTCAGCGCGACCGTTACACTGGATGGTGGTTGCGGCGGCTCTGGGTTAACGGCGATATGGCGAAGCGTGGAGCGTTGTCCGGTTGCGGGCCGCATCGCGCCGTGTGATGTCGCGCGATGTGCGAGCTGAAGCGTACGCACGGTTCGGTCGAGCTGCATCGGTTATCGGGCTGCGAGTGCGACGCGCGAGCACAGCAACCGCAGCACAGCAGCCATGGAGTAGGGCGCCAAGACCAGTCGAGCGGTCCGCCAGTGATCAGGTTGATCAACCCGCTGCTCCTCTCAGTCGAGGCCTCTGGCCCCCTTGAGCTTGGCCTTTTTCAGGCTCGCGCCCTTGAGCTTGGCCTTGCGCAGGTCGGCGTCGCTCAGGTCCGCGTCGCGGAGGTCGCAGCCGCGCAGGTCCGCCTGGCGCAGCCGGGCGCCCTGGAGCTTGGCGCCTTTGAGGTCGGACTTGCGCAGGTTGGCGCCGTTCAGGTGCGCGTCGCGCAGGTCGGCGTCGCGAAGCTTGAGGCCGCTCAGGTCCTTGTCGTCAAGGTCAACGCCGCTCTTGCCCTTCTTGCGGCGCTCCCTGACCCATTGGTTGAAGTCGTCGATGTCGCCCTCTTTCAGCAGCTCGACGGCCTTTTTCGTCGCCACAGGTGGGCCTCCTCAGCGCGTGTCGGCACGGGCGGCATGCCCGTGCGCCCCGCGGACATGACTTGCGTGGCCCGCGTGTCGCAAGCGTAGCAGACCCGCTGCGGTTGAAGGCTGCCGATGGTCAAGCTCGCGGGCGCCCTCTATGCTTGCGTGCAGTCGGGGATGCGCCGATTCGTCGGCGTTGGCCGTGGGAGGCAGGATCCCCGTCAAGCTCAGCGGCCCGGACGCCGCTGAGCATGCAGGCATCCGGAAATCGGGCGTTCAGGCTCTGTCCGGGCTTCGGCCATGATGGGCGATGCAGCGGTCTGTCGTGAGCGCTTACGCTGGGGGCAATCATGCATCCGATCCTGATCATCGTGCCTGTGCTGGGCGCGGTCTTCGGCCCCAGGCTGTGGGCGCGGGCGGAGCTGCGGCGCTTCGATGTGGCGGACGGCGCCTTTCTGCCCGCGGATCAGCTCGCCCGGCGCCTGCTCGACCGCCAGGGCCTCACGCTGGTGCGCGTGGAGGTGACGGACCTGGGCGATCACTACGACCCGCAGGCCAAGGCCGTGCGCTTGAGCCGCGCCCATCTGACCCGCTCCAGCCTCACCGCGGCCACCACGGCGGCGCACGAGGTGGGCCATGCCCTGCAGGACGCCGCTGGTCACTGGGCCTTCCGGCTGCATCACGCGCTGGCGCGGCTCGCCCAGGTCACCACCGGCGCGGGCGCCGTGCTGCTGCTGGCGGTGCCGGCAGCGGCCATCGCGGCGCAGACGCCGGCGCCGGCGCGGCTGTTGAGCCTGGCGGCGGCGGGCATGCTCGGCACCGGGCTTGCGGCACAGCTGGCGGCGCTGCCGTCGGAGCTGGATGCAAGCATGAACCGGGCGCTGCCGCTGCTGCGCGACTGCTGCCTGTCGGATGACCAGGTGCGCGACGCGCGGCGCATCCTGCTGGCCTGCTCGCTCACCTATCTCGCCTCCGCCGCCGTGCCGGCCCTGGCGCTTTGGCCGTTCGTCGGGCCGCGGCTCCTGCGCAGCGGGCTGCTGCCGCCGGTTTCTCTGGCCCCTCAGGTGCCGGTTCAGCGAGAGCGTGAGCACTGCCGGGCGGATGCGCCCAGCGCATCTGCCATCCTGCCTCAGCCGCCGGTGCGAGCGCCCTCGACGCCGCAGCCCGGGCCCGCGCAGCGCCCGGGCGTCTGGCGTGCTGCCCCCCGCAGGCAAGCCGGGCGGCCCGGCAGAGTCCTGGCGCCGCCCGGCCCGGCGCGGGCGCCTGATGGGGAGCACGGCGGCGGGCGGCAACGCCTGCGCGCACTGGCCCGTCCGCTGGTGCGGCGCTGGCTGCTGCTCACCGGGGACTATTGACTCGACCCGCGGGCTCGGTTCTCATGGCCCTTCGGTTGCGCGCCGTCATTGTTTCGTAACATTAGCGCCGCCGCGTGTCGCGCCCGGTGGCAGCGGCCGGGCGGCGCGCTGTCAACGACCGCGCTCGCAGCGATCCCACAAGAGGCGGCACAGACCGCCACCCGCGCTGCGCCGGCGCTCCCGTCGCCGCGGCGGCCCACCACCAGGAGGCGCCCATGAGTCAGCCCGTGCCCGCCGTACCCGCCACCCCCCGCGTGGTGCCTGTGCACACGAGCTGCCGCGAGCGGGTGCGGCTCGAGGTGCATGGTCTCTACCAGATGCCGTCGCTGAAGCGGCGTCTGGAAGCGGCTCTGGGCGGGACGGGTGGCATCGGCCAGGCATCGGCCAGCACCGTCACAGGGCGGCTGCTGGTGTGCTTTGCGGCGCCCATGACGCTGCCGCGGTTGGTGGCGCTGGTGGATGAGCTGCTTGGTGACCCGGCCGCAGCACAGCCGCGCCCGTGCCAGGTCGGGCAGCGCGACTATCCGCAGAGCCCGGCGCTCGCGGGCTTCACGGCGCTGCTGCGGGGCCTGGGGCGGCTCGTGGTGCGGCCCTTCGCGCAGCCGGCCCTGGGCGCACTCGCCGGTGCGGCGCCCGCGGCACAGCCGCGCGCGCTGGAGGCGCAGCCCATCCGGGCCTGGTTCGCCATGGCGCTGACGGACGTGGAGCAGGCGCTGGCCACCCCCGCGGACACCGGGCTCACCCTGGATGCGGTGGGCGAGCGCCTGCGCCGCTTCGGCCACAACGCGCTGACGGCGGCCGAGACGCGCTCGAACATCGCCATCTTCGTGAGCCAGTTCAACAGCCTGCCGGTGGGGCTGCTGGCGGTCTCCGCCGGCGTGGCCGTGGCCACCGGCGGCCTGCTGGATGCGGCGGTGATCCTGGGTGTGGTGATGATCAACGGCGTCATCGGCTTCGTCACCGAGCGCCAGGCCGAGCGCACCATCGAATCCCTGACTCAGACCGGCGCGCGCAGCGTCAAGGCCCTGCGCGGCGGCGAGACAGTCACCGTGCCGGTGGAGGATATCGTCCCCGGCGACGTGCTGCTGCTGGCACCGGGGGACTACATCGCCGCCGATATCCGGCTGCTGCGCGCGCATCGGCTGAGCGTGGACGAGTCCGCGCTGACGGGCGAGAGCCTGCCCGTGAGCAAGGATCCCGACTTCATCGCCAAGGACGACACGCCGCTCGGCGACCGCCTCAACATGGCCTACATGGGCACCCATGTGACGGGGGGCAACGGTCGGGGCATGGTAGTGGCCACGGCGGCAGCGACGGAGCTCGGCCAGATCCAGACCATGGTGGGCGAGGCGGAGTCGCCGGAGACGCCCATGCAGAAGCAGCTCGGGCGCATGGGCACGCAGCTGGCGCTGCTTTCGGGTGGCGTCTGCGCCGGCGTCTTCGGCGTTGGTGTGCTGCGGGGCTATGCGTGGCTGGAGATGCTGAAGGCGTCCGTCTCGCTCGCCGTCGCCGCGGTGCCCGAGGGTCTGCCGGCGGTGGCCACCACCACGCTCGCCATGGGCATCAACGACATGCGCCGGCGCAACGTTGCCGTGCGCCATCTGGATGCCGTGGAGACACTCGGCTCCGTGCAGGTGTTCTGCATGGACAAGACCGGCACGCTCACCATGAACCGCATGGCCGTGGTGGCCGTCTACGGCGGCGGCGAGCGCTTCAAGGTCGCCGCCCACAAGCTCACCGACGACGACGGCCATGCCGTGGACCCGCTTGAGCGCGAAGAGCTGGTGCGGCTGATGCAGGTGGTGTCGCTCTGCAGCGAGGCCGAGATCAAGGGCGTACCCGGCAAGTGGCAGTTCGAGGGCTCGCCCACCGAGAACGCGCTGGTGGAGCTGGCGGTAGAGGCAGGCATCGACGTGCCGGCGCTGCGCGCAGAGCGCCCGCGGCTCAAGACCCGCTACCGGGCCGAGGGCCGGCCGTACATGTCGAGCCTGCATCCGTATAAGGATGGCAAGCACCTGCTGGCGGTGAAGGGCAGCCCGGACGAGGTGCTGGCGCTTTGCACCACCATGCTGCGCGACGGCAAAAAGGTCCGGCTCACCAAGGCCATGCGCGCCGAGATCACGAACGAGAACCAGCGCATGGCGGGGCAGGCCCTGCGCGTGCTCGGCGCCGCCTACCGCGAGCTGGACGAGGGGCAAATGCCGGACAAGACCGGCCAGCTCTGCTGGCTCGGCCTCGCCGGCATGGCGGACCCCATGCGCCCGGGCATGGACCGGCTCATTGCCGAGTACCACCAGGCCGGCATCGAGACCATCATGATCACCGGCGACCAGAGTGCCACGGCCTATGCCATCGGCAAGGAGCTCGGGCTCTCGGGTGAGAAGCCGCTGCAGGTGCTGGAGTCCAACAAGCTGGAGGAGATGGACCCGGAGCTGCTCGCCGGCCTGGTGCGAAATGTGCACGTGTTCGCCCGCGTGAGCCCGGCGCACAAGCTCAAGATCGTCCGCGCGCTGCAGGAGGCCGGCATGGTGGTGGCCATGACGGGTGACGGCATCAACGACGGCCCCGCACTCAAGGCCGCCGACATCGGCGTGGCCATGGGCGAGAGCGGGACCAACGTCGCCCGCGAGGTCTCGGACGTCGTGCTGGAGGACGACAACCTGCACACCATGACCATCGCGGTGGCGCAGGGTCGGACCATCTACAACAATATCCGGAAAATGATCCACTTCATGGTCTCCACCAATCTCACGGAGATCGAAGTCATGCTCGCCGGCGTCATGCTCGGCTGGGGTGAGGCCATGAACCCCATGCAGCTGCTGTGGATCAACCTGGTGACGGACATCTTCCCGGGGCTGGCGCTGTCCATGGAGCCCGCGGAGCCGGACATCATGGACCGCCCGCCGCGGGACCCGGAGGAGGCCATCATCACCCGCGAGGACTTAAAGCGCATGACCTTCGAGTCCGGCATGATCGGCCTCGGTACGGCCGGCGCCTTCATTTACGGCATGCGCAGATACGGGCTCGGCCCGGCACCCAGCACGCTCGCCTTCAACACCCTGGTGATGAACGAGCTGACCCACGCGCTCAGCTCCCGCTCGCGCTACCGCAACGTCTTCGGCGGCGAGAAGCTCGCGCCCAACAAGCACCTCACCCGCGCCGTGCTGGGCATGGCGGCGCTGCAGGTGGTGGTGAGCGTCGTCCCCGGCGCCCGGCGCCTGCTCGGCACCGTGCCGCTCGGCTGGATGGACCTGGCCGCCATCGGTGCCGGTGTCATCCTGCCGCTGATCGTGAACGAGGCCACGAAGCCCCGGTACCGGGGGCCGGAGCATGCGGCGGTGTTGGAGATGGAGCCGGAGACCAAGCCGGCGTGAGGGGTGCCGGAGTGCAGCGTGCAGCGTGCAGCAGGGCCGTAGGGCCGTAGGGCCGTAGGGCGGATAAGCGAAGCGCATCCGCCACCGCGGCTGACAGGGGCGTCGGGCCGATCAGCGACGCGCATCCGCCGCCGCGGCCTGGTGATGACCGACGAATCGATCAACGCGCGATCCACCAACAGTCCGGAGCCCGCCCATGAGCGACGACTTCATTTTCACGTCCGAATCCGTCACCACCGGCCATCCGGACAAGCTCTGCGACCAGGTGAGCGACGCCATCGTCGATCACTTCCTGGGGCAGGACCCGAATGCCGGCATCATCGCCGAATGCGCCATGGCGAGCGGGGTGCTCTTCATCTCCGCGCACTACGCCTCCAAAGGCGGGCTCGCCATCCCGGACGTGGCGCGGGCGGTGATCCGCAGCGTCGGCTATCCGCGGGAGGTGTTCGACGCCGACGCCTGCACCATCATGACCAGCTTCATGGACCACACCGAGCGGGACTACCACCCGCTGGACCTGGACGCCCTGGATGACGAGGGCCTGGGTCGGGTGACCGCCAAAGACCAGGTGACGGTATTCGGCTACGCCTGTGACCAGACCGACAGCCTGATGCCGCTGCCCATCGCCATCGCCCATGCCCTGGCGCGGCGCCTGGACGACCCGGCCTTGGAGGCGGACCTGCCCTATCTGCTGCCCGATGCGAAGGTGCAGGTGGGCGTGGAGTACCGCAACGGGCGCTCACTGCGCATCCACAGTGTGGCGCTGGAGACCAGCCAGCGGGAGGACGCGGGGCCCGGTGCGGACCGGCTGCAGTCGGACCTGATCCACGGCGTCATTACACCGGTACTCGCCGAGCAGCCGGTGGCCCCGGACGGCGACACGCACTACTTCATCAACCCCGAGGGACCCGTCATCGGCGGCGGTCCGGCGGTACACTCCGGACTCACCGGCCGCAAGACGGGCATCGACACCTATGGCGAGTACGCCCGCCACAGCGGCGCCGCGCTGAGCGGCAAGGACCCCATGCGTATCGACCGCGTCGGCGCCTACGCCGCCCGCTATGCCGCCAAGAACGCCGTCGCCGCGGGTCTTGCCGGCGAATGCGAGGTGCAGTTGAGCTACAGCATCGGCTCCGCGGGCCCCGTGAGCCTGCGCGTGCGCACCTTCGGCACCGGGCGCATCGACGACGCCGAGATCGCCCAGCGCCTGCAGCAGCACTTCGACTTCCGCATCGGCGCCATCGTCCGGGACCTGCGCCTGCGCCACCTGCCCGCCGAGCACCCGGAGGGCTTCTATCGCAGGCTCGCCGCCTATGGGCACATGGGCCGGGCGGATCTGGACGTGCCCTGGGAGCGCACCGACCGGGCGCCGGCGCTGGGCTGATCGCCTGCTGATCGCCCGCTCATTGTCCGCCGGCCGCCCACGGCTTGGCGTCCGGCTCAGCCGCCCAGGATGTAGCCCAGGTCCAGCTCGACGTCCTCGAAGGGCGGGACATGCATGCCCTTGCCGGCGACTGCCCCGTCTTCGTCGCCGCTCAGCGTGACCGTCATCGCCACCCGGTAGGTGTCACCGTCGAGCTGGTGCACGATCAGCGTGCGGTCCTCGGGCCAGATGAGCCAGTAGTAGGGGACATGGTGGCGTTGCAGCAGCAGGAACAGCGTCAGCGTGTCCTTGCGCTCGTGGCCGGCGGAGACGATCTCGCAAACCCAGTCCGGCGTCAGCTCCACGACGCCGCGCGGGCGCTGCGGCATGCGCTCCTTGCGCCAGCCGGCTAGATCATGGCTCGGGCACTGGTGCTGCTCGTAGGCGACGCTCACCTCGGTGATGATCCACCAGCCGCCGGGGCCCGAGCGACGCGGCAGATCGCCGAGCTCGGTCGCTGTGGTGACCTGCACCATGCCATGGTCCGCCCGCGCCATCGGCCGGCGCACGATCTCGCCGTCGATGAGCTCCACCCGCTCCTCCGGGCTGATCAGCAGATCGTCGATGGTCTTCAGCTTGTAGGCTTCCATGGACTTTACCGGTTCAGAGGCTGCGGAGTGCATGCCAGTCTAGCGCGGCTCCCGGCCGGTCGTCGTGAGCGTCTTTCCAGCCGTGTCTCGGGGACAGGGCATCGTGCCGGCAGGCCACCGCTGCCGGCGGCACCGGTGGTGAGAAAATCGCGCCTCGTTATCAGCCGCTGACGGGGCATCCGCCGAAACCCTAGGTGCACGAAGAGAAGCGTGCGCACCAGCCCCCGACCATGTGCACACTGTGACGAGCCCAATACCCTGAGGACCGACCCCATGGCCCGCTTCGAACCCTGCCACGGTAAGGACGCCTGCCGAGACGACGGCGAGCGCTGTCTGACCTGCGGCCGCCAAGTCACCGAGATCGCCCGCCTGCGCCAGGGCATCGACGCGCTGGCCGGCCTCGCCGTCGACTACCGCTACGACAACACCGAGGAATTCGCCAACTACGTCGCCCGCAAGCTGTTCAAGACCATCAACCACCGGCGGGAGCAGACGCAATGACCGCACCGCTCATCGACCCCGCCGAGCCCCGCTTCCGGCTCGGCCTGGAGGAGATGGACCGTACGCACCTGGAGCTCATCGACCTGGTGAATCGGCTCGCCGCTGTCGATGACGCCGGCTTCCCGGCGCTGTTCGATGCACTGCTCGCGCACACCGAAGCGCACTTCGCTCAAGAGGAGCAGTGGATGACCGCAAGCGCCTTCCCGGCCCTGCACGAGCACCGCGGCGAGCACCGGCGCGTGCTGGCGGACCTGCGCAACCTGGGTCAGCGTGCCGCGAGCGGCCGGCCGGCCCTGGCCCGCGCCTATGTCCGCGAGCAGCTGCCGCACTGGTTCGCGCTGCATGCGGCGACCATGGACAGCGCGCTGGCGGGGCATTTGAAGGCGGGTGCCAGGGGATGAGTTGAGCGGGCGCCGCTGGTGCTTCTCTCGATCCCACCGCTCCACCTCTCCTGACACCAACAGCTAACCTCTTCCACCGACCGCGAACCGCTCGAAGTCCACGAGCGTGCGCGCCTCGTTGATCTCGTCATGCGGAATCAGCAGGTAGCGCCAAGGCTTGCCACCGTGCTCCCGGGCGTAGTCGCTGGCATGGCCGCACCACTTGCCGGCCGCGTCGGCCTTGGCCTGGACCTCCGCGTCCTTCAGCGCCTCGCGCGCCTTGGTCTCCACCTGGTAGATCACCTGCGGCGCCTCGGCGACGAAGTCCGGCACGTACTCGGGCTGTTCTGCGCCCAGCTTGTACCAGATCTGGAACTGCCCCTTCACCGGGCGAAACCACTTCTCGGCGTCCCGCTCCAGAATCACCGCGAAGCGCCGCTCGCTGTCCGAGTCGAACTTCTGGAGCGGGTAGAGGCATTTGCTGAAGCCGTTGAACAGCATCTTCCTGATGCCCGACTTATCCGCCAGCGTTTCACGGTAATGGCGTACCGGCTGTTTGCCTGTCGCCGTGTAGTTGCCCGGCTTCAGCTGGGTGAAGCCACGGCTCACCTGGACCTCATAACCGGCCGCTTTCTCCCAGAAGTGCTCCATCATCTGCACGTGAATGGCCTCGGCGATGAGCCGGCGGTCGCGGTCGAGCACTGCGCGGGCCTCGTCCTCGGACAGATAGCCCAGCAGGTGCCGTACCATCTGCTCGCCGAGATCGTAGAGCAGCTCGGCGTGGGCTTCGTAGTCGATGTCGTCGTAGTCGAGCAGGCCGAAGACCACGTAGTCCTCCAGCCGCCGCTCCGTGATGCCCGCCTCCGAGGCAAGCGTGTGCCGGTCGTTGCTTTGCAGGTGATGAATCATCAGCTCGCGGTCCGCGGGCTGTAGGCTAAGCCCACTCAGATCCAGCTTGAACGGGCGGAAGCCCACGGTGACCTCGCCCGTCGGTACGACCGCGATGCGCGGGATGTCGATCATGCCGCGTGCAACGGTCTCCGTCGTCTTCGCGACCACCGCGTCCAGATCGAGCCCGTGATCCGGCAACAGCTCACCCTGCTGCGGTGTGAGCCGCGCGCGCACCTGCTCGGTGATCGTCTGCTGCACATCTGGCTTGGTCAGGGCCGCGCTGTTGGGCACCGCGTCGCTGCGGCGCTCCAGCTCGCCGATCACCTCCATCACTGCACGCGCCGCCTGCCTTTCGCGGTCAGTGCTGAACGCCGGTGTCTTCAGCGACTCCGTTTCCATGGCATAGTGCTGACCGTCGCCACCCGTGACCTTCGCCTCGCTCAAACCGAGCGCCGCCTCGGCATTGGAGCTCACCTGCACGCTGATGGTCGGTTCGGTCTCGGACGGTGCGTCCAGCACCACCTGTTTCAGCCGGATCGGCGAGTCACTGCGGTTGGCCTCGTCGATGATCTCCTGGAAGCGGTCATGGGCGACGATGTTCAGCCGGTCCACGGCCGGCACGCCGGTGCGCCGCCCGAACGGCAGCCGCAGCCCGCGGCCGATGGACTGCTCGATCAGCGTGCGGGCGTTGGCCGCCCGCAGCGGCACGATGGTGTAGAGGTTGGTCACGTCCCAGCCCTCCTTGAGCATGTTGACGTGGATGACGATCTCGGTGGGCTCCGCCGCGCTCTCCACGGCCAGCAGCCGCTCCACCATCTGCTCTTCCTCCTTGCCGGTCTTGCTGCTGTCCACCTGGATGACCTTGTCCTTGTAGCGCCCCTCGAAGAAGGCATCGGACTCGATCAGCGCGCGCAGCTGCGCGGCATGGGTCGTGTCGCGGGCGATGACCAGCACGAAGGGCTTGACCTGCCGCGCCCCCAGGCGCCGGGCATGGGTCAGCAACTCCACCTTGGTCGCCTCGTGCAGCCGGATGCCGTCCTCCAGCTTGATCTTCTCGATCTCTTCCGGCGTGTGCCGCTTCGGGTCGAAGTCCCGCTGCGTCACGACGGCCGGCTCCTTCACGAAGCCGTCTTCGATGGCCCGCGCCAGCGGATAGTCCATGACCACGTTCTTGAACGGCACCGGCCCGCGGCTCGACTCCGTGAACGGCGTCGCCGTCAGCTCCAGCCCGAACAGGGGCTTCAGCTCGTTGATGGCGCGTACCCCGGCGCTGGCGCGGTAGCGGTGCGACTCGTCCATCAGCAGCACCAGGTCGGGCAGCTCGGCCAGGTAGTTGAAATAGCTGTCGCCCAGATACTCGGACAGGCGCTTGATCCGCGGGCTCTTGCCGCCGCGCACCTCCGAGTTGATCTTGGAGATGTTGAAGATGTTCACCGTCACCGGCGACAGGATGCTCAAATTCCCGGCGCGCTGCTCGTAGTTGTCGCCGGTGATGATCTCCGGCGGATAGGCGGCGAATTCCGCAATGCCGGTGAAGACATACTTGGGCGTATTCGGCGTGAAGTCGGCGATGAGCTTGTTGTAGATGGTCAGATTCGGCGCCAGCACGAAGAAGTGCCTGAAGCCGTGCGCCAGGTGCAGATAGCCGATGAAGGCGCCCATCAGGCGGGTCTTGCCGACGCCGGTGGCCAGCGCGAAACAGAGCGACGGAAAGTCCCGTTCGAAGGCTTCGAGGGTCGGAAAATCCGCCTTCAGCGTCGCAAGCACCGCGTCCAGGTCACGCTCGTGCTCCAGCATGGCCGGCGCCGCGTCAAGGGCCTGCGCAAGCCGCTGGAGCGATTCCCGCTGCGGCGGGCGCAGCGACAGACGGCCGTTGATGGCGTTGAAGATGCGCGTGTTCATGCGTCAGTGCCCTTCTTGTTCTCGAATTTCTCCGCGCGAGGCGGCACTGGCATTGCGTCGATGGCCAGCCCCGGTGCCATGTTTCCCGAGGCTTCGTACACCGGCCCTCGCCGCCAGCGTACCCGATGGAAGATCATGACGACTCGGGCTCGGTGGGCCGATCCATCACCGCTGGGGCATCAGTCTTGCCGGTGGTATCCGTCGATCCCTTCTCGGCAACCGACGGATCGATGTAGCGAATCTGCCCCTCGCGCCAGACCACCAGCCGGGTGTTCGTCATCACGGCTTGTCGGCGCGCTTGTTCGGCGGCGCGCTTCATGGCGGCCACCGACGCGGACAGAAGCGGGTCGCGTGCTTCGGAAATATCTCTGGTGTTCAATGGCTTTCACCCCAATCGACGACGCGTGGCGGGGTGTCGCTGCTGTCCAGCAATACCCACTCGTCGGCCATCGGCCGATAGATCTGCGTAAAGTTGTGCCAGCCCGACGCGAACCGACGGCGCACGATTGCGTCCGGCACAGCATGACCGCCTTGTCGGACGCGCTCCGCGACCCGGGCGATGGCCATGTCCGGGCTCGGCAGGCTCAAGAAATAGATCGACAATCGGTACCCCGCCGCCTTCAGGGCCTGAAAGCGGCGCACATACCCGCGGCCGGACAAGGTGCTCTCCAGTGTGAAGCTCTCCCGCCTCGCCGCATAATCGTCCATCGCATCGAGCATCAGGCGGGCCGCCTTCACCGCGGCCCGCTCCGGTGAGAACGGCGACAGTCCGGCCGCAATCAAGTCCGCGTTGATGTATGCCAGGCACTGTGCCTCGTTCGGCAGCAGCTCCCGAGCGAAGGTGGTCTTGCCGGCCCCGTTGGGTCCGGCGATGACCAGAACCCGAGGCGGTGTCACGGCTCTTTCTCATCGAACAGCGAGCCCTGCTTTGGCTGATCCGGCGCCGGTTCTTCGTCCCGCTCCGCCATCGGCAGGTTCTGCACGTTCAGGCTGTAGTCGTCGCGACCCCACTCGCAGCGGGCCAGCACCACGCGCGGGATCTTCTTCAGCGTCAGGTTCGGCCACCGCTCGGCGGCGGCCTCGGCGCTGACGCCGCGGAAGGCGCTGCACAGCACCAGCAGCGAGCGGCCCTCGCCTACTTCGTCAGACAGCGCCTGCAACTGCCCGGCGGACAGGTTCTGCGTGGTCACCCAGATGAAGTCCCGCTCCGTCGAATGCCCATGCTGCCACCACAGCGTCTCCGACGGCGCATAGGTGAAGCCCTCCAGCTTGCACAGGGCCTCGGCCAGCATCGCCGCGTTGTACGCCCGGTTGATGACCCAGTTGCCCCAGCGGTCCTTCTCCAGCAGCGACGGCGCCAGCCGGTAGTAGCGGAAGCCGCCGCCGCCCTTCCAGCCGACCGCCTCGGTGACGCCGCCGGGGTCGTCGCCGTCGATGACCTTCTTCAGGCGCGGGATGATGTGGGTGTGGCAATGCTCGCCCAGCTCCACCATGATCCAGCGGCGGCCCATCTTGTGCGCGACGGCGCCGGTGGTGCCGGAGCCGGCGAAGGAGTCGAGGACGAGGTCGCCGGGGTTCGTTGCCACCAGGAGCACCCGTTGCAAGAGTCGCTCGGGCTTTGGAGTGTCGAAAGAGGCATCGCCTGGGAAAAGCGCTCGCATTTCGTTCTTCGATGTACGGTTGCTGCCCGCATCGTGCTTTGACCAGATAGTCCGCGGGACAAGCTTCCCTACTTCAGCGAGATATCGCTTTATGCTCGGTCTCGCATTACCAGTAGGCCCCCACCAAATGCGTCCTTCCTTGTCTAAACGCCAAAAGTTCTCTTCAGAGACGCGCCAGAACCTGCCTGGCGGTGGGGAAAAGGTTCGACCTGTAGGACCTACAACTTTATACAAACCTTTAGAGTAAGGCTTATTCGCATATGGGTCGCCAGGCAACCACGGCCCTTTCGGGTCGTTGTCGGGATTCTTGTAAATCGCGTTAGCTTCTTCAGTTCGCGCAAGTCGAAAGGGCTGCCAATCCGGCGTCTTGGAAAAGACTAGGACGTAGTCGTGGTCCGTGGAAAACTGCCGTGCAGAGTTTCTTGGAGAGTCGGCTTTTTCCCACACCAAGGTCGAGACATAGCAATCACGACCGAAAATCTCATCGCCCACAACCTTCAGGTAATGTGCTTCGTTATCGTCGATGGTAATCCACAGAGATCCATCCTCCGACAGCAACCGCCGAATGATCTCCAGCCGATCCCGCATCAGCGACAGCCAGATGCTGTGCTCCAGCCCGTCGTCGTAATGCGTGAAGGCGCTGCCGGTGTTGTAGGGCGGATCGATGAAGCAGCACTTGACCTTGCCGGTGTACTCCTGCTCCAGCGCCTTCAGCGCCAGCAGGTTGTCGCCGAAGATCAGCCGGTTGTCGAACAGGTCGCCCTCGCTGACCCGCCGCTCGGCGTGATAGGACCGGGCCGGGTCCTCCAGCAGGATGCGTGGCTCAAGCGCGGGCCGCTTGTCCTTGCCGATCCAGGTCAGCTCAAGTTTCTGTTTCTTGCTCATCGGCACGCGCCACCCTCTCGCTCCCACGCTCCAGCGTGGGAGCCAGTGCCGACGCTCCAGCGTCGCGTGTCACGCTGCGACCTGAGCGCACGGGCCGCTGGAGCGGCCGGGACCGCATTCCCACGCCGGAGCGTGGGAACGAGCGTGATTGATCGCTTGGCGAATAAGGTCATCATGCTCGGGTCAACCATCAAACGACACACAGAGAGCGGAGTGTGATCATTACTCATGAACCAGCCCCTTGCAGAATCCGTTGCTCGATACCGGGGAAGTTCTTTGGCTTGATGCCAAGAAGCTCGGATGCCTGCTCGATAGTCAGGCGTTGACCGTAGTGCTGCGTGATGACCGCCTGGGCGAACCGCTGACTGAGATAGACGTTCTGCGAGGCGTACCAGTCGCCGCCATTACCTGCCTTTTGCTGCCCTGCCCATGCTCTCGCCTTTTCGTCGTAAAGAGTCCGTGGAACGCGCCCCTGATCCAGCAGCTTACGAAAGACGGCTTCCCGGCTCACCCCATAGCGGGCTGCCAGGCGTGCATACTGTTCTTCGGTAATGTCTTCCCCTCGCCGGGGCAATGCGGCGGACTGCTGCGCAAAGTCCTGCTCCGGTATCAGGACTGCTGCTGCAATGGCGTGGCAGAAGCGCTCGATGGCCTGGGCTTTGCCGGTCAACTGATCGATATAGCCCAGATCGAGCTTGCCGATGCCGTTGACATGCAACAGCAGGTGCGCAAGCTCGTGCAGCAGGCTGAACGTCTGGCGGGTCTTGGTGGTGCTGTTGTTGAGGTAGATCAGAGGAAATTGCGCGTCGGTGAGACAGAAGCCGGAAATCTCTTTTTGCTTGAAGGCATTCTTGAATACAAATACGCCCACGTCTTCGATACGGGCTCGCCATGCCTTCAATGCGGCCTCGTCACTGGACCAGTCGGACTGTGTTGCCATGTCGATGCCGAGTATGTTGCGGATCTGCATCGCCTGACTCAGGATACCGGCAGCTCGGGACAAAGACATGTTTTCCCAGATTCGGCGCGTCGCTGGATTGCCAGCGGCAAAGACCTCTTTCAGCGCGAGCTGATAGGCATGCGCTCGGCGAATGTGAAGGTGAGTATCACGCGAGAGGGTGTCCAGGTCGGCATCGGGAAGGGTGCGGAACTCGCGCTGGGGGTCAGCTTCTCTGGGCGGCGACGGCAGGAAGAAGACGGCGAGCGGGCGCTTGTAGAGGGTGTAGGCCAGCCTTTCCAGCTGCGCATAGGTCGGCGCAGCGTCTCCGGACTCCCAGCGCTCGATCTCTGCCGCCGGGCGCTTCAGGCGATTGGCCACGTCCGGAACAGACATACCCAGGCTCTCCCGCGCCCACCCCAGGACAGATGGTTGGACGGCGACGGCTTCTTGTCTAGGTAACTATTCAAAAATAAAGTATACGTCTTGTCACGCGAATCCATCCGCATCGACGACATAGTTCCAGTCGCCCAGG
>NZ_CAJXYK010000034.1 GCF_913063425.1 uncultured Thiohalocapsa sp.
CTCGCCGAGCCCATCGGCGACGACTGCGCCCGCCTGCCCGCCATTGAGTCAGCGCCCGAGGCCCGCGCCCGCGCCGGCAGGTTCTTCGAGCTGATGGAGCGCGAGGCACGCACCGCGGGCGCCCGCCTGGAGGCCGTCCGCCCGTTCGCGCTCCGAGCCGCCGAGCACGCGTACCGCATCGCTGGCGTGCTGTCCGCCTATGCCGGCCGCCGGGAGATCGATGACGCGACCATGCGCGGGGGCATCGCGCTCGCGCTCTACAGCGTCGATACATGGCGCGGCATCTTCGGTGACCGCGACACCGCCCGCGCGCACGCGCACGCCCTCGCGCTGTATCGCTGGCTGCTGACGCGCCCCGGCGCCGCCGCGTCCGAGACCGCGATCCTCAGGACCGGCCCCAAGGCACTCCGCAGCCGCAGCGCCCGCGACACCGCGACCGCAACCCTGGAGGGTGCACGGCTGGCAGTCCGAGATCGGGACACCTGGAGCGCAGTCCATGAGTGAGAGCCTGCTGGACGTGTATGCCGACCTGATTTCGCCCGGCGACCTAGGCGAAAGGGGCGAATTAGGCGAAAACCCGCGCCGTTGCTGGACTGACGCAGGGGCGAACGAGGGGCGAACGGGGGCGAAAAGACCCTGTGGTTCGCCCGGTATTCGCCCCGATTCGCCCGGCATTCGCCCCGCCGAAAGCCGCGCCGTTGCTGGCGATTCGCCCAATTCGCCCGTTTCGCCCACCCCGGACCCGAAAACCAAGGGCAACGTGTACGACCTGGAAGCCGCCGCCGGCCCCGACTGGCCCTTGGTCCGCGACGACCCCGATGCACTCGCCGCCCTTCGCCGCGCCGCGGAAGTCCGCCGACTCCGCGAGCAAGGCATTCCGCCGGACGACTACACGCAGCCTGCCCACTGCGACGGCTGCGGCCCCGTGCTGTTGTGGGAAGGCGCCCCGGCCCGCGTCATCGCCTGCCCGTGGTGCTTCAACCGGGTTGCCGGGCGGCCCGTCCCCAGGCCCTCGCAACCCGCCCCGACAGCACCGGCCGCGCCCGTCACATGCGCGACCTGCGGGCACTTCGAGCCGAACCGCGCCGGCAGCAGCGCCGGCATCGGCCGCTGCCGCATCAACGCCAAGGCGAGCCGCAAAGCGCCGGCCCTATGGCCGAACGCGGTTCACCGCTGCCCTGACTGGAGCCCCGCCGATGACCGCTGATGCCCCGACCGCACGCGCCCGCGTCCGCTGCCTGGACTGCGCGCACGCCGACCGCAGCAAGGCCCGCTGCCCGATTGATGGGCGCCCCATCAAGAGCCCCGGCGCGTGGCGCCGCTGCGATGCCTTCGCGCCCGATGCGAGCCCCGCTGAGCGCGCACGGGAAGCCCTCAGAGCCGCCGGGCTGCTGGGGCATGTTGCCGCACTGGCCGACATGGACGGGCGCCGTGTCGGGCTGTGCGTGCGCGCAGAAGCCGACCGCAAGACCGCATCGCGCGTGCTGCTGACCGTTGACCGCGCCATGCGCCGCGCCGCCTGACACTGGAGCCTGACCCATGCGAAACCCCGAACGCCGCCCATCCGCCGCCCGGCTCGCCGCTGAGCGAGCTTTCTACGCCCCGACCGACCCACCGACCCCGGAGCCCCGACCCATGACCGATCCGACCCCGCTGCCCGAGCCCACCATCATCCAGCACTGCGACGGCAGCCGATGCCGAACCGCGTTCGTCATGGGCACGGCCGCCCGCCCTGGCGAGCTTGCCGCCCGGCCCGTTCCCGGCGGCTGGAAGGTAGGCAAGGCCGACCGCCGCCCCGGCTGGCGTCGTGTCGTCATGGATGACGCGCCGCAGGAGCCCAAGCGATGACCCGGTTGCCGTCGATCCTGGAACCGCTGTCCGGCGCCCCGTCCGAGCTGTGGGCTGGGCTTTCACCGACCCTGATTGCCACCTTCGCCGCCTGTGACCACAAAGGCGCTGCTGACCCTGACGGCCCGTCGGTGCAATGCGCGCTGACAGACGATGTGCAACTGGACATCTTGCTGAACTGGCAGAGCCCGTTTGAAGGCGCAGGCCCCGAGGCACGGGCGCCGACCATGGCCGCGATGCTCCAATCCGGCGCCCTGCAACCGCTGGCTGAGCGCATCGGCGGGGGCATCGGCGGGGCGATTTCCGGGCTGATGGAGACCGGCCGCGGGCGCACAGGCGTAACGAAGCTGAACAGCACGCAGGTATTCAGCGGCATGCCGCCGCTGCGCATCCAGTGCACGGCGCTGTTCCGCGCATGGTCGGACCCTGCGACCGAGGTTGAGGCGCCGTTGGATCGGCTTGTGACGCTGGCGTTGCCCGAATCACTCGCCCCGGAAGGCACGTTGCTGAACGTCTACGACGCGCTTCGGGCGGGCCGGTATGACCTGAACAACCTTGTCGCCGCCGCGATGCCCAGCAAGGCCCCGCGCACGCTCGCCATGACCTACAAGGGTCGGACCTTCGCGCCGTTGGTCATCGAGTCCGTCGGCATCCCGCTGCATTCCCCGTCCGACGAGCACGGGCGGTTCGTGCAGATGCAGGTTCCGCTGACCATCGCAACACTGACCGCTATCGACGGTTCCGACTGGATGGGCTTCAAGGGCGCTGTCTGACGCGCCCGCGCTCCCGCTGACCGACCAACCCCGCACCGACCACCGCAACGCCCCAGGAGGCACCCATGACCGCAAAGACCGCCGAGACCCTGACCCTGACCGAGCAAGCCGCCCGCCATGACGCCGCCACTGGCGCCGCGGGCAACCGGCTCGCCCTCAAGCTCCGCGAGCTTGCCGACGCGCGCCACATGCTCGCCCAAACGTCCCTGAAAGGCCGCGTTTACGCCGCCCTGGAAGCCGCCCACTGGCGCCCCGAACACGCGATTCGCGCCGCCGAGAAGGAGCTTGAGGCCGTCAATGCGCAGATCGCCGCCGCGCACACCGGGCGCGCGCATTCGGCTGACCTGGCGACGGCTCTGAACCGCGGGCTGTCCAGCGTCCGCGCCGACCTTCAGCGGCAGCGCGAGAGCCTGATGGGCGACAAGCACGCCGCCGAGCACCGGCTGCGCCGCCTGACGGACCAGCGCCGGGCGGCCGTTGCGACGCTGACCGAGGCCGGGCTGACCACCGACGAAGCCGCCGCCCGCGCGAAGCCTACCGCCGACGAGGTAGCCGCCGCCGCCGAGCGCGCGGAGGTCACGATGCCCGCGCAGATTGCAGCCGTGGACGAGCGCATGAAGGACACCGTTGGGCTTGCGCGCGAAGCCGAAGCCCGCCAACGGGCCGAAGCCGCCGAAGCCGCCCGCAAGGCCAAGGACCGCGAGCGCGTCCGCGAACAGGCCCGCATCGAGGCCGCCGCCGACGCTGCCGTTGCCCGTCACGACGCCGAGGCCGCCTGAGCATGGGCGCCGCACCCGCCGACGCGCGCCGCGACGATGCGGCGCAGGAATCCACCGAGCCGCCGGCACACTCCGGCGGTACCCCAAGCCGCTGGGCACAGGTTGAGCTTGCGCGTGAGATCGGCCGCCGGCTGCGAAACGCACGCGAGCTTGCCGGGTTCCAGCAACAAGAAGCCGCCGGGCTGCTCGGCTACGTGCAGAAAGGCAACCTGAGCCGCATCGAGTCGCATCTTGACGGGCGCTCGGCAGTGCCGTTGTGGCTGCTGCCGCGCGCCGCCCGGCTGTATGGCGTCAGTGCCGACTACCTGCTCGGGATCGTGGACGACCCGGAGGCCGACGCGCTTGGTGCGGCTGAGCGCGCCGTGGTCGGGATCATGGGCGCCGTTTGGGATGAGCAACGCCGCCGGGACGTGCACGCCATGACTGCCGCCCTGGCTCGCATTGCCGAACTGGAAGCCGACTGCGCCGCGCTGACCCGTCTCACGTCGGGCGCCGCGTCAGCACTGCAACGCTTCGTCGCGTTGAACCCAGGATGGCCCGACATGCCCGGCGGGGCATCGCTGGCGCTGAAGGTACAGCAGTCGGCATCGACAGCGGCCCGGCTGTGCAGCCGTCTAGCGAAGCTCCACGAGGACGGGCGCCGCGTTGCCGATGGCCCCGTGACCGATCACGACCCGGAGGACGGCTGATGCCCGCCCGAGCGAAGTACCGCCCCGAGTTCTGCGAGCTGGCGCACCGGCTGGCGCTGCTCGGGCTGGTGGATGACGAAATTGCCGACGTGCTGAACGTCAGCACGCGGCAGTTGCACCGCTGGAAGCGCGCGCATCCCGAGTTCGCCGAAGCCCTCGCCAACGGCAAGGCACCCGCCAACGCTGCCGTTGCGGCTGCCCTGTACCGCCGTGCGACTGGCTACGTGGACGAGACCGGCAAGCACCACCCGCCGGACACGGTTGCCTGCATCTTCTGGCTGAAGAATCGACGGCCCGAGGCATGGCGCGACAAGGTTGAAGTCGAGCAACAGCACAGCTTCACCGACGCCGACCGGGAAGCCCTGCGGAAAATCCACGAGCAAGCCCTGGAGCATGCCGAGCAACAGCGGCAGGCCATGCTCGGACGTGCCGAACGGCTTGGGCTGACCATGGAAGCCGAAGAAGGCGCCCTGTTCGACCTGGACGCCGACGGGGCACTGATCGAAGCCGACGACGACGCACCGTAGCCGAATCGTCACCCCCTAAAGCACCGGCGCCGACCATGGCGCCGCGCTGCCCTCCCGCCCGCCTAAGCCGCCGCGGGCGCTGCCCCCTGCCCACTGCACCCGGACGACGCCCGGCGCCCGTAGCGGCCCGCTGGCGAGCCTGAGCCGTTGCCGACCCCCTACACCTGCACGGGCACCGTGCCCAAGCATCAGCGCGCCGGAATAACCACACGCCGAAGTCAACCTATCGCCTTTCCGTGATGGATCGAAAATTGCCATGCGGCCCGCGCGTCTATCGGCCATGACGGGAACATGGTTTTTCCCTTCAGCCGCCGCGCGCATCGGCTGGCCAGCGCACCGCACAGGGTCGGCGCCTGCGAGCCCGCCCGCCGCTGGCGAGCCCTCCCCGCCGGCATCGGCCGCCGTCCCATGGGCACCCGAAGCCCGAGCCGTCGCACAGGGTCGGCGCCGGGGTTTTGAGGATTGTGGGAATTGTCGGTATAGGGTCGGCGCTGGCGAGGCCCTGAGCCCTGCCCATGGTCGGCGCCCGTTGTGGCTCGCCTGCGAGCGGCACCCGCGGTTGCGGGGCGCGATGCCGGGCGCCATGAGCTGCAAGCCAAGGTCCGGGACCGACAGGCACCGGGAGCCCCGCGCGCCGAGTCCCTGAGTCCAAACTGAGTCCACTCCTGCCTTACACTCGGCACAAGGCCCCACCATCGGGCACGCCCACAAACCGATAAGCGGTTGTTTTTTGTGGTGCGGATTTGTGGGAAATCGCGTAAGTTATTGAACCGTAAGGACTCATAATCCCTTGGTCCTAGGTTCGAATCCTAGACGGCCCACCAAGTCCACCCGACTGCCGGGTTCGGCGTTGTCACGATCCTTTTACAGTGGCGTGCCCCAGGCAGCCTTCGATGCGCTGTTGCGGCCACCTCTGGTTCCCAGGTACTTCCGTGATTTGTCAAGTACGGCGGTATCGCGTTTGTCCGGCCTCTCATCGGTTCCGGCTGTCGCATGGGTGTCGATTGCAGCGATCCATCTGGCGGTGACGCCCGTGCGCTCGACGCGCCCCGCGTTGGGATGTCGCCGCTACGCCCTGCGAGTCGCCCGGAGTGTCCACATTTTTTACAATCCTTCCTCCGCGGTTCTGGCGCCAAATCGACAAGGGCCTGTAACACACTGAATAAGCGAGCGATTATAAATAAGGTGTGATACTTGCTTAGCGGTCAGTGGTACTCTTATCTCTACATCAGTGAACCGCGCCAAAGCTGGTACAGTACCGGCGCTGATCCCCCTGTCGCTCCGGAGCTCCCGATGCCCAAGCGTATTCCCCTCGCTGCTGCCGCCCTGCTGGCCGGTGCTGTGACGCCCGCTGCGGCCGTCCAAACGGTCCAGCTTGGCTCCATCACCGACGTCGAAACTGCCACATCGGAGGTCGCCGCTTACAACGAATGGGCTGCCAACTGCCCGAACGTGTCCACCAGCGGTCTCGGCTGCGGTGCGGTGGTCGCTCCGCTAGACAGCGATCGCACCCTCTTCTTCTGGGGCGCGCGTGGGAATACCAACAACACCACCATCGAAGTGGAGTGGACGGGCACGCAGCCGAGCGAAGTGATCCGAAACGTCGCCATTCGTACTGCGGACACCGAGCCCATGGGCCCGGCAAGCGGCCCCCGATCCTTCCGCTTTGCCCCCAGCTTTGTCCCGGGCACTTGGGAAGCGAATTTTGGCGCGCCGACACAGGGAGAGGGGCTCTTCCTGGCGTATGGGCGGAACGAATATGCGTTCGATTCCTCTGGCGGCGCCGCAGAGTGGGAATCCACCAGAACTGCGCCGTACTTCGTTGCAAGCTTCAACGCCTCGGTGAGTCTGCCTGGGCTCGCCGCGGAAGACATCGTGGTCGATGGGACACCCTTCCAGCTCTTCGATCCTTTTCCCAACCAAGATGGTACCGCGATCAGTACGGCGCAGCCCTTCCCAGTAGACATTCTCACGGAGCTTCCGCAGAGCAAGCGGGGCAGCCTCAGTAATGGCGACGTATTGACCATCGAGTTGTTCGTGGGCAGTGCAACCTCTCCCGTGCCAGGCGACGTGCCGGTCGGCTTCATGGATGACATCAGCATCCAGCTCAACGTGGGGCCGCGTCTGGAGCTGGACCCGGCGAAGGCGACCACACCCGGTGTGCCGGATGTCGAGCTCGGGGACGTGCGTGCGGGGACATCTGGTACGGCGGGCGACATCACGGCGGAGAACACCGGTGAGGCGCTGAGCGGCAACCCCACGCTGGAGCTGACGTTCAATGCGGTCACAGGTGATACGACGCAGATCGCAGCCGGCGACGGCGGCAGTTTGAACGACAGCATCGACTTGGCGCCGGGCGACACCTTCACCCGCAGCTTCACGCTCGACGGCAGCGGCATCGACCTCGATCTCACGGACACCGACGGGCAAACCTTCCAGGTGACGCAGGAAGTGAGCCTGCGAAACCCGAACGACTTCATCCAGAATCCGGATGACCTCGCTGACCCGACCGGCCCGCAGACGCGCACCGTGTCCGGGACGGTGGTGGGTCCGATTCTCGGCGTCAGGGCCGACGACGGCGCCCGGTACCTGCCCTACAACTCCAGCGCTGACGCAGATAAGATCGACCTCGGCACGGTGGAGATCGGAACTGATCCACCGGGCCTGCAGAAGCTGCTCATCGAAAATTTGTTTGGCGCCGATCTCGGTATGCTGACATCACTCAGTCTGCTCAATGTGGGCATCGATGACGCCTCGGATCCGCGCAACTACTACTGCATTCTGACCGCAATGACCGGTGACTGTGCCAGTGGCGCGGAGATCGCCAGCGCGTTCGAGAAGATCATCCTCGGTGACGGCAATCTGGTGTCCACTGACGGCTCGCAAGGAAGCGGGACGACCCCCCTGCCGGACATGTGGATCCAATTCGACCCGACCCGCAACGTCACGGACTACGAAGCCATCCTGTTCTTCGAAACCGACATGAATACCGCCTTCGGCAACAACAGTGGCCGCCTCAGCTTCACGCTGACCGGCTCCAGCTTCGGCTATGAGCCGACGCCGACGCCCGCCTCCCTTGCCCTGATCGGTTTGGGGCTGGCGGGGCTTGCGGGTGTGCGGGCGCGGCGCGCGTCGGCGCGGCGGTAAGCAGGAGTGATGACAATGACGCAGCAGCAGATGCCGCCTCGGCGCCAGCTCAGCGATGAAGTGACCGTGCCGGTCGAAGTGCGTTCGCGTAAGTGTCAGTACCGCCGGCTCGGCGCACCACTCGCGGCCGCCGTCGCCGGTTGCTTTGCGGTGGGCTCGGCGCAGGCGGTGATTACTCTTGACCCCATCGCTGTCAATCTCAGCGCGGCGACGCCGGAAGCGAACAGGACGTTTTCGGTGGGTCTTGATCAGACCTATTGGACACGGTTCTCTGAAAACTGTGACAACGCAGGTGGGACGGGCGGCGGAACTTCACGATGTGAAGGATCAGGCTTTCCAGCGCAGCCGGCGCCAAACCCGACTGCCCAAGGCGGCACAGCTCAGGCCCTCCTCTTCAGTTGGGGCACCTACGACGAAGTGGATGCCGGTGGCACCTCGCTCAACTCCGTTCTTCAAGTAGAGTATCGGGGCGACAGCGGGGGGCCGCAGTCGTTCACCTTAGATTCCCTTACTTTTGTGTCAGGCACTGACCGATTAGGCCCCCCTAATCCTGACGGCGATAATCCCGCGGGACGCAATTACACTCAAGCTGGACGTCGAGACTTGGGGCAGGGCTCTATGATCGCCTACGAAGTAAACGGAAGTGAAAATCTGTTGGGTTACTTCCCTAACGACCCGAACAATAACGCACACTTTATTACCGATCAGCTGATGGCCGTCCGTATCTACGACGGCGACAACGGTGGAGTGAAGGCGGAAGTTCGGGACTGGATTGTGGCGCGTCCGGAGTCGGAGGCGGGGGTGCGAGACGAGTCGACTGACTACTTTGAATTCAATAGCCCGTCGGATTATGGTTTCCCCGATTATCGGTTTGTGGGTGTCTCCGGTAACCCGGCGGATGGGAAGACCTATTTCTTCACCGACAATGGCACGGCCGATCCGAATACACCGTCGGACGCGAAGACGACGGTGATGATCGATCCCGGAGACATGATCGAGTTTCAATTCTACGAAGCGTCGAATTGCGGTCCGGGCGGCAACGAGTCGTGTTGGAATAATGCGACTTCGGCGAACACGGACTTTCTTCCGCCGCCGGATGCGTATTATGGAAGTTTCGACCTGATTCTGAATCCTGCTGCGGCGTCGGAGCTTCGGGTCACGCCGGATGACACGCTCACCCTACCGAACGCCCGCGCCGGCGACCCGACCGCCACCACCGACAGCATCCAGGTCGAGAACGTCGGCGGCGGAGTCATCACTGGTGAGTTTGCGGCGCTCACCGGTGACACAACGGAGATCGGGCCGTCCGGCACCCAATCCTTCTCTCTTGCCGCGTCGGGTTCGGCCACGGACCAGCGCGATTACACCTTCGATGCGTCGGGGGTGATCTTCGACGTCAGTGACGCGGGTTCCACCGGCAAGAGCTTCACGGTGACGCAGGACATCACCAGCGACGCCGATTTGAGTCCCGACCAGACCCGTACCGTCCAGGCGACGGCAAAGAGCCCTATCCTCGGCGTCTCCAACGTAGCGTCGCCGGACACGTCTGGCTCCGCGGACTGGTTGGCGTATGGCTCGACGATCGACCTCGGCACTCTCGACGTCGGCGATGACTTTCTGGTCGCCGATCTGATTCTCGGCAACTTGTTCGGCGTGGATGAGGGTGACATGACGGACCTGACCCTGTATAGCGTATCGATCCCAGCGCTGTCGAACCCGAATGGGTTGTTCGAGATCGAGTCCGGTGAAGTCAGTGGCACGGAGGAGACCATTGTTGCGACGGATACGCGGTTCCCGGCGGTGCGCATCCGCTTCGATCCGGACGACACCGACATCGGCACCTGGACTGCGCAGCTCGACTTTGTGACCGACATGTATCGCGCCCACGACGTCGGCGAGCCCAACGCATCAACACTGTCGTTCACGCTTCAGGCGACCTTGCGGGAGGCGCCGGCCCCAGGGGCTGTCGCGCTCATCGGCATCGGTTTGGTGCCACTCCTCGCGGCGCGGCGGCTGGCGTCGGCGACGTCTGGGCGCTGAGGCGCCAAAGTCTCGACTGCGGCGCAGGGACGCGGCCGGTGCCTTTGCGGGCGCTTGCAAGTGCGCCGCAGTCATGCCCATCGTCCCCTGCTTCGACAGGGGCGAGGCACGCCGAGCGGATGCCCCCTCTCAGGCTCCCTGTCGGGGATTGGCGCAGGTCAAGCCTCGCGGGAGCGGTGCCAGACCGCTCTCGGCTGGACCTCTTGCAGGCCATGGCGGTCCGGCGGCCTAATACTTTATGCTGCGCGCTGGAAGCATTAAGCAGCCTGACCCGTCAGCCCGTTCCCGACCCGTGCACTTCGACATCCAAGCCTTCCGCAACTGGCAGCACCGCAGCGTCACGCTGCTCGGCATGTCCGGGGTCGGCAAGACCTACCTGTCCGCCCTGCTGCGGCGCAGTGACTGGTTCCACTACTCCGGCGACTATCGTATCGGCACCCGCTACCTGGATGAGCCCATCCTGGACCTGATCAAGTCCAAGGCCATGGAAGTGCCCTTCCTGCGCGACCTGCTGCGTCGGGACTGGATCGCCATCCAGAACAAGATCGCGGTGGACAACCTGGGCCCTGTGCTGAGCTTCGTCGGGCAGCTCGGGGACCCGGACAAGAACGGGCTGTCCTTGCAGGAGTTCAATCGCCGCCAGGCCATGTACCGGGAGGCCGAGATCCAGGCCATGCGCGACGTGCCGGCCTTCATCGACAAGGCCCGGCGTATCTACGGCTACAGCCACTTTGTGAACGACGTGGGCGGCAGCCTGTGCGAGCTGGAGGCACCGGAGGTCATCGACCTGCTCGCCCGCCACACGCTGATCCTCTACATCCGTGTGCCGCAGCAGGACGAGATCAAGCTCATCCGCCGCGCCCAGGCAGACCCCAAGCCGCTCTACTTCCGCCCGGCGTTCCTCAAGTCCGCCGTCAAGGATTACCTCGCCGAGCGCGGGCTGACCTATGTGGCGGACATCGACCCGGACGACTTCACCCGCTGGGTCTTCCCGCGGCTCTTCCACTCCCGTGTGCCCCGCTACGAGGCCATCGCCCGCCCCCACGGCTATGTGGTGGAGTCCACGGAGGTGGCCGCCGTCCGCGACGAGCAGGACTTCCTTGCGCTCATCGAAACGGCCATCGCGCGCAAGGCGGCCGGCGGCGACACCGCGGGCTATCCTGCCTCCACCGGCGCCACACCGCCGCCCGCGGAGCCCGACGCCACCGCCTGAGAAGCCCTCGCCTGAGACGCCCTCGACCGAGCCAGATCCTTGCCCATCGTCGCCCACAACGACCTGCCCACCTTCGAGCGCCTGCGCGCCGAGGGCCAGAACATCCTGCCGTCGGACCGCGCCATTGCGCAGGACATCCGCGAGCTGCACATCGGGCTGCTCAACATGATGCCGGACGCGGCGCTGGCGGCCACCGAGCGCCAGTTCTTCCGGCTGGTGGGGCAGAGCAACCAGATTGCGCAGTTCTACGTGCACCCCTTCACCCTGGACGAGCTGCCGCGCTCGCCGGATGCGCGCGAGCATATCCGGCGCTGGTACGAGCCCTTTGCACAGGTGCGCGAGCAGGGGCTGGATGCGCTCATCATCACCGGCGCCAATGTCGCCGGACCGGACATCGCCCGGGAGCCCTTCTGGCGCCCGCTGAAAGAGGTGGTGGACTGGGCCTGTGAATCCGTCACGTCCACGCTCTGCTCCTGCCTCGCCACCCACGCCGTGATGCAGTTCCGCTACGGGCAGCCGCGGCGGCCGTTGGGCTTCAAGCGCTGGGGCGTCTATGCGCACCGGGTGGTGGACCGCAGCCATCCGCTGGTCACCAGCGTCAACACCCTGTTCGATGTGCCGCACTCGCGCTTCAACGAAGTCGGTCGCGACCAGTTCGAGGCCGCCGGCGCGCGGGTGCTGGTGGAGAGCGGGACCGCCGGCGTGCACCTGGCGGTGAGCGGCGACGGACTGCGGCTGGTGATGTTCCAGGGGCATCCGGAGTACGACACGGTCTCGCTGCTGAAAGAGTACAAGCGCGAGGTCGCGCGCTACGCCACCGGCGCACGTCCCGACTATCCACCATTCCCAGACAACATCTTCAGCCGCAAGACCCGCGCGGTGCTGGACGAGTACCGCCACCTGCTGGAGCACGAGCTCGACCGTGGGCGCCCGCCACCCGAGCTGCCCGAAGCGCGCATCGCCGAGACCCTCGACAACACCTGGCGCGACACTGCGGAGGGCGTCATCGGCAACTGGATGGGCCTCATCTACCGGGTCACCAACAACGACCGGCGCATCCCATTCATGGACGGCGTGGACCCGGATGATCCCCTCGCACTGCGTCGCTGACGGCCCGCGGCGGCATCGGAATGCAGCGCGCAACGGGCGCTGCTCCGCCTCCAGATGTTACAAGCTTGTCGCCTAACTGCAACATTACGGACTGATGGCAGGGTGGGCGAGGCTGTTTGTCAGGCATTTAAGAAATTCCTTACGAAACCGTCATTCTGTGGGGCTCAAACATGCGTTGGTTACCTGCTTGTCAAGGTCCGGACGGCTGCCTACACTTGCCTTAACAGACCAACTGTGGCCCAACGGCCACATGCGTGGTTTGGAGCTCCGGGAAAACCCGAAATCCGCAGGCAGATCAAGGGCGAGGCCCGCACCGAAAGTAAGCATCACTGAGAACGATCAAAATGTTCGACGAGCAAGAGAACGTCATCCGCTACAAGTGGGACCCATGGACCGGCTCCGGCTACCGGATCCGTTGCGCAACCGGCGGTGGTGAGCACCACTACTTCGTCGAGGACTGGAGCAACCATGTCGTCGTGGACGACTACGGCTGCCACGACCTCGACGAAGCGCTGGGCGTATTGAACCGCTACTGCGACATCGACGTCGCCGCGGAGCGCACCCGCATTGCCGCCTGGCTGCCGGAGAATCTGCAATAGACCATCCGAGCCCCTGCAGGCCGCCGCATGCGGGGCTCAAAGGTGCAGATTGAAAGAGGCCGCCTATGCGGCCCCTTTTTTGCCGAGGTTCGGTCGTCGGCGATTGCGCGCGCGGGTCATCCTGTCCTTGACGAGGATGCGCTGATTAGGTTCTAATGACGGGCTTCGTACGGCAACACTGCGTGCGTCCCGCCCCCGCCCAGGTAGCTCAGTTGGTAGAGCAGGGGATTGAAAATCCCCGTGTCGGCAGTTCGATTCTGTCCCTGGGCACCATTTTTCAAGCATTTAACCTTTTCTAGGGTCTCATCAGCTGCGGTCTGTCGTGCGGTTTGCGCGCGCCTGTGTGCTGCGCCAAAAGCCTCGGATGCCTCGCCGTCGCTGGGCTCCGGGGCTTTTGCCGTTTGGGGCTTGGCGAAGGTGGGGACTTCTGCGTGTGTTATGGGAGCAGGTGCCGGTAGACGTCGGGAGCCGGGCTTGCATTGCCTTGAATGGGGCGGCACGCTGGCTTTGCCTGACACCCCGGATGCTCTGCCCAATAGACACCCATGTGCCGCGTCGGGCGCACCCGTACGCGACCTTTGCTGGCCTGTCTGCTGCTGATGTCGGTCCTGGTCGCGCCCGCCATCCTCCCCGCCGAGACCGCGGCGCCCGATGCCGGTCAGCCGGCAATGGTCTCCATGCGCCCGGCAAGACTGAAGTCCAGCTCCGTGATGCCGCCGGCATCATGGGTGGCGAGGTCCACCCGCACGGTGCGGTAGACATTGAACCATTCCGGGTGATGGTCCATGGCTTCCGCCACCAGCGCGGCACGGGCCATGAAGCCGAAGGCCTCGTTGAAGTCCTTGAACTGGAATTCTTTGTGCAGCTTGCCGTCGACGACCTGCCATGGTGAGGGCACGGAGGCGTTGAGGGCGGCTAGGGCGCTTTGGATCTCTTGGTCGGTCAGCTTGGTGCGGCTCATCGGGATCTCCTGGTTTGGGGGTGACGAGAGCGGAGGTTGCCCCGGTGCAGCCTGGGTTCAAGTGGGGGATTGGGTTGGGCGGGGCGAGGGGCGAGGGGCGAGGGAGCAGACTAACGCTTCGTTAAGTGCAGAAGTGCACCGGTGCCCGCTTGCGGGGCGTGCGGCAGCGCGGCGCTGCGGTGGGGGCAGTGCGGGTGGCGGATGCGCTTCGCATATCCGCGCTGCGGCGACAGTGTTCTCACATGGGTCGGGGCGGAGCCGGCGGGCGGTGGATGGCGGATGCCGGCTTCGCCCCTGTTACCCGGTGTCAGGCGTCCTGCTTGCCTTCGGCGACGTCGCCGGCGGCCTCTTCGGCCTTCCTGGCGGTGCGCTTGGCTTTCTTCATCGCAGCGTCGACGACGGACTTGGCCTTGGCGGAGACGCTCTCGGCGCCGTGCTCGACGGCTTCCACCGCGGCGGCGGCCGTCTGCTTGGTGCTGCGGCCGAAGGCGGGCACCCATTCGGCCACCTTGCCCGCACCGGCCTTCACCCCGCTGACGACCTTGCCGGTGAGCTGAGCGGCCCGCTCGTGCAGTGCCTTGTCAGTGGCGCCATAGGTGGCCAGCGAGCCGACGGCAACGCCCGCGGCGAAGGGAATCAGGGGAAATGCCATGGAGACCTCCAGTTGGGTGGCGGGCACCGCACAGCGGCCCGCAGGTCGGGGGAAAGACACGCGCTGCCGGATCTGCTGTCCGGGATCTGCCTTCGCGCATGAGCGGGCGCATCCGGATGCCTGCGCCTTCCGGCGCGCTGCTGTTCAAAGCCTAAGCTTAGCAGATGACAGCAATATGACCGTTCTGCCCATGGGTGAACGGATCTGTGGCGGTTGCCCGTGGAGGGGACTGACGGGGGCCGACGGCGTCCGTCGCCGACGCAGGCGAATCGACACCAAGGTTGGGCTGCCGAGACGCCGCCGACGGCCGTCTGCACTGCTGCCGGCGGCCGTCGGGTTGTGGCGAGCGCCGGCGTCAGGCCGCCTCCCGCTCCTCCAGCTTGCGGATGAGCGGATAGAGGTGCTCCGTCTCGCGTTGGATGCGGTCGAGCACCAGACCGAACATCTGCTCGGTTTCCGACAGGAACTCGCCGTGGTTGCGGATGGTGAGGCGGCGGCTTGACTCGTTGCACCAGTCCTTGAGGTAGCGGTTGAAGATACGCTTGATCTCCGTGGAGCCGGACAGGAAGCGGTCAGCGGTGTTCTTGACCGTCTGGTCCGGATAGGAGATGAGCTTGCCGCAGAGCTCGCGGTCCACCAGCTCGATATGCTCCTTTACCTTGCCGGTGTACTCGAAGAAGACGTCACAGGCGGTCTCGGTGTCGCACATCTCCCGGTTCTGCACCAGGTACAGGAAGACGTTGGAGAGCTCGGTGATCTTGTGGTTCTGAGCATGCAGCTTAGAGAAGGCAGTCATTGCAGGGCATCCTCCATCGGAGCGCTGTCGTTGTCTGTGGTGGTGAGGCAACAGGATTTCGGCTGTCGGCGCTGGCGTCGCGCCGACGTCTGCGGCTGGACATCGGCGGCGCGATGGCGCTCTCGCAAGCCTGCGCCGCGCTGGCCTTTACCGGAGAAAGTGTAGCTGAATTGCGCGGGCGCCGTCGCGGCCACTTTGGTACAAGACACTGAATCCACTCATCAACTTTCGATCATCGCCGTCAGCCGCTGGCCCGGGGGGACCATCGGCAGGACATTTTCCGCCTTGTCCACCCAGACATCCACCAGCACAGGTCCGGGTTCTGCCAGGGCCTGCTCCAGGACTTCGTGAAGCTTGGACGGCACACGCACCCGATAGGTGGAGAGGCGGGGGTAGACGGCCTTCAGCGCCGTGAGATTCGGCAACTGGCGGCGGCAGTTCTGGTCCAGATCGATGCAGCCCGCATCGCAATCCCACTGCCGGGCGAGGCAGGTCTCGTGGTGATGGCCGTCGTCCATCATGTCTTCCCACTGACGCACCATGCCGAGGAAGCTGTTGTTCAGGACGAACATCTTGAGCGGGACACGATTGGCGACGACGGTGGCCAACTCCTGCATGTTCATCTGGAAGCTGCCGTCGCCGTCCACCAGCACCACGGGGTGCTCCGGGTTGCCGTACCAGGCGCCGATGGCGGCCGGCAGGCCATAGCCCATGGTGCCGAGCCCGCCCGAGCTGATCCACTGGCGCGGCCGGCTGAAGCGATAATACTGCGCGGCCCACATCTGGTGCTGGCCGACGCCGGTGACCACCGTGGCCTGGCCGTCGGTGAGCGCCGACAGGCAGGCGACCACCGCCTGGGGCTTGATGTGCTCACCCTCAGCGAAGGGCAGCGGCATCTGCTCGCGCCAGCGCCGCACGCGCGCCATCCAGTCCGGGTGCCGGGCACTGCGCCCGGAGGTAAGGGCGTAGTCCAGAAAGCGGCTCAGCGATGCCACCAGCGCCAGCTCGCACTTGATGGTCTTGTCGATCTCGCTCGGGTCGATGTCCACGTGCGCGATGCGCTTGCCATCCGCGAAGCCCCGCACGGCCACCCGGTCGTCGAAGCGCCCGCCCAGGGTGAGGATCAGGTCTGCCTCGCGCAGCGCGTAATTGGCCGGCACGCTGCCGTGCATGCCCGGCATGCCGAGGCTGTGCGGCGCGCCCATGGGCACGGCGCCGAGGGCGTTGAAGGTGGTGGTGACGGGGGTGTCGAAGCGCTCGGCAAAGGCGCACAGCGCGTCCGCGGCGCCGGCGTGGATGACGCCGCCGCCGGCCTTGATCACCGGGCGCTCGGCGCCCGCCAGTGCCGCCAGGATGGCATCGGCGGCGGCGGCGTCGAAGGGCACCCCGGCGCGATGGCGGGTGCGCGGCGGTTGGCTGCGGGTCAGGGCGGCCTGCTGCACGTCCTTGCAGATGTCCACCACCACGGGCCCGGGGCGACCGCCCGCGGCCAGCGCGAAGGCCTCGCGCAGCATCCACTCGAGATCCGCGATGTCCTTCACCAGGTAGTTGTGCTTGGAGATGGGCCGGGTGATGCCCACGGTATCCACCTCCTGGAAGGCGTCGCTGCCGATGGCCGCGCTCGGCACCTGGCCGGTGATGAAGACCGTGGGGATGGAGTCCTTGTAGGCGTCCGCAATGGGCGTGGTGAGATTGGTGGCGCCCGGCCCCGAGGTGGCAAGCGCCACGCCGACGCGCCCGCAGGCGCGGGCATAGCCCTCCGCCGCATGGCCGGCGCCGGGCTCCTGGCGGCACATGACCACCTTGGGCACGGGCTCGCCGCGACGCAGGCGCCGGTTCAGCTCAACGTGCAGCGGGATCACCGCCCCGCCCGTGTGGGCGAAGATCACCGCCACGCCGAGCTCGCGCAGGACGTCGAACAGCACCGCGGCGCCGGTGCGGGGGGTGGATGGGTCGTGCGTCATGGTGGGGGGCTCGTGGCAGCGCCTGCTGATTCGGGCATGATACGGCCTTGCACCCGGCCCGCCATGATGCGCGCCAATTCCCCTGCCGGCCAATGCCGTCCCCGAGCACCACGACATCGCGCCCACATGAGCAATCCACTTCGCCGCTGGTGGCAGCGCCGCCGCCTGGAGCGAGCCCACGCGGACATCGACCCCGCCCTTTGGCCCGAGGTCTGCGCGGCGCTGCCGCTGCTGGACGGCTTCGACGCCCCCGCCCGCCGCCGACTCATCGACAGCGCGGCGCTGTTTCTGCACCAGAAGACCTTCGAGGCCGCCGGCGGTGCCGAGCTGTCCCTGCGCACGGGCATGGAGCTGGCCCTGCAGGCGGCGCTGCCGGTGCTGGAGCTGGGGCTCGACTGGTATCAGGGCTGGCATGCGGTGATCGTCTACCCGGACGAGTTCGTGCCGGCCCGGGAGGTGGTGGACGAGGACGGGCTGGTTTGGGTGGACGACGAGCCGAAGAGCGGCGAGGCCTGGGAACAGGGCCCCGTGATCCTGTCGCTGACCGATGCCCTGGATGGCCGCGAGCGCAGCGGTTACAACGTCGTCATCCATGAAATGGCGCACAAGCTCGACCTGTGCGACGGCGCCGCCAACGGCCATCCGCCGCTGCACCGCGGCATGGACGACACCGCCTGGGCGGGGCACATGCAGCGCGCCTACGACGACCTGTGTCGGCGCGCCGACGCGGCGCCCGAGCTGTCCCCGGCGCTGTTCATGGTGGACCCCTATGGCGCGACCTCGCCGGCGGAGTTCTTCGCGGTGACCAGCGAGCTCTTCTTCGAGCTGCCGCACCGCCTGCGGGCGGCGTACCCGGAGGTCTATGCCGAGCTCGCGGACTTTTATCGCCAGGACCCGGCGCTGCGGCTTCGGCCCGTCAGCGGCCGCTCAGCGTGAGCCGGTTTTCCTGGTCGTCGATGGTGAGCTGGTAGCGCCCGAGCACACTCATGCCGAGCAGCCCGGCGTTGCCGAGCTTGTCGTCGTCGAGGAAGGCCACGGCGACGTCCGTGACCCGCTGCGCGCCGAGCCAGACGGCATCGAGCCGGCCCGTCAGTGCCTGGGTCATCCCGTTGGCGGTCTGCACTTCGCGCTCCTGAAGACCGTCCTCGTCGAGGCCCAGGTCCTCGATGAGCGAGTCGGGCAGCACCACGGTGTCGGCGCCGGTGTCGATGAGCAGTACCCGCGCCAGGCGGCGGCCATCGGCACCCTCCAGCGCCACGCGCACCGAATGCTGGCTGCCCTGGCGGATGGTGGGCAGCTCGATGGGCGCGTCCGGCGGCGGTCCGCCATCCACGGCCACCAGCGGCTCCGCCGACGTGGCGCCGGGCGCCGTGGCGCCCATCACGATCACCCGCTCCACACCGCCGCGGCCATCCTGCACGATGATGTGGTCGAAGCCCTCCAGCAGGGTGCGCAGACGCCGCACCGGGTCTGCGACCGATTCGGCGCGCCCGGTGCTTTCGGCCAGGTGCTCGTCACCCGTGACCGTGAAGCCGTAGTCGGCGGCGAGGCGGGCAAGCTCGGCCGCCACCGCCACCTGGCGCGCCTCCGGGGTCTCGGGCGGTGCAGCGGGTGCCGGGGTGGCCGCCGGCAAGGGTGCCGACCAGCCCATGGACACGACGAACAGCAGGGCCGACAGCCGGGTCAGCCCCTGAGCCGGCAATTGAGCTGGCGACTTGGCCCGCAAGCGGGTCTGCCGCGAGCGCTGCCGGAACGAGAATCTCTGCATGACGCACCACAGGTGTTGGTGAGACGCCGCGACCCGATGCGCGGCGGGACGCTCCGGGTGCTCACCGTCGCAGCATACCAGTGCTCCCGGGTGCCAACCAGATACGGCCATTGCGCCGGCGCGTTGTTAGACTGTGCGCAACCGCACAGCTGGAGAATGACAGTGGGCCCGTTCGGGAGCGCACGCAACGGTGCGGCCGCAGATGCCGCGCCCGCCGGCGAGGAGGGCATCGCGGCGCAACTGGCGGCGCTCTTCATCGGCGCCGTTCCGTTGGCGCTGCTGGCGGTGGTCATCAATGCCGCCGTGCTGGGCTGGTTCCTCACGGGCTCCGCATCGCCTGCGACACTCGCCGTCTGGCTCATTGCCATGGGCGCGCTCAGTCTCGCCCGATACCTCGACGCCCGCGCGGCCCACGCCCGGCGCGGCGATGAGCGGGCGCTCGCGCGTCACCTGCGGCGCGCGCAGGCGGGTGTTCTGCTCTCGGGTGGCCTCTGGGGCGCCGCCAGCGTCTTCCTCTTCCCCGTGGACAACGTCGTCCATCAGGCCATGCTGACGGTGGTGCTGGCGGGCATTTCCGCGGGGTCGGTCACCACCTTTTCCGTGTGCCTGCGCGTCTGCTGGACCCTGTTGGCGCTCATGCTGCTGCCGCTGTCCGTGCGGATGCTCATGCAGCAGACCGAGGTGGGCTATGCCATCGCGCTGCTGACGCTGCTCTACTTCGTGCTCATGCTGAGCATCGCCCGGCGCTATCACGACACCGTGGTGGAGAGCCTGCGGCTTGGGTATGCCCGCGAGCGCGCCGAGGCCACTGTCGTGCAGCAGGCCTATTACGACCCGCTCACCACCCTGCCCAACCGGCGCCTGCTCTGTGACCGCCTGCAGCTCGACATCGCCCGCCATGCCCAGCAGGGCCATGTGGGTGCGCTCTTGTACCTGGACATCGATCGCTTCCGGCTCGTCAACAATTCCTGCGGACGCGAGGCCGGCAATGCCCTGCTGCGGGCCGTCGCTCAGCGCATCAACGACCTGCTGGGCGGTGCCTACAGCATCGCGCGCATCGAGAGCGACCGCTTCGCCATCGTGCTCACAGAGCTCGGCGGCACCACTCCCGCCGCCGCCGATCGTGCCCGCCAGCGGGCCGAGAACCTGCGCCGCGTGCTGGCGATGCCGATCGAGCTGGAGGGGCGTGACCTTCAGCTCAGCGCCAGTGTCGGCATCGCCCTCTTCCCCAGCGATGGCGATGCCCCGGATGACCTGCTGCGGGCGGCGGAATCGGCGCTGGCGCAGGCAAAGAGCGCGGGCCGCGATTGTGCGCGCTTCTATCTGCCGCAGATGCAGGCGGCGGCAAAGGCGCGCATGGACCTCGAGGGCGCCCTGCGCCGGGCGCTGCGCGACGGTGAGCTGACGCTCCACTACCAGCCGCAATGCGACCGCCACGGGCGCATCATCACCGTGGAGGCGCTGATCCGCTGGCCCCGCGGCGACGGCGAGATGGTTGCCAGTCCCAGCGTGTTCGTGCCCCTGGCGGAGGACAGCGGTCTCATCCACGAGCTCGGGGAATGGGTGGTGGGCCAGGCGCTGCGGGACATCCGCAGCCTGGATCGGGAAACGGGGGCCGCGCGCCCGCAGCGCATCGCCCTCAATGTGAGTCCGGCGCAATTCCGTCAGGTGGACTTCGCCGGCGGGCTTGCCAGCCGCCTGCTGACGGAGCGGCTTGACCCGCAGCGCCTGGAGCTTGAGCTCACCGAGCACGTTTTGGTGGCAGACTTCCAGGATACCGTGCGCAAGATGGACCGGCTGCGGGAGCTGGGCGTGCATTTCTCCGTGGATGACTTCGGCACCGGCTATTCGTCGCTCAGCTACCTGAAGCGGCTGCCGCTGGATGCGCTCAAGATCGACCGCTCCTTCGTCCGTGACGTGGCCAGCGACGCCTCGGACGCAACCATCGTCGAGACCATCATCGACATGGCCCACCGCCTGGGTCTGCAGGTCGTCGCCGAGGGTGTGGACAACCCCGCAGTGAAGGCCTTTTTGGAGCAGCGCGGCTGCGACCGCTACCAGGGCTTTCTGCTGTACCGGCCCCTGCCGCTGCCGACACTCGTGACCACCCTGCGCGAGCAGGTGCGCGCCGCCGGCTGACCGGGCGCCGAGGTGCCTACCGGCCAGCGCTGATTCATCGCGTCCCGTGCAGGCAGGCGCGCGCCGACGCGCACCCTGCCGCGCATGCGCTCCGCCGGTTCCATGGCCTGATCGGCCGTGCGGCCGCGCCGGGCGTCATCCTTCCACCAGACGCGGCGCTCCGACGCGAAGCTCATCGCGCCCCGAATCGCAGGTACAACGCCGGCACTACCAGCATGTTCAGCGCCGTCGAAGACAAGAGCCCCCACAGCATGACGATGGCCATGGGCGTTTGCAGCTCGCTGCCGGGCTGACCGCCGGCCAGTGCCAGCGGCACCAGGGCGAGGCCCGCCGAGAGGGCTGTCATCAGGATCGGCGCCAGGCGCTCCATCGCGCCGCGGCGGACGGCGGCGCGGAAGTCGACCATGTGCTCGTCTTCCACCAGATGACGGATATGGGTCACCAGCATGACGCCGTTGCGGGTGGCGATGCCGAAGAGCGCGATGAAGCCGACGATGGCGGCCACGGAGACGACGCCGCCGGCGGCATAGACGCCGAAGATGCCGCCCACCAGCGCCAGCGGCAGATTGAGCATGACCAGGGCTGCATCGCCCGCGGAGCGGAAGGCGACGGTGAGCAGCAGGAAGATGCCGACGACGACACCGGCGCCCAGGATCAGCAGGGTCCGGCGCGCCTGGGCGGCGCTCTGGAACTGGCCGCCGTAGGCGATGCGATAGCCCAAGGGCAATTTCACCTGCTCAGCCACGGCCCGCTGGATATTGGTCACCACCGAGCGCAGGTCCGTCCCGGCGCCGTTCGCGGCTACGTTGGCGGAGACCACGATCTTGCGCTGCACGTCTTCGCGGCTCACGGTATTCGGTCCGCGGTCGCGGCGGATGTCGGCGAGCGCGTGCAGGGGCAGCCGAGCGCCATCGGGGGTGGTGATGAGGGTCTCACGGATGCGCTGAAGGTCTTCCCGGGCGCTGTCCGGATAGCGCATGACCAGATCGAAGCTGCGCTGGCCCTCCAGCACGCGGGAGACCCGGCTGCCGTAGAAGGCGGCCTCGATGGCGCGGGAGACCTCGGCGACGCGCAGCCCGTGGCGGGCCAGCGCAGCGCGGTCGAAGTCGATGTGCACGAAGGGGATGTCCGCCTGCTGCTCGACGAACAGGTCGACGACGCCGGGCACGCCCCGCATGGCCGCTTCCACCTCGCGGGCGAGGCGCCGCAGCTCGTACAGGTCGTCGCCGAACAGCTTCACCGCCACCGCGGCGCGGGTGCCCGAGAGCATGTGATCGACCCGGTGGCTGATGGGCTGGCCGATGGTGATGGACAGGCCCGGCACCTGGGCCACGCGCTCGCGCAGGGTGGCGAGCAAATGGTCCATGTCGCGGGTGCCGCCACCCTGGCCTGTCAGGTCGAGGCTGACCTCGATCTCGGTGCTGTTCGCCTCCTGGGTGTGCTCGGCGAGCTCCGAGCGCCCGGTGCGCCGGGTGGTGCCGATGACCTCCGGCTGCTCCAGCAGGGCCGCCTCCAATTGCGAGGCCAGGGCATCGGACTGCGCCAGCGAGGTGCCGGGCGGTGTGCTGGCGAGGATGGTGAGGCTGCCCTCGTTGAAGGGCGGCAGGAAGGTCTGGCCCGCCTGGCTCAGTGCCACCAGGGCCGCGGCCAGCAGCAGAAAGGACGACCCCGCCAGCAGCTTCCAGCGCCGCAGTGTCGCATCCAGCAGCGGCCCATAGCCGGCCTTGAGCCAGCGCACCAGGGCCGGCTCGCGACCACTGCGGATGGCCCCGGAGCGCGGCAGCAGGATGCAGGACAGCACCGGCGTGACGGTGACCGCCACCAGCAGCGAGGCCGCCAGTGCTACCACGTAGGCGAGCCCCAGGGGTGCGAGCAGCCGGCCCTCCACGCCGCTCAGGAAAAACAACGGCAGGAAGACCAGGATGATGATCAGGGTCGCGAAGACGATGCTGGACTGGATCTCGTGAGTGGCGGCGTAGACGACGGCGAGGGTCGGCCGGCGCGCCTCGGCGGGCAGGGCGGCGTTCTCGCGCAGGCGCCGGGCGATGTTCTCCACGTCGATGATGGCGTCGTCCACCAGGGCGCCGACGGCGATGGCCATGCCGCCCAGGGTCATGGTGTTGATGCTGGCACCCAGGGCCTCCAGCACCAGCACCGCGGCGAGCAGGGACAGGGGGATCGCGAGCGCCGTGATGACCGTTGCGGTGGCGCTCCACAGGAACAGGAACACGATCAGCACCACCAGGATGGCGCCGTCGCGCAGGGCCGCCTCCACGTTGTCAACGGCAAGCTGGATGAAGTCCGCCTGACGGAACAACCCGGTCTCGATCTCCATGCCCGCCGGCAGGCTCCGCTGGATCTCGGCAATGCGCCGGTCCAGGCGCGAGGTCAAGGCCAGGGTGTTGGCGTCCGGCTGCTTCTGGATGGCCAGCACCACTGCCGGCGCACCGTTGGCGGAGGCCGCGCCCCGGCGCACCGCCGGGCCGATGCGCACCTCGGCGACGTCGTGGATATGCACCGGCACGCCGCCGCGCTCGGCGATGACGGTGGCGGCGATGTCCTCGGCGCCATGTACCCGGCCCAGGCCGTAGATCAGGTATTCCTGGCCGTTCTCGGCGAGGAAGCCGGCGGAGGTGTTGGTGTTGGTCTCGACGAGCGCCGCGCGCACCTGGTCGATGCCGATGCGGTAGTCGGCGAGCTTGAGCGGGTCCAGCAGTACCTGATACTGCCTTGTGTCGCCGCCCGTGGGCACGATCTGCGCCACGCCGGGCACCGCCAGCAGCTGCCGGCGCAGGGTCCAGTCGGCCTCGGTCTTGAGGGTCATGGCGTCGTGGCGGGGGCGGCCGTCGGCATCCAGCGCCGAGCGCAGCGCGATGTACATGACCTCCCCCATGATGGAGGTCACCGGCGCCAGCGTCGGCGGGGCCATGTCCGGCGGCAGCGAGGGCAGGGCGGTCTGCAGCCGCTCGGCGACGATCTGGCGAGCGCGGTAGATATCCGCGCCCCAGTCGAATTCCACGTAGACGATGGCCGCGCCGATGCTGGTGGACGAGCGGATGCGGCGCACGCCGGACGCGCCGTTCATGGCGGTTTCGATGGGGACGGTGACCAGGGTCTCCATCTCCACCGGGGCGAGCCCCGGGGCCTCCGCGAGGATGGTCACCGTGGGCGCGGTGAGGTCCGGGAAGACATCCACCGGCATCTGCAGGGCGCGATGGGTGCCGTAGCCGAGCAGCAGCACGGCGGCGGCGAGGACGAACAGCCGGTTGCGCAGGGACCAGTCGATCAGGGTGCCGATCATGCCCGCGCCCTCAGTGGTCGTGGCCGTGATGCTGGCCGGCATCGGCCTCTGCTCCGGCGGCCAGGTGCACCAGATAGGCGCCGCGGCTCACCACCCGCTCGCCCAGCCGCACGCCGTCATGGACGCCGACAAGGTCACGGTCGCGCAGCCCCGTGTGCACCAGTCGGCGCTCGAAGCGGTCGCCGCCCACCTGCACATAGACCACGTCGGCACCGGCATCATTGACCAGGGCCCCGGCGGGGACCACCAGGGTGTGCGAGGCCTCCCCGGTGTAGACCCGGGCACCGACCGACTGCCCCACCCGCAGCCGCTCGCCGTTGTCATACGCGCTGGGCGCGAATTCGAGCACCACGGGCACGGTGCGGCTCTCCGGGTCCACCATGGCGCCGTAGGTCACCAGCCGGGCGCCGGTGGCCGGTGTCAGGACGAACACCTGGCCGCCACCCGCAGCCTCGGCGCCGTGCAGGCCCCGCACTCGGAACCAGGCGCCGACGGGGGTCTGGATGCGGCCAATGTCTGCTTCCGCCACCCGTGCATCCAGCCACAGGCGCTCGGGGCTCACCAGGTGGAACAGCCGCGCGCCCTCCTCCACGAAGGCGCCGGGGGCCACCTCGACCCGGGCGACCACGCCGCCAATGGGGGCGCGCACGGGCACGCCGGCGCCTTCGCCCTCTTCGGTGCGCTGGATCTGGGCCAGTCGGCGGCGGGCCGCGGACAGCTCCGCCGCGGCCACGTCCTCGTCACCCCGGGCCTGAAGCACCTCCCGGAACGGGATCGAGCGGTCCTCCCACAGGGCATCCAGCCGCTCGCGCTCCTGGCGGGCCAGGTCCAGCGCGGTCTCGGCGCGGGTGACGGCGAGCTCCAGGCCCGCGACATCCGCCTCGCCGCTCAGGCGCGGCACCAGGTAGGCGAGGGTCTGCCCCGCCGCCACCTGCATGCCGGTGTACGGGAAGCCGCCAGCTGCCGGGCGCAGATGGGCGTCGATGGGCGCCGTGACATGGGCATCACCATCGGCGCTCGCACGCAGCACGCCGGTGGCGGGGACTGAGCCCCGCAGGAGGCGCCGCTCGACCGCGGCGGTGGCGAAGTCCGAGAGCCATTGCTGCTCCTTGGTCAGCTGAACGCTGGCGCCTGCCGCCGCGGGCTGTGCCGGGGCCGGGTGATCATGGTCCCACTGCTGATGGGAGTCGCCGGCGTGATCATGCGCTCCCGCGGGGGCGCTGTCGTGGTCATGACCGTGGTCCCGGGCATCGCCGGCCTCATGGTCATGCTCGTCGTCGTCCGCGTCCGCGTCCGCGTGCGCGTGCGCGTGCGCGTCCGCGTCCGCGTGCTCGTGCGCGTGCTCGTGCTCCGCTCGCTGGTCGTGGTCCGGCGCGTGGGTATGCCCATCGGCGTGCATGCCTCGCGTACCTGGCTGCGCCACCGATACCTTCAGGGCAAAGCGAGCCGTCGTCTCTCCGTCGGCCCAGGACAGTGCCAGCTGATGATGTCCGGCGCGGTCCGGCGTCAGCCGCAGTCGATAGACACCGGGGCGGCTCGGCTCGGCGACCTCTGCGGCAATTGCCGCGGGCTGACCCCTGGCGCTGTCATGCCCTTCCGACCCGAGCTCGGGGGTCAGGGATGCCGTGACCCTGCCACGATGCAGGGGCGAGAAGTCCGACAGCCGCGTCAGAAAGATCAGCAGCTCCGCGGACTCGCCGGCGACCAATGGCGGGTGCTCGAGGAACAGCTCGACATCCTGCGTCCAACGGGTCGCCGTCAGGATCTCCTCGGGGTCCGCGTCATGGTCGTGGTCATCCGCGTGTGGATGCTCGCCGCCGAGCGCTTCGATCAGCCAATGCTGGAGGCGATGCCACAGCGAGTCGTTCAAGTGCGCGTCCGGGGCGTGCGCGTGCTGGTGCCCGGTATCCTGGACAGCAGCCCGCCTCCCGGGTTGGTCATGGCCTTGCTGCGCGGCGGCATGGGCATGCATGTGCAGGCCCGCTGTGACGGCTGCGGTGCCTTCCGCTGCGTTCATTCCCCGGGCCGCAGTCAGGGCAGGGATCAGGACAAGGAACAGGGCGAATGTCCGCCGCGGGCGGACGACAAGCAGTTTGCGTGGCACGCTCCATCATCTCCATCGCTTTGAGAACGAATGCCGTGGGCGACGGGCAGGGCGTCGCCTCCGGGCTCGGCGTCGGGCTCAAGCGCTGGCGCGAGGTGGGCGTTCGGGCGGGGAGAGGCGCTGAGATCGCCAGGTCGCGCGATACGACACCGGATGCTGGCGGATCAGGTGGACGCCGACGGCAGGGCAGCAGCCGGGCAGGCCCGGCAGGTGGGCCCCGGCCTGGCAGGCCGGACCACAGGCGTGGTCATCAGCCTCATGGTTCTGCGACGCGGATGCGGCGGGCATGGGGCCAGAGGTCAGTGACGAGTCCCGACCCTGGTCAGCATGGGCTGAGAGGTGCGCATGGTGGCCGGCCTGTGCCTGTGATGCAACACGCCCATGTGCGGACAACGCATGCTGCGACGCGATGACAGCCGCCATGGACGGCTGCAGGAGCATTATCAGGGCTGTCAGCAGCGGGATGACCCAATCACGATGGCGCGCATTCACGGCAAAGCACCCGACTCCATCTTGCCAGAAGCGGTCCGCTGGCGGAGCCGGCACGACCTCGCAGCGTCGTATGCCGGATCAGGACTGCACTCGGCTTTCCGCCGCCCCGCAGATTGGCGCCGGCGGCAGGAGACCGCAACCCGCCCGGTCAGTCGTTCGCTGCCAGGCGTCTGCGCACGAACTCGGGCTGTGCGAGGGCCGCGGCATGGATGTCGGCGTTGTAATAGGTGGTGTCCAACAGGTTGCCTGCGTCGATGCGGCGGAAGTCCGGCAGGCGTTCCCCGGCCGCTGCCATCGTGGCGCTCCACCAGCCCGATGGGTAGATGGTCTGGGGAAAGAAGAGCGTCTGCACGGCGCCGAAGCCGGCGGCGCGCAGGTCGTCGTACATGCTGCGGATGATGTCGAGGTGATAGAGGGGCGATTCGCTCTGCTGCACCAGCAGCCCGTCATCCGCCAGCGCCCGGCGGCAGTCGCTGTAGAAATCCTCCGTGAACAGGCCCTGGGCAGGGCCCACGGGGTCCGTGCTGTCCACGATGATCACGTCGAGGCTGCCCGGCTCGGCGTCCGCCATCCAGCGGATGCCGTCGGCGAAGAGCAGTGTTGCGCGCGGGTCATCGTTGCCGGCGGTGAGCTCCGGGAAGAACTGCTCGGCGACGCGGGTGACGCGCTCGTCGATATCGATCTGGGTCACCTGCTCCACGTCAGCGTGCTTGAGCACCTCACGCAGGGTACCGCAGTCACCGCCGCCGATGATGCAGACGCGCTTGGGTGCCGGATGGGTCAGTAGCACCGGGTGGGCGAGCATCTCGTGGTAGAGGAAGTTCTCGCGCGAGGAGAGCATGGTGAAGCCGTCGATGACCATGAGATTGCCGAACTGCTCGGTCTCGTAGACCTCGATGGTCTGGTAGTCACTGCGCTCCTCGTGCAGCTTCCGGCGGATGCGCAGCGAGAAGGCGCTGCCCGCACCGTCCTGGACTTCGGTGAACCAGTGCTTGTCGTCGAGGTTGGGCATGGTGACGGGCGGCTGGGGCTTGCGTGATGGGAATTGCGGTGCCCGGGCCGCGCGCGGCGGCGGGGCCCGGGCTGGCGTCAGAGCGTGTTACGCGGCTCAGCGCGGATAGCGGTCGTCGAGGTTCGCCGGGCAGAGCACGTCGCGCATGATACCGATCAGCTCCAGCAGCTGGTGATTGCGGATCCGATAGAAGATCCGGTTCGCCTCCTTGCGTGCGACGACGATGTTCTTGTTGCGCAGCTGCTCCAGGTGCTGGGAGATGTTGCTCTGCGACGTCCCGGTGCGCTCGACGATCTCGCCGACGGAGAGCTCGCGGTCGCCCAGGGAGCAGAGGATCTTCCAGCGCAGTGGGTGCGCCATGGCCTTGAGCGCCATGGCCGTCAGAGCCGTGTCCTCCTGGGAGGGCGGCGTGGACGGATCCTGATCCGCGGGTTGTTGCTCGTTCATCGTTACGGCCATCGCTTACCTTGGGTGGGCAGGCCCGCCGTGCGCGCGGGCGCAATTGTCGTCATTGTCGTTGTCGTGGCGCGGGCGGACGGCGGTCAGCTTACCGACGCCCTGGCAGCGGACTCCTTCGTCCGGTACGCGGCCTCGTCATCGATGCGGACATAGCCGGTCATATCCTTGGCGATGCAGATGATCTCGCTGATCCGGCCGGCGTCGTCCTTGACGGCGGTGCGCGAGAACAAAATCGGCACCCGCTTGCCGTCTTTGGCGATGAAGCGCGCCTCGATCTTGGCCAGCGCCCCGGTGCGGATCAGTGCCTCCAGCCAAGTGCCCATGAAGGCGCCGGCCTCTTCGTCCCCTTCTTCCTCGAAAACGTCGCCGATGGAGAGCCCGATCAGATCCTGCTCGGCGTACTCCAGCATGGCGCAGGCGGTGGGGTTGGCCTGTTTGATGATGCCCTCCGCATCCAGCACCAGCAGCGCCTCGCCCATGTAGGTGACGATGTTCTCCAGGTACTGCCGGGCCTGCTCCAGCTCGCGGGTGCGCTCGGCGACCTTCTCTTCCAGCGCGACGTTGAGCGCGCGCTCCTTGGCGATGAGCCGGAAATAGGTGCTGATCTTGTTGATCAGCAGATTGTCGTCGATGGGCTTCAGCAGATAGTCCACGGCGCCCACGGCGAAGCCGCGCTGCTGGAACTCCTCGGACTTGAAGGCGGCCGTGAGAAAGATGATCGGGATATCACGGGTGCGCTTGCGCAGCTTCAGCAGCGAGGCGGTCTGGAAGCCGTCCATCTCCGGCATCTGCACATCGAGAATGATCAGATCGATGTCGCGGTGCTCCAGCGTCAGGTCAATGGCCTCACGCCCTGAGGACGCCTCCAGCACGGTGGCCGCGTCCAGGTGCTTCTCGATCAGCGTGCGCAGCGTATACAGGTTGTGCGCATGATCGTCCACAATCAGGATCTTGTAACCGGAGCCCTCTGTCATAGCTGCCGTCATGCCATGTCCTGTGCCGCAGCCTCGCTCTTGTCCGTTGCGGCGGGCGACAGCGCCTGCTCCAGGATGCGCGTCAGCGCGGCGCGCTCCAGCGGTTTGTCGAGAAAGCCTGCGGCGCCGGCCGCACGGCAGCGCTCGCGCTGTGCCTCGTCGAGGTTGCCGATGATGTAGATGGGCGGGATGCCCTCTGCCGTCTCGCCATTAATCCGTTTGATCCTAGCACAGCTTTCTTCTGTTGACGCCGATGCGGCAAGCAACAACAGGGCGCAGTCGTGCTCGTCCGACAGGGTCTCCAGCGCTTCGTCCGCATCGGCGGCCGTCTGCACCCGCACGCCCATGGTCTCCAGCTCCGACGTGGCCGTCACCAGGCATTGCACATCGCGCTCCACCAGCAGCACCCAGCGATCCTGGCCGAGCGCCGCCGGGGCCGCCACCTCCACCGGGGCCGGCGTCTGTGGCTTGCGGCTCGGGACGGTGTCCGCCGCCGCCGTCTTTGGGCTCAAGGCCGGACGCCCGGCCGCCGGCAGCGGTGGCTCGGCACGCTGCTCCAGGATCTCCACCGCATCCAGCTCCTCCGGGTCCAAGGCCAGGGGCAGCAGCAGCGTGAAGCGGGAGCCCTCGCCGAGCGTGCTCTCCACCTGGATTCCCCCACCCAGCAGCTGCGCCAGCTCGCGGCTGATGGAGAGTCCGAGTCCGGTGCCGCCGTAGCGCCGGCGGGTGGAGCCGTCCGCCTGCTGAAAGGCTTCGAAGATGATCTGCTCCTTGCCCGGCGGGATGCCGATGCCGGTGTCTGTCACCGCGATGGCGAGCGGCCGCTCTTCGGTGCCCGGGCGCACGGCGATGGTGACGGTGCCGGCATCGGTGAACTTCGCTGCATTGGACATGAAGTTCTTCAGGATCTGGCGCAGCTTACCGCGGTCCGTGTAGACCCGCTCCGGTGCGTCCGGGGCGATGTCCAGGTGCAGCGCCAGGCCCTTCTGTGTCATGGGCGGGCGCATCATCTCGGCGAGCTCGGCGAGCATGGACGCCAGCTCCACCCATTCCAGGCTGACGGTCACCGGTCCCGCCTCGATGCGGGAGATGTCCAGAATGTTGTCGATCATGGTGCGCAGGTCACGCCCGGCCTCATTGATGACCTGGGCCTGGCGGCGCTGCTCGTGATCGAGGCCGGACTCTTCCGCCGCGAGCATTTTCGACAACAGCAGAATGGAGTTGAGCGGCGTGCGCAGCTCGTGGCTCACATTGGCCAGAAACTCCGACTTGTAGCGGTTCGACTGCTCCAGCTCCCGCGTATGCTCGCGCTCGGTGGCGATGTGCTCGGCGTGGTTGTGCGCGAGGGCGTTCAGCTGCCGGCCGAGCTCGCGAACCTCCTGCGGCCCCTGCCAGTCGAAGCGCCGGTCCGGGCGCTGCCCCGTATCCGGCGGACTGGTGTCGCGCAGGATGGACTCGATGCCGCTGATCAGCTCCTGGCCGAAGCCCTCGGCGCGGTTCGCGAGCCAGCGCGCCATCAGCAGCACCACCAGCACCAGCACGAGGATGATGGACAGCACGCGCGCCATCAGCGCATCGCGGAACTGCTCGATGGGCGAGGGGTCCACCGGGCGTCCCACCCACAGCGGCACGCCTTCTTCGGTGAGGAACATGGGCACCCACAGGAGCGGGGGGCCGTTGGGGTTCTTCCAGAGCGCGAGCTTGCCTTCCTCGAAGATGCCGTCGAGGCCCGGGAAGTCCTCGAAGGCCGTGGCCGCGTCGCTCAGGGGCTCGCCCGGGCGCAGGTAGCTGCCGTCGTTCGTGACCCAGAGGGTGTCGCGGTAGTACTGCGCGAGGCCGCCGACGTCGATGGTCATCAGCAGCAGCCCCGGCGGCAGTGCGTTGCCGCCGCCGCGCTCCCCCACCGGGCTCGCCAGCTGCAGGGTCATGAGCTGGCGTGGGTCCTCCATGCCCGCATAGGGATTGATGCGGATGCGGCTGACGATCACCTCGCCCTGCTGCAGCTTGATGCCGGCGTTGACGAAGCCGCGGCTCGGCGGCTCCGGCGGCAACGGCGCCGGCTGCCACTCGTGGGTCTGCGGGTCGCGCCGCAGCCAGAAGCGCTCGCTGCCGGCGGCATCCACGAACAGGATCTGGATCACGTCCAGCTGGTCCGGCAGCATCTGGTTGATCCAGCCGGTGTAGCGCGCGCGGGCGCGGTCGATGGCGTCCTCACCGCCGCTTGCGCCGAGAATGACGCCGGGCTCCGGCAGCTTGGCCAGCAGACGGATCATCTCGTCGCGGCTCGCCAGGTGCTGGTCAAGGTCGCGGAAATCGGCCCGCAGGTTCTGGAGATAGGCCTTCTGGTAGAACATGGCCGTGCGGTCCAGCACCAGCGGCAGGTTGATCAGCACGGCGATGATCAACGGCGCCAGGCCGAACAGCAGCAGCAGCAGCAGGATGTAGTAGCGGAGCTTCACGCCGGGCCTCGCGTCCGTGACCAACCAGTTACGATACCCGGCCGCGACAACCGATGGAATGGGTCTTACCGCCGTTCCGCCAGGGTTTCGGCTGCGGCCCATGTCCGTCCACCGGCCTGCGACCGGGGTTGTGGGAGATGCCCATGCTGAAGGTGCTCTATCGCGATGCGCATCTGGTGGCGGTGGACAAGCCGCCGGGGCTCCTGGTGCATCGCACCCGCATCGCCGACGCCGACAGCTTCGTGCTACAACGCCTGCGCGACCAGCTGGGGCGCCGCGTGCACGCGGTGCACCGGCTCGACCGGCCCACCTCGGGCGTGCTGCTGTTCGCCCTCACCGCCGATGCGGCGCGGCGGCTGTCGGCCCAGTTCGCGACGCAGCGCGTGGCCAAGCACTATCTTGCGGTGGTGCGCGGCTGGCCGCCCGTCGCCGGCCGCATCGATTGGCCGCTGGACGATCCGGAGGCGAGCGCACCGGGTCGGCGTCTGCCACGACCGGCACTCACCACCTACCGGCGGCTCGCCACGGCGGAGCTGCCGGTCGCCGTGAGCCGCTATCCGACGAGCCGCTATGCCCTGGTGCTGGCAGCGCCCCACACCGGGCGGCGCCACCAGCTGCGCCGGCACTTCGCGCACATCCGCCACCCCCTGATCGGCGACACGACCCACGGCGAGGGCCGGCACAATCGGCTCTTTCGCGAGCGCTTCGGCCTGCACCGACTCCTGCTGCATGCCTGGCGGCTCGACTTCACCCATCCGGACACGGATGCGGCCATGCGCGTCACGGCGGCGCCGGATGCCGACTGGTGCCGGCTGTTCGAGTCGCTGGGGTGGGCGGAGGCCTTGCCGCAGCGGATGGAAGCGTCTTGACCGGGCAACGATGCTGCGCGCTGGGGCCACCGCTTGATTAAGTGTACCGTCCCCGTATTGGGTCTCCGTATCCGGGGCTTCCGGGGCTTCCGGGGCTTCCGGGGCTTCCGGGGCGAGCGGGGGCTCAGAGATCGCGGACGAGCTCCAGGACCCGGGCGGCGTGGCCCTTGGGCTTGATGTCGTAGAGGGCGTGTCGGATCAGGCCGTCGCGACCGACGATGAAGGTGGAGCGCACGATGCCCATTTTCTTCACACCGTTTTTCTCTTTTTCGCGCCAGACATCATAGGCTTGGCAGACGTCGCCGTCGGTATCCGCGAGCAGCGTGACGCTCAGGCCGTACTTGTCGCGAAAGGCGCCGTGACTGGCGCAGGTGTCGCGGCTGATGCCGATGATGTCGGCACCCGCCGCGGCAAAGTCCTCGTGCAGGTCCGTGAACTCCAGGGCCTCCATGGTGCATCCCGGCGTGTCGTCCTTGGGATAGAAGCACAGCACGATGTGACGCTCGCCCCAGAGCTTGGTGATGTCCACCCGTTCCATATCCGCGTCGGGCAGCGAGAAGGGCGGTGCCGGGTCGCCGGGTTGCAGCATGATCTCCCCCTGGTCAGCGGTTTGTCGTGCGGTGGCCGGCAGGTGCCGGCGCCGGCTCAGATGTCGGCGTCCGCTGGTCGAAATCTGGTCCAAAACTGGGCGAAATGTAGGCAGCCGTCGGTGACGCGTCAACCGCGGTGGCAGCGCGTCTATACGCCGCCTCGGAGGGTGCGCAGCGGTGCCGCTGACCCGCGTCTGCGCTGCGTGTTCGGTGGCAGGCTCGGGGCCCGCGCGCAGGCACCGGGGTGTGGGGTCCTCAGGCTGCTTCTGTGCCGGTTGGGGTGCCGGCGGGTCTGGTGTCGGCCGGCCTGTCCTGAGGCTCTGCGCGAGCGCCGTTGGGCGGTGTCTCCTGTTCCGGCGGCAGCCGCACGCTGGCCACGGTGCCGCCACCCACGCGGCTGCTCAGATGGATCTCCATGTCGTTGGCCACCGCGAGCTGACGCGCCACGGCCAGGCCGAGCCCGGAGCCGCCGGTGCGGCGGTTGCGCGAGGCCTCCAGCCGGTAGAAGGGGCGGAACACCGCCTCGCGCTCGTCTTCCGGAATGCCGGGGCCGCGGTCGAGCACGAAGATTACGGCCGCGCGGTGATTGCAGTCGAGGCGCACCTCCACCGGCGCCTGACTGTAGCGCAGGGCGTTTTCGATGAGGTTGCCGAGGATGCGGCGCAGGGCCAGTGCGCTCACGCATTGCACACAGTGCTGCGTGGGCCGCCAGACGATGCGCGGGCGGGTGCCCACCACCTCGCCGATGAGCTTGACGATGTCTACGCGGTGGCGCTCGCCGGCACCGAGGGTGCTGCCGAGCTCCACCGCCTGGCTGATCTGCGCGTTCATCTCCTCAAGGTCCCGCTCCATGCGCGCCTTCAGCGCCGGGTCGGTCTGGCGCGGCAGCATCTCCAGCGCCAGGCGCAGGCGGGTCAAGGGCGTGCGCAGGTCGTGGGAGATGCCCGCCAGCAGCACGGTGCGGTCCGCGAGCAGCTCGCGCACCTGCTGGCTGGTCTCGTTGAACTGCCGGGCGAGGTTTGCAAGCTCCCGTGGACCGCTCTCGGGCAAGGGCTCCGGCGAGCGTCCCTTGGCGACTTCCTCGGCCGCGTGGGCGAGGCGCGTCAGCGGCGAGGTGATGCGCCGGGCCAGCACCGAGGCCGTCACCACCAGCAGCAGCAGCGCCAGCGTGGAGATGATGAAGAGTCCCTCAAGCGGCTTGGTGTTGATGCGGTCCCGGGGGAAGCCCGCCCAAACGTGCCCCTGCGGCGTGTCCAGGTCCACCCAGAACCAGCGTTTGCCGTCGATGACATTGCTCTGCATCCGCACCTCGGCACCGGCGCGCCCGCTGAGCGCCTCGCTCAGCCGCTGTACATAGGGAAAAAAGTAATGGCGCAGATGCTGGGGAGCCTCGGCCTCGGTGCGCAGCCAAAGCTGGTAGTCGTTCAGGAGCTTGAAGCGGTACTCGCCCTGCATTTCTTCGGGCAGCTGCACCAGGGTGTGGGCGGAGAGCTCCATAAAGGCGGCGAGGTCCGCCGTGGAACGCTGCACCACGGGGAACAGCGCATAGTAGACGACGGTGAAGAAGGTGATCAGCGCGAAGCTGCCGAAGGTGAGCACCAGCGTCAGCAGCACCCGCGCGAACAGCGACGCCGGCAGCAGCGAGCGCACCCTTCAGCCCTCCGCCTGGGGGGTGAAGATATAGCCGCGGCCCCAGACGGTGCGGATGTAGATGGGCTGTTTCTTGTTCGGCTCGATCTTCGCCCGCAGCCGCGCCACCTGCACGTCGATGCTGCGGTCGAAGGGGTTGCGCTCGTAGCCCTTCAGCAGGTCCAGCAGGCGGTCGCGGTGGAGCATCTGGTTGGGATGCTCGACGAAGATGCGCAGCAGATCGAACTCGCTGCCCGTCAGCGTCACGGGCTCCCCGTCGCGGGTCAGCTGGCGGGCCGGGATGTCCAGCCGGTAGGGCCCGAAGCTCACGGCCTCCGGCGCCGCCGCCTCGGCCGCCGGCGCCCGCCGGCGCAGCACGGCGCGAATGCGGGCCAGCAGCTCGCGGGGGTTGAAGGGCTTTGCGAGGTAATCGTCGGCGCCGACTTCGAGGCCCACGATGCGGTCGATGTCCTCCCCGCGTGCGGACAGCATGATGATGGGGATGTCGTCCTTGGTGCGCAGACGCCGCGCCAGGGTCAGTCCATCCTCACCCGGCAGCATCAGGTCCAGAATCAGGAGATCCGCCTGATGCGTGTCGAGCCAATCGAACATGGCCGCACCGTCTTCCACGCCGCTCACCTCGAAGCCTTCCTGGCGCAGGTAATCGGTCAGCAGCTCGCGCAGCGAGGCGTCATCGTCGACCACGAGCACGCGGGTGGGGCCTTCGGCGGCGGACATGGCTCAAGCTCATCCAGGGCGTGGGGCAGCGCGTGCCGGGTGCGTTCTTGTGACGCGCTTCCGAGAATCTGCGGCAGCCGTCGGAATCACCACGGCGCCTGTAACAACTTGTCACAATATTAGCACTTGGCGAAATAACCTGGTCGATGCCCTCAAGGAGAATGACTGTCGACCCGGGGGGAAGCCCGGTCTCGGCCGGCGCCTCAGGCGCGGCCCGACACAGCACCAGGGCCACACAGCACCAGGGCCACACAGCACCAGGGCCGGATCAGCCCAGCATGAGACACAGGCTAGCGCAGTTGCGGGAAACGGAGGCAGTACCATGAGTTTCGACGCATTGACCATCAGCGGCATGGTGGCCGCGCTCGTGAGCGCCGGCTTCATCGTCGGCATCGTGCGTAACAACGAGCGTCTGCGCAGCCGTGATGCGCAGGACCGCAGCACGGACTGAGCACAGCAGCATCGTCGAGCGAGCCGGTTGTGGCCCGGGCGGAGTCCCCCGCCGCCGCGGGTGCGCCGGCAGCCCTTCCCGATTCAGCGCGGAGCCGATGTACGCCGCACTGACCCCCGCGCGGCAGCACGCCGGCGCGCCGCATCGTCCGGCAGGATTTCACAGGCCCGTGTGCGCCTGAGTGGCGCCCTTTGGGAAAACGATTTCTGGGCAGCAAGCCAGTTGGCCGCCCGGCAGCACACACCCTGCCGAGGCGGTCTTTTTTTGGCGCATCCTTACAACAGCGACCGGTGGGCTCGGGCGCGGTGCCCGGTGGATACGCGGCTGGGTATATATTCGGCTGGGTGGATACGCGATTGGGGCTGTGTGGGCCGGGCGGCGGCGGGCCTTCAGGATCGGCCGTGCTCGCCAGGCAGGGCCTCGGTCAGGATGTCGAAGACGGCTTCCAGCGTCTCCAGGACTTCCCGGGTGACGGCCAGGGTCTTGGGGTCCGTGCCGGCGTCGTCGCCAGCGAGCGCCATGGCGCCCTGCAGCGTGTCCGGCGCCAGGCCCAAGTGGCCAAGATCGATCTGGGTGAGCTCTTTCAGCTGGGTGCCGCGGGTCATCGATGATCTGCCTCCGCCCCCGGTGATGGGAAAACCCGTACTGCCACTCGCCGGGCATGCTACCCCAAGTCTTTGCGCGGTGTCTGTGCCGCATTGGTGCTTTGCGGCCCCTGTGCTCGGTCGGCGCCCGCGCTGGCGCCAGCGCCGCCGCCGCGGCTTTCGGTGGTGTCGCAGGTGGTGACGCCGTTCGTCGGACGATGCACGGCGAGGCGTGTTCTTGATCTGCGACAAGGACCGTCGCTGGCGGGCGGCGCCGCCGCTGCGCGGGCAGACGCAAGCGGCGCTATCGCTTGACCGGCGACACTTCTCATGACCGCCCGGGTGACGCATGCTGGCAGTTACCGTTCATGCGCCCGTTCACAGAAGGCGAAGCACCCCACCACCAAGACCAGGAGCCCGTGCCATGCAGGTCCGCGATTACATGAGCCCCGCGCCCGTCACCATCGACGCGGGGGCCGACTACCAACAGGCCTTCAGCGTCATGGAGGAGAAGAGCCTCCACCACTTGCCCGTGCTGGACGCCGCGGGCAACTGCGCCGGCCTGGTGGCGCGCCGCGACCTCCAGCTCGCCGCCCGCTGCTTCCAGGAGGCGCCGGTGGAGATCGGCGAGATCATGCACAAGCCCGTCACCACCATCGCCCCCGACGCGGACCTCAGCGCCGCCGTCGAGCGCATGATGGACGACCACATCGGCTGCCTGCCCGTCTCCGACGATGGCGGCGGCCACCTGGTCGGCATCATCACCGAGACGGACCTGATGCGCGCGCTCAAGGACCTGCTGGCGCAGCGCGGCGGCTGAGTGCAACGGGGGCCGGTCACCACGGCCGGCCCCGGCGGCAAAGCGCTCAGGCGGCCACCCCTTTCGGGTTCGGCCCATGCGCATTCGTGCCCGGCTGGCTGTCCTGCACGAAGAAGAAGATCAGCACCAGCGCGCCGATGATCGGGATCAGGATCAGCAGGTACCACCAGCCCGTGCGCCCCGTGTCGTGCAGGCGCCTGGATGCAGGATCAGGGTATGGCGCGGGGACCTGGTCCTCTTCTCCACGATGATGCCATTGACCAGCTCCGTTTTGACGTCCACGAGCCCCAGGTCCCGCAGAACGTGGCAGCTCTCCACCGAGATCGGAGCGACCCGCCGCCGCACCCCGGGGCTCTCCAGGATGTCGATCATTGCGGATAACTCGCGTGCGAATGCCGGCTCAGCTGCGGCGGCGCCCCTGCACCCGCAGCCGCAGCGCATTCAGCCGGATGAAGCCCGTCGCATCGCCCTGGTCATAGGCGCCGGCGTCCTCCTCGAAGGTGGCGATGGACTCGTCGAACAGGCTGTTGGTGTCCGACCGGCGGCCCACGACCATGACGTTACCCTTGTAGAGCTTCAGGCGCACGTCGCCGTTGACCACGGTCTGGGTCTGGTCGATGGCCGCCTGGAGCATCTCCCGCTCCGGGCTGAACCAGTAGCCGTTGTAGATGAGCTGCGCGTAGCGCGGCATCAGCTCGTCCTTCAGGTGCGCCGCCTCGCGGTCCAGGGTCAGGGACTCCATGGCGCGGTGGGCCTTCAGCAGGATGGTGCCGCCGGGGGTCTCGTAGCAGCCACGGGACTTCATGCCGACGTAGCGGTTCTCGACGATGTCGGCGCGGCCGATGCCGTGCTCGCCGCCGATGCGGTTCAGCGCCGCCAGCACCTCGGCCGGGGTCATGGGCTTGCCGTCGATGGCCGTCACGTCCCCGTGCGTGAAGCTCAGTGCGATCTCCACGGGCGTGTCCGGCGCGTCCTGCGGGTCCCGGGTCCAGCGCCACATGTCGCCGCCCGGCTCCACCCAGGGGTCCTCTAGGTCGTAGCCCTCGTAGGAGATGTGCAGCAGGTTGGCGTCCATGGAGTAGGGCGACTTGGTGCCGTCGCGCTTCTGCTCGATGGCGATGCCGTGGGCGGCGGCGTAATTCATGAGCTTCTCGCGGGACAGCAGGTCCCACTCCCGCCATGGCGCGATGATCTTGATGTCCGGGTTCAGGGCGTAGGCCGTCAGCTCGAAGCGCACCTGGTCGTTGCCCTTACCGGTGGCGCCGTGGCTGATGGCGTCCGCGCCGGTCTCCGCGGCGATCTCCACCAGGCGCTTGGCGATGAGCGGGCGGGCGATGGAGGTGCCGAGCAGGTACTCGCCCTCGTAGAGGGCGTTGGCGCGGAACATCGGGTAGACGAAGTCGCGCACGAACGCCTCGCGCAGGTCGTCGATGTAGATCTCCGTGATGCCGGCGGCCTGGGCCTTCTCCCGGGCGGGCTCCAGCTCCTCGCCCTGGCCGATGTCGGCGGTGAAGGTGACCACCTCACAGCCGTATTCCTGCTTCAGCCACTTCAGGATCACGGAGGTGTCGAGGCCGCCGGAATAGGCGAGCACGACCTTCTTGACGGGGGTGCGGGACATGGCGGGCTCCTGTGACGCGGGATGGGGGAAGTTTGAAGTGTGCAGCTAGAAGTGTGAAGTATGCGCGTTCCCCGGCGCCTGGGCACCGGCGGCTCGGCGCTGCTGCTGATGGACGCTGCGCCTTTAAGACAGGTCGGGCGGACCCCGCGCTCGAAGCCCGGGTCGGGATTGGTTACCCTTGCCGCCCATGGCGAAGAAGCACAAGAAGCGGTCCGGTCGCGGCACCCCGAAGTCCGCGCAGCAGGCCCAGCAGGCGAGCCCGGAGGTCCGCGCGCGTGCGGCGCAGGACGCGCTGGCGCAGGGCCGGTTCCGCGATGCCGTCGGCGGTTTCAAGGCGCTGCTCAAGGAGGATGCGGCCAGCGAGCACACCCCGGCGCGCCGCCTCGCCCTCGCCGAGGCCTATGCCGGCCGCGCGCGGGAGTTGACTGCCAAGGGCATGCACAAAGAGGCGCTCGCCATCTGGGACAACCGGGCGGCCCTCGGCCCGGAGGTGCCGCCGGCACCGGAGCACGCCGCGCTGAAGCTGCGCCTCGGCGACCCTGGGCCGCTGTTGGCGCTGTGGGCGCGCGCGGATGCGCTGCCCCGTGACGAGCGCGAGCAGATCGGCACCTGGCTCGCCGCCGCCGCGCTGGCCGATGCCGCACCGGGGCTGCAAGGGCTTGCGGCAGACGACCCGCTGCGCCGCCACGCCGAGCCCGCGCGCGCTGCGCTCGACGCCTATTGCGCCGGGGACGACGCGGCCCTGGAGTCGGCGCTGGCGGGCATCCCATTCCGCTCACCCTACCGCGACCTCGCGCTGCTGCTGAAGGCGTTGAGCCGCCTCGAGGCCGAGCCGGCGACGAGCCGCGATCTGCTCGCGCGCATCGGCGCTGCGTCCGCCTTTGCGCCCCTGCGCCAGGCGGCCGAGGCGGCGCTGCTGTCGGATGCCGATTGCCTGGACGCGCTGCACCGGCTTGGCCCCCGCCAGGCGCAGCTGGCCGCCGCCCTGCGCGGCTGGTCCGCCGAGCAGCTCGCGTTGGCCCGGGAGGTCGCGGCCATGGACGCCCCGCTGGACGCGCCGGCGGACGCCGACGCCCGCAAGGCCCTGCTGCGGCTCCTGGAGCGTCACCGCGAGCTGCTCGGCCGCGATTGGGCCGCGCGAGCTGCCCGGCGGCTGTCGGCGTCGCTGCCCGGAGCCGGCGGCGGGCGGCATGCGCCGGCATCGCGTGCACGGGATCTGATCGAAGACACGCTGTCCGAGGCGCTCGCCGCTGCGCATGCGGCGGAGGCCGACGGTCATCCCTGGAATGTCCTGAATGCCTGGGACGATGTCGCCGAGGTGCTGCGGGTGGCGGCGGAGGCCGAGCCGACGGACCCGGACCGGCCCGTGGCGATCGCGCTGGCGTTGCGCCGGGCCGATCAGTACTTCGACCTCCTCGGCGTGGATGTGCCCGATACGGAGCCGGACTCCGAGCAGTCTGTCGCCGCCGAGCAGCTCGCGCGCAGCCTGGAATGGGACCCGGAGCACCGGGACACCTATCTGCGCCTCATCGGCTGGTACCGCCGCGGCGCCCGACTCAAGGACGCGCGCCGGGTGCTGGCGGCGGCGCAGGCGCGCTGGCCGCGCGATATGGCCGTGCTGGAGGCGGCGCTCGACACCGCCCTGGCCGGGGACGCCTTCAAGAAGGCCGCCGGCATCGCCCGGCAGATGCTGGACATCGACCCCATCAACAGCGGCGCGCGGCGGCGCCTGGTGGATGCCCACATCGCCCACGCCGCCAAGCAGCTCGGGAAGGATCGTCCCGACTTGGCAAGTAAAGAGCTGCATCAGGCACGGCAATGGACCCAGCGCGGCGCGGGCCTTCAGACCTTGCGCGAGCGTCTCGACTTCATGCAGGCGCTGGCGAGGCTGCACGTCGTCGGCGTCGATGCCGGCCGCAAGCGCGTGCAGGAGCTGCTGGAGCAGTGCGGCCCGGGGCCGGTGGCGCAGCTGGAGCTGGCCCTTGCCGCCGAGCTGCTACTCTTCGATCAGGTCAAGCTCTTCGAATTACTCGATCTGCCCAAGGTCAAGCTGCAGGCCCCGGGCGATCTCAGACTCATCCTCACCCGACTGCGGGAATTCGCGGAGCGGCGCAAGCGCTACGCGGTGAGCCTGGTCGATTGGCTGAAGACCCTGCTGCAGGGGGCGCCCTGGAAGCAACTGGACGCCGAGGCGCTGGAGCTCGCCTGCGAGACCCTGCGGCGGATGCGCCTGAGCGCGCCGCGCCGGGAGGCCGCCGGTGCGGCGCTGAAGTGCTGGGCGGGAACGCCCGCGTTCGTCTTTCATGCGCTGGAGAGCAAATACGACGAGTCCGGGAGCCCGGGGGCGGCCGACCGCGTCAAGCTGGAGCAGGCCCTGGAGCGCGCCGAGCGCGACGGCGATGCGCGCACCGTCAGCCGGCTGCTGTCGCTGCGGGAGACATTCTGGCCCTTCAGTGGCTTCCCGCCGTCGGGCTTCGATCACCTGCTGGATGACGCGGGCGATGACGAGCCGTTCGACCTGCCTGACCCCCGGCTCGATCCAGGCGCCGATGAGGTTGCAGCGAACCTGCTGGACAAGCTCGATCGCCTGCCGTTGCGCCAGGCGCTGGAGGCCTGCGGGATTCCCAAGTCCCTGCGCAAGCGATTGTTGAAGCTCGCCCGTGACGAGGGCGAAGCCTTTGTCAGAGAGCAGCTCAAGCAACTGTTGCGCGACACCGAGGCGAGCTTCCACGCCGAAGACGCACCGACCGAAGCGCGCGGCCGCCGCAGTGGGCGTCAACCAGACGACGACCATCCCGAGCAACTGGATCTCTTTTGATGTCTGACCCCTATCTCACCCTCGGCGTGGCGCCAGGCGTGGACGACGCCGCCGTCGAGCAGGCCTACCGCAACGCCATCAAGCGCTGCCCGCCCGATCGGAACCCGGCCGCGTTCCAGGCCGTGCGCGCCGCCTACGAGCGCCTGCGTACCCGCCGCGACCGTGTCGCGTACGAGCTGTTCGACGCCGAGCCGCCGGCACCGCTCGATCTGCTGCGCCGCGCCCTGACTGCCCCCGGTGCGGGGCCCGCTGCCGCGCCCAGTGCCGCGCCCAGTGCCGCGCCCAGTGCCGCCTCCGGTCCTGACCGCCGCCGCCCCGACCCTGACCTGCTGCGGGCGCTGCTGCGCGGGGAGGCGTAGGTGGAGGACGCTGCCAAGGACGCCCTCGCCGCCCGCTTCCGCGCCTATCTGGACCTGCCGCCCGCACCCGAGGTGCCGGCGTCGGTGTCCGCGGAGGCGCCGCCGGCGCCGGACCTGTTCACGCTGCTCGCGGAGGTCGCGGCACTCAAGAACGAGGTCAAGCTCGAATCCCGCCAGGTCAAAGGCGCCCTGGACGAGTTCCGCGGCCTGTTCGAGACGCTCAAGAGCGCCCACGACCGGCTCGCGGACGAGCAGCAGCGCCGCCGCGAGCACGAGCGCGCCGCCCAGGCCCGGGAGCACCGGGACCTGCTGCTGGAGCTCCTGGAGCTGCGCGATCGGATGCAGGCCGGGCACGCCAGCGCCGCGGGTCACCGGCCCCGGGGGCTGTTCGGGCGGCGGCGGGTCCGCGCCTTTGCCGCCGCCATGGCCGATGGCCAGGCCATGAGCCTGCGCCGCCTGGACGAGACCCTGGCGCGGCGCGGCGTCCGGCCGCTGGCGGCGGTGGGCCAGCCCTTCGACCCGCACCGCATGCACGCCGCAGAAGTGGAGTCCGACCCGGCGCGGCCCGCGGGCGAAGTGATCCGGGAGCTGCGCCCGGGCTTCCTGCTCCACGGTGAGCTGCTGCGCCTGGCGGAGGTGGTCGTGAACCGCCCCGACGCCGTCACCGCCCCGGCGCCGTCACCGACACAGATCGAGACCAAGACATGAGCGAGACCATCATCGGCATCGACCTCGGCACCACCAACTCGGAGGTGGCCGTGATCCGCGACGGGCGTCCACAGGTACTGGACGTGGACGGCGGCCCCATCCTGCCCTCGGTGGTGGGCCTCGCGGATGACGGCTCGCTGCTGGTGGGCCGCGCCGCCCGCAACCAGTACGCCCTGTATCCGGAGCGCACCGTCCGCTCCGTGAAGCGCCGCATGGGCGAGGACGTGCAGCTGGCCATGGGCGGGCAGTCCTACAGCCCGCAGGAGATCTCCGCACTGATTCTGAAGCGGCTCAAGGCCGCCGCCGAGGCGCATCTGGGCGAGCCGGTGCACAAGGCCGTCATCACCGTGCCGGCCTACTTCTCCGATGCCCAGCGCCAGGCCACCCGCGATGCGGGCGAGCTGGCGGGCCTCGAAGTGGTGCGCATCATCAACGAGCCCACCGCCGCGGCGCTGGCCTACGAGGTGGATGCGAAGGCAGCCCGCACCATTCTGGTCTACGACCTGGGCGGTGGCACCTTCGACTGCTCCGTGGTGCGGGCCGGCGGCGAGGTCACCGAGGTGCTGGCGAGCCACGGCAACAACCACCTGGGCGGCGACGACTTCGACGCCAAGCTGATCATGCACGTGCTGGAGCACCTGCGCACCGAGCACGACTGCGACGCGAGCGATGACCGTGCCGCCATGGCCCGCCTCGCCCGCGCCTGCGAGGCGGCCAAGATCGCACTCAGCGACGCCCCCTATGCCCGCATCGACGAGGAATACCTGCTGCCGGACCATGACCCGCCGGTCAACCTGTCGCTGGAGATCGACCGCGAGACCTACGAGGAGATGATCGAGGGCTGGATCGACGAGACCCTGGAGGCCGTGCACACTGCCCTGAAGGGGGCCGAGCTCACGGTCGCCGACATCGACGAGGTGCTGCTGGTGGGTGGGGCCACCCGCACCCCGCTGATCCAGCAGCGCCTGGAGCAGACGCTCGGCATGCAGCCGCGCGCGGAGATGGACCCGGACCTGTGTGTCGCCGCCGGCGCCGCCATCCAGGCGGGGGTCATCGCCGGCGAGGCCACCACCGCGGTGCTGGTGGACGTGACGCCCTACACCTTCGGCACCAGCGCCGTCGCCGAGATGAACGGCGCACTCTACCCCCATTGCTTCGTCCCGCTGATTCGCAAGAACAGCCCCATCCCCACGGTCAAGAGCGAGGCCTTCCAGACCATGACCGACGGGCAGGCGGCCGTGGACGTGCGGGTCTATCAGGGCGAGGACCGCGATGCGCTGAACAACACCCTGATCGGCTCTTTCCGGGTGGAGGGACTGAGCGATGTGCCGGCGGGCAACATCGTGGTGCTGCGCTTCGAGCTGGATCTGGACGGCATCCTCAAGGTCACCGCCACCGAAAAGCGCACCGGCCACGAGAAGCACATCGCCATCGACAACGCCACCGCCCGCTTCGAGGCCGAGGAGCTGGAGGCCGCCAAAGGGCGCCTCGCCGCGCTCATGGCCGACGAGGCCGAGATCCTTGATGAGACCCTTGCCCCGGGCGCTGCGCGTCCGCAGGAGGAGCAGCGCGAGGTGGTCCAGGCCCGCGCCCTGCTGGAGAAGGCCGAGCGGCTGCTTGAGACCGCGGGCGTCGAAGACAAAGACGATCTGGTGGACCTGAGCGAGACCGTGCGCGATGCCCTGGACGCCGGCGACATGCCCAAGCTCGGCCCCGCGGTGGCGTCCCTGTCCGACCTGATCTACTACCTGGAGACCTGATGGAGCGCTGCCCCAACTGCCGCGCCCGCACCGACGGCACCGACACCTGCCGGCGCTGCGGCATGGCGCTCGGGCTGCTTCAGGCCACCGAGCGCGCCGCCGAGCACTGGCTGCGCCTGGGCATCGCCCACCTCGCCGCGGGCGCGCCGCAGGCCGCCACCCGAGCACTCAACCGCTCCCTGGCACTGCGCCACGATCCCCTCGCCGAGGAGCTGCTGGAGCTGGCGCCGGGGCTCGTGCGGCAGTTGCCGGGCGCAGCCGCCGCATCCGGATCGCCCGACGGCTCCCGCGAAACCTGAAAGGTTGTGACGAAACGCACCTCCGCTGCTGCGGACGCCTCCGAGCGTGCCCGGAGACGTCCTCGCGACGGCGGGCGGATGGTCCACACCCGCTGAGCCGGCGAAAAAGTCCTGCGCCGCGACTCAGAACCTGCTAACGTGAGAACGGAGGACCGCCGGTTGCCGGCCTCAGGCCGTCCGGCACAAGGCATCTGCCATTTCGACGAGACCGCCCGGTCTGCTCCGGCGCCACGCCGCCGCCCAGGCCCCGCCCGCTCCCCACGAGATCCGTAGCATCCTGCCTCCTCCTGCCGTCCCGGCGCCGCTGGCTCACCAGCCGCGTCGGCGGCCGTCTGCCGCTGCCGCGGCGCCGCCCCGCGCACCTGAAGCCCCACCGGGCGACCTTGAGCGGGACGCTGAAGCGGCGGCAGTCACAGCATCCGCAACCAGACTCCGCGAGGACACTTGATGAACATCTACGTCGGCAACCTTCCCTACAGCGTCACTGAGGGCGATCTGCGCGAGACCTTCTCGCAGTACGGCAGCGTCGACACCGTCAACATCATCACCGACCGTTTCAGCGGCGACTCCAAGGGCTTCGGCTTCGTGGAAATGGGCAACAACTCCGAGGCGGATGCTGCCATCAAGGCGCTCAACGGCACTGACTACAAGGGCCGGAACATCACCGTGAACCAGGCCCGCCCGAAGAGCGACCGCCCGGCGCGCGGCGGTGGTGGCGGGGGCCGTCGTTGGTAACAGCGGAGCGCTGAGCACTCACCCGGTCGCGCCGCGCGGCCGGTTGATCACTCCTACAAAGACGGGGACGGTATACTGAACTATCCCGTGCGCCGAACTGCTGCGACGCCGTGACCCAGGCGTCGGGCCTCGGGCGTTGCAGGCAATCACTGTCGGCTGTGCATTCGCGCCGGGTGCGCTTGGAATCCGCCTCGTGCTGGTGCTCTCCCCTCAGCCGGCAGGTGGAGCCTGCGGAGCAGGGGATTACGGTTACCGTCCCCGAATTTTGTGCACTTGGTTTGGGCGGCGGATGCAGCGGCAGCCGCGCGTGTCTTCTGCGTCGTACCGCCCGTGCGGGCTCGCAGAAACAGACGTCGCGGCAGGTGGGTATGAGGGGGTGGGTGGCGCTCCCTAGGGGATTCGAACCCCTGTTACCGGCGTGAGAGGCCGACGTCCTAACCGCTAGACGAAGGGAGCAGAAGTGCAGGCAAGAATCGCGTATTATACGTGAAACGTCGGGCCGCTCAAGGTGTGCGTCGCCCGCATCGACATCGGACCAGCATCGGACCGCCACCAGCCCGGCGACGGCGACGGCGACGGGCGCCCGGCAAACGCGAGTCCTGCGGTGCGGTTTGGCCGATGGCGGCCCGCGACCTCGTCACAGCCGCGGCCATGGCCACGGGCGCAGCCGGCGACGGCCCGCATCCTCCTGAACATGCGCTCCAGCCGCTCCAACCCCACCGCTCCAACCCCAGCCGCTCCACCCCTTGTCTTCAACAGCTGACCCAGAACCGCTGATCGTCCCGCGCGCGGAGCACAGCATCTCGCGCAGCAACATCAGTCAAAATGCGCTCAAGGTCCTGTACCGCCTGCGCGATGCAGGCCACGCGGCATATCTCGTCGGCGGCGGCGTGCGCGACCTGCTGCTCGGGCACGAGCCCAAGGACTTTGATGTGGCCACGGACGCCACGCCCGAGGAAGTGCGCCAGGTGTTCCGTAATTGCCGGCTCATCGGCCGTCGTTTTCGGCTGGCGCATGTGTTCTTCGGGCCGGAGATCATCGAGGTCGCCACGTTTCGCGCCAGCGCCATCCCCGCGGGGCAGGACGGCACCGACGACGACGGCGCGCGCACCGAGAACGGCATGATCCTGCGCGACAACGTCTACGGCAGCATCGCCGAGGACGCGCTGCGGCGGGATTTCACGGTCAATGCCCTCTATTACAACATTGCCGACTTCTCGGTGGTGGACTACGCAGGTGGCCTGGAAGACCTCAAGGCCGGGCGGCTCAGGCTTATCGGCGACGATGTGGAGGCCCGCTACCGCGAGGACCCGGTGCGCATGCTCCGGGCGGTGCGCTTCGCGTGCAAGCTGGGCTTCATGATCGATGCGCCCTGCGAGACCCCATTGCCGGAGCTGGCGCCCCTGCTGGGCGAGGTGCCGGCGGCGCGGCTGTTCGAGGAGGTGCTGAAGCTCTTCCATGCCGGCTATGGTCTGCATGCCTTCGAGAAGCTGCGCCACTACGGGCTGTTCGCGCAGCTCTTCCCGGCCGCCGATGCCTGTCTCGCGCGACAGGAGCACGAGTTCCCGATGGTCTTCGTGAGCCGCGGCCTGGACAACACCGACCGCCGCGTGCTGGACGGCAAGTCGGTGGTGCCGCCGTTCCTGTTCGCGGTGCTGCTGTGGGAGCCGGTGCGGCTGCGCTATGAGGCGCTGCTGGATGGCGGCACGCCCTGGGCGGACGCCATGGCGCTCGCGTCCCACGAGGTCGCCTCGGCCCAGCAGCGGCATGTGGCCATCCCCAAGCGCTTCGGCATGCCCATGCGCGAGATCTGGTCCCTGCAGCCGCGGCTTGAGCGCCGCCAGGGGCGCCGGCCCATGGCGCTGCTCGGCCATCCGCGCTTCCGGGCAGCCTACGACTTTCTGCTGCTGCGGGCCGAGGCCGGCGAAGTGGACCCGGAGCTGGCCGATTGGTGGACCAAGTTCCAGGACGCCAATCCGGGCGACCGCGCCAAGATGACCGGCGCGGGCAAGCGCCGCCGCCCGCGCCGGCGCCGCAAGCCGAAGGACGCCGCCGGGGGCTCCGGCAGCGAGGGCAGCGAGCGGGTGGCCGGGCTCCAGGGGCGCGCTGCCGGGGGTGACGGCGATGGCTGAGCCAGTGACCGGGCCACTGCTGGCCCGCGCGGAGACCGTCTACATCGGTCTCGGCGCCAACCTGGATGATCCGCGCCGGCACGTGGAGCGGGCGGCCGATGCGCTCACGCGGCTGCCGGCGAGCCGTGTCACGCAGGTGTCGCGGCTCTATCGCACGGCCCCCGTTGGCCCCGCGGACCAGCCAGACTACATCAACGCCGTCGCCCGGCTCGACACGCGGCTCGCCCCGCGGGCGCTGCTCGCGGCGCTCCAGGCCCTGGAGCGTGCGCATGGCCGGGTGCGTGACGGCACGCGCTGGGGGCCGCGGACGCTGGATCTGGACATCCTGATGTTCGGCGCCCGCCATGTCGCCTGGCCCGGGCTCACGCTGCCGCACCCGCAGGCGCGCCGGCGTGCCTTCGTGCTCGTGCCGCTCGCCGAAGTGGCGCCGCCCGGGCTGGACATTCCGGGGCAGGGCCGGCTCAGCGCGCTGCTGGCCGCCGTGCCCAAGCAGGGTGTTGCGCCGCTTGCGCCCATCCCGCTGCAATTGCCCGCTGGGCCGCTGCCGGCCGACCAGGCGCCGGACGCCGCCTGCGATGGCAAGTCGCCCCGCGCCGCCTTATCCTGAAGCCCGCGTCCCGGCGCCGCACCGCGAGCGCCTGCTTCTGCGCGCCGGGCGTCGTCCTGCCCCATCACCAGTGATCTGCGACCTGCCTCACGGAGCCCCGCCATGCCCGCAGCGCGAATCACCAGAGCCACCCTGGCGGCGATGAAGCGCCGCGGCGAGCCCATCGCCTGCCTCACCTGCTACGACGCCGCCTTCGCCGGGCTGCTGGAGGCGGCCGGTGTGGAGGTGCTGCTGGTGGGCGACTCCCTGGGCATGGTGCTTCAGGGCCAGCCCACCACGGTGCCGGTGCAGCTTCAGCACATGGTCTACCACAGCGCCTGCGTCAGCCGCGCCGCCGAGCGGGCGCTGGTGATCGCGGACATGCCCTTCCTGAGTTATGCCACCGACGACCGCGCGCTGACCGCCGCCGAGCGCCTGATGGGCGAGGGCGGTGCGGCCATGGTGAAGCTGGAAGGGGGCGGCGACCTTGCCGATACGGTGGCGCGGCTGACGCGCTTCGGTGTGCCCGTGTGCGCACACCTGGGGCTGTTGCCGCAGTCCGTGCACCGCCTCGGCGGCTATCGCTACCAGGGGCGGGACGACGCCGGCGCCGCCCGCATCCGTGCCGATGCGCTCGCGTTGCAGGACGCCGGGGCCGGCATGCTGGTGCTGGAGTGCGTGCCCGCCGCACTGGCGGAGGCCCTGTCCGGCGAGCTGCACATCCCCGTCATCGGCATCGGCGCCGGCAGCGCCTGCGACGGCCAGGTGCTGGTGCTGCACGACATGCTGGGCCTGCTGCCGGGGCGCGCGCCGAGCTTCAGCAAGGACTTCGCCGCCGGCTACGGCGGTGTCGCGGCGGCGCTCGCAGGCTATGTGGCGGAGGTGAAGGCGCGGACCTTTCCCGGCCCGGAGCACACCCTGCACTGAGGCTGGTCCGGGCGCCGACGCCGCGCGTCACATCCATGCCCCGATGAAGCCCAGCCCCGAGGAAGCCGGCCCCAAGGCAGACAGCCGCATGGAAACCCTGCACGACATCCCCGCACTGCGGTCCCGCCTTGCCGGCTGGCGGGCGGCGGGGCTGCGCATCGCGCTGGTACCCACCATGGGCAACCTGCACGAGGGCCATATCGCCCTGGTGCAGACGGCGCTGGCAGGTGCGGACCGCGTGGTCGCTACGGTGTTCGTGAATCCATTGCAGTTCGGCCCGGGGGAAGACCTGGACAGCTATCCGCGTACCCTCGCAGAGGATGCCAGGCAGCTTCAGGCCGTGGGCTGCCAGCTGCTGTTCGCGCCGGCGGAGGCCACCATGTACCCGCAGGGGCGCGCCGGCCACACGCAGGTGGAGGTGCCGGGGCTCTCGGCGGAGCTCTGCGGTGCAAGCCGCCCCGGCCACTTCCGCGGCGTCACCACCGTTGTCGCCAAGCTCTTCAACCTGGTGCAGCCGGACCTGGCCGTCTTTGGGCAGAAGGACTACCAGCAGCTGCTGTTGATCCGCCGCATGGCACTGGATCTCAACATGGACATCGAGATCGTCGGCCTGCCGACGGTGCGCGAGGCGGACGGGCTCGCCATGAGCTCCCGCAATGCTTATCTCACCGCGGCGGAGCGCGCACGGGCACCGGTGCTGTTTCGTACCCTCACGGCCGTCGCCGCCGCGGTGGCCGCGGGCACCAGCCCGGAGCAGGCCGAGCGCGATGCGGCCCAGGCGCTGCGCACGGCGGGCTTCGAGCCGGACTACGTGAGCGTGCGCCGACGCGTCGATCTGGCCCTGCCGGGGCCCGCCGACAGCGCGCTGGTGGTGCTGGCGGCGGCACACCTGGGCCGGGCACGGCTCATCGACAACCTGGAGCTGGATCGCCCGCTGCCCGTGCAGGGGTGATGCGGTCGCCGGGTCGCCGCCGGCCCGGTTGCTGCGTCTGCGCGGGGTTCCCAGTCGGTGACCGCGGTGCGACGCGCGGCTCAGCGCGCCGCCGGCTGTCAAGGAAACCCCGGATTCTGCTTGCGGTTCCGGGGCATGCGTTGCGACAATAGCGCCCATATTGCACCGCAGCAAACGCGCTGCGTCGAAGGGCTTGCCGTCGCTGCGGCGGAGTAACCGCAACAGCACCCCACATATCAAGACATCAGATTCAGGCCGCGGTTGTCCGTGCCCCTGCCCAGAGGAGGAATCCAGGCCATGCAACTCACGCTGCTCAAATGCAAGCTGCACCGTGCCTGCGTCACGCACGCGGAGCTGGACTACGAGGGCTCCTGCGCCATCGACGAGGAGCTGATGCGCCGTGCCGGCATCCGCGAGTACGAGCAACTGCACATCTACAACGTCACCAACGGCGAGCGCTTCACCACCTACGCCATCCGGGCGGAGGCGGGCTCCCGGATCATCTCCATCAACGGCGCCGCCGCACACAAGGCGCGCCCCGCCGACCGTGTCATCATCTGCTGCTACGCCGCCATGACGGAGCAGGAGGCCGCGGTCTTCAAGCCCGCCCTCATCTACTGCAACGAGCATAACGAAGTCACCGGCACCGGGGATGCCATCCCGGCGCAGGCCGCCTGAGGCGCGGCGCCGGAGCGGCACGCCTGCCGCGATTGCTGCGTGGGTGCGCTTTGTCGCGGCCGGAGGCCGCTGCCACGGCGTGCGGTGCGTCGGATCAGCCCCGCACCGTGTCGGGTGCCACCGCGCACAGCGGCGCCAGGCGCACAAGCCCCTGCGCCTGCTCGATGCACTCCAGCCGGATATCCCGCTCCAGGTGGCGCATCCAGCGGGTGGGGATATCGGTGGGCCCGTAGAGGGCGCCTGCGATCATGCCGGTGATGGCGCCGGTGGTGTCGGCGTCCCCGCCGCGGTTAACGCAGTCGATGAGTGCCGTCTCAAAGCTGTCGGTCGCGAACAACGCCTGGAACACCGTGCGCAGGGTATCGACGATGAACCCGCTCGGATTCTCGCTGCGCTTGCGCGTGTAGTCGAACACGGGGTCCTGTGCCACCAGCTCGTCGGCGATGGCCGCGAGGGCGGCACGGTCGCCGCCGAGCATCGCCGTCTGCACCATGCGCAGCACGCACAAGGTGCCGGCGTCCGACGTCGGGTTGTTGTGGGTGACGTGCGCCTGCGCCTGGTTGGCGGCGTCGATCTGGGCGATGTCCGAGCCGATGGTGGCCAGCGCCACCGGCAGGCAGCGCATGCAGGCGCCGTTGCCGGCGTCGAATTCGCTTGGGAGGGACTCCGGGTTGCCGGTGCGCCGGTAGGCGGCGATGCCGCGGCGCACGGTGTTGCCGATGTCGATGGGCTTGCGCCGCATCCAGTCACTGAACGCCTCGGCCGCGGCATGGGCGTCGACGCCGCCCGCGGCCAGGATGCTCCGGCCCAGGGCCAGGGCCATCTGGGTGTCGTCGGTGATCTGGCCGCGGCGGAGCTTGAGCCAGCCGCCGCCGGCCATGTCGCGGTGCACGCGGTAGGCGGCACGGATCTCGGATGGCGTCAGGAACTCCACCGTCGCGCCGAGCGCATCGCCGACGGCGAGGCCCAGATAGGCGCCGATGGCGCGCCGCTTGATGCGGTCGCCGCTGCCCTCCGCCAGGAACAGAAGCTCAGTTCTCAGGCCCGAAACAGGCATGGTAGTCGCTGCAGACCTCGCAGGAAGGTGCGCGGCAGGCATAGATGCCCTCGGCCTCGCACAGCTGTTTGTAAAGGAAGCGCTTCCATTTCATGTCCTTGACGTTACGCGCGGCGAGCGCCGGGAAGTTGCGCCGCATCAGTGCGGTGAGGTCGGCGCGCTGCCACAGCCCCAGGTCCTGCCAGAGGTGGTCACTGGCCATGCAGCCGGCAGCCACCACATGGGCCATCCAGACCTCGGAGGGCGAATCCCCCGCCTTGTCCATGAGCATCAGTTCGACCAGCTCATGGCGCTCGTCGTTCCGTGCCGGGTCGATCTGACGGCCCGGGCAGGGTGAGGCATTGAGCCGCAGGCCCGGAAAGTGATGGGCGAGCAGGCAGCTGAATGCCGCGGGCTCCAGCCCGAGCCAGTCCGGCAGGGCGCCGCCGCCGGCACAGAGGCTCGCGATCATGCAGGCGAAGGCCTCGTCATTGGGCTCGCCCGCCGCGTGCAGCGCCAGCCTGGCGTAGAGCGCATTGGCCAGCGCGTCGTTGGCGGCGTGGGCGGCCGGTGTCGGCGGTGCCGCCAGCTTCAGGCCGCTGCGGGTGCGCTTCGGGTCGTGCTGGTCGGCCTGTTGCCGGGCCGCGTGGGCTGGGCTGGCGCTCATGTCGCTGTCCATCCGTCTCTGCGTTGACTGTGCTCGGGCGCCGGCGGGCGGCGCCCGAGGTGCTTCAGTACTCCACCAGGATGTCTTCGTCGCGGACGATCATCTGGCAGGCCAGGCGCCATTCGCTCGGCACGTCTTCCACCATCAGCCGGTCGATGTCGTCCTGGGTGAGCTTGCCGAGGTCCTTCAGCACCGTACGCTCCTTCTCGGTGAGGTGGTAGCCCATGCGCTCCTTGTCGTCGATGCCGGTGACGCGCACCAGGCAATGGCCGCATTCACCGTCCTGGCAGTCGAACTGCACCGGGATCTTGTGCTCTTTCGCGATCTTGAGAATGGTCTCGGTGTGGCTGCCGGCCACGGCGTAGACCGTCTTGTCTTTGTATTCGGGGTTGGAGAAGGTGACGAGGGCCATGGTTTTGCTCCAAGTATCGAGTAGCGGGTTACGAGGTTCGAGTGTCGCGGGGCGGGTCGGAGGCACGGGGCGAAACCGCGTGACTCGTTACGCGCACCACGTCACTGGGTTCAGGCCGGCTTGACGGTACAGTCCCCGATTACCTGCGCCTGGCAGGCGAGGCGGTCGTGGCGGCCGGCCATGTTCTCCCGCAGGACCTTCTCTTCCAGCACCGAGGGCTCGGTGAGATTGTTCCAGCCCTCGGTGACATGCATCATGCAGGTGCCGCAGTCGCCTTCGCGGCAGCCGTAGATGATGCCGGCGCCGACCTTCTCGGAGACCTCGATGACGCGGATGCCGGCCGGCACATTCACGCTCTGGCCGATGTCTTCGAAGGTGAGTTTCGCTTTTGCCATGGGCAGTCCTCTGAATAATGGCCGATGCTGTGGCCGATTGGGTTGCGGGTTGGAACCATCTGCTGTGTGCGGACCGGATGCGTGCTGCCCGCGGTCCGTCGTTGTCTTTGCCGATCAGTGCTCAGCTGGTGATTGCCCGACGAAGCAACAGCTGTGATGCTGGCGCGCTTGCCGGCCAATCAATGCGGGCATGTCGGGCGTCTCACGCCAAGTCCGCGAAGTCGATGACGGGCTTCTGTGCGCCGCCGCCGGCCTCCGCCGCAGCGCCATCCGCGCCGGTCACCGCCTGCGCCAGGGCCTGGCCGAAGTCGCGGCAGTCGGCGAGCTCGGCGTCGGTGGGGATCAGCTTCAGGCGCAGCCCAGGCACCGGCACCCGCAGCTTCAGGCCGCGCAGCCGGTCCTCGATCATGGGCACCGCCTCGCCGCTCCAGCCGTAGGAGCCGAAGGCGGCACCCACCTTGCCGCGCAGGCTCACCACCGCCAGCGATGACAACAAATCCCAGACGGGTTTCACGGCATCGCCGTTCACGGTGGGTGAGCCGAGCGCGATGGCGTCCGCGGCCTCGATGAGGTCCACAAAGGGCTCGGTCTCGCCGCCGTCCAGGTCGTAAAGCGATACGCGGATACCGGGCACGCCCTCCGCACCGGCGGCGATGGCCTCGGCCATGCGCGCCGTGCTGCCGTAGGCGCTGAGATAGAACACCAGCAGGGTGCGCAGGGGCTTGGCGTCCGCCAGCACCGGCTCCAGCGCCATATCGGCGCCGGACAGCTCCCGGTAGCGGGCCACGTAACGTCGCGGGCGCTCGCGCAGGATGGGACCGTGGGTGGGCGCGATGAGCTTGAGCGGCAGGGGCTCGATGAGCTTGAGCGCGTCGAGCACGTGCGCCTTGAAGGGCCGCATGATGTGCGCGTAGTAGTACTCGAAAGCGAAGCGGAAGTCCCCGACCCGGTCATTGAAGAGCCGCGGGTCGCAGTGGTGGCAGCCGAAGACGTCGCCGGAGAAGAGCACCTGCTGCTCGGGCAGATAGGTGCACTGGGTGTCCGGCCAGTGCAGGAAAGGGGTGTGCAGGAACCGAAGCCGCCGGTCCCCGAGGTCGATCGCGTCGCCGGTGTCGACCGTGTCGTAGCGGATCTCCTGGTCGTCCGCCTTGAGCAGGGCCTTGAGCATGGCCGGTGCCCGCTTGGAGATGACCAGCTTCGCCCGCGGCGCCCGGCGCATCAGCTCCGGCAGGGCGCCGGAGTGGTCCGGCTCCAGGTGGTTCAGCACGATGACGCGGATCTCGTCATAGCCCGCCACCTGCTCCAGCCGCGCGAAGAAGGTGTCCGCGAACTCCGCCTTGACGGTGTCCACCACCGCGACCCCGGCACTGCCGCGCACGGCGTAGGCGTTGTAGGTGGTGCCGTTGGCCGTGCGCAGGATCAGGTCGAAGCGGCGCAGCGACGGGTCCAGCGCGCCGATCCAGTGCACGCCGTCGGCGATGGCGACGGGCGTCGTGCCGGTGCCGGGCTGGCCCTCGCTGCCGGCGGTGGTGCGGCTCATGGCTCGGCGCTCCCGACAGGACCGGCCTCGCTGCCGGGAGCCGGGCTGGTATGCCCGGCGCTGCTCTGGCCAACGCTGCTCTGCCCGGCGCTGCTTTGCCCGGCGCTGCTCTGCCCGGCGCTGCTCTGGTCGGTACTCCTCTGGCCGGTGCTGCTGGGGGCGGTGGCATCGGTGGCGCGCCGCCCGGTATCGGACCGGCAGGCGGCGGCGCGCGCATCGCAGGATGGCGCCCGGCTCTGTGGCGTCTGTGTCCCGCGTGCACAGCTGTCCAGCGCGCGGGCGGCCTCCGGCACACCCAGGGCCGCGAGCACCGGGCCCGGCAGGAAGCCGGCGCAGCGCCCGTGCGGCGAGTCGATCAGGGGCCGGCGGATCAGCAGCGGCTCTGCCACCAGCAGCGCCAGCGCCGCGCCGGCGTCCAAAGCGTCGATGTCGATGTCACCGTCGCGCACTGCGGGCGCGCTTGGGTTGAGCCAATCGCGCACCGGCATGCCGGCGAAATAGCGCGCCAGGTCGTCGGCTTCCCAGGCCGTGCGCAGCAGATCGCGCACCTCGAGCCTGTGCCCGAGACCCACAAGAAGCTGCTTCTGCCGGGCGTTGCCGATGCAGCCCGGCTTCTCGTAGAAGACGATGGCGGTCACCGTCCGGCGCCCTCCGGATACGTGTACGTTGGGGCGGCGTCGGGGTCGATGCCCGCGCGCAGGCAGATGAGGGCGCCATGACGGCGCCAGGCCCGCCGCGGCAGCCAGCCGCAGCGGGCGGGGCGGGGCAGTGACCGGCCGCGGTCCACCAGGTCCCGGTGAGCTGCGGCCGCCGCCAGCAACCGCGCCGGCAGGCGCCGGATGCCGTGCTTGGGCGCGGTGGCGTCCGGGGCCCTGCGGGCGGTGAGCAGGGCAGCGGTGTCGAAGACGAACATGGCGTTGCTCCCGGGCGGCGTTGGTGTTGCCTGCGGCTGGGCGCTGGACTGGGTGTTGGGCTGGACGCTGGACCGGACGTTGGGCTGGGCCTCGGGCTGGCACCCCGGGTGGATGCGAGCTGGGGTGGCGGGCCCGGCGCGTCAGCGCGCCCGGATCTCCGCCATGGCCTGGGCCTGTCGCTCCGGCGGGATGCCTGTGAGCGACCCGGCCGGGTTCACGGCCTCGCCGGCGGCGTCCAGGATGGCGCCCTCCACCGGGCAGATGCTCGCGCACTGCGGGTCGGCGTAGTCGCCCTCGCACTCGGTGCAGGCGCGGGCGTCGATGGTGAAGTGACTCATGGCGGGCGGCTCCGCGGGGCGGATCGCGTCGCTCGGGCAGAGCGGCTCGCAGGCCCAGCAGTTCACACAGCTGTCGATGATGCGGTAGGCCATGGTTGGCTCCTTGGGTGTCTGGTGATAGGTCGCGGCTGGTGCGGATCGGGCCTGTCAGTCCGGAGTCTGCAGAGCCACCCGGGAGCGGGCTGAATCGCGCCGCCTCAGGCCGACAGGGCCGCGGCCTCGGCAGGCGCGTCCAGCCGGCCCTCCGCCAGCAGCTCCCGGTAGACGGCGGCGACCGCGTCCTCGATGGGCTCCATCGCGTGCTCCCCGTTGGGCACCAGGCCGGCGGCCTCGAGGCGGTCCCAGGGCTCGATGCCGATCTTCGAGCAGAGCACGCCGGTGACGCCCTCCAGGGTGCGGATGGTCTTGCCCAGCGCGTCCTCGGCCTCGCCGCAGGTGTCGCCGCCGGCGCAGTAGAGGTCCACCTTGCGGGCGGCGAGGAAGCGCACGTCCACGCCCTCGCCGACGCCGGCGGCCTCGTAGATCAGAAACTCCCGGGCGTGGCCGAAGTGCTCGTTGATGACACCGCTGCCCGTGGTGGCGACGGCGAAGCGGGCTGTGGGCGCCGCAGCAGGTGCCGGCCGCGGCTTGCTGCGCTTGAGGGACGTGATCGGGACGAAGGTCTCGCTGGGCTGATCGGGGCGTTGCTGCTGCTGCGCCGTCCGGTTGGCCTCGATGGCCGCGTGCACCTCGGCGCGGCGGGCCATGGCGGCTTCGTAGTCGATGTCCATGGCCGCGACCTTCTCATTGGTGAACTCCGCACCCCGATCCTCGCCCAGCATGCCGACGGCGTCCGCGCGGCACTGCCGGCAGTGGCGCATCATGGCCATGTCCCCGGCGCACGCGTCCTGCAGCGCCTGCAGCTCCTCATTGCTCGGCCCGCGCTGGCCCATGAGCCCATAGAAGGTGCCGTGCTCGGGCTCGGCGATGAGCGGCATCACGTTGTGCAGGAAGGCGCCCTTGGCCTTGACGACCCGGCTGACTTCTTTGAGGTGCGCGTCGTTGACGCCCGGGATCAGCACCGAGTTGACCTTCACCAGCACGCCCCGGTCGCAGAGCATCTGGAGCCCTTTCTGCTGCTGCTCGATGAGGATTTTCGCGGCCTTCACGCCCTTGATGCGGCGGTTGTTCCAGAAGATCCACGGGTAGATCTTGGCGCCGATCTCGGGGTCCACGCAGTTGATGGTGATGGTGACGTGGTCGATGTTGTGCTGGCAGATCTCGTCCACCAGCTCCGGCAGTGCCAGGCCGTTGGTGGAGACGCAGAGCTTGATGTCCGGGGCCTTTGCAGACAATTCGCGGAAGGTGGCCAGCGTGCGCTCCGGGTTCGCCAGCGGGTCGCCGGGTCCGGCGATGCCGAGCACCGTCATCTGCGGGATCTCCGCCGCCACCGCCAGCGTCTTGGCCACCGCCTGCTCCGGCGTCAGCAGCTCCGAGACCACACCCGGGCGCGACTCATTGGAGCAGTCGTACTTGCGGTTGCAGTAGTGGCACTGGATGTTGCAGGCCGGTGCCACCGCCACATGCATCCGCGCGTAGTGGTGATGCGCGTCCTCCGAGAAGCACGGATGGTTGTGCACCTTGGCGCGGATGTGCTCCGGCAGGTGCGCGAGCTTGTCGGAGCCTGAGCCGCAGCCGCTTGAAGAGCAGCCGCCGCCGGCGGCAGGTGACTTGGGTTGGTCCAGTGCTTCGAGCGCCATCGCGCGTCCCCCTTGCAATCGGTCGTGTTCGATGCGGCACCGGCCGGCGGTGCAGAGCATGATTCGCAGTGCCTGGCAGGGTTTAAGCAAGCACCGTGCCGGCATACTCCAGGTTGCGCAGGTGATTGTTTGCAAAGGGATGCGTGGGATGCGTGCGTCAGCGGGCCGCGGGCTTGTCGCAAGCGTGACAGGTGGGGAAGGTCGGATTGTCGGGTCCGGTACCGGGCTTGTGTGGCTGGTCAGGCCGTCATTCGCCACCGACGCAACGCCGCGGTTGGTCTGTGGGCGGCCCGTGCCTGGCCCGGTTTCGGCATCTGGGCGGCGCCGTTCGCCGCCGCACGCCGGCCCAGGTACGCGAGCGCGTCGCCGGCCGCTGCACTCGTTGCACTCGTTCCCAAGCTCTGCTTGGGAATGCGGTCCCGAAGCTCCGCTTCGCGTCGCTCGGGAAGCAGAGCTTCCCGGCCGAGTTCCCAAGCGTAGGTTGGGAACCAGTTGGCGTCGGGCTCACCGAGCTTCGAAGCGCCATCGAACGCGTTCTGAACGCGCAGATTGCAGCCGTGGCAGGCCACATGCAGCGGGGCATGCCGCACCGACTTGCGTCGGGGCATTTATTATTACTTTAGCAAGTGCTAATATATTGCCATTCGGGTCGCTCGTCGCCGCGTCGCTCACCCGCACGCCGTGGGTCAGCGCAGCGCACAGGTCCCCGGGCCTGAGGCGCGTCCCGACCATCAACGCAACGCAACTTTCGGAGTGGATTCATGCACGGGGAAATGACTGAGCAGAGCTTATCGGACGCGCATCGGGACAGCGTCGATGCGCACGCACTGACCATCGGCAGCGTGGCGCCGTCCATGCCATGGCAATGGCTGCGGCAGGGCTGGGGCACGCTTGGGCGCACGCCCTTCGTGAGTACCTTCTATGGTGGGCTGTGCGCGGCCGCCGGGCTCGGCGCCGTGATGATGAGCCAGGCGATGCCGGGGCTCACGGTGAAGTTCGTCATCGGGCTCCTGATGCTGGGGCCGTTCCTGGCGGCGGGCCTGTACGTGACGGCGCGACGCAGCCTGGCGGGGGACCGCACCGGCATCGGCCGCAGCCTGGCGCTGGATGCCTCGCGCCGCTCCAGCCTGGCACTGTTCGGGCTGGTGCTGGTGATGGTGGTGTCCTTCTGGCTCATGGCCACTGCGGTGCTGTTCGCGCTCAAGGTCACCACGGTGGCGCCCACGGCCTACACCGGCTTCCTCGGCGGCGGCCTTCAGCATCCGCTGATGCTGCTGTTCACCCTGGGCAGCGGTGCGCTGCTCGCCGCGGCCGTTTTCGCCTCGAGCATCGTTGCCGTGCCGCTCATCGTTGATCGCGACGCGGGCCCCATCGCCGCCGTCCAGGCCAGCTGGCGGGCGGTGACTGCCAACCCCAGGCCCATGTTGCTCTGGGCCGCCATCATCGTCGGCCTGATGCTGGTGGGCGCCGCGACGGCCTTCATCGGCATGCTGGTGATCTTCCCGCTGCTCGGTTATGCCAGCTGGCATGCCTATCGGGACTTGATTCCGGAGGCTTGAGCGACGCGGCCGCGGCCGGGTCCGGTGCGACTGCGCAGGCATTGCGCTCGGACCCTGCCGCGGAACGCAGCCCACCCGGCGCGCGCCGGCAGTGGCGGATTGCCGGGGCCTTTTCGCTGGACACCTCCCCCGCAGCGCATCGGCGCGATGGGCCGTCGCGCCCGCCATCGAGCCCCCGGCCCGCAGCAGGTCGGTGGGTTTCTTCACAGCCGCTCAGCCCTGCTGCGCCTCCGCGGGCACCTGCGCTCGCCGTCGCCGCACCAACGCCTTCTCCAGCTCCACAATGAACAGCACCGAGGCGGCCACCAGCACGATGCGCAGCCAGATGCCCGCATCGATGGCCGCGGTGCCGAACAGGGCCTGCATGGGCGGCAGATAGGTGAAGGCGAGCTGGAACAGGATCAGCAGGCCCACCGCATAGAGCACATAGCGGTTGCCGAAGAGACCTCGGAGGTTCAGCACCGGTGCGGTCGTGTAGCGGGAGTTGAACAGGTAGAAGATCTCGAACATCACGAGCGTGTTCACGGCCACGGTGCGGGCCTGCTCGATGGGCGCGCCCTGGTATCGCTCCCACAGGAAGAGCCCGAAGGTGCCGGCGGTGAGGATCAGCGACACATAGGCGATGCGCCACAGGAACAGGGCCGACAGCACCGGCTCGCGGGCATTGCGCGGCGGGCGCGTCATGACGCCCGGCTCCGGCGGCTCGAAGGCGAGCGCCAGGGCCAGGGTCACGGCGGTGATCATGTTCACCCAGAGGATCTGCACCGGCGTCAACGGGAACTGGTGAAAGCCGAACAGGATGGCCCCCAGCACCACCAGGGCCTCGCCGCCGTTGGTGGGCAGGATGAACAGGATGGCCTTCTTCAGGTTGTCGTAGACGGTGCGGCCCTCCTCCACGGCGTTGGCGATGGACGCGAAGTTGTCGTCCGCCAGCACCATCTCCGCTGCTTCTTTGGCGGCCTCGGTGCCGTTGATGCCCATGGCGACGCCGACGTCGGCGCGCTTCAGGGCCGGCGCGTCGTTGACGCCGTCACCGGTCATGGCCACCACGGCGCCCGATTGCTGCAGCAGCTGCACCAGGCGCAGCTTGTGCTCCGGCGTGACCCGGGCGTAGATGTCCACCTCCTGGGCGCGCCGGCGCAGCTCGGCGTCGTCCAGTGTGTCGAGCTGTGCGCCGGTGAGGGCCTCGCCCGCGTTCTCGAGACCCACCTGGGCCGCGATGGAGCGGGCGGTGGCGGCATGGTCGCCGGTGATCATCTTCACGCGGATGCCGGCATCCCGGCAGGTGCGCACGGCGGCGATGGCCTCCTCCCGCGGCGGGTCCATGAGCCCGAACAGGGCGAGCAGGGTCAGGTCGCCGTCCACGTCCTGGAAATCGAGCTCCGAGCGATGCGGCTCTGCCGGCTTCACGGCCACCGCCAGCACCCGCTGGCCGGCGGCGGCCAGGGCCTCCATGCGCGCCTCCCAGGCGGCACGGTCCAGGGGCGCGTCGCCGTCCGCGCCGCGCTCGGTGCTGCATTTGTCGAGCAGGGCCTCCGGGGCGCCCTTCACATAGATAAAGGACTCGCCCGCGTGGCTGTGGTGCAGGGTGGCCATGAACTTGTGGCCGGACTCGAAGGGGATCAGGTCTGTGCGGGGAAAGCGCTTGGCGACGGCCTCCAGATCGACGCCGGCCTTCGTCGCCGCCACCAGCAGGGCGCCCTCCATGGGGTCGCCGTGCACCCGCCAGGGCGCGCCGTCCTGCGCATCCAGTGATGCATCGTTACACAGCACCACGGCGCGCAGGGCCTCGACGAGCTGTGCGTCCTCCTGGGGGCGCAGCAGGGCATCGCCGTCGTGCATGAAGGCGCCGTGCGGGTCGTAGCCGGTGCCCGTGACGCTGAGCGCCCGCTCTCCGGTGTGCACGCTGGCCACGGTCATGGCGTTGCGGGTCAGGGTGCCGGTCTTGTCGGAGCAGATGATGCCGACGGTGCCCAGCGTCTCCACCGCCGGCAGCCGGCGGATGATGGCGTTGCGCCCGGCCATGCGCTGCACGCCGATGGCGAGCGTGATGGTCATGATGGCCGGCAGGCCCTCCGGGATGGCCGCCACGGCCAGGCCCACGGAGGCCAGGAACATCTCCGCGGCGGTGTAATTGCGCACCAGGATGCCGAAGGCGAAGCTCGCCGAGGCCAGCACCAGAATGGCCGCCGTGAGCCAGCGCCCGAACTGCGCCATCTGCCGCAGCAGCGGTGTGGTGAGCTGCTCCACATTGGCCACCATGGCGCTGATGCGGCCGATCTCCGTGTCGGCCCCGGTGGCGGCCACCACGCCGGTGCCCTGGCCATGGGTCACCAGGGTGCCGGAGTAGGCCATGCAGCGGCGGTCCGCGAGCGGCGTCTGCACCGGCAGCGCCGCCACGACCTTATCCACGGGTACGGATTCGCCGGTGAGCGGTGCCTCTTCGATCTGCAGGCCCTTGGCCCGCACCAGCCGCAGGTCCGCCGGCACCTTGTCGCCTGACTGGAGCTGCACCAGGTCGCCGGGCACCAGCTCGGCGGCGTCCACGGTGACCAGCCGGCCGCCGCGCCACACCATGGCCTGGGGCGAGAGCATGTTGCGGATGGCCTTGAGCGCGTCCTCGGCCTTGCCTTCCTGCACGAAGCCGATGGCGGCATTCACCAGCACCACACCGAAGATGACGCCGGCATCCAGCCAGTGCTGCAGCAGCGCTGTCACCAGCCCGGCCGCCAGCAGCACATAGATGAGCACGTTGTGGAACTGCGCCAGGAAGCGCAGCCAGGGGCCGCGGGTCTTCGGCTCCGGCAGTCGGTTGGGGCCGTGTGCGTCGAGCCGCTGCCGGGCCTCGTGGGGGCTCAAGCCCTCATGGCCGCCGTCGAGCCGGGCCTGGGCCTCCTCGGCGCTCAGGTGATGCCAGGCAGGCTCCCCCCGGGGAGGCTGTTTGGCCGTGGGCGCGCGCAGCTCGCGGCGCCCGCCCCGGTCCACGAAGCCGCCGACGATGACGACGGTCATGATCGCCAGGAGTCCGATGATCCACTCCATGGCGATGATGTCGAAGATCAGGATGTCGCTTTCGAGCATGGCGCCCTCCACCTGCGTTGCAGCCAATCCGCTGAAGCCAAGCTTACGACACCACTTCGGGTGCATTGACGCCCGGGGGGTGCGGGTCCGGCGAAGGTCCGGGCGGTGCGGGCGCGCGCTGCTGCATGGCGCCCGCAAAGCCGTGGCAGCGTTGTGGGAATGGCTGGCTGCGGACTGGATGCCGCGCTGTCAGCGGTTGGACCAAGCAGCGGCGCTGACCCGGACGCGCGAGCTGGTGCCTTGATTGGCGGAGACCTACAACCGCATCAACGCCTACAGCAGCGAACGCTTCGCCGGCGTCAGCGACCACCGGCCCACGCCCGTGACTGAAGCCAGCGGGTCGGGCCGCTGACAGGAGGGGTGTCGGCCCGCGGCGGACTCAGTCCGCGGCCTCGGGCAGCCAGTCCTCGCTCAGCATGTCTGCAAGCATGAATGGGCAGCTGTCGGGGAACCGCTCGGGGGCGAGTCCCGTCTGCTTCGCGGCGGCACGTCGGGCCTTGCGGTAACAGGTGGCCAGCTGCTCGGCGGGGTAGGGCCTCAGGCTCGGGCTGTCTTCGAGCGCAAGCTGGATCTGCAGGCGCGCATCGGCGATCGAGTCCCGCCAGCTGTCGGAGCGCCGTTCCGGCTGATGGCGCCACTTGAGCAGATGCACCAGTAATCGGATCAGCTGGCTTGCGATGCCGCGCCGCTCGCTCTTGCCCAAGTCCTCCACCTCCTCGGCCAGGTGCTCCGCATCCAGCTCCTGCCAGCGGCCCTCGCGGATCAGCCGGGCGGTCTGCGCCAGCCAGGCCTGGTAATCGGAGGCATAGTCGCTGTTCATCCTGGTCACCGCTGCGGACGCCGTGTGTGTGGAGACAATAGCGCCGGCCCCGAGGGGCCACAAGCGATGGGCGGTGGGCGCGCTGCGCTTTGCGCCCGCCCCGATGTCTGCGGTCACGAGCGCCGTCAAGCCCGTGTCGCACCGGTGCGGACCAGCCGGCCGCCCTCCAAGACCTGTTGCAGTCTGCCAAGCGGCTGACCCTGCCGGCGCGCCGCTTCGGCTGGCGCAGGCGCACCGGACTGGGCTCCCGCTTGACCCAGCGCAGCCAAACCGCGGGTAGCCGTCAGCTCCCTCGCCAAGCCCTTGATCCCGGCCGGGATGCGCCTGCGGACGGCATTGACGCCCCTGCGGGGAGTGTCTATTTTACTTGACACTCAATCGTGACAAACGGCTGTGACAGGGGTTTCGCCGCCGCCTGTGAGCCGGTTTCCAGCAGCGGGAGGCAAGGCCGATGGACGTACTGCAACGCATCGAGCAGGCCCTGGAGGCGGCGCTCACGCTGGGCCTGGCCGAGGACGGCCCGCCCAAGCTCGCCCGCGCCGTGCGCCATGCGGTGCTGACGCCGGGCTCGCGCGCCCGCCCGCGGCTGCTGCTGGCGGTGGCGGAGGCCTGCGGCGACGACGCGCCGGCGGTGGCCGATGCCGCCGCGGCCTCGCTGGAGCTCATGCACTGTGCCTCGCTGGTGCACGACGATATGCCCGTCTTCGACGACGCCGACACCCGCCGCGGTGCGCCCACGGTGCACCGGTTGTTCGAGCAGCACGGCGAGCAGCTGGCCCTGCTGACCGGCGATGGGCTCATTGTGCTCGCCTTCGAAAACCTCGCCTGGCACACCCGCCTGCACCCGGAGCGGCTCGGGCCCCTGACCCTGATCATCGCCCGCGCCGTGGGCGTGGGCCACGGCATCGTCGCCGGTCAGGCCTGGGAGTGCGAGACCGATGTGGATCTCACCCAGTACCACCGCGAGAAGACCGCTGCGCTCTTCTCCGCTGCCACCGAGGCCGGCGCCGCCGCCGCGGGCATGAACCCGACCCCCTGGCGCACGCTCGGCGAGAACCTGGGCCTGGCCTATCAGGTGGCGGACGACCTGCGAGATGTGGCCGGCGATGCCGCCGAGCTCGGCAAGCCGGTGGGGCAGGACGCCGCCCACGAGCGCCCGAGCGCCGTGTCCCAGCTGGGGGTGGACGGCGCCGTGGCCAGGCTCGGGGACCTGCTGATGGAGGCCGTCGATTCCATCCCGGACTGCCCGGGCCGCGATCAGCTCGCCGCCATGGCGCAGGCGGAGCTGGACCGGCTGCTGCCGGCGGCGCTGCACGCCAAGGGCTGAGTGCTGAGGGTCTAGGGGAATACCTCATTTGCCGCCCTCAGCCCTTTTTGCCTCGCGCCCTGGAAAAACAAAAACCGAACGATTGACTAGGAATCTATCCCGTGGAGCTACCTTTCCTTGACCGCTGGCGCGCCTGGCGCGATGCCAAGCTCGCGAGTCCCGCCTTTCAGCGCTGGGCGGCGGACTTTCCACTCACCCGCTTCGAGGCCGCCCGCCGTGCCCGCGGCCTGTTCGACATCACCGCCGGCTTCGTCTACTCGCAGATCCTGTTCGCGCTGGTGGAGCTGGAGCTGTTCGATAAGCTGGCGGACAAACCCCGTACCGCCGCTGACTTGGCACCGGAGATGGGGATGGACATGGCCGCCGCGGACCGCCTGCTGCGCGCCGGCGTCGCCATCGATCTGCTGGAGCGCCGCGGCAAGGATGCGGCCGGTACCGTTCGCTACGGTCTCGGTAAGCTCGGCATCGCCATG
>NZ_CAJXYK010000035.1 GCF_913063425.1 uncultured Thiohalocapsa sp.
CGGCTCTGCGCAACGCCGCTGGGCGCGTCCGGAGGCGTCCGCAGTAGGTCGGTGGGTTTCTTCACAACCTCTCAGCCAGCGTTCTGCCAGAAGGCGGAGTCCGGGTCCAGAAACGCCGTGTGCGGCACATAGTGCGAGCCGTCACAGGAGAAGTTGAGCGCCACCAGGCCGTTGAAGATGTTGAGGGAGCCGGAGCGCAGGTAGATGATGTCGTCCGCATAGCGCAGGCGGCGGAAGCCCTCCAGCACGGCGCGCACCTCGTCGGCGGCGATGACCGCCTGCTCCGGATAGGCGCAGTGTGGATAGGCCAGGCACACGTCTGGGTCCGCCAGCTCATCGAAGTGCAGCAGCCGGTAGCGGAAGGGGTCGGTCACCAGCCAGATGGTGGCACGGGAGCTGGAGAAATGGATTTTGCAGTGGAAGACGCCGCTCTCGGTGACCAGCTCCTCCAGCACCGGCAGCACGGCGTCGATGTGTCGGTCCATGAGGCTTTCCACGCGCCGCTGCTCGAACAGCGAGCCGCGGATGGCCGGATCGCCCTTCAACTGCTGCCAGCGGCTCGGCTCGCGGTAGACCTCGCGGGTCAGCGGCAGGTCGCGCAGGTCGAAGTCCGCACCCAAGAGTCCCAACGGCTCGCCGTCGCGCTCAATGCGCCGCAGCGCCGTCAGCGACGGCCGCTTCGCCCGCAGGCTGATGTAGGCCTCCGACAGCAGCAGGCCGTGCGCCGGCATGGGCTCCTGCATGTAGGGCCGCCCAGAGCGGTCGCGGCCGAAGTCCGCCTCGATGGGCCCGTCGGCGGCGGCGTTGGCACTCACCTGCACCGCATGGGTGTCCAGCGCATACAGGTAGCGGCTGTGCGGTACGGTGCCCAGCGCATCCAGCAGCACGGCGTCCAGCGCGGCCCGGTCACCCCAGACGGCGGCACAACGCCGGGCGACGAAGGCCATGGGCTCCAGCAGCATGTTGAACAGGGCGAGGCGCTGACGGGCGACGCTGGCCTTGAGATCCTGGGTCATTCGCGTTGAGTGACAGCTGCGGAGCGGAGGCGGGGGGCTGCGGCCACAGCGCGCCGCAGTGCCCTGGATTCTACACTGGAAAGGACCACGTCGAAGACCGCCGCGGTCCACCACACAACACCGCTCGCCCTCGCCCCGGGACCTTCGCCACAGGAGCCAGCCATGAGCCTCGTCGGAAGCCTGATCGCCATCTCCCTGTTGCTGCTGGCCGCGCTCGGCATCGCCGGCGCCCTGCTGATGGGCCGCTCCAGCCGCAGCGCCGACGCCCGCCAACCGGACCGGGATGATCACTGAGGCCGCGGCGGCTGTAATGCCATGCGCGGCGGCCCGAACCCTGCCGCTGGCAGGGTCGCTCGCGCTGTGTGCTGCCTTGGGTGGCTGCGCCGTGCCCACCGCGGACGTGGCGACGGGGCTGCGGGTCAGCGCGGAGCGCGCGGTGCCCTTTCCCGCCGGCAGCGCCCATGCCACCTTCCAGCACGGCCGCGTCGTGCGCCAGGCGAGCCTGTTCGAGCCCTACTGCCAACTGGAGGTGGACACCGTGGTGCCCCGGAAGCGGGTCCTGGCGCCCGGTCGCTGGCGGGTCACCCGCATCGGCACCCGCATCCTGCGCGACCCCATCACCCGCATTCCGCTGCTGCACCCCAGGCTCGACTGCAGCGACAGCATCTACCAGGAATCCATCTGGCGACTGGCGCCGGATGCGCCTGGCGCCAACCCGGTGGTGCGCCATCTGCGCTGCATCGCGCCCTATTTCAACTGCCGCTTCGGGCCGCCGTTGGCAATGGATCAGATGCAGCAAGTGGTGGGGCCTTACCTGTCGGTGACGCGGCAGGGACCTTGAGACAACGTCGCCGGACGAGCCGGGCCCTCAGCGGCCTTCGACGCAGCGCTCGCGGTCGCAGCGCACCAACATGCTGGTGCCGTTGCGGCAGTGGACGCGGTGCACCTCGGTGCCGGCGTCCTCGCGCAGCAGCACGGCGCCGAGCTCGCCGAGCTCGCAGCCCCGGGCGGCGGCGCGCTCTTCGGCGTGGTAGGCCCAGACGCCCTTGGGCGCATCGTCTTGCGGTGCCGGCAGCGCGGGCGCGGGGGGCGGCGCGGTGCGTTGCGTGGGCTGGGCTGCGCCCGCTGTCGCCGGCGGCTGGGCGGCGGCTCGGCTGGTCCCGCTCCGGGGCTGCCGAAGCTCTGGAGCCGACGTGGTCGGGACGGACTGGTCAGCGCCCGGCGACGGCGCGGCCCGGCGTGTGGGCTCCGCCCCCGCAGCGCGGGCGCTGCCCGGCGGACCGATGGCGGCCCACTGCTCCTGAAGGGAGCGCAGCGCGTTCATCAGGTTGGCCCGGTAGGCTTGGGTGACATCCGTGGCCCACTCCTGGCGGGTGCCGGTGTACCAGCGCTCGTCCGCCCGCAGGGCGATGATGACACCCGCGTCGGTGGGGGTGAAATCCGCCCGGATACGCAGCAGCGTCTGCGCCGGCGGCGCCACAGTACCCATGACCACACCGGGCGGGCCGTCGCTCGCGGGCGCATCCAGCAGGGTCTCGAAGACGACGTGCTCGCGCTCGCTGGCGGCGACGCGCCAGCCCTTGATCAGCGCCGCATCCAGGGCCAGCGCCTTGGCTCGGGGCACATTGGCGCCGGCGAGCACGACGCTCGGAGAGTCCGGCACCTCAGCATGCACAACCGCGACCATCAGCAGCACCAGGGCAAGCGGCAAGAGGACACAGGGGCGGGAAACGGGGAAGTGGGCTGACGCGCTCTGCGGGCGCCGATGCAGCGGTTGCCGAGGCAGCACCTCGGTCCAGGGACACCGCGTCCACCGCAGTAGCGACCACACACCCCGTGTGCGGCGCCGGCGCCCCGTTTCCAGGCCCCATCGCATGCGCTCAGCGCATGGGCTCGCAGACGCCCCCGCGGCACTTCACCAGCAGGTTGCTGCTGCCGACGCACTGCACCTCGTGGATCTCGAAGCCGTTGGTCTCCTGCAGCAGCATGGCGCCGCGATCGCCCAGGGCACAGCCGCGCAGGCGCGCGAAGTCCTCCGCGTAGTAGGCCCAGAGCCCTTTGCGCGAGCCCTGATTCAGCGCCAGCATCGCGTTGGGGGCGCCGCTGTCCGCGGCCACCGTCGGCGCAACGGGGGCCGGTGTGCGGGGCGCGGGTGCCGCGGCCTCCGCCGCCGTGGTGGGGCTGCGCGGGGCCTCGATGGTGGGCGCCACCAGCGCACTGCCCGACGCAGCTCCCGCGCTTGTGGCGGGCTGGGCGCTTCGGGGCTGGGTTGTCACGGGCCCGGTGGTCACGGACTGGGTTGTGGTGGAGCGGATTGCGGGGGGTGGGGCGCTGGACGACGGCGCCGCGCTGCGCGTCGCGGTCGGCGCAGCGGCCACCCTGGGGGTCGCTGCCGGGGCCTCTTGCGCGGTGGTCGACGCGTCGGCCGCTGCCGCCCCGTCGGCGCTCACGGTCTGCGCGACATCGCCCAGGTCGGCGCCTGTGTCGGCCTCCGTGTCGCCCCCACCCTCTCGCTCGGCCAGCACCGGGACCTCGGCGCGCAGCTTGTCCCGCGCCGCGATCCAGGCCGAGGACAGGGAGCTCAGGGAGATGAGCAGCTGATTCTCGTACTCCGAGGTGTAATCGAGCCGCTTCTCCTCCGGCGTGCCCGGGTTGGTCAGGACGAAGGCGCGCAGCGCAACGATGCTGCCGTCGCCCCGCTCGGCGATGTTGGTCTCCACCTGCATGCGCGGCGGGGCCAGCGCGCTGCCCAGCGCCTGGGCCTGCGGCAGCTCAGGCGGCAGTGGGCGCTCCAGCAGCAGCTGGTTGGCATCCGCGGCGACGATGTCCCAGCCCCTGGTGCGCGCCGCCGCCATGGCCACCGAGCGCGCATCCTGCATGGACGCGCCCGGCAGGGCCACCTGCGGCAGGTTGGAGATGTTGCCGATGCTGACCTTCGCTTCGCCGGGCACGGAGCCGCCGCCGACGCTCGCGCAGCCGACGACGGTGAGAGCGAGGAGCAGCAGAAAGGGGATGCGGATGGATGTCACGGAATGCTCCGGCCGGCGTGGTTGGACAGGCGCCCGACGTGCTGCGGCCAAGGCGCAGCGGCGGCCCCGTAAAAACGCGGAAGCTTAGCATAAGGCCCGGTCTCACAGGAGCTTACGCTGAAGATGTGCGGGCAGTTCGTCCGCTTTTCGCGGGCATCGGACCGGCGCTGGGGCCGTCGCTGGGGCCGACGGCACGCGCCCGCCTGCACGGCTCGTCCAACCCCACAGCGCTGCCGCCGGGGCATGGCGCCTGAGCGGCCGTGCCGGGGCGGCTGTCTTTAAGGCCAGGCGGGCTCTTCGATGAGCTCCACGGCATTGGCGTCCGGGTCCCGGCAGAAGAGCGCGCGGCGCCCGGAGCGGCTCAGGGTGTAGGGGATGCCGGCGGCGTCCAGGCGCGCCACGAGGGCATCCATGTCCGTGATGCGCAGCGCCACATGGCGGTCGCGACCGCCGTGAGCGGGGCGCCCGCTGGCGGGGTCCGGGCTCGGCAGCTCCAGCAGATGAATCTGCTGCGGCCCCAGGTCCAGCCAGGCACCGGCGAAGGCCATGTCCGGGCGCTCCGGTGACACCGGCAGGCCCAACAGGTCGCGATAGAAGCCGAGTGCCCGCTCGGTGTCCGCCACCAGCAGGCTCACGTGATGCATACCGGATACGAGTGCCATCTGCGTCATCTCCGTTGGTTTCGCGGCGATGGGCGCATCGCCTATACTGACCGTTTGCGCGCCTGGCGGACTTGCCGGCCGCAGCATGTCAGCGCGGCTTTTGCACTCAAGCCCTGAAGCCCGCCCGTCGCCACCGCCCATCCGGTGGCCGCATCACGCTGCCCCAAGCCGCACGACCCGCCCCGCCCCCAGACGCCGAGCTTCGCCCGCCAGCATGAATCCGCGACTCGACCGCCTGCAACCCTACCCGTTCGAGCGGCTCGGCGCGCTGCTGGCGGACGCAGCCCCGCCACCGGGGCTCGCACCCATCCGCCTCTCCATCGGCGAGCCGAAGCATCCGACGCCCGCATTCATCGCGCAGACCCTGGCGGGCCACCTGGAGGGGCTCGCCAACTATCCAGCCACCCGCGGCACGCCCATGCTGCGCGAGGCCATTGCCGCCTGGCTCACAGGCCGCTTCCGGCTGCCGGCGGATGCGCTCGACCCGGAGCGGCATGTGCTGCCGGTGAACGGCACCCGCGAGGCGCTGTTCGCCTTCGCCCAGGCCGTGGTGGACCCAGCGCCGGAGGCGCTGGTGCTGCTGCCGAACCCCTTCTACCAGATCTACGAGGGCGCGGCACTGCTGGCGGGCGCAACGCCCGAGTACCTCCCCTGCACGGCGGAAACCGGCCACCAGCCGGACTTCGAGGCCGTGGACGCCGCCACCTGGGAGCGCTGCAGGCTGCTCTTCGTCTGCTCACCCGGCAACCCGAGCGGTGCGGTGCTGGGGCAGGCGACGCTGGCGCGGCTCATCGAGCTCGCCGAGCGGTATGACTTCATCATCGCCGCCGACGAGTGCTACAGCGAGCTCTACGCCGACGAGGCCGCCCCGCCGGTCGGCCTGCTTCAGGCCGCGGCGGGCATGGGCAACACGGGCTTCCGCCGCTGCGTCGTCTTCCACAGCCTGTCCAAGCGCTCCAACGCGCCGGGACTGCGCTCGGGCTTCGTCGCCGGCGATGCCGAGGTGCTGCGCCGCTTCCTCGCCTACCGCACCTACCACGGCTGCGCCATGGCCCTGCCGCAGCAGCATGCGAGCGCCGCCGCCTGGCGCGATGAGCAGCACGTGGTGGACAATCGCCGTCTCTACCGCGAGAAGTTCGAGGCCGTGCTGGCGATCCTTGACGGCGTGCTGGAGGTGGAGCGCCCGGCGGGCGGCTTCTATCTGTGGCCGCGCACACCCATCCCCGACACCGACTTCGCCCGCCGGCTGTTCGCCGAGCAGCACGTGACCGTCCTGCCCGGGAGCTTCCTGTCCCGGCCCACGGCCGCCGGCGACCCGGGCGCGGGGCGGGTGCGCATGGCGCTGGTGGCGCCACTGAACGAATGCGTGGAGGCGGCCGGGCGCATGGCACGCTTCTGCCGCGGCCTCTGACACCATCTGAGACACCCACTGACAACCTGGCGCGCACCCGCCGGCTGCTGATCCATCGAGCACCCAAGCCAAACACCGCATCACCGAGGAACCCGTCATGTCCGACACCCAAGCCGTCATCGACAAGGCCTTTGAGCGCCGCGCCGAGATCACCCCCCGCAACGTCGAGACCCTGGTGCGCGATGCCGTGCTGGATACCATCGACCGGCTCGACCGCGGCGAGCTGCGGGTCGCCGAGAAGACCGACGGCAGCTGGGTGGTCAACGACTGGGTCAAGAAGGCGGTGCTGCTGTCCTTCCGGATCGAGGACAACCAGTTCATCAAGGGCGGCTTCACCAACTATTACGATAAGGTCCCATCCAAGTACGCGGACGCCAACTCCCGGGAATTCCGCGACGGCGGCGTGCGTGTGGTGCCGCCGGCGACGGCCCGCCGCGGCGCCTACATCGCCCCCAGCTGCGTGCTGATGCCGAGCTATGTGAACATCGGCGCCTATGTGGACTCCGGCACCATGGTGGACACCTGGGCCACCGTCGGCTCCTGCGCGCAGATCGGCAAGAACGTGCACCTCTCCGGTGGCGTCGGCATCGGCGGCGTGCTGGAGCCGGTGCAGGCGGCGCCCACCATCATCGAGGACGACTGCTTCATCGGCGCCCGCTCGGAGATCGTCGAGGGCGTCATCGTGGGCCAGGGCGCCGTCATCTCCATGGGCGTCTACATCGGCCAGAGCACCAAGATCTACCACCGCGAGACCGGCGAGGTCACCTACGGCCAGGTGCCCCCGGGCGCCGTCGTCGTCCCCGGCAACCTGCCGTCGAAGGACGGAACCCACAGCCTCTACTGCGCCGTCATCATCAAGCAGGTGGATGAGAAGACGCGGGGGAAGGTGGGGTTGAACGAGCTGTTGCGGGATATTTGAGGGAGAAGGGCTGAGCGCTGAGGGCTGAGGAGCGCGCACGCGTCATCCGCGGCCAAATCACTGACCCTAAGCCCTCGGCCCTCAGCCCGTTCCCAATCCCTCACGACCAGCACCGAAACCCCCATGCCCACCCTCTACGGCATCCCCAACTGCGGCACCATCAAAAAGGCCCGGGCCTGGCTCGACGAGCGCGGCATCGACTACGCCTTCCACGACTACAAGAAGGCCGGTATCGAGGCGTCCATGCTGCGCGCCTGGGTGGCGGAGCTGGGCTGGGAGCAGCTCATCAACAAACGCGGTCAGATGTGGCGCAAGCTGGAGCCTGAGGTACGCGACAACCTGGACGAAGCCGCGGCCATCCGGGTCATGCTGGAGACGCCCGGCATCATCCGCCGCCCGGTGCTGGACACCGGCAGCGCACGCCACATCGGCTTCACCGAGGACCAGTACGAGCGGATCTTCGCACCATGAGCAAGCAGCCCTCCGCCACCGTCCAGCTCGCCTGCGAGCTCATCAGCCGCCCGTCCGTGACCCCCGAGGACGGCGGCTGCCAGCCGTTGATGATGGAGCGCCTGGCGCGACTCGGCTTCAGCGTGGAGCCCATGCGCTTCGGCGAGGTGGACAACTTCTGGGCGAGGCGTGGTGACGAGGGTCCCGTGTTCTGCTTTGCCGGTCACACGGACGTGGTGCCGCCGGGGCCGCTCGAGCGCTGGGACACGGACCCCTTCGAGCCCAGCATCCGTGACGGCGTCCTGTACGGGCGCGGCGCCTGCGACATGAAGGGCGCGCTGGCGGCCATGATCACGGCCACCGAGGGCTTCCTCGCGGTGCACCCGGAGCACGCGGGCTCCATCGCCTTTCTGATCACCAGCGACGAGGAAGGCCCGTCCATCGACGGCACGCGCAAGGTCATGGAGGCCCTCACCGCCCGCGGCGAGCAGATCGACTATGCCCTGGTGGGCGAGCCATCCAGCCGCGAGCGCCTCGGCGACATCGTCAAGCACGGCCGCCGCGGCAGCCTCACGGGCCGGCTCACCGTGCAGGGCCGCCAGGGCCACGTGGCCTACCCCCAGCTCGCCGACAACCCCATTCACCGCGCCGCCCCGGCGCTGGCGGCGCTGGCGGCCGAGCAGTGGGATGCAGGCAACGCGCACTTCCCGCCCACGAGCCTGCAATTCTCCAACGTCAACGCGGGCACCGGCGCCGACAACGTCATTCCCGACGCGCTCGCGGCCGTGTTCAACCTGCGCTTCTCGACTGAGCAGACGCCGGAGGGCATCCAGGCGCGCGTGGCGGCCATCCTGGAGGAGCACGGCCTCTGCATCGGGGACAACTGCACGCTCGACTGGCATGTCTCCGGTCTGCCCTTCCTGACCCCAGCCGGCGAGCTGCTGGACGCCGGCCGCGACGCCATCGAAGCGGTCACCGGCATTACCCCCGAGCCCACCACCACCGGCGGCACCTCCGATGGGCGCTTCATCGCCCCCACCGGCGCGCAGGTGCTGGAGGTGGGTCCGGTGAACGCCACCATCCACAAGGTCAACGAGTGCGTGGCCGTCAAGGAGCTGGACCAGCTCGCGGCCATCTACGCCGAGATGCTGCGGCGCCTGCTGACCTGACTAAGCCAGCTGCCGCACCAGCTCCGCGTTCTCGCGCAGCATGCCGGCGAAGTGGCGGGCCATGTTGGCGAGCATGTGCTCGCGGATGGCCGGGTCCAGCGCCGCGAAGGGCACCTCCAGGCAAGTGAGGTCGGTGCTGGCGGTGACGTTGGCGGTGCGCCGCTCGCGGTCCAGGATGCCGATCTCGCCGAACACGGTACCCGGGCCCAGGGTGGTGAGCCGCACCCGCCGGCCGCCAATGCCGCCGCCGGTCCCGCCGCCGGTGCCCACCCAGACCTCGGCCTCGCCGGCGATGACGAAGAAGAGGCTCTGCGCCGCGTCGCCGATGCTCACCACCGCCGCCCCCGCAGGATAGTGCAGCTCGCGGCCGGCGGCGCGCACGGCCGCGAGCTGTGCATCGGTCAGCCCCCGGCCCAGGTAGTGGGTGCGCAGGTCGGCGCCGTCCACCTGGGCGGCGGCGAGGCCGGCGGCGTCCACCAGCCGCTGCTCGCAGGTCTCCACCGCCCGGTCCGTGTCGTCGAAGCGCAGCCAGTCGGCGCTGCCGGCGGCGTCGGTCTTCTGCAGCAGCCGGCGGAAGCCGTACAGGTGCATGGTCTCGGTGAAGTAGAGGCGCTTGCCGGCGGCGCCGACCCGCTCAGCGAGGCGCAGCAGCAGCCGCGCCGCTGCATCGCCCACGCCCACCACGCGCTTGAAGTCCACCACCAGGCACTCCGCCGTGTCGAGATCGCCGAGCATCGCCAGCTCCACCGACTCGGCGCTGCCGAACACCAGCTCCCCCTGCAGCTCGTAGACCCGCACCCGGCCGCCCTCCGCCGCGAGCACGGCCTGCTCGGCGGGGCTGCGCTCGCGCCGGGAGCGCAGCTGCCGGCAATCCCAGCTGCGCCGCAGCACGGTGGCCGAGGTCGCCCGGGCGACGTTGAACATGTGCAGGCCGAAGTCCTGGGAAATCCGCTCGCAGGCGGCGATGCCGCGCACGCTGTTGCCCTTGGCGTCCAGCGGCGGCGAGAACACGCCGAGCCCGAACTGCCCCGGCAGCACGGCCATGATGCCGCCGCCGACACCGCTCTTGGCCGGCATGCCGACGTTGAAGACCCAGCCGCCGGAGTAGTCGTACATGCCGCAGGTGCTCATGACGCTCAGCACCTTGTCCACGTAGCGGCGCTTCAGCGCCACCACGCCGGTGACCGGGTTGACGCCGCCGTTGGCGAGACAGGCGCCCATGAGCGCCAGGTCCCGGGCGGTGACGCGGATGGAGCACTGCTGGAAGTAGAGGTCCGTGGCCTCCTCCGGCGAGCGCTCAAGGATGCCGTAACCCCGCAGCAGATGCGCGATGGCCCGGTTGCGGTGGCCGGTGTCGCGCTCGGAGGTGAACACCGCCGTGTCGATGTCCATGTCGCGGCCGGTGTAGCGCGCGAAGGTGGCGAGCAGCCGCTCCAGCGCGGGCGCCTGGTCGTTGCGCACCAGGGCCGTGGTGGCGATGGCGCCCGCGTTGATCATGGGATTGAGCGGCCGGCCGCTGCCGGGCTCCAGACTGATGGAGTTGAAGGCCTCGCCGGAGGGCTCGACGCCCACCCTGGCCAGCACCGCGTCCAGGCCGTGGTCCTCCAGCGCCAGCCCATAGGCGATGGCCTTGGAAATGGACTGAATGGTGAACGGCCGGCGTGACTCGCCGGTCTGGTAGACATGGCCGTCCACGGTAGCCAGCGCGATGCCGAACCAGCCCGGATCGGCGCGGGTCAGCTCGGGGATGTAGTCCGCCAGGGCGCCGTCGGCAAGCCCCGCCAGCGCCGCGTGCAGCTCCTCCAGGTAGTCCTGCAGCGGCGCCGCGGCGAGGGCGGCAGCGATGCTGCCGTCCCCACGGCCCGGCTGCCGTGGCGCGGCCTGCAAGGCCTCAGCCACGCTCCATCAGCACGCGCAGATCGAGCACCGCGGCGTTGGCACGCGACATGTAGGACGCCAGCACCAGCGAGTGGTTGGCCAGCATGCCGAAGCCGTGTCCGTTCAGCACCACCGGCGAGCGCTTGAACATGGTGGCGTATTCCAGATCGCGAATGATCTGCTGCATCGACACCTCGGCGTTCTTCTGCCGCAGCACCGGCGCGAAGTCCACGGCCAGCGCCTTCATCATATGCAGCAGGGCCCAGGAGTAGCCGCGGGCCTCGAAGAAGACGTTGTCGATCTGGGTCCAATCGGTGCGCCGCACGCCCTGTGATCCGTCGGCGTTCAGCGGCTGCGCGCCTTCGCCGACTTCGGCGCCCAGCGCCGCGATCAGCTCGTCGTCGCCGACGCTCGCGGACAGCCGCTGACCGTAGCTGCCGAGGCGCTTCTCCACCACCATCAGATAGGCGCGGAGGTTGTCGGCGCGGGCGTAGAAGCGCGCCCGCGGGTTGCCCGAGACCAGCTCCTGCAGGTAGCGATCGAGCGCCGCAAGGCCCTCTTTGTACTCCTCTTCCGCGGACGGCAGGATCCAGGACTCCGCGTCGAAGTTGAACTTGGAATCGGCGTTCTTGAGGTCTTCGTTCTCGATGGACTGGGTCTGGGAGCGACTGAAGTCGTTCCGCAGGGCGCGCACCGAGTCGCGCAGCTCCGTCAGCAGGCCGTATTCCCAGGACGGCATGTTGTCCATGAAGATGGCCGGGGGCATGAGGTCGTTGCGCAGATAGCCGCCCGGCTTGTGCAGCAGGGTATCGGCCACCTTGATGGCGCTGGAGACCGTGGCGGCGCCCGGTACGTGCTCTGCGTCCTCGCCGATGAGCGTCTGCATATTCGCCGTGACGTCGAATTTCGGCGGCTGCAGGGACCACCAGAGGCTGAGACCAAACAGGACGACGCCGATCAGCACAATGGCAACGGCGCCCCAGCGCAGCGCCCCGCCGTGCCCGCCGCCGCGGCGATCCGTTTCTTTTTCCGATGTGTCTTCGACGTTTTGCTTCGTGTCGGAGCGGGGAGGAGGAGCACTCTCGTCCGATCGCAGGATACGATCGGCATCGCTCAGGGAGCCGTTGGACATGTCTGATACCTCTTGAAATTTGGCTTGTCGCACATGGCAGTCGGCACGCGGCGCGTGGCCCGGTGCCGCCTGACCGTCCTGACAGGCGACGGGCGCAGTCCAGGCCGGGGACGCGCGGGCCGCATCGTGCCGGAAGGCTGTTGCTCGCCATCCGGGTTTCCGCATGCCGATTGTGCTTGAGTCTCCGCGCACGTTACACCCGAACCCGGCGATTGCAAGCGCCTGCGCAGACCCAGGTCATCGCGGCCCGTGGCGGGCACAACGTCTATGGTCGCGGCGTCCTGCGCCCGTTGCGCACTTCGATGAATCCGAATATTGTGCCGCGGTCGTGGAGATCGGGCATCCCCCGTCCATGTTAACGCCGACCCGCTCGACAGACATCCATCAGGCGCCGACCGTGGCCGACGCAACCCACTCCCCTGCCCCTGCCAACCTGCTGCGCTGGACCGCACGTCTCGCGCTCTTCGCGCTCGTCTGGCTGGTGCTGGTGGGCACCGACCCACTGTCGTGGATCGTCGGTGTGCCGACGGTGCTGCTCGCCGCCTTCGCCGCGGCGCGGCTGTCCACGCTGGTGGGCGCAGACCCGAAGCCCCTGCGGCTGATCGGCTTCGTGCCCTTCTTCGTGTGGGAGTCCATCCTCGGCGGCCTCGACGTCGCCCGGCGCGTGCTGGCGCCCCGACTGCGCATCGACCCCGCGCTGGTGAGCTACCGCCCGCGCCTGACAAACCCTGCCGCCCAGGTGGTGTTCCTGGACACCATCAGCCTGCTGCCGGGTACCCTGTCGGCGGACATCCGCAACGGACTGGTGCAGGTGCATGCGCTGGATGGGGAGCCATCGGTGCTGGCGGGCCTGGAGCGCCTGGAGAACCGCGTGGCCCGCCTGTTCGGCGAGACACTCACAGGCGCACCCATGGTGACCGTCACCAGTTGCGCCCGTGAAGACGCCCTGGCACTGGCGCGGGCCGAGGCGCAGGCGGCGCTCCCGCCGACGCCCGCAGCCGAGCCGGCCGCGGAGAGCCGCGATGCCTGATTTCCTGCTCGCCATGGCGCTGGTGCTGCTGCTCACCATGTCCGCCGGCCTGGCGCGGGTGGTGATCGGGCCCACGCCTGCGGACCGCATGATGGCGGCGCAGCTGCTCGGCACCTCCGGCATCGCTGTGCTGCTGCTGCTGGCGCTGTCGCTGGACGTGCCGGCGCTGCTGGACGTGGCCCTGATCTTCGCCCTGCTCGCGGCCGTTGCCGTGGCCGCCTTCACCCGTCGCCGCGCGGGCCGGGACCAGGCCTGAGCACCTTCAGCACCGCCCCAGCATCCGACACAGCATCCGACACAGCATCCGACACAGCATCCGACCCAGCACCCGAACCGGCATCCGACTCAGTATCCGACCCGGCATCCGGGCACCGTACATCCAAGCACCAGCCCAAACGCCCGCCGCCGTCGCCGACCCACGCCCGCCATGTCCACGGAAGCCATCCTGCACGCCCTCGCCGCCGTCTGCATCGTCCTGGGCACCACCTTCTTCCTCGCCGGCACCATCGGGCTGCTGCGTCTGCCGGACCTGTTCAGCCGCCTGCATGCGCTGACCAAGGCGGACAACCTGGGGCTCGGGCTGGTCATGCTGGGCCTCATCCTATACGACCCCAACCCCTTCTACGCCGTGAAGCTCCTGATCCTGTGGGTGCTGGTGATGGTCTCCGGTGCCACCGGTGCTCACCTCATCGCCAAGCGTGCGCTGCGCGGCGACGGCGAGGACGCGCCATGAGCCAGCTGACGCTGCTGATCGTCTTCGACGCGGTGCTGCTGGTGACGCTGCTGGTACTGGCCTTCGCCGCCGTGCTGAGCCCCGAGCCGCGGCGGGCGGTGATGCTCTTCATCGCCTTCGGCCTGTGGCTGTCACTGATCTGGGCACGGCTGCAGGCCCCGGATGTGGCCCTGGCGGAGGCCGCCATCGGCGCCGGCCTCGGCGGCGCGCTGATGCTGGCGGCGGCGCGCCGGGCGGCCCGCACCGCGAGCCGAAGTCGCGGGGACGACGCGTCATGAGCGCGCCTGCCGGCCTGGACCGCGCCACTGAGCGCAGCCGCGACCTGCGCCTGCTGCTGGCGGTGCTGCTCACGCTCCTCGGCGTGGCCCTGACACTGGTGTACCTGATTGCGCTCAACGCCGGCGCCGCCCCCCGGCTTGCGGACCTGGCCTACGAGCGCCTGCCCAGCACCGGCGTGCAGAACCCGGTCACGGCGGTGCTGCTCAACTACCGCGCCTACGACACCCTGATGGAGCTCGCCGTGCTGCTGGCGGCACTGCTCGGCATCTGGGCGCTCGGGCCGGCGCCGCCGGGCTTCCAGCGCTCCGGGGCCGTGCTGGCGGCTATGGTGTCCTGGGTGGTGCCGCTGCTCATCGTCACCGGCGGCTACATGCTCTGGGTGGGCGGCTACGCCCCGGGTGGCGCTTTCCAGGCGGGCGCATTGCTCGGGGCCGCCGGCGTCATCGTGCGCCTGGCCGGCGACCCTCGCGCCGGGCTGCCCGGCGAGGCCGCCCAGCGCTGGCTCCTGGTGGCCGGCGTGCTGGTGTTCACGCTGGTGGGGCTCGGGCTCATGGCCTTCGGCGCGGGCTTCCTCACGTATCCGCCGACGCTCGCCAAGTGGCTCATCCTGCTCATCGAGGCAGCGGCCACCGTCGCCATCGGCGCGGCGCTGGCAGCGGCCTACGTCGGCGGCCGCCCCCCAGGCCCGGATGCCCGACCAACGGCGGAAGACGAAGACGCGCTGACTCCGGCGCAGACGCCCGCGAATCCGCCGGCCCCGCCCCTCGACCCACGCCCCTAGCCGCTTGCTCCATGCTGATCGCACAGTTCCTTTACGGCGGCGCCGGCCTCGTGCTTTTCACGCTGGGCCTTTGGTCTTTCCTGGTGCACGAGCCGCTGCTGCGCAAGATCATCGCCCTCAATGTCACCGGCGCCGGCGTCTTCCATGTGCTCATCGCCATCGCCTACCGCGGTGACGCCGCCCCACCTGACCCGGTGCCCCACGCGCTGGTGCTGACGGGCATCGTCGTCGCGGTGAGCGCCACCGCGCTCGCGCTGATGCTGGGCGCCCGCCTCCAGGACGCGGACGAGGAAGACCAAACCCCATGAGCGATGCCGCGTTGACGCATCCGCTGGTGCTCTGCATCGCACTGCCGCTGCTGGGCGCGATGCTGGTGACGGCGCTGCCGCGCTGGTCCGTGCGGCTCGGCATACTGGCGGCGGTGGCAACGGCCGCCGCGGCGGTGGCGCTGGCCGCGACGGTCTGGCAGCAGGGCACCCTGCACCTGATGCTGGGCGGCTGGGACCGGCAGCTGGCCATTGCGCTGCGGGCGGACGGCATCGCCACCGCCCTGGTGCTCATGGCCAACCTGGTGGCGCTCGGCATCAGCGTCTATGCCAGCGGCTACTTCCACGACCGGGTGCGGGTGCGCTCCTTCTGGCCGCTGTGGCTGCTGCTGTGGGCGGGGCTGAACGGGCTCTTCCTCGCCGGGGACCTGTTCAACCTGTACGTGATGCTGGAGCTGCTCGGCATCGCCGCGGCGGCCCTCGGCGCCCTCACCGGCAACCGCGACGCCGTGGCCGCGAACCTGCGCTACCTGCTGGTGGGGCTGCTCGGCAGCATCAGCTATCTGCTCGGCGTGGCCCTGCTCTACACCGCCTACGGCACCCTGGATCTGGGGCTGCTGGCGGCGGGCATTGCGGACAGTCCGCAGCTCTTGGCCGTCAACGCCGCGGCCATGACCCTGATGGTGGCGGGGCTCGCGCTCAAGGCGGCGCTCTTCCCGCTGCATTTCTGGCTGCCGCCGGCGCACGCCAATGCCCCCGCACCGGTAAGTGCGGCGCTGTCGGCGCTGGTGGTGAAGGCGGTGTTCTATCTCATCCTGCGGCTGTGGCTGGACCTGTTCTGGCCCATCACGGGCATGGCGGCGGCCATGCTGCCGGCCCTGCTCGGCGCCGTGGCCATCGTCTGGGGGTCCTGGCGGGCGCTGCGGGCGGAGCGGCTCAAGCTGCTCGCGGCCTACTCCACCGTGGCGCAGATCGGCTACCTGTTCCTGTTCCTGCCGCTGCTGGCGGCAACCCCGCCCGGCCCGGCGCGGGACGACCTGCTGGCAGCCCTGCTGCTGATGGCGGTGACCCACGGTTTCGCCAAGGCCGGGTTCTTTCTGGCCGCCGGGCTGGTGCAGACCAACGCCGGGCACGACCGCATCGACGACCTGGGCGGCACCGCGCAGCGGCTGCCGGCGACGACCTTCGCCATCGCCCTGTCCGGCTCCGCCCTCATCGGCCTGCCGCCGAGTGGGAGCTTCATCGGCAAATGGCTCCTGATGCAGAGCGCCATCGCCACCGGTCAGTGGTGGTGGGTCATCGTGGTCACCACCGGCAGCCTGCTGGCGTCCGCCTATGTGTTCCGGGTGCTGAGCCGCGCCTTCGGCCTGGAGCCGACGCCCATGCGCTTCATCACCGACGCCCGGGCCGAGGTGCCGGCGCTGACCCTGGCGCTGGTGTCGGTGGCGGTGCTGGGGCTCGCCTCCGGTCCGGTGTGGACACTGCTGGGCTTGAGCGCCGCGGGAGTTGGGGCATGAGCTGGGATTACGCAGCCCTGCTGCCGGGCGCCATCGTGGTGAGCTCGCTGCTGCCCGGTGTGTTCATCTTCCTGCTCGACGAAGAAAGCCATGTGCTGCGCACGGTGCTGAACCTGTTCGGTGCCGTCGCCAAGCTCGTGCTGGTGGGGCTCCTGATCTACGGCGTCTGGCTCGGCCAGGTGTTCGAGACCCGCATCGCCATCGCACCCGGGCTGACACTGGTGCTGAACGCCGATGCCCTGTCGGTGCTCTTCGTGACCCTGTCCACGGTGCTCTGGCTCGTCACCACGGTGTATGCCATCGGCTATCTGGAGCACTCCACCAACCGCTCACGCTTCTTCGGCTTCTTCAGCCTGTGCGTGTCCGCCACCGTGGGCATCGCCCTGTCCGGCAACCTGCTGACCTTCGTCATCTTCTACGAGGTCCTGACGCTGGCCACCTATCCGCTCGTAGCCCACCGCGGTACACCGGAGGCCACCCGGGGCGCCAAGATCTACCTGGCCTACACCCTCTCGGGCGGGCTGCTGCTGCTGGTGGGGGCGGTGTGGCTGCGCACGCTGACGGGGCCCGTGGATTTCGTAGAGGGCGGCATGCTGGGCGATCTGTCTCCAGACCTCCACGGGCAGCTGGTGGTCATCTTCGCGCTGCTGCTGGCGGGGCTCGGCGTGAAGGCGGCGCTGGTGCCCCTGCACGGCTGGCTGCCGCAATCCATGGTGGCGCCGGCGCCGGTGAGCTCCCTGCTGCATGCCGTCGCCGTGGTGAAGGCCGGTGCCTTCGGCATCGTACGCGTGGTCTACGACGTCTACGGTGTGACGCTCGCCTCGCAGCTCGGGCTGCTGACGGTGCTCGGGGTCCTCGCGTCCTTCACCATCGTCTACGGCTCGGTGCTGGCACTGACCCAGGACGGGCTCAAGAAGCGGCTCGCCTACTCCACCGTCAGCCAGGTGTCCTATATCGCGCTCGGCACCTCGCTGCTCGGGCCCGTGGCCACCGTCGGCGGGCTGGTGCATCTGGTGCACCAGGGCATCATGAAGATCACGCTCTTCTTCTGTGCCGGTAACTATGCGGAGACCCTGGGCGTCGCCAAGGTCAGTCAGATGGACGGCATCGGCCGGCGCATGCCGCTGACGACGCTGGCCTTCACGGTCGGTGCGCTGGGCATGATCGGCCTCCCGCCCATCGCGGGCTTCGTCAGCAAGTGGTATCTGGGCCTGGGCGGCGTCGAGGCGGGCCAGCACTGGGTGCTGGTGATCCTGGCCAGCAGCACCCTGCTGAACGCGGGCTATTTCCTGCCCATCCTCTACCGCGCCTGGTTCCGGCCGCTGCCGGCCGAGTGGCCCAACGAGCACCACTTCGGCACGCGCTTCGAGACCATGCACGCGCTGCTCTGGCCGCCGGTGATCACGGCCGTGTTCTGCCTGCTCGCGGGGCTGCTCGCGGCGGCGCCCTTCAGCCCGCTGGAATGGGCGCGGTTGATTGCGGAGCGGGAATATGGGTTATGAGGCGCCAGTGCGAAGTACGGAGCACGGAGTACGGGGTACGGTTCCGGAAGGACTTGGGCGCATCAGCCCTCAGCCCTCAGCCCTCAGCCCTCAGCCCTCAGCCCTCAGCCCTCAGCCCTTGGACGGTACAAGCATGATGCATGACGTGCGACCTGTGCCGTCCGGTGGGACGCGTGCTGAGCAAGCGATCCTCCGCATGCACCGCCAACAGGAGAGGGTGACAACGTGAGTGCCTGGCTTTTGCTGCTTGCCTGGGTGTGGCCGCTGCTACTGGTGTGGCCGGCGTCCGGGGTGCGCTTCCGGCAGGACTGGGGCGCCTCAACCCTCAGTCCTCAGCGCTCAGCCGTGCCTTGGGTCGCACTGGGACCCCTTCCGGCGCTGGCGGCGGCCCTGTTGGTGCCCGTCGGCACCGAGCTGCCCCTGCCCTGGCTCTTTCTCGGCACGCACCTGGCGCTGGACGCGACGGGGCAGATCTACCTGGGCTTCACGGCACTGGTGTGGCTCGCGGCGGGCGTCTATGCCGCCCTGGGTGAGCGCGGCGGGCCGCCGGAGGCGCCGGCTGCGCGCAGCGGGCGCTTCGACGCGCTGTTCCTGCTGGCCATGGCCGGCAACTTCTGGCTCATCGTCGGCGCGGACCTGTTCAGCTTCTACGTCGGCTTCGCGATGATGGGCATCGCCTCCTACGGACTCGTCGTGCACGACGGCAGCCCGTCCGCGCTCTGGGCCGGCAAGGTCTACCTGGTCATGGCGCTGCTGGGCGAGGTGGCCTTGTTCGCGGGCCTGGTGATGCTGGCCAGCGAGACCGGCACCACCCGGCCGGCGCTGGATGACGTGAGCGCCCTCGGCAACGCCACCATCGCGCTGCTGCTGCTCGGGCTCGGCGTCAAGGCGGGCCTGGTGCCGCTGCACCTGTGGCTGCCGTTGGCGCATCCGGCGGCGCCGGTGCCGGCGAGCGCGGTGCTGAGCGGCACCATGATCAAGGTCGCGCTGCTCGGCTGGTTCCGGTTTCTGCCGGTGGGTGATCTGGCGCTGCCGGGCTGGGGGCACTGGCTGGCGCTGGCGGGGCTCGCCACCATGACCCTGGCGCTGCCGGTGGGGCTGGTGCAGCGCGACGCCAAGGTCATCCTCGCCTACTCCAGCATCGCCAAGATGGGCTTCCTGATGACCGCCCTCGGGCTGGTGCTGGTGGAGCCGGCGCTGGCGCCGGTGGGCGTGGCCGGCATCGCCTTCTACGCGGCCCAGCACGGGCTCGCCAAGGGCGGACTCTTCCTCGGCGTGGGCCTGCGCAAGCACGCCGGCGCGCCGGGCACCACAGCCCAGGCGGCGATCCTGGGCGTGATGGTGCTGCTGGCCCTGGCCCTGGCCGGGGCGCCCTTCACCAGCGGCGCCGTGGCCAAGTACGACCTGAAGCCCGTACTGGAGGCCACCCAGTGGACCTGGATCGGCGCCGTGGTGGCAGTGACCACCGTCGGCACCGCCCTGCTCATGGCACGCTTCGTCTGGGTCGCCGCGAGCATCAAGGGCCACGCCGAGCCACACTGGGCCTGGCCGCTCGCGGCCTGGGGCCTGCTCGCGGCGCTGGTGGCGCTCTTTCCCTTCGCCTTCGGCAAGCCCGCCGCCTGGCTCAGCAATGCCCTGCCGGTGGGCATCGGCGCCGGCGTCGCCGCCACGGTGGCGCTCATCGCCGCGCTCCAGCCCAGGCTCTTCGCGCCGTTCATCGGCCTGGTGCCGGCGGGCGACCTGCTGGCCCTGCTCACGCCGCTGCTGCGCGCGGTGAAGGAGATGGGGGAGGTCTTCCTGGAGGACCTGGGCCGCGCCTGGAGCCGCGTCGAGCGCGCCGCCTTCGCCGCCTTCGAGCGCGTCTTCGGCACCCCCGCCGGTGACGTGGAGCGCGGGCTGCGGCAATGGCCGGTGGCCGGCGCCCTCTGGGTGGGCATCAGCGCGGTGCTGCTGCTCCTGCTGCTGGCCGCCCAGGCGCCAGGTGGCAGCTAGCGCCCCCGGCTCCGTGCCCGCCGGGTCCAGTGCCCCCCAGTTCATGCCCCCGGTTTTCAGTGCCCCCTTTCCGCGACCCGGTGAAGCGCTCCAGTGCATCGCCCGATGGCCCAAGGCAATGGCCGAGTCCGGGCGATGGAAAGCGAGACCCCGGCGCGGGGCCACATGCCGCGGGCGGCCACCGGCGCAGGCGAGAGGGCGTGTCGTGACCTGCTGCCACGCTGGAGCGTGGCGGCCAGCGGGGGAGTTGGCCTGTCGGCGGGCCGGCAGACGCCGCTCGGGATAGAATGCCGGCGTCGGGCGCGGCGCAGGCCGCCAGCCCCTCTTCAAGCGCGAGGCCGTTCGCTTGCCGCCGTCCGCCGATCACCCAAGACCTCCCAGCCCCCCCAGGCGCCCCTCGCCCGCAGAGGCGCTGCGCGGTATCGACTGGGCCTGGCAGCGGCTGCCGGCGGGACTGGACCTGGGCGCACTGACGGATATCCAGTGGCGGGCGGATGCCTGCACGCCGAACTCGGTGCTGTGCTTCCAGTGCCATGACGCCGGCCCGTCCGATGCCGAGCTGTATCGGCGCTATCTGGCGGACAGTCCCTTTGCCCTGCTGGTGACCAACCGCCGCATGGACTGCTTCGACGCCCTGGGGCACAAGGGCATCTGCGTCGCACGCCCAGAGGCTTACGGGGATACGGTTGCCCGGCTCTGCGACGCCTTCCATCCGCTGCCGGCGGGCCACTGGCGCATCGCCGCCGTCACCGGCACCAACGGCAAGACCACCACCGTCAAGTACCTGGAGGCGCTGCTGCGGGCCGCCGGCGAGCGGGTGCTGACGGTGGGCACGCTCGGGCTCGCGCTGAACGGCGTGGACCAGGTCATCACCGGCTTCACGTCGCCGCCGCTGGTGGAGCTGCGCCGGCTGCTGGCGGACTACCAGGACCGCGCCGATGTGCTGGTCACCGAGGCCTCCAGCCATGCCCTGCATCAGGGGCGGCTCGGCGGCCTCGCCTTCGACGCCGCCGGCTGGACCAATTTCAGCCTGGACCACCTGGACTACCACGGCACCGAGGCCGCCTACTTTGCCGCCAAGGCGGCCATCCTGGATCACCTGCCCGCGGGGGTGCCGCTGGTCACCACCAGTGCCGACGTGGCCGCGCGCCTGGGCCGCGAGCACCCGGGCGCCCCGGTGGAGCTCATCGCACCGCCGGCGGCGGAGCCGGTGATGCTCCGGACCCGGCCCTTCCTCGCGCTCGGCTACAACCGGGCCAATTACGCGCTGGCACTGGCGCTGGCCGGGCGCATTCTGGCGCTCAGTGCCAAGCGGCTGCCGCCTGCGCCCTGGCGCGCGCTCGCGGCGGTGGACGGCCGCTTCGAAACCTTCGTCCACAGCAACCGCACGGTGGTGGTGGACTTCGCGCACACCCCGGATGCGCTGGAGAACGTACTGACGGCCATCCGCGCCGCCTTCCCGCACGCCCGGGTGACGACCCTCTTCGGTTGCGGCGGCGACCGCGACCGCGGCAAGCGCCCGCTCATGGGCGCCGCCGTCTGCCGGCACTCGGACCACGCCATCGTGACGTCTGACAATCCGCGCTTCGAGGACCCGCAGGCCATCATCGACGCGACGCTCGCCGGCATGTCCGGCTGCGCCGCGGCACCGGAGACCATCGTCGACCGGGCGGCGGCCATCCGCCACCTCTTCGACCGTCTGGCCACGGCGCCAGCGGACGAGCCCCAGGTGGCCCTCATCGCCGGCAAGGGCCACGAGCGCTATATCGACCGCAAAGGCGCCAAGACCTATTTCAGCGACCAGGACGAGGTGGCCCGCAATTTCGCGCACCTGGGCTGGCCACTGACCGGGCCGGACGGCGCATGAAGCATGCCTGCACCCTCGCCCTCCTGGCCTGCCTGCTCGCCCTCGCCGGCTGCGGCGGCGGCGGGCGTGTCACGGGCAGCAGCATCAGCGCCTGCATGGACCCGGCCCAGGCGCGCTCGGCGGACATCCGCCGCAGCCTGACGGCGCTGCGCGGGGCGCCCGTATGCTATCGCCGCCAGGAGGTGTACGAGGGCGACTTCCACTGGACCTTCCACATCCTGGAGCACACCCGCGCGCCGGACGGCCCCTTCTGGGTGCTGCCGCACGACAACGAGAACGCCGCCTTCGACGCCGGCGTGCATGCGCTGCTCACCTACGGCGGCGGCCTGCTGGCGGTGGACGCGGGGGGCCAGCGCACCTACCGCGGGCAGGACCCGAACCGCAATTTCTCGTCGAGCCGCGGCGAGTCCAGACTCTGCATCGCACAGCGTCGGCCGGCGCCGCGCTATACCCGGGCCATCCTGGATCACTACCGCGGCAGGCCCAGCCCCATCCTCGCGCTGCACAACAACGGCAACGGCCACGCCGGCAACGGCGGCTACGGCAACATCTCCATGCGCCGCACCGGCCCGCTGCTGAGCCACTGGCCCGGCGCCGCCGGCCGCGGCAGCCCGGCGCTGGCGGACGAGGACAACCTGATCTTCGTCGCCGGACGCCGGGCCGCCTATGCCGACCCGGCCCTGCGCCGGCGCATCGAGGCGCTGAACGGCGCCGGGCTCAACGTGATCCACAAGCAGGTGACGGCGCAGAGCTTCGACTGCTCCCTGTCGGACTATGTGGCACGCCACGGCCTTGGCGAGTACTACAACCTGGAGGCCGAGCACGGCGCCCGCGCCACACAGATCGAGATGGTGGACCGGCTCATGGCGGTGCTCGGCATCCGGGCGCTGCGCACACGCGACGCGCGCAATCCCTTCCTCGGGTGACGCGCCATGATCGGCCAAACCCTCTATTCGACCCCAGCTGCGCTGGTCCTCGGCGTGCTCGCGGCACTGCTGCTGCCGGCGGGCGCGCCCTATGTCGCCTGGCTCGGGGAGATCTTTCTGTCCCTGCTGAAGGTACTGATCCTGCCGCTGATCCTGTTCTCCATCTACACGGCGCTGGCGGGGGGCGCAGACCTGAAGCGCCTCGGCAGCCGCACCCTCGGCTTCTATCTGCTCACCTCCGCCGCAGCGGCCACCACCGGGACGCTGCTCGGCTGGCTCTTCTCCCGCGACGTGGCGCCCGGCCTGCTGGCACTGCCGCAGGTGAGTGCAGAGGGCGCCGCGTTCAGCATGGCGGCGCTGGTGGCCAACTTCGTGCCCCAGAACCTGTTCGCATCCCTCGCGGAGGGCAACATCCTGCATGTGGTGGTCATCGCCATCTTCGCGGCGCTCGCCGCCCGCGGGCTGCCCGCGGCGCAGCGCGGGCTGCTCCAGGACGGCGCCGCGGCGGTGAACGCCCTGCTCATGCGGATGCTCTCCCTGCTGCTGCTGGCGGCGCCCGTGGGCATCGCAGCGCTGGTGTACGCAAGCCTCGCGGGCATGGATTGGGGTGCGGTGCTTCAGCTGCGCCCCTTTGTTTGGGCCGTCGCGCTGGCGGCGGCGGTCCATGCCGGGCTGTTTCTGCCGGTACTGCTCTGGCTCGGCAGCCGGCGCGCGCCGCTCAGGTTTCTCGCCCAGGTGCGGGCGGCACCGGCCACGGCGCTTGCCACCGCCTCCAGCTCCGCCACCTACCCCGTCTCCAAGCGCGTGCTGGAGGACCATGCCGGCCTGAGCGCCGACACCACCAGCTTCACCCTGCCCCTCGGGGCGACGCTCAACATGGACGGCTCGGCGCTGTATCAGTCCATCCTGCTCATCTTCATCGCCCAGCTCGCCGGGGCCGAGGTCAGCGTCGCGCAGGCCCTGCTCATCGTGCTGCTGACCATGGCCTCCAGCGCCGGCACCGCCGGCATCCCCGGTGGCGGCATCGCCATGATGGCCTTCATGCTGGACCTGCTCGGGCTGCCGCAGACCTACCTTGCGTTGTACCTGGTCGTGGACCGCTTCTTCGACTATCCCATCACCGCCGTGAACGTCTGGGGGGACCTCATCGTCGCGGCGGTGGTGGACACGCCCAAGCGCGCGGCGCGCGCCGACGGGTGAGCCGCGCGGCGCCCGGCGCAGCCGAAGCCGAAGCGGCTGCTGCCGGGGCGCCCTGTGCATATCCCTCCCACTGGGGCATTGCGCCCGCCAACCGGCCTATTTCCACCGACCTCTCAACCGGTTAAGCCGACCATGCTTCACCGCGCCGCACGGGATCGCGGACAGCCATGCCGCAGACCGAATCAGCGGCACATTTCTTGTTTCCTGCCTCATTGAGCTGATTGACGGTCCTATTCCTCGGGTCCTTTTGGCCCCGCGCCAAGCGCACCAGCGCTCACCTGAGCACCAAAGTCGCGTGCCGCGCGTTGGCCCCGCAATTGCACCCTGCCCAGCGAGCCGCGCGCATCGCCGCGGCCGTACCCGAGCACAAACCTGAGGAGACTCTCATGTTCAAACCGAACCGATTCCGCCAGCTGACACCCCGCATGTCCGTCATCGCCATGACCCTTGCCCTCGGCGGCACCTGCCTGGTCGCCGGCCCCGTCGCGGCCGAGACGGATGCCGGCGACATGAGCCGGCAACAGTCGGGCGCCATGGGTGCCCCGACGCAGCCGCAGCAGGGGTCCATGGCCGGGCAAGGGCAGCAGCGGATGGGCACGGCGCAAGGCCAGGCGAGCGGCAGCGGCAAGTCCATCGCCAAACAACTGCCGGACCGCTACAAGCTCAGCACCTGGATGGGTAAAGAGGTGCAGAACAGGCAGGGTGAGAAGCTCGGCACGGTCAAGGAGCTGGTGATGGACGATCTGGGCCGGGTGCGCTACGTCGTTATGCAGAGTGACCTGCTCGCCGGCAGCAAGCGCGGCGACATGGTGACGGTGCCCGTCGGGCATTTCGTCTATCCGCTGGCCCGCAAAGACAGCCTGGTGTTCGACACCACGCCGGCCAAAGTGCAGAACGCACCGGCATTCGGCCGCACCTCCGCGACGCCGAACATGGGGCGACAGGACGTGAGCAGCGTGATCATCGCCTATTGGCTGCCGGAAGACCAGAAGCAGCGCATGGCCGCGGAGCAGCAGGGCCAGCAGAAGGGTCAGCGCCAGGCTGGGACAGACTCCGACCAACAGGGCGGCATGACAGACTACGACATCGATCAGTACGAGCCGAACCGCGACGTCGTGAATCTCTCCCAGCGCAAGGGCGCCATGTTCGAGGAGCTGGACCAGAACGACAACGATGTCATCGACCGGCAGGAGGCCCAGGGACATGCCCAGCTCTCCAAGCGCTTCGACGAGGTGGACACCTACGGCAACCAAGCCATCACCCGCTCTGAATTCGCCGCCTTCGAGATCGACGAGGACAGCAGCGACATGGGCCGCTCGGGCCGGAAACGCCAGGGCGACTCCATGGGCCAGTAACATCGCCGATACGGGCTCGGCCGCCTGCAATGCCGGGCTGCGACGACGGCAGGGATGCCGCCGCGCTCTGCAAGCCATATCCAACGCGGGCCTCGTATCCTCCAGCCTGGCTCGGAGCTGCGTATGCCCGCGTGCGAGCACGTTGCATCATCCCTCGCCCGCCGTTTTCATCGCAGGATCACCAATATGGCCTGGTGTGCCCCATCAATCTCCAGCCGCCATCAATCTCCAGCCGACGTCCCGCGTGAGCAACCATGCCGAACACCCATCACCCTGCAGCCCCGGATTCGGTCACTGCGACAGAGACGCAGCGGCTACGCCTGCGCGATGCCTGGCGGCACCCGCGCCGCTGGGCCGACCAATTGGGCGCTTCCCGGGCCGGTCTTTGGCTCATCGGCGTCGCATCGTTTCTTGAGACCATCATCGTCCCGATCCCCATCGAGGTCGTGATGATTCCATATATGCTGGCGCGGCGGGACCTGCTCTGGCGCATCGCCGCAGTCACCACCCTCGCCTGCCTGCTGGCGGCAACCTTGGGCTATGGCCTGGGATACTTCTTCTATGACAGCCTGGGCCGTGCCATGATCGATTTCATGGGCTGGCAGGAAGACTATACCTTCTTCCAGGAGTGGTTCAATGCCCAAGGCTTCTGGGCCATACTCGCCATCGGCGTCGCTCCCATACCCTTTCAGATTGCTATGCTCGTCGCCGGCGTCGCGGCCTATCCGCTGCTGTTGTTCATTCTTGCCGCGACCATCGCCCGGGGTATTCGCTATTTCGGGCTCGCATACCTGGTTCACCGATTTGGCGATCAAGCGCTCGGGCTGTGGGAGCGCCACCGAGTCACCGCCAGCATCGCTTTACTGGTGCTCATCGGTGCGCTCGTGGCTTTCAATATCTGAAAACAACGGCGCCCCTTGAGCCGGCGCGTGAGTGGCGCATCCCTGCGCCGCGCTCGGCCGCCAAGCGTGTCAGCCGGTAAGTCAGTGCAGCCAGCTGAGCAGGCTCAACGGTCCTTCTTGGTCTTATCGTCAGACTCGAAGGCCGCGAAGTCAGCCCGCTCGATCTGGACCTCCTCTGACTCCCCGAGCTCCTCCAGGTCAGCGTCGTCCCAACCGGGCAGGCCTTTGATCATAACCTTGGAGTCGATGTCATCGGGCAGCACGACCGCGTCGTCCTTCAGGCGCAGTTGGTCGATGGCCACCGCAATCTCCTGGTCGCCCATGTCGAGAAAGCCGCCAATGGAGATGACAGCATAGGCTGTTTCATCCTTTGCGCGTCGAACGACCCCATTGACGTCGCCGAGGTGGATGCCTTTGCGGTTCACCACCTCCATGCCGACGATCTCTTCGGCGCGCATCCGCTTCCTTGCACCCTGCTTTCCGGACATCTGTTGCCCGGTTTCACCTTGCGCCTGCTGCATCTCCTTTCCTTGCTCCTCGGCGAGTGCTGTGCCAGTCCCGAAGGCAAGGGTGAAGGCCAGGGTACTGACGGCAATGATCGGAAGCTTCATAAAGCTCCTCCTCTGTGATGGCTCATTGGTGGAAATGTCCGGCATTGCTGCGCGACGGACACGAAACCAAGCTGCAGAAGCCGTGCCATGCGCGTCGCGCCGGTACACCGCTTGCCGAGCAGACGCAACAACGGCTTGCGCACGTCAGGGCAGCGGTGCGCCCTCGCCCAGTCCATCCTCCAGATAGAGCATTCCCGCAAGGACCATAAGCACCACCAGAATGGGTGTGGCGAGCAGCACACCGAGCACGCCGGCCAGCACGCCCATGATGAGCTGAAACACCACCAGCAGGGCCGGCGGCAGGCGCACGGCACGGCGCTGCATGAACGGTGTGATGCCGTAGCTCTCCACCAGCTGGATGCCGAGGTAGAGCAATGCGACGGAAAACGCCTGTTGCGGGCCGGAAGAGAGGCCCACGAGGATGGCCGGCACGGCGGACGCCACGGGGCCGAAGGTCGGCACGAAAGAGAACAGACCCGCGATCAACGCCAGCATGAAGGCCAGCGGTACACCCAAGGCCGCCAGTCCAATCCAGGTGAAGACGAAGACCACGGCCATGGAGGCGAAGCGCGCGAGGAGCCACCAGCGCAGGGCGTGGCCCATACGCGCAGCGACTTGGCGGGCCCTTGGGCGGGCGTCGGGTGGCAGCAGCCCTACCGCCCCACTGACATAGGTGTCGGGCTCGCTTGCGAGAAAGACGCCGAGCACCAACACCACCAGGATCCCGCTGACGGTACCCAGCAGGGTCGAGAAGAATCCGAGGAAATTTTGCGCAGTTTCGCGCAGTGTGCTCGATTCCCGCAGCGCCGTCAGCTCGTCCGCGGCGCGCCGCCCCCAACTGGTGCCTTCAACGGCGGCGTCGATTTCTGCGAGCGCCTGCGGCAAACGCTCACTCAGGGCTTGGATGTCCGCAGTGACCCGTGGCGCCAACAACAGAATGGCTGCCACGAGGATGGCCGTGAACGCCGCCCACAGCAGCGCCAGTGCCAGCCCACGCGGCATGTAGGTGAGCGAGCGCAGTCCGCGCACGCCGGCATCCAGCATGACAGCGAAGAGTACCGCCAGCATGAAGAGCAGCAGTACCCCCGCCAGCGCAGTCACCAGCCACAGCGCGAGCGCCATGGCACCCAGGGTGGCGGCGAGTGCAATAATTCTGGGGAAGGTCCAAGGCGCCGCAGCGCCTTGGGTCAACGCGTCGTCATCGCTCATTCAAGAGTCCCTGGCGACGGCATTGATCAGGAAGTGGTGACAGCCACGGCGGCCCCTGCCCCCTCATGACGGCCTTCATCGGCAGGGGCCGCCAGACGACCAATCAGGGCGCGGTGCCGCGACCGCGGACGAAGAAGATGGCCGCCAGCACCAGCCCCACCAGGAACAGGATCCAGGCGATGTTCGTGGCGGCGCCAGCGATGCCGGATAGGCCGAAGAGTCCAGCGATGATGGCGACGACGAGAAAGATCACAGCCCATTGCAACATGAGAAGCCTCCGAGTCGGTTGGTGATGTTGATCCACCCAGCATTCGAGGCGCGGAGACACGGGAGGAGGAAACCGCCCCCAGACCCGGCCCCACATGCAGGGCATCTGCACCCAAGGCGTCTACACAAATCGGGCCAGCTTCCTCTGCCCACCTCGGATGGGCCCCTCGAATCGAGCTGAGCCTTAGGGCGGGCCGCCCGCAGCGGACGACTGCGGAGGGTGCCAGGGGGCTGCACCCGAAGCGGCGCCGGCACGCACGCAGGTCCGGCTCCCGGCGAGACCGGCCTCTCAGGCCGCAGGACGCGGGTGGCTCATTTGCACCAGTCATTGGCGCAAATGGCCGACAGGGCGCGGCCGGCGCCCGGGGCACCGGCAGCACTGCGCTGGACTCTGCGAAGGCCAATCGCCGCCGCTGGAGCCAATGCAGGACGGGACCGACAAGGCCGACTGGCACGCGTCCTGCGCAGGCAACGCACAGCAGGCAACGAGACGCGGATGCCGGCGGAGGCGAGCCGCCCGATGCCGCACCGCACACAGTAGGAGCTCCGTCCAATGCAATACGTCGCCGCAACCCAGCCGAAGCATCGGCACGCCTCCGCCGACACCGCCGCGCGCCCTGTCCATGGGACTGCGGACGAAGCCGAGTCCCGCCGGCGCCTCGGCAAGCTCGCCCATGTGCTCGACTCCGCTTTCGAGCTTCCCGGCGGCTATCGGGTCGGCCTGGACGGCTTCATCGGCCGGGTGATTGCATTGCACTGGGGTACCGAAACAACGCAACCGAAGGACAGACCCATGCGATTCCGATATCTGATGCTCGTTCTCGCCTGCACGACACTGCCTTTCCTGGCGGGCTGCGACGTGGACGTGGAAGAGAAAGGCGAAATGCCGCAGGTGGACGTCGATGCCGATCCGGGCCAGCTGCCCGAGTACGAGGTCGAGAAAACCGAGGCAGGCCAGCTGCCGAGCATGGACGTGGACGCCGAGCCGGGCAAGCTGCCGGAAGTGGACGTCCAGGGCCCGGACGTGGACGTCGGCACCGAGCCGGTCACCATCCCGGTTCCGGACGTGGACGTCGACATGCCGGACGACGACGGCGAAACGTCCCAGCAGCAATGAAGCGCCGGCCGGTAACGGCCCCGCCAGCCGGTGCCTGGCCCCAGCCCGGCACCGGCTGAAGGCGGAGGTCAGGAAGCCCGGCACACCCCACAACGCATCGACGCTTGACGGGCGCGGGTCGAGGGCACTGTCCTGCTGCTGCACCCGTAGGGCCGGCATGCCTCTCTGACACGCCACAGGAGTCCGCATGACTCGCCACACTGATACCCACTCCGTGGTCATGGGCTACCTGCTCTGGATCTTCGGATTCATGGGCGCCCATCGCTTCTATTTCGGCAAGCCCATCACCGGAACCATCTGGTTCTTCACCCTCGGCCTGCTCTTCATCGGCTGGATCATCGACCTGCTGCTCATCCCGGGCATGAATCGGCAGGCGGACGACCGTTTCATCGGCGGCCCCAAGAGCTATAACATCAGCTGGATATTGCTCACCTTCCTTGGGGTGCTCGGCATCCATCGCTTCTACCTCGGCAAATGGCTGACCGGGCTCCTCTGGCTCCTCACCGGCGGCCTCTTCCTGCTCGGCTACCTATACGACTACTGGACGCTCAACGAGCAGATCGACGAAGTGAACGAGGACTTGGGCGCGCCGCTGGCTCACACCGGCCACGGCTGACCCCGAGCTGCCGCCCACCTGCCCCCAGGGGTGCCCCTGGGGGCGCCGAGTTTCACTCGGCCCACCGCCCGCGCGGCTCGACGCCGCGCCGGCGACGTCTTCAGCGCCAAGCCAAGCCCCACCCAAAAGGCTCCTACCGCGGCAGGCATGCGGCAAGCAACCGAGCCGACGCCGTCCCCAAGCCGCGCCGACGCACCACCGCACAGCGAGACCATCAGCGGAATCCGTGCTAGGTTGAAGCCGACCAATCAACCCGAGGAGGGATCGATGAGCAGCCGATCCGCACTCGCCGAGCCGCGCACTCCGCAGGTGGAGCATGCCGTGGAGCCCGTGTCCGAGGCCGGCCGCCTCGTGTCGGAGGAAGAGTATTGGTGCCGCTGGTACACGCAGTCGGACATCAAGTACGAATGGAACGATGGCCGCCTGGAGGAGAAGCCCGTGTCCAACTACGGCACCCTGCTCTGTTTCGCCTGGCTCGCGGAGCTGTTGCGCTGGTTTCTGCGCAGCACGCCGGTGGCGCAGGAGTCGGTGCAGGACATGGGCTTTCGGCTGGCCCTGCCGGACAAGACGGTGATCCGCAAGCCGGACCTGGCGCTGGTGCGCCGCGACAATCCGCAGCCGCTGCTGCCGCTGGATGCCTCCTATCACGGCATCTACGACCTCTGTATCGAGGCGCTGTCGGACCTGTCACGAGCCGGTATCGAGCGCGACACCGAGACCAAGAAGGCTGAGTACGCCGCCGGCGGCGTGCGCGAGTACTACATCGTGCACCAGGAGCGCGAGCACCTGGCCTTCTTCAGCCTTGACCCGGACACCGGTCTGTACCGTCCCATCGAGCCGGATGAGGACGTGATCCGCTCCACGGCGCTGCCCGGCTTCCAGTTCCGTATTGCGGACATGCTGGCCGGCAGGGACATCACCGAGCTGCGCCACGACCCGGTCTACAGCGACTACCTCCTGCGCGCCTGGCGCGAGGCGGAGGAGCAGGCCAAAGCCGAGGCCGCACGTGCAGAGGCGCAGGCCGCACGTGCAGAGGCGGAGGCAGCCCGTGCTGAGGCAGAGGCCGAGGCCAGGGCTGAAGCCGAACAGCGCGCGGAGGCCGAAGCGCAGGCGCGCACCGAGGCCGAAGCCGAGCTCGCCCGGCTGAAGGGGCTGCTGGGTCAGCCTGGTGGTGACTGAGGGCGCCCGGAGTCGACGGGGCAACCAAAGCGGACTATGCCGAGGGCGTGCAGGCACGCCTGGAAGACTTGTCGGCGCGGATACGCCGACTGGGCTACCGGCCGCAGCCGGCGCGGCGCACCTACATTCCGAAAGGGGATGGCCGCATGCGGCCGCTGGGTGTGCCCGCGTTCGAAGACCGGCTGGTGCAGGATCGGCTCAGCCTGATCCTGCAGGCCATCTGGGAGCCGGAGTTCCGGAACTGCTGCTTTGGCTTTCGCGCCGGCCGCAGTGCGCACGACGCGCTGCGCCGCGTCGCGGAAGTCATCACCAATGAACGGACGCAATGGGTGGTGGAAGCCGACATCCCAGTCTGAGATCAGGGGCTTCTTCGAGCATGTCTCCCATGCCCACCTGCTGCGCTTTCTGGAGCACCGCATCGCCGATCCCAACCTGTTGCGGATCATCCAGCGGTTCCTGAAGGCCGGCATCATGGAAGACGGCGTGTTCACGGCCGGCGTGGAAGAGACGCCGCAAGGCGGGTTGGTCTCGCCCGTGCTCAGCAACATCTACCTGCACTACGTCCTCGACCTCTGGTTCGAAGAGCATTTTGCACGGCGCTGTGCGGGCGAAGCCTACCTGATTCGCTACGCCGACGACTATGTGGCCTGCTTCGAGCACGAGGCCGACGCGCGCGCGTTCCTGGAGGCCATGACCGAGCGGCTGGCGCAATTCGACCTGGACGTTGAGCCGAGCAAGACCGCGCTGCTGGCATTCGGCAGCACTATGCTGGGACGCAAGCGCGTCGAGTACGAGGGACCACGGACCTTCAGCTTCCTCGGCTTCACCCACTACGTGGGCCGCAGCCGGCGCGGGCGCTTCGTCGTCGGTCGCAAGAACCACGGCCAGCGCCTTCGTAAGAAGCTCACGGCCCTCAATGCACGCCTGCGGGCACTACGCACGCAGGGCGGCAACGCGATGGTGGCGTTTCTCGCTCGGCACTTGCGCGGACACATGCAGTACTACGGCGTCAGCGGCAACAGCCGCTGGGTCGCGAGCTGCATCCACGTCGCAACCGGTCTGCTCTTCAAGTGGCTGAACCGACGCAGCCAGAAGCGCTCGCTCACCTGGGCACAGTTCGACGCCTATCTTCGCCGGTGGCTGCCGACGGCGCAAATCGTCCACGACCTCTACCCCGTCCCTTGGTGTAAGACTCAGACTGGGAGCCGGATGGTGTAACACTCCAAGTCCTACTGCTCCGAGTCGGGTGCCGAACCGTCGCATGGCAGAGATATTGTGGGACCGCCGGGAAACCAGGCGGCAAACAGAGAACACCAACTTCTGCCTAACCGGCGGCGAGGCCCCGGCTTACTCTCCGACCACGCTTTCCACCCGCAAACCGGCAGCTCATCCTGTCCGGCACCGTCGTCACCTTTGCGCGGCTGTCCAGGCGAGCCCTTCCAAGTCCGGCGACCTACCTGTACCACAGGGTTAGGTCTCACATGTAACAGCAGAAGGGGGTACATGGGGTCAATGAGGAACCTCGGGGTCAAGTCGTGCGTCTTGCCTTTCATGCTCGCCCCACGATGCAACCCATTCGCGTCTACACACTGAGACGCTGGCCTATGCCTTACGCCGATCTCGCAGTGGGGACAAGGCAAGATCTGACACTAAGGCTCTTTTACTGAACGAGCCCGAAGCGCATACGCCGGGCCTGGCATGGCTCCTTCAGCGCCACCTGACCAGTGGGCGCTTCTGTTATGCCCTGCTTGCGCCAGCGAAGGGCTGGCAGCCTTGCAGCAGAGGGGGGCGCTGCGCCGGCCGGAGCCGAGTTGCCAAGGCACAGGCCAAGCAATGGCTGTCGCACCTGGTCGATGAGGGCGTGATCGAGAAAACCAGCGACCCGGTTCGCTGCCGGGCGGCCCCGCGGCGGCTTGTGCAGAGCAGCTTGTTCGGGTGAGGCGCCGACTGGAAGTCGGTGGCCCCGGGTGGGCCGACTGGCAGTCGGTGCCGACTGGAAGTCGGCGCCCCCAGGGTGGCGGCGGCGCCGGGTGGGCCGACTGGAAGTCGGCGGCCCCAGGGGAGTCGGCGCCCTCGGTGCTGGCGCGGGGGCTCAGTGCACCGTCACCTGCACGCGGCGGCGGCGGTTGGTGGCCTTGGGCAGCTCGACGCGGAGCACGCCATGCTTGTAGCTGGCGTCGGCCTTGCCGGTGTCGACGGTGTCGGGCAGCGGGACGACGCGCTGGAAGGCGCCGTAGGCGCATTCGTTGACGTGCCAGCGGCCTTCGGTGCGCTCGCGGGCGACGTGCTTCTCGCCACTCACGATGAGGAAGTCGTCCTGGACCTCCAGCTGGATGTCGTCCTTGCTCATGCCCGGTGCCTCCACGCGCACCACGACGCGGTCGTTGTCGTCGAAGACCTCGGCGGCGAGCAGGCCCCAGCCGGTGCTGCGCTCGGCGAGCTCCCGGGCCTCGCGCCCGCGCTTCTCACGTCCGCCGGTGAATTTGGTCATGGCGCCGGAGGCCTGCCGGGAGAGCTGCTCCCAGCCTTCCACGACACGGCCCCAAGCCTGGTTGAAGCCTTCGCGAAGTTGTTGCATTGCCGTCATAGTGGTTACCTCCTCTCGATCATGAACAACGCATAGGCGGGTGCCGTCTACGCATCCGCCCATGGCTGCGGCTCGGGGGGCTGTGGGCTGGCGGCAGCGGCCGAAGGCCAAGGCCGGCCCAGCCCTCGGCCCCCAGCCCTCAGCCGCCAGCCCTCAGCCCTATCCTGTCGTCCTGACCTCGATCCGCCGCGGGCGCTGCTGCGGATGCTTCGGAATGCGCAGCCGCAGCACGCCGTCGCGCAGGCTGGCGTCGATCTTGTCCGCCTCCAGCTCGTTGCTGAGCGTGAAGCTGCGGCGCCAGCGGGTGCTGCGCACGTCGGCGTACACCGCCTCCGCCGTCTCGGGCAGGTCGATCTGGACCTCACCCTCGATCAGCAGCGTGTTGGCGTCCACCTGCACGTGCAGGCGCTCTTTGGAGACGCCGGGCATGTCGGCCTCGAGGGTGATGCCCTCGGCGTCCTCGAAGATGTCCACCGGCGGGCGCATGGCGTCTTGGGCGGCGCGTGCCGCGGTGCCGGCGGTGTCGGTCATGCTGGTGCTGGTCTTTGCGTTCATGGATGTCCTCCGCAATCGGGTGAATGGCTGTGCCTAGGGGCGCTGGTCCGCACCGGGTCAGCTCACGGTGATGCGCCGCGGCTGCGCCGACTCACGCCGCTGGACGGACACGTGCAGCACGCCGTCGCGGTAGGTGGCTTCCACGCGCTCCGGGTCCACGTCCTCGGGCAGGGTCACCGCCCGGCGGAACTCGCCGCTGTGGCGCTCACTGCGATACCAGCGCTGCTCCTCCGCGCGCTCGATGCGGCGCTGGCCGCCAATGGTGAGCAGATTCTGCTGGATGGAGATGTCGAGCTCGTCGGCGGTGAGCCCCGGGGCGAACAGGTAGACATCCACCCGCTGGGGCGTCGCGCCGATGTTGATGGGCGGCCAGCTGCCCACGGCGGGCGAGCGCAGCTCCGCCGCCTGCGGCCAGAGGCCGAAGCTGTCGTCGAGCTCGCGCTGGAGCCGGTCCAGTTGGTCGAAGAGGTTGCCTTGCAGGCCGGTGAAGGTACCGAACATCGCTTACGCTCCTCTGCGCCTGACACGCGCAGCTTGGGTTGCACGATGTGGGGCGACGGGAACCGCCGAATGGGACCTCCGGGTGTGTGCCTCGGCACCGCCACCAGCATGACGGCGAGCGCCGCCGGCATGGGTGCCCGAGGACGGCAGCACCGCCGCCGTCACAAAGCTTTAGCACTCTCCCCTTGAGAGTGCCAATTCCAAGTTTGGATCATTTCCCGCGCGCGTCAAGGGGTCCAACGCAGGCAGCAGCGCAGCGGTGCAGGTCGCGGATGGTCGGCATGGGCAGGGATGGGCGGGGCCGGCGCAGGGGCTCGGCTGCGAGCCTCAGCCGGCAGTGGCCGCAGCGCCGAGCAAGCGGCCGGCGAGCGCCTCGCCACTGAGCCAGGCGCCCTCCACACGGCCGTCCGCACACCAGTCGCCGCAGGCGCCGATGCCGCGGGTGCCGTCCCACAGGCAGCCGACGCCCAGGGGCTGCTCGGCGCGGGCATAGCGCCAGCGGTGTGCCTGCTGCCACACCACCGGCGGCAGCGCTGCGCCCGTAAGCTGTGCCAATGCCTCGCACAGCGCGGCGGGGACGGCCTCGGGGTCTGCCTCCAGGTGCTCGCGGCTCCAATCCGGCGCGGCATGCAGCACCCAGACCTCGCCGACCCGGCCCGGCTTGCTGGCGTCCCGTGCGATCCAGCCGAGCGGACCGCCGTTGACGAAGAGCGCGTCCCAGGGCAGATCCACGGGTGCCGCCAAGCCAAGCAGAACGGTCCAGCACGGCGCCATGGCGACTTCAGCGGCACGTGCCGCGAGCACAGGCGAAGACCCCAGCAGTGCCGCCGCCTGCGGGGCGGGGGCGCTCACCAGCACATGGTCGAAGCGCCCGAGCGCGGCGCCCGGGGTCTCGTCCTCGGGCTCGGCGGACAGCACCCAGCCCGCGCCGTCGTGCACCGGCGGCGCGACGCGGGTGGACAGGCACAGCTCCAGCCCCTCCGCCAGCATGCGCCCGAGGGCACTCATGCCCGGCACACCGACCCAGCGCGTGTCGCCCTCCCCGGCGGGCGTGATTGCGCCGTCGGACCAGGCGCCGAGCCGGCCGCGCCAGGGCGCCACGACCCCGCGCCGGGCCCAGCTCTCGACGCGGCGGGCGAAGCGCGGGTCGCGGGCGGTGAAGTACTGCGCGCCGTGGTCCGCGGCCACCGCGCCGCCTGGGGCCTGCGGGATGCGGCGGGTGGCGGCTCGCCCGCCGCGCCCGCGGGCCTTCTCGAACACCACCACCTGGTGCTGCTGGTCCGCCAGCGTGCGGGCCGCCGCGAGCCCGGCCACACCGGCGCCGATGACGGCGATGCGCAGCCGTCTGCCGGTGCCGGGCGCCTGTACTGCGTGTGCATAGGCGGTCATATCCAGGCGCCGGGCATGGTCCTGGGTGCTGCGCGGGCGCAGGCTGCCCACAACGGGCCGCTCCGGTGCGAAGGGCCGGTCGAAGAGCCCGAGGGTCCACAGCAGGCCGCCATAGGAGTTGGGGTCCGAGCCGTCCAGGGCGTGGCGATGGTTCAGGTCGATGAGCTCGGTCAGCGCCCGCCCGGGGGACTCGGTCCAGTGCGGGATGGCCTTGGCCCAGGTCATGCGCAGGTTGTTGTGCAGCTCGCCGTGCACCAGCAGCGAGCGCTGCACCAGGTCCCAGAGCCGATCGCCGCTCAGGCCGCGGGCGAGGCGCTCGTGGTCCAGCACCTGCTCGCGGCGGTCGCCGGCATGATCCGCAAGCGTCTCCCGCGCCCAGCCCGGCAGGGTGTCCCAGGCCTCCGGGTCGGCGGCGAAGAAGCAGAAGTTGTGCGCCAGCTCGCGCCAGATCAGCAGCTCGTCGAGGAACTTCTCGGCACCCTCCCCGCCCGCGGCCGCCGCCTCCCGGGCGATGCGGAAGACGGACACATGGCCGTGGTGGAGATAGGGCGAGAGCCGGCTCACGCCCAGGGACCAGCCGGCGGCGGCGTCGTTGCGCCGGCGGTGATAGCGGCCGAGGCCCGCATCCCGGAAGCGCGCCCAGCGGGCATAGCCGGCGCGGGAGCCCCCCGGCGTGTGCGCCACCGGCGGCAGGCTGTGGTCGATGGCGCAGTCGGCACAAAGCGCCGCGATGTCCGCCGTTTCCAGGTCCACCGGCGTGAAGGGCAAGGGGCCGGCGTAGGGCTCCACGACGGCCTCGCAGTCGGGCCATCTCCAGCGCACGCGCTCGGCATAGGCCTGCTCGTTGGCGCGGCGCAGCTCGAAGGCGCGCTTGAAGCGCCGCGGCTGCAGACGCATGGGCACCACACAGGCGCAGTCCACCTGCCACACCGGCGCGGCAATCCGCTCGGCGAGCCGCGCCGTCCAGGCCGGGAAGGGCGGCGCCGGGAAGTCCTCGGTGACCACCAGCGCGGCGCGCGCCGCGAGGGCGCGCAACGGCGACGGCCCGACGGCGGGGTCCCGCGGCAGGTGGAAGACGGCGCGGATGCCCTGCTCCGCCAGCGCCGCATGGGCATCCCGGGCGCCTTCCAGGATGAAGGCGTGGTGGCGGTCCGCATTGAACCTGTGGCGACCGCCGAGCCCCTGGTAGACCAAGAGCGGCAGCCCCAGCGCCGCCGCCGCGTGGCGCGCCGTGTCCAGCGCCGGGTTCTCGTGCCCGCGTACGGCATGGTGCATCCAGTACAGCACCAGCTCGCCGTCCGCACGCGGCGGCCCCCCGGACACCGGGCGCAGACGCTCGGACAGGTGGTCGGGCAGCTCAATGACGGGGATGCTGGAAGTGGTCATGGCGGGCTCGGGCTGACTCGGGCGGGTGCTGGCGGTGGCGGTGTGCGGCTCCGCCGGCGACAATGCGGGCGAGCACGCCGGATGCCACCGTCGGCCGGCCCCGCCGCCGGCTGCGGCTCCGGTTGGAATCCACCTGAGGAGCCGGCGCATGGATCTCCCGCAGACGCTGCACCAACGCATCCGTGAGTCGCTGGCGCCCCTCGCCGCCCGTGCGGCGGCGGCCGGCATCGGCGCGGACCGAGTCCATCTGGCGGTGCTGGGCGCGGCGGCGGTGGTATCCCTGCTGCTGCTGGCGCTGCCGGTGGTGCTGCCGGACCTGCACGCGGTGCTGCTGCTGTTGCCGGCGGCGCTGGCGGCCCGGGCGCTCGCCACCACCCTCGCCGCCGACCTGAACGCCCGGCAGGCGCAGCACCCGCAGGGCACGCCGGGCGACCCGGCCCTGCGGGACCTGAGCACGGCTGCCACCGACGCCCTGCTCTATCTGCCGCTCGCGGCCTACCCGGACGTGCCCGCCGCCCCGGTGGTGGTGCTGGTGACCCTGGGGCTGCTGGTGGAGATCGCCGGTCTGGCACCGCTGGGCCGCGGCGGCGCGCGCCGCGAGGACGGCCCCATGAATGCCGGCGACCGCGCCATCGTCTTCGCCATCGTCGGGCTGATTCTCGCCTTCGACCCAGGCACGGCGCACTGGCTGCCCTGGCTGCTGCTGCCGGCGGCCGTGCTGGCGGCGGCCACGGTGGTGCGCCGGCTGCGCCCGCAGGGGCCCACCGACGGCGCTGCCTGACACCACAGCCGCTTTTCCGCCGCCGGGTGCTGCTGTCGCAAGGTCCCTCGGGTTAGACTGCGCGGCTTGTGCGCAGCGTTCGGGCCCTGTTCATGCGTGCCGCAATGCGGCCGTCGCCCGTCGTTCTTCCTCGCCAACGGAACCAGCCAGTGCCAGCCAGGACCCGCCCCCGGATGCCACCCTCCCGCCTCGCGCGCAGCGCTGCGCTGTGCCTGGGCCTTGCCGTCGTCATCGGCGCGGGTCAGGCACGGGCGGCGCGGGACTGCGACTTCGGCGCCGCCGAGCAGGCCATGGCCGAGCGCACAGAAGCGCGGGTGCAGGCGGCACTGCCCGAGCTGATCCGCCAGCACGAGGTGCCCGGCGCGGCGGTGGCGCTGGTGGCCAACGGGCATCTGCGCTGGACCGCGGGCTACGGCTGGGCGGTGCCGGACAAGCGCATCCCCTTCTCGCCGGACACGGTGTTCCAGGCGGGCTCCATGACCCTGCCCATCACGGCCTGGACGCTGCTGACCCTGGTGGACCAGGGTCGCATCGACCTCGACAGCCCGGTGGAGCCCTACCTCAAGGGCCGCGACCTGCCCGAGTCGCCCTATGATGTCGCGGCCGTGACACCGCGGCGGGTGCTGAGTCACACGGCGGGGCTCTCCATCCCGCGCTACGGCGGCTTCGGGCCTGACCAGACACTCCAGACACTGAACCAGTCCCTGCGCGGTGCGCTGGACGCAGGCAACCAGCCGGTGGCCATCATGGCGCCGCCGGGCGTCGGCTTCGCCTACTCCGCCGGCGGCTACGCACTGGCGGAGCTCATGGTCCGCCAGATGGCCAACGAGCAGTTTGCGAACGTGGCGGAGCGGCGCATCCTGCGGCGGCTCCACATGTTCCGCTCCAGCCTGCCGGACCGCCCGGACCCCGCCCCGCCGCTGGCCGTGACCTACGACGACGCCGGCGAGCCGGCGCCGGCGCGGAGCTTCTCGGCGCTGGGCGCGGCGGGGCTTCAGACCACGGCGGCGGACTATGCGCGGTTCGTCGCGGCACTGCTGCCGGGCCCCTGCGGCGAGCCCCTGGGCCGCGGCGTCCTGAAGCCCAAATGGGTGGAGCAGTCGCGCACGGCGCAGCCGGACACCGACAACGCGCTGCTGTTCGCGGGCTCCGAATACGGCCTCGGCATGGCGCTCAAGACACTGCCGGACAGCGGCAACACCCTGGTCTACCACCCCGGCGACAACCCGCCCAACTGGCATGGCCTATTCGCCGCAGTGCCGGCGCACCAGTCCGGTCTGGTGGTGCTCACCAGCGCCGCCGGCGGCCGGGACCTGGGTGTGGCGCTGCTGTGCACCTGGCTCGACGCCCTGGGCGAGATGCCGCCGGCGGAGTGTGCGGGCGGCGGTCAGCAGCCGGTGCCCGGGGACGGCATCGCAGAGGCGCCCGCTCCCGATGCCCGCCCGGCACAGCGGTGAGCCGTCGCCCGGGGGCGCAGGTCCTGCAACAGCGCCGGTCGCAGACGCGGACGCAGCCCGGGCCCGGGCGGCGGCCGTCAGGACAGCACCGCCTTCACGCCCTCCGCCACCAGCACCGCCGCGGTCATGGACAGCAGGGTGCCGATGAGGACGTACTCGGCGAAATCGCGCTCGTCCATCTCCCGGAAGCGCGCGAAGCCCTTGGCGGCGAGGATGAGCCCAATGGCCGTGTACTGCCCGTGCAGCACGAAGACATAGGCCAACAGGCGCTCCAGCACCCCGATGAAGCGCCCGGCGTTGTACTCGCGCTGATCCAGCGCCTGCGGTAACTCGCCGGGACGCCGCGGCGGCAGGATGAGCTCGGGCTGGGCCGGCGCCGGCGCCGCCTCGGCGCCTGCCCGGGACCGGGGCACCACGCGAATCAATTGCAGAATGCCGCGGATCAGCAGGTTGGCCTCGTGCATCACCAGCAGGGCGCCGATGAGCACCAGCATGGCCCGGACGCCGTCCCCCGCACCGAAGCCGCCCGCCGCGAAGAACAGGACGTGCCGGCCGAGCCAGTCCCCGGCGGCCGCCAGGGCCGGGCTCGGCGCGATACCCTGCGCTGGTGCGAAGGTCAGTCCGGCGGCGAGCACGATCAACCCGAGCACGCCCAGCCGATACGCGCCCGCCTGCTGCGGCTGCCTGCGCTCCAGCCAGGCCCCGGCGGCATTGGCGGCGATGGTCAGGGCCAGCAACGGCCACAACCGGTTGCTGGGCGCCGCCGCCAGCAGTGCCGCGGCCTGCACCAGCCCCAGCACCAGCGCCTGCCCCCAGGTAAGGGCCGCATCGCGCAGGATCAGCAGGAGCCGGCTCCCGAGCAGCACCAGCAGGAACCACAGGAAGGGCAGCATGGACACGGCCACTGCTCAGCCGTAATCCGGCGCACCGCCGGCGGATGCGGCCCCCAGCTGCTCATCCAGCAAGGCCTCCACGGCCCGCAGGAAGCCCACCAGGGCGTAGAGGTCCGCGGCGCGGGCGGTCTTGTAGAGGGTCTGCTCGGTGCGGTCCAGGCGCGCTGCGATGTCGGCGATGGGCCTGTCCGCCAGCAGCCCGACGGTGAGCGGCAGGCGGCTGCCGCGGGCGCCCGCGAGGCGGCCGAAGGCGAGTGCGAGACCCTCGTTCACCAGCGCCGCGTGCACACCGCTGAGCCCTTCCACACGGCAATGGGCTGCTGCATCCTTGAGCCGGGTGATGCCGTCCCGGGCACGATGGAAGGCGCTGCCGTCCATGCCGATGGCCTGCTGCGGGTTAATGGCGGTGTCGATGTCACCGAGCGCCAGCGCGAAGCGCAGCGCCACCGGCGCCAGGTCGGCGGCCACCTGGAGCAGATCGCCGAAGAGGCCGGCGGCGCGGGCGGGCACCACCTGGAACTCGTCGCCGAGGGTCAGCGTGTAGGGCGACAGCAGCTCCCCCGGCGCGCGGGCCGCATTGCGGCTGTCGAGGCTCGCCCGCAGCCGGCGCTGCGCGGCGGCGCGATCCGGCAGCTCGCGGGACGCGATGACGTCGGCGATGACGACCAGGTAGGGCAATGGGGCCACCGGCATGAGCCCATTCGGCTGAAAATGGGAAAATTAAACCAAAAAGGTTTAACTCATCAGGAAGCAACCGTATTGGTTGAGCCTGCGACGGCCCCTGACCACTGGGCGGCGGCCGGCCGCGGCGGGCAGCACGGTGCCGCACGCCCTGGGCAGGGCTCCCACCAGCCGGTGCAATCCCCCACCCGGTGCTGGGGTGCGTCCTCCACCGCTGCGGAACGGGGCACCGGCACGCGGTGCCGGCGGTGGCGGCCCGCGCGGCTCAGGTGCGCCCGGCGGCGTCGGGCAGGACGATGTTCAGCTCCAGGAATTCCTGGTCCTCGTCCTGCTCGTAATTGACGGACACGGCATCCAGGTCCACCTCGACGTACTTGCGGATGACCTCGAGGATCTCCTGCTGGAGCTTGGGCAGGTAGGACGGGCGGTTGCGGAAGGCGCGGTCGTGCGCCACCAGGATCTGCAGCCGCTCCTTGGCGACGGACGCCGAGCCCTTGTTGCGGTTGGAGCGGAAAACGTCGAGTAGACCCACGGCTCACCCCCCGAAGATTCGACTGAAGATGCCCTTTCGCTCCGCATCGAGGAACCGCATCGGCAGGTCCTCGCCGAGGTAGCGGGACACCATGTCGTTGTAGGCCATGCCGGCGTTGGACTCGTTGTCCAGCACCACCGGGATACCGGCGTTGGAGGCGTTCAGCACCGCCTGCGACTCCGGAATGACGCCGAGCAGGTTCAGAGAAAGGATCTCCTGCACGTCGTTGACACTCAGCATCTCGCCGCGTTCCACCCGCTCCGGCGAGTAGCGCGTGAGCAGCAGATGCTCCTTGATGGGCTCATCATTCTGCTCGGCCCGGCGGGACTTGCTGGCGAGGATGCCGAGCATGCGGTCCGAGTCCCGCACCGAGGAGACCTCCGGGTTGGTGACCACCACGGCGTCGTCGGCGAAGTACATGGCCATGGTGGCGCCGTGCTCGATGCCCGCCGGCGAGTCACAGACGATGTAGTCGTACCCCTTGCCCAGGTCTTCCAGCACCTTGCCCACGCCCTCCTGTGTGAGGGCCTCCTTGTCGCGGGTCTGGGACGCCGGCAGCACGTACAGGCTGTCGCAGCGCTTGTCGCGGATCAGCGCCTGGTTGAGATTTGCCTCGCCGTTGATGACGTTGACGAAATCGTACACGACCCGCCGCTCGCAGCCCATGATGAGGTCCAGATTGCGCAGGCCGACATCGAAGTCGATGACCACGGTGCGATGTCCCCGCTGTGCCAGGCCCATGGCCATGGCGGCGGCCGTCGTGGTCTTGCCGACGCCGCCCTTCCCGGAGGTGATGACGATGATTCTGGCCAAAGACGTCTCTCCCAAGCTCTAGATCGATTCGTAAGGGCATCCGCGCCCGCCGTGCCGGCCGCCCGGCGGGCTGGTCCACCGTGTCGGGTCAGCCGATGGGCTCGATACGCAGCACCTGATGGTCCAGGAACACCTGCACGCTGCGCCCCTTCAGGTCCGCCGGGATGTTCTCGCTGACCCGGTAATGCCCGGCCACCGACACCAGCTCCGCCTGCAGATCGCGGCAGAAGATGCGCGCGCCGAGATTCCCCTGAAGCCCGGCGATGACCCGCCCACGGAGCGGACCGTACACATGAATATTGCCGTCCGCCATCAGCTCGGCCCCGGAGCTGACCGGCCCCACCACCGTCAGGTCGCCGCCCGCTGCGTACAGGCGCTGCCCGGAGCGCACCGGCCGGTCCACCAGCAGCGAGCCGCTGCTGCCCGCGCCCGCGGCGGGCGCGTGTGTCTCGGCGGCGGCACTGCTCGCCTCGGCATCCCGCCGCGCCGGCGCAGGCTCCGGCGGCGCCTGCCGGGCGACGCGGGTGCTGTCGCCGAGGATGGCGAGCTCCATGGCGCGGGCGGCCTCGTTCTGCCGCGCGGTGCCGCCGCGCACGCCCACGGGAATCATGCCGAGCCCGCGCAGCATGCCCACCAGCTGCGGAAAGGCGACGCTGCCGTCCTCCCGCGGCAGGGCGCTCAGCTCGATGACCACCGGCGTGTTGCGGAAGAAGCCGGGCGCCTGCTCCACCTTGGGCGCCAGCTGCGCCTCCACGGCGTCCATGTCGAGCGCCAGGAGCCGGATCACCGGCAGCGTGAAGCTGGAAGCCTTGAGCTCGAATGCGGGGGACAGGTCGCTGCCCACGCCGGGCTCGGCGGCGCTGGTCGGGGCGGCGGTGGTGTCGGGAGAGGTTGGCACGGCCATCGGCGGGGGAAGCTGCTCCTTGGGGGCTCCTGAGGTCGGGCACGGGGCTCAGGCCCCGCTGCGGATCGCGGCATGCTAACCGCTGAGGCAGAAACCTGAAAGCCGCCGTGGGTGCGGATCAGCCACCGCTCGGCGGGATGTCGGTGCTGCGCCGACGCACCTGGCCCACGGCGACGCGTACCCAGCGGCTCATCCGGGGCGTGCCTGCAAGCGCAGCCTCAGGGGTTGTGCAAAATCTGCCTCTCAGCCAGGGGGCCACTGCAAGGGCCGCCCGCCGAGCAGGTGCACATGCAGGTGATACACCGTCTGGCCGCCGTCGGCGTTGCAGTTGATGACGGTGCGATAGCCGTCCTCGGCGAAGCCCTCCTGCGCTGCCACCTTGGCCGCGGCCAGGAAGAGCCGGCCGATGAGCTCTGCATCCTCGCTGCCGGCGTCGTTCAGCGACGCGATGGGCTTGCGCGGGATGATCAGCACATGGGTGGGCGCCTGCGGGTTCAGGTCGCGGAAGGCGACCAGGTGCTCGTCCTCGAAGACGATGTCCGCGGGGATCTCGCCGCGGGCGATCTTGCCGAAAATCGTGTCGTTGGACATGGTGATCAGGGCCTCTGCATCGGGTGGTGGCATCTTGGCCGCAGCGACCCTGCGGTGCAACCGACGCCGGCCGCACCGCTGCCGGCCGCCGCGGTGGGCGGTGCGCGCGGCTCAGACGCCGGTGCGCCCGGCGAAGGCGTGCGCCAGCGTGCCGCCGTCGACGAATTCGAGCTCGCCGCCCAGTGGCACACCGTGGGCGATGCGCGTGATGCGCACGCCGCTGCCGTCGGCGAGGTCGTTGATGTAGTGCGCCGTGGCGCTGCCCTCCACGGTGGGGCTGATGGCGAGGATGGCCTCCTGCACCGTACCGCCGTGCAGGCGCTCGCCGAGGCGCTCCAGGCCCAGGTCCTCCGGGCCGATGCCGTCCAGGGGCGAGAGCCGGCCACCGAGCACGAAGTAGCGCCCGCGGTAGTCGGTGGCCTGCTCGATGGCGGCGATGTCAGAGGGCTGCTCGACGATGCAGAGCAGGGCCGGGTCCCGGGCGGGGCTCGCGCACAGGGAGCAGACCTCGCGCTCGGTGAGGGTGCGGCACTCCCGGCAGTGGCCGATGCGCGCCATGGCCTCGCCCAGCACCAGCGCCAGGTGACGGCCGGCTTCGCGGTCGTGCTCCAGCAGATGAAACACCATGCGCTGGGCGGACTTGGGGCCCACGCCCGGCAGGCAGCGCAGCGCCTCCACCAGTTGCGCAAGCAGGCTCGAATCGGACATTGCGGTGTGCCGCCCTCGGGCGGCCAGGTCGGCGGGCCGGATTGCAACGGGCGTGCGGCGCGCTGTGGGCGCCGCCGCCGTGTGGTGTCTCAGAGCCGCGGGCTCAGAACGGCAGCTTCATGCCGGGCGGCAGCGGCAGACCGCTGGTGATGTCGGCCATCTGCTCCTTGGTGCGCTCGCCGACACGGCGCACGGCGTCGTTGGCGGCGGCGGCGATGAGATCCTCCAGCATCTCCTTGTCGTCGCCCATCAGGCCGTCGTCGATCTGCACGCGCTTGATTTCGTGCCGGCAGGTCATGGTGACCTGCACCATGCCGCCGCCGGCCTCGCCGGTGACCTCCTCCTTGCCGAGGCGCTCCTGCGCCTCCTTGAGCTCCGTCTGCATCTTCTGCGCCTGCTTCAGCATGTCGCCCAATGCGCCTTTCATTGCACCACCTCTCGGTCATTCGTCGTGGAGGGCGCCGGCCGCGCCGGTGCCCGATTGTGCCTGCATCTTACCCGCCCGCGCCGCCATCCGCGCCTGCTTCGGCACGCGCGCACGGGCGGTTTGCTTGGGGGCGTCGTCGCGCTCAGTCGGTGGGCCGGATGCTGCCCGGCACCCAATCGGCATCGAAGCGGCGCCGCAGCTCCCCCGCGACGGTATCGGCGTCCATGGCGGCCTCGGCGGCGGCGGTGCGCGCGGCGGCGTTGCGGGCCTCGCGGCCGGCGGGCGTCTCGGCGAGCTGCCCTGCGCCGCTGTCCCGCGGCGCATCGGCGGCACCGGCCGCCGGCTGCGTCACCTCGATGCGCAGCGCCACCTCGCAGCCCAGGGTCGCTGCGAGCGCCGCTCCCAAACGCTGCTCGGCCCCGGCCACCCGCAGGTTGGCCAGCGACGGCGCCAGGCTCAGGCGCAAGGTTTTGCCGTCCCAGCCTTCCAAAGCACAGTGCGTCGCGAGCTGCCGGGCGAGCCCCTCCAGCGCCAGCGCCTCCACCAGCCGCTGCCAGTCATCGGCACCGGCCAGGGGTCCGCTGAAGCGCGCAGCCGGCGCTGGTGCCGCAGCCCCGGGCTTGGCGGCCGGCTCCGGCGACGGTGCTCGTTCGGGCTCGGGCGCAGGCTCTGGCGCGGGTCTTGGCGCCGGCTCCTGCGAGCCGGCGACAGGGGCGGCGGCAGGGGCGGCGGCATCCGCGGCTTGGCGGCCGGTGCCGGCGCCATGCTGAGCCTGGCCTGTCTGGGCAACGGCACCGCCCGCGGCACCCGCCGTCTGCGCCGGGCCGCCGCCCGGACTGCCGACGGTGGGACCGCCGGCGGCCGCGGGCCGGAACGCCAGCGCCCGCAGCAGCACCATCTCGAAGCCGGTGCGCGGGTCCGGCGCCAGCGGCAGGTCGCGCTGGCCCGTGAGGAGCACCTGGTAGAAGAGCTGCACGTCCTCCACCGGCACGTCGGCGGCGAGCCGGCGCAGCGCCTCGGCCTCCGGGTCGTCGTCGGTGACCGTCGCCGGCACCTGCTGCGCCAGCGCCACCCGATGCAGCAGGCCGATGAGCTCCGTCAGCACCGCGGCGAAGTCCGGCGTCAGCTCCGCGAGCCTGTCCACCTCCGCCAGCAGCCGGCCGCCGTCGCCGGCGTTGAGCGCAGTGACCAACGCCGGCACCAAGTCCCCGGTGTGGGTGCCCAGCATGCGGCGCACGTCGTCGGCCTGGAGCCGGCCGCCGCCGAAGGCGATGGCCTGGTCCAGCAGGCTCAGCCCGTCGCGCATGCTGCCGTCGGCGGCGCGGGCCAGCAGCGCCAGGGACGGCTCGTCGAAGTCGATGTCCTCCGCCGCCAGCACCTGCCGGAAGCGACCCTGGATCTGCTCCGGCAGCAGCCGCTTCAGGTGGAACTGAAGGCAGCGCGAGAGCACCGTCGGCGGCAGCTTCTGCGGGTCCGTGGTGGCGAGCACGAACTTGACGTGCTCCGGCGGCTCCTCCAGCGTCTTCAGCAGCGCATTGAAGCTGCTGGCGGAGAACATGTGCACCTCGTCGATGAGGTAGACCTTGTAGCGCCCGCGCACGGGTGCAAAGGGGATGTTGTCCAGCAGCTCGCGGGTCTGCTCCACCTTGGTGCGGGAGGCGGCATCCACCTCGATGAGGTCCACGAAGCGGCCGCCGTCGATCTCGGTGCAGGCGGCACAGCTGCCGCAGGGGGTCGGCCCCACGCCCTGCTCGCAGTTGAGGGTCTTGGCGAGGATGCGCGCAAGCGTGGTTTTGCCGACGCCGCGGGTGCCGGTGAAGAGATAGGCATGGTGCAGCTGCCCCCGCTCCAGACCGTTCGAGAGCGCCTGCACCACATGGCCCTGTCCCACCAGATCGGCGAAGGCGCGTGGGCGCCATTTGCGGGCGAGCACCTGGTAGGTCATGGTGGGGCGCGGGACGAGCGGCGGGAGTCGTGGCCTGTGTGCCGAATGCGGGCAGTGTAACCCAGGGTCCGGCCGCCCTCAGCCTGGGTGGGACCTGGGGGGTGGTCGGCCCGGCGCAGCGGTCGTCATGCCGATGGGCACGGTGTGACGGCGGAAGGGCGCCATGTCACGGAATTGGGTGGCGAGCCCCGCCAGCCACACCCCGGCACACGCTGCCACCGCTGCGGCTGCTCCCTTCCGGGCCTGACCGGGTTCACGGCTTCGCGTTGCGGGGGGACCGGCGGCGCCCACCATTGATCGGACGCGCGACAGGCGCCGCGCGCAATCCATCACAGTAGCAAAGTGCCGCGGCGCTCACAAGCCATGCACAGCATCCGCGCTTCGACAGCGGGGTCATCCGGTAGAATCCGCGGTCCAACTCGGGGAACGACAGACACCCCTTCAGGAGAGGCCCATGTATCGAGCCCCGCTGCTGCTGCTGGTCCTGTTGCCGTTGTCGGCCGGCCCATTTGCCCAGGCGACGGACGACCGCGCCGCCTCGGATGCGGCGCCCGAAGTATCCGATGAGGCGCTGGCCGATAAGTCGCTGGCCGATCAGGCGCTGGCCGATCAGGCGCTGGAGCTGTGGCAGCGCTCCGCCGAAGAGGCGGGCAGCCTCTGGGAGCGCTCCCGCGACACCGCAGGCGAATGGTGGCAGCGCTCCCGCGAGGCCTGGGACAGCGCCCGGGATGCGGTATCGCCGCAGGAGCAGGACGCCTTCGGCGAGGTCTGGACCGGCGTGGTCCCCAAGCTGGAGGAGACGGTGGCCTTGCAGGAAGCACAGCGTGACCTGCCGGAGAAGGCCTGGTTCCGCCGCGACCAGGCGGATGTGCAGGCGGAAATCGACGCCCTGCTCGACGCCGCCGTCGGCATCCTGTCCACGTCGCCGCTGCAGCAGTATCGCGCCCGCATCGAGGCCCTGGAGCAGACCATCGCCGACGCCCGGGCGGACATCGACGGCTTCCGCAAGGCGCGGGTGGCGGCACCGGAGAAGTCGCTGGTGGAGCGCACCGTCGGCGACTACGACCGGCTCATCGGCGAGCGCGAGCAGCGCATCGCCCGCGCCCGGCAGGAGCTCGCCGGCATCAAACAGCAGTTCGCCGAAGAGCTGCGCGGCATGGGCTTGGAGCTGTCGGACGAGCAGCTGGAGTTTCTGCTCTCCACCGTGGTGGGCGACAACATCGTCGACCTCGGCATCGTCTTCGACAACGTCAAGGCCATCACTGCACAGCTGGAGGCGCTGATGCGCGAGAGCGGCGAGGACCTCACCAGCGCCCGGCGCTACTACGGCATGTACCTGGTCCTGCTGCGGGCCCTGAACCAGATGCACCTGGACGTGGAGCAGGCCATCGACCAGCGTTACGTCCCGGAGATCAACGCCATCGCCGAGCGTGCCGCAGCGCTGTCCCAGGAGACCCGCGAGCTCAGGCGCAGGCACCCCGACAAGGCCGCCATCCTGGACGCCAACCTGGAGGCGCAGCAGCTCACCGTGGACGCGGCGGAAGTGTACCGGCGCTACCTCAAGGACCAGGGCCGGCAGGTGGCCGCTGCCCGCGCCGCGCTGCAGGAGGACATCGCCACCGCCTGGAACACCTACGAGACCGTGCGTGTCTCCGGCGAGCTGGTGGACCTGGTGCAGTCCAGCCGGCAGCTGCTGGACGGCCTGTTGCGCCGCCAGGTGCCGGCGCTCCGCCCGTTCCAGAACCTGGAAATGCAGCGCGAACTCTCGAAGCTCACCGAGCAGCTGCGCGCGAGTGAGGGCTGAGAGGTTGTGAAGAAACCCACCGACCTACTGCGGACGCCTCCGGACGCGCCCAGCGGCGTTGCGCAGAGCCGAACAGCGGGTCACTTAGAACAACTAAGCTCCCCGCTGTTCGGCTCTGCGCGCCTTGCTGGGCACGCCCGGAGACGCCCTCGCGACGGCCGGCAGATTTTTCACAACCTCTGAGCGCCTCAGCCCCGCGCCAGCGCAATGCGCTCGGCGATATCGGCCGGCACTTCGCGCATGGCCTCGATGCGCCGCAGCCGCGTCATCAGCCCGCTTTGGTTCGCGATCTGGATGGCGAGACCGGGGCGGGCGTTCACCTCCAGCATCATCGGCCCACGCTCTTCGTCCAGCACCAGGTCCACGCCGCAGTAGCCGAGCCCGGTGAGGTCCGCACAGCGGGCGCCGGTGGCGAGCAGCGCCTCCCAGTCCGGAATCGCATGCCCCACCAGCGGCGTGCCGAAGTCCGGGTGCTCGTCGATGACGTGATCGCGCACCACGCCATGGCCGGTGATGCCGGTGGCGAGGTCGATGCCCACGCCCACCGCCCCCTGGTGCAGATTGGCCTTGCCGTCGGAGGCGCGCGTGGGCAGGCGCACCATGGCCATGACGGGGATGCCGCGGAAGATCAGCAGCCGGATATCCGGCACGCCGCGGTAGCTGATGGCGTCGAACAGCCGGCTCGGGCGCACCCGGTACTCGATCATGGCCGCGTCCGGGATGCCGCCCAGGGAGTGCACGCCGCTCAGAATGTTCGAGACGAAGTACTCGATGTCGCGCAGGGTCAGCGCCCGGCCGTCGCCCTTGACGAAGAGCCCCCGGCGGCGGTCGGTGATCACCAGCACACCATCGCCGCCGCTGCCGTGGGCGGGCTTGATGACAAAGGAGTCCGGCCCCGCCAGCAGACGGTCCAGGTGGGCAAGCTCCCCCTGGTAGCGCACGGCGCCGTAGAGCTCGGGCACCGCGAGCCCGGCCTCCAGGGCCAGGCGCTTGGTGGTGAGCTTGTCGTCCACCAGGGGATATTTGCTGCGCGGATTCCAGCGCATGACATAGCTGCGGTTGCGGGCATTGATGCCGAGCACACCGTTGCCGCGCAGCGCCTGCCAGCGCCCGAGCCAGCCGCCACTGCGGCGGACTCGTATGCCGGGCTCGTCCAGGTCCGGCATGGCTCAGCGAGCCCCTGACAGGGCACCGAAGCGGAACAGCTCCGTCAGCCGGTAGCCGCTGTAGGCACCGAGCAGGAGGGTGACGGCCAGCACCACCAGCAGCAGTTCCGGGAAGTAGAACATCAGGTGCTCCAGATGCGGCTCCTTCATGACGTAGTAGCCGCATACCGCCACCAGCAGCGAGCCGAGTGTCTCCTTGGCGGTCTCGCCGAAGCCGCGCTCCTCCCAGACGATGGACATGCGCTCGATGGTCATGGCCAGGATCACCATCGGAAAGAGCGCAATGGAGAGCCCCTGCTCCACGCCGAGGCGGAAGCTCAGCACCGTGATGGCGAGCATCAGGCAGACCACCACCACCAGGATGGCCGCCAGCCGCGGCACCAGGAGCAGCCGCAGCTGCGCCAAGGCCAGGCGCAGCGACAACCCCACGAACACCAGCATCAGGAACAGCGTGAGCCCCCAGGCGAGCTGGGTCTCCCGGAAGGCCAGGGCGATGAGGATGGGCATGAAGGTCCCGAAGGTCGGCACACCCACCACCACGCGCATGAAGGCCACCACCAGCGCCCCCAGCGGCAGCATCAGCACCACGTGGTAGAGGTTCTGCACCGACACCGGCAGGCGCGTCAGATCAATGCCGAAGGGCTGCACCGCGAAGGCGGCGCCCGTCAGCGCCGCGACATCCATCTGCGGCACCCGGGTCTGGGTGGTGGAGAAGCTCAGGCGCAGGTCGCGCACATCGCGGGTGCGCAGCAGATCGGCGTCGTCGTAGCGCCAGATGAAGAAGCCGGGCGGATAGCCCGGCGTGCCGGTGGCGGCATCGTAGCCGCGCCACTCGCTGCCGTTGTGGACCTCAAGCCAGGGGATCAGCTGCCCCTCCACCAGGGGCCGCTCCAGCGGCAGACCATAGGCGATGCGGGTCGGAATCCGGGCGCCCGCCAGGATCTCCGCCACCAGATGCTCCCAGCTGCGGCGGTCGTCCACGTTGCGGATGACCTTGACGTTCTCGTCATCCGTGTCGGCCAGGATCAGGAGCGTCTGCTCCGTGAAGGAGAAGACATCCGCGGACTGCTCGCGCGCCCGGCTCAGCACCGCCTGGATGGCGGAGGCCAGCGGCTCGCGATAGTCCGGCACCGGTGGAAAGGGCGGCACCGAGGCATCCGTCGCCACGGGACCGCCCTGCACCTTGACCTGGTAGTACAGCGCCTGCTCGCTGGTGGGGGTGCGCCGCAGTGTCCAGGTGGCCGTGCGCGGGCGGCCGTCGGCTTCCAGAATGGCGAGGCCGTAGCCGCGGGAGACGAAGTTCTCGTCGATGACGCGCGCCATGGAGACGCGCGGCGGCAGCAGAAACGCCACCTTCGAGGAGCCGCCGTCACCGCGGAAGCCGATGCGCGCCTCCACCGTCCACACCGAGGTGGTGAGCTCGGGCAGCAGCGGCACGTTGTAGCGCACCGCCTTCAGCACCGTCATGCCGATGCCGACGGCAGCCAGCAGGAGCGCAATGGCCGCCAGCGGCGACAAGCGCGCAAAGAAGGGCTGCGGCATCAGTCGCCGTCCCTGGCTCCGGCGCCATCGGCTTCGTCGTCCTTGCGCTTGCCTTTTCCGGACGGGCAGTTGTAGGGCAGGAGGAAGGTCTCGGCGGAATTGACGATGAAATGCTCGCGCAGAAATTCGCGCCCGAGCAGCACCGGATAGTTCAGATTGGCGCGGTTGTCCAGGCTGAATTCGGCGTCCATCACCTCTCCCGCGATGCAGAAGCTCAAGCGCACGGTGATGCGCTCTTCCGGCGGCTTGCCCGGACTGCGCTTAATGCGGACCTTGCCCTGGATGGGCAGGTCGTAGGTGAGCTTGTCGCCGCCCTGCTCCGTGTGGTCCGTAAACAACGAGAAGCGCACGCGCTCCACCCCGCCGCGCTCGAAGCGCTCGATGTCGGTGGCATGAATGGCACTGGACTTGGCACCGGTGTCGAGCTTGGCGGTCACCCGCACGCGGTAGGGCTCCAGGCGCACGCTCTGCAGCCAGCCGGCCTCGCGCAGGGCTGCATCGTTGCCGCCATCGGCAGCCGCGGCGGCACCGGGCAGCCCCAGCAGGATCGCCGACAGCAGGGGTACCAGGGTCAGGCGGGCAGTCGGGATGGGCATGGTCAGGCGACAGGCGTTCGTCTTGGTGACGGGTGGAGGGCAGCCGGCTGGCGCGCGTCCGGCGTTTGTGGGACGCAAAAACCCGACGGAGCGTGAGCGTAGTCCCGTTGTCGCATTTCAGCAAGTCTGCCGGCACCGCCTGTTGCATCAAGACCAACGCCCGTCGGCATTCCAGCCGACTCGCCAGGGTCGGATCGGCGATAATGCGCTGAATCAACCGGTGTCCACGGATTCCCCATGACCCCACTCAAGCTCGGCATCCCCAAGGGCAGCCTGGAACAGGCCAGCATCCAGCTCTTCGCCCAGGCCGGCTGGCGCATCACGCCGCATTCGCGCAACTACTATCCCGACATCGATGATCCGCACATCCGCTGCGCCCTGGTACGCGCCCAGGAGATGGCCCGTTATGTGGAACGGGGCACGCTGGACTTGGGCCTGACGGGGCTCGACTGGATCCTGGAATCCCAGGCCGACGTGGCCGAGATCTGCACCCTCACCTATTCCAAGGCCTCCGACCAACCGAGCCGCTGGGTGCTGGTGGTGCCCGAGCGCTCCCCCATCCAGCGCATCGAGGACCTCGCCGGCTGCAAGATCGCCACGGAGCTGGTGGGCTTCACGCGGCGCTTCCTCGCCGAGCGCGGCATCGACGCGGAGGTGGAGTTCTCCTGGGGCGCCACCGAAGCCAAGGCCGTGGAGGGGCTGGTGGACGCCGTCGTCGAAATCACCGAGACCGGCAGCACCATCCGCGCCCATGGGCTGCGCATCGTCGCCGATCTACTGGTGACCGACACCCGCCTCATCGCCAACCACGCGGCACTGGCGGACCCGGAGCGGCGCGCGCGCATCGAGCAGATCGCGCTCATGCTTCAGTCCGCCCTCGCGGCGCGGCGCAAGGTCGCGCTCAAGTGCAATGTGCCGGCGGGCAAGCTCGACGCGGTGGTGGCGCTGCTGCCGAGCCTGCACGCGCCCACGGTGAGCCACCTGTACGACAAGGACTGGCTCGCGGTGGAGACCATCGTCGACGCCGCCGCCGTGCGCGAGCTGATCCCGCGGCTCTGCGCCGCCGGTGCCGAGGGCATCCTCGAGTACGAGCTGCGCAAGATGGTCTAGGCATGGGCATGACCGCCCGAGGACGCCGGATGGTCGAGACGCTGCGGGGGGCACTGCGGGACACCCTGCCGGCCCGGCGCCGGCGGCAGGGTCGCGTCGACGCCGGCACCGACGACCCCGCCGACGACGGCGGCTTCCCGCGGCGGGCGTCGCTGCTGGACATGTTCACGCTGCGGCCCTACGGCCGCAGCATGCTGACGCCGGCGGCCCGGGTCTGGCTCGGCTCGGCCTGGATCGTGATCGTGCTCATGGCCGGCATCGAGGGCTTCGTCTGGGGTGCCGTCGGCGCCTCCCTGGTGCCCTCCGCCGCACCCTGGCTGCGGCTGCCGGTGGCGGTGTTCATGTTCCTGCTGCTGTTCGCCGTGGTCTGGATCGTGGACGCCTCGCTCATCATGTCGGAGCGCCCGTCCCTGGCACGCCAGCGCCGGCATGCCATGGAGGCGGGCGGGCGCTTCGGGCCAGTGGCCCGCTGGTATGTCGGCATCCTGGTACGCATCGCCATTGTCGCCATCTCCCTGTATGTCACGGCGCCCTTCATCGAGAAGCTGATCCGCGCCGACGACATCGCCGCCTGGCACCAGGCCCAGGTGGAGCAGTACTTCAAGCAGCGCGACGTCACCCTGCGCGAGCAGATCCGCGCCCGCGCCGAGCAGCGCGACGCGGGTCTGCTCGGGCGGGTGCAGGCGCTGGAGCGCGACATCGCGCGGCTGGAGTCAACCCTCGCCGCCGAGCGCGAGCGCCGCGAGCGCATCGAGGCCGAATTCGCCCCACAGATCGAAGTGCTGACCCGCGACCTCGCCGCCGCCCGCCAGCGCGTCGGCGACGAGGTGCTCGGCCGCGACGGCCGCCCCGAGGGCTATGGCCCCGAGGCGCGCAAATGGGACGCCCGCGCCACCCTGCTGGAGGAGCAACTGGCCCAAGTGCAGGCGCAGCGCGACGAGCGGCTCGGCGGCGTCGAGGCGGACATCGCCGCGCTGGAGCAGCGCATCGGCGAGCGCACCGATGCGCTGCAGCAGGTGCGCCGGGAGCAGGCCGCGCTGCTGGAGGCGGTCACCGCGGAGGTGGAGGCGGAGCAGCCGCCGGCGGCGCCGCCGAAGCTCACCTTCGCCGCCCGCTCCAAGGGGCTCGCGGCGCTGCGCAACAACCCTGCCGAGGCCGGTGTACCCCACTTCGAGACCGTGGAGGGCTTCGCACAGGCGGCGCTCGGCATCCTGTTCTTCGCCCTGCTGGCGCTGAAGCTGTTCGAGCCGTCCGCGGTGCACGCCTACTTCAGCGAGAACGTACAGCTGCACTACCGCAAGTATCGCCAGGGCGGGCTCGACCACATCCCGGGCTTCGACCAGCACGCCGACCCGGTGCGGCGCCTGTCGCCGGTGGACTTCGCGCGTCTCTGGGAGCACTGGGAGCGCGACCCGGCGGGCTATGCGGCGCGCTGGCAGGCGGTGCATGCCGCGGAATCGCGACTCCGCCGCCTGGTGGCGGACACCCGCTACGAGGCCGAGCTGCTGGAGCGCCGCCGCGACGACATCGACGCCCGCCTGCGCCTGGAGCGCCGCCGCCAGGAGGCCGAGCTCGCCGCCCGGGAGCAGGAGCTGGCCGCCGAGACCCGCGAGGCCGAGCGGCGCCTGTCCGCGCAGACCGATGCGGACATCGAGCAGATCGAGCGTCAGCGCACCGAGGCCCGCAAGGCCCACGAAACCGCCCTGGCCGAGATGGAGCAGCGCTTCGCGGCGGAGCGCCGGCGCCTGGACGAGGAACTGGCCCGCAAGCGCGCCGAATGGCAGCAGGAACAGGCGGCGGCGCAGGCGGAGCTGGACCGGCGCCGCCGCGAATTCGAGCTCGCCGAGCAGCGGGCGCGGGACCAGGCCCGGCGCAAGCAGCTGGCGCTGGACGACCACCGTCGGCTCAAGGAGCGCGAGCTGGCCCTGCGCGCGGACGCGGAGCAGGCCGAGCGCGACATCCAGACCCGGGCGCTTCGCATCCGTGAGATTCGCGGCCTGCTGGAGCAGGAGCGGGAGACCGAGGCGCAGCTGCGCGCCGAGCTTGCGGCGCGCAAGACCCACCGCAACGAGCGCGCCGACCGGCTCGCCGCGTTGGACGCGGAGCTTGAGCAGCTCGGCCTGCGCGAGCAGGAGCTGAAGGCCCGGGACGGCGCCCTGCGGGTGTTGCTGGACAACCACGGCGAGCCCGATCAGCGCGGTCCCTTCGGCTTGTCCGGCGACAGCGCCCGCCGCCGGCGCCGGGCCGCCCGGGAGCTGAAGCAGTCAGGCCGCGAGCTGGCGCAGCTGGCGCGCCGCCGGGCGGCTCTCGCTGCCGAACGCGAGGGTACGCAGACCGCCGTCCGCGAGCTTGCCGAGGCCGCTGCCGCGCTGGAGCAGGACCTCGCCGCCGTCGCCACCCGGGTGGAGCGCTATCGCGGGACGCTGGATTCGCTCCTGCTCGCGCGCGGCGCCTGACCCGTCGGGCCGCCTGCCGGGCGGGCGGTCACATGAGCTTGACCACCATCTCCTGCTTGAGGCCGAGCACCTGGCAGGCCAGGTCCAGCGCCTGCTCGGAGAACATGTCCAGGTCGCCCCAGTGGTCCGCGGTGTCCACCACGTCGGTCAACGCCTCGGACACCACGCGCAGATCATAGTCGCCCGTGGCGGCCCGCTCCGGCGCCGCCTGCTGCGCGCAGATGTAGAGCGTCGGCTCCTGGCTCCCCATGGGCACCAGGGCCAGGATCCAGCGGTAGCGCTGCGGGTCGTCGCTCTCGATGTCGCCGAGCACGGTCGCGCTGTAGTCGGCGATCTGGTAACGGCGCTTCGGCAGGGCGGTCTTGATGGCGGGGCGTTGCTCCATGGCGTGCGGGTCTCCGGCGCTGGCTCAGGGTTGCGTATATCGCTCTCGGGCGCAGGAGATGGGTCGCACACGCCGCCGGCACAAACCCCGGCACCTGCTGCCCAGCGTGGCGTTCGTCGCGGTCGGTGCGCGAAGCTCGCCGCATCCGGGAAGGGACCTCAGCGCAACGCGCCTTGAGAGTCGGCCCTGGGGAATCTGCGCAAGGTTGTACTCATCCGAAGCCGGCAACCGGCGGTTGCCGGTTGCCGCGGCCGGGACCTAATCCTTGTCGCCGCCCATCATGCGCATGGGGGCACCCATCATGCGCATCGGATTGAAGCCGCCGTTGCCGTCATTGGCCTCAGGTCCGTAACCCGGCGGATAGCCCGGCCCGGGGCCATAGGGGCCGTATGGATCATAGCCCGGCGCCGGACCATAGCCGGGGGGCGGATAGCCGCCGCCGTAACCCTGGGGCGCATAGCCCTGGGGAGGATAACCGGGCGCACCATAGCCGGGCGCCTGCTGATAAGCCGGCGGCGCACCGTAGCCCGGGGCGTAACCCTGTGCATAACCCGGCGCGTAACCGCCCGGATAACCCTGGGGCATCTGGCCGGCGCCCGACGGCGGCTGCACCTGCTGCGGCTGGGCCGGCATCTGCCCGCCCATCTGCTGCGGCATCTGGGCGGGCGGCTGCTGCGACGCCTGACCCTCGGGCGCGGACGGCTGCTGCGGTGCCTGGCCCTGCGGCTGCTGCGGCATCGGTTGCGGCGCCTGACCCTGGGACGGCGGGGGCGGCGGCGTGTTGGGGTAGAGCTGCGGCGGCATGGGCTGCGGTGGTGGCGGCTCATCCTTATTCATGCCGAACCACTTGGAGGGGTTCATCATCTCACCGAAGTCCACTGCCTGCGCGCTGCCGGCGCCGAGCCCGGTGCCGATGAGGGCCGCCACGGCGGCGGCGATGGCCGGTTTGGTGTGCATACTGTTGTCTCCTGTCGTGTCCTGGAAACCAAGCCAGGGCGCACCGACACCGCGTCAACCCAAAGCCTGTCTCTGCCCCGGGTCGGTACCACTGCGCCGTGGCCCATCGAGTATAGGGAAGAACGCAAGGCGCTTCGGCAATTTCGACGCCGCCCGAAGCTCGTTTACCATCCTGGCCCGACCGGGTCAGGCCAAGCCCGGCCGTCCCGCCCACCCATCATCAAAGGAGACAGACCCGCCATGGCCCACTGGCTGATGAAATCCGAGCCCGACGCCTTCGGCATTGACGACCTCGCCGCCCGCCCCGAGCAGACCGAGCCCTGGGACGGCGTGCGCAACTACCAGGCCCGCAACATGATGCGCGACGAAATGCAGCCCGGTGATCAGGTCTTCTTCTACCACTCCAACACCAAGGAGCCCGGCATCGTCGGCATCGCCGAGGTGGTCCGCGAAGGCTACCCCGACCACACCGCCTTCGACCCCGACGCCAAGTACTACGACCCGAAGAGCGACCCGGACAACCCGCGCTGGTTCATGGTGGACCTCAAGTACGTCCGGCACTTGCAGCGCACCATCACGCTGACGGAGCTGAAGGAGATCGCGGCAAACGACCCGGACGGCCCCCTCGCCGACTTACCGCTGGTGCGCCGCGGCAACCGGCTGTCCATCATGCCCGTCAGCGATGCGCAGTGGGCGCTCATCCTGGGCTTGGAGTGAGGGTGGCGCGGAGACGTCGGTGGGAACACTCTGCGCGAAACAGGCTGCGGCCAGGCGTGGCCCCCGAACGCTGAGATCGCCCGTGTAGCGCGGTGCCCCATGGAACGCCAGCGCGCAGCCGCCGACGATCAGGTACTCAACGCCGTTCTTGTTGAACGACGCGGGCAGATCGCTGAAGTCTCGGTAGATGTCCATGCATCTGCCGGCGCAGTAGCTCGACCGCCGCCAGCCGCTCTTCCGGCGGGGCTGCCGGGCAAGCGTCATGGCAGCTCTTCGAGGTGAGGTCATGCGGCGACGCCGACTGGAAGTCGGCGCGCCAGGGGTCGCCGGGCAGCGGACGCCGACTGGAAGTCGGCGCCCCCAGGGGTGGTCGGGCAGCGGACGCCGACTGGAAGTCGGCGCCCCAGGGGTGGTCGGGCAGCGGACGCCGACTGGAAGTCGGCGCCCCCAGGATCGGCGCCCCCAGGGTTGGCGCGCCCAGGATCGGCGCCGCGAGCGGGCGGCGTCCGTGGGCGCGGTGGTCAGAGGTAGGGGTCGAGCATGCCGCGCAGGTCCACCCGGGCGCGCAGGCGACGGCAGAGCATGAACATGCCGGCGAACTTGCGCTGGAGGAACATGGTGATGGGCTCGGGGAGGTGATTGAAGGCCTCTTCCATGTACATGTCCCGGCCTTTCACGTACAGGCGCTCGAACAGGTCCGAGGTGCCGAAGTCGTAGATGCCGGGCTCCAGCACCTCCGAGGACAGGCGGATCATCTCGATCAGGGCCTTGACCGTGGCGGCGTCGGCGTCCGGGGCCATGTAGCCGAGACCCATGGAGGCTTCGCGCAGGCCCTGCTCATCATGCGCAATGGCGGCGCGGCCGAGCGCCAGGTACTGCTCGGCGATCTCGTCCGGCACCGGCAGCGCGGCGCCGAAGTCCAGCAGCACGATGCGTCCGGTCTGGGCGTCGTAGAGGTAGTTGCCGAAGTTCGGGTCGGTCTGCGCCAGGCCGAAGTCGAACAGCTCCCGCAGCATCAGGCGCACCAGCAGGCTCGCGGCGCGGTCGCGCTCCTCGCGGCTGTAGCTGGACTCGGCGAGGTGATCGATGGACACGCCGTCGGCGAAGTCCATGGCCAGGATGCGGTCCGTGCTGAGGTCCTCATGCACCGCCGGCACGAAGAAATCGGCATCATCCCCCACCAGCGCGCGGTAGCGCATCAGCGAGGCCGCCTCGGCCGCGTAGTCCGCTTCCTGGTGGAGCTGCACCCGGGCCTCCTCCAGCAACGGGCCGATGTCCATGCCCTTGGGCACCATGCCTAAGTTGCGGGCGAAGAAGCCCAGGTTGTCGATGTCGCTGTCGATGCTCTCGCGCACCCCCGGGAACTGGATCTTGAGCGCGAGCCGGCGGCCGTCTTTCGTCTCTGCCCGGTGCACCTGGCCGATGCTGGCGGCGGCCACGGGCTTGAACTCGAAGCGGCGGAAGGCCTTGTTCCAGTCCCGCCCCCACTCCTGCTCCAAGAGCCTGGCGAGCTGGCTCATGGGCATGGGCTCGGAGCGGTCGCGCAGCTCGGCCATGATCTCCGCCGCCTCCGGCGTGAACATGTCGGTGCCGTCCATGGACATGAGCTGGCCCATTTTCATCACAGCGCCGCGCATGCGCGCGAGCCGGTCCGTGAAGCGCCGGGTGGCCTCGGGGCTGAGCTGGATACGCGCCACCTCGCCGCTGCGGCGCGAGCGCGCCAGCTCCAGCATGCCGCGCACGCCGACACCGGCGGCGAGGTCCGTGGTGGCGCGGCCGATGTGCCAGAGACGGCTCAGGCGGCGGCTCGGCACACTGCGACCGCTGCGGGCCTGTGGATCGATGGCTGCGGACATGGGTCAACTCCTGTCGAGGTGGGGCACCCCGGTTGCAAAGGCTTTGCCTGGAAATGCAGGCGTAAAGGCTGGACGGCAACCCTACTTGCCCGGCGGGCGGCGGGCATTGATGATCCACGCTTGCCCAGCCGGCCGGCCTCAGCGCCGGCCGGCCGCGATCCCCGTCCGACCTCTCTGCCCGGAGCGCCGCACATGACCAACCCGCCCGCAGCCGCCGCGGCGCAAACCGCCGGGTCGGAGCCCGACAGCCACCGCGCGCGCAGGCGCTTCGGCCAGAACTTCCTGCATGACCCGGGCACCATCGGGCGCATCCTGGCCGCGGTGGCGCCCGCGCCGGGCCAGCATCTGGTGGAGATCGGCCCCGGCCGGGGGGCGCTGACGGGCGGGCTGCTGGAAGCCGCCGGCGCGCTGCATGTCATCGAGCTGGACCGGGACCTGGTGGGGCCGCTGGCAGAGCGCCTGGGCGGCCTGGGTCGGCTGCAGGTGCACCAGGCGGATGCGCTGCGGTTCGACCTCTGCGCCCTGCTGCCGCCCGCCGCGGCAGCCGCCGGCGAGCGCCTGCGCATGGTCGGCAACCTGCCCTACAACATCTCGACACCGCTCCTGTTCCGCTTTCTGGCACAGGCGGACTGCATCGCCGACATGCATCTGATGCTCCAGAAAGAGGTGGTCGAGCGCATGGCGGCGGAGCCCGGTACCAAGGTCTATGGGCGTTTGTCGGTGATGGTGCAGACGCACTGCACGGTGGAGCGGGTACTGACCGTGGGCCCGGGCGCCTTCACGCCGGCGCCCAAGGTGAGCTCCGCCGTGGTGCGGCTGGTGCCGCTGCGCCCGCCGCCGGTGGCCATCGCCGACCCGGACCTGCATGCACGCCTGGTGGCCGCCGCCTTCGCACAGCGCCGCAAGCGCCTCAGCAACAGCCTGCGGGGGATCGCCGATGCGGCCCTCATGGAGAGCTGTGGACTGGACCCGGGCGCCCGGGCGGAGCAGCTCTCGGTGGCCGATTTCGCCCGTCTGGCCAATGCGGCGGCGGGTCGCTCCAGCGCAACGGCTCAAGGTTGCATTCCCACGCCCAATCCCTGAGATTGTCCGGTTAATTCGCCGCTCCAGGGCCAAGCCGGTGCCGGAGCGCAGTCGCCGCGACACCTGCCGCGGCAGTGCCCCGCATGCTGCGCCCGGCAATTCGATGCCCGGCCCTCCGGCGCCCGGCGCCGCGCGGCCCGACACGGCGGCGCCCGCGACAGCCGCGGCTGGACACAGCAACCGATTCCGCACCCGCCATGAACGACAAGCCCGCTTACGATCGCACGGACGAGCACGACGAGGACATGGAGCCCGCAGACGAGACGCACGACAGCAGCCAGCTGGCCCGCGCCTCCGAGGTGCTGCCGGCACTGATCCCGCTGCTGCCGGTGGCGGCGCGGCCCTTCTTTCCGGGGCAGGCGGTGCCGCTGTTGATGGACGCCAAGCACTGGCGCAGCACTCTGATGCAGGTGGGCGAGAGCGAGCACAAGATCCTGGGCGTCGTGCTCACCAGCGCGGAGTCGTCGGAGGAATCGACCGCGGAGGAGTTCTATCCGGTGGGCACCGCCTGCCGCGTGCACCGCGTGGCGGAGGACGAGGGCAAGCTCCAGGTGCTGGTGGAGTGTCTGCAACGCTTTCACATCGAGCGCTTCGTGAACCGCAAGGCGCCCTTCACCGCCCGCGTGGACTACATGCCGGAGCCCCGGCACGAGCCCGAGAGCGAGGTGAAGGCCTACGCCATGGCGGTCATCAACACCATCAAGGAGCTGCTGCCGCTGAACCCGCTCTATGTCGAGGAGCTCAAGATGTTCCTCGACCGCTTCGGGCCTGATGACCCCTCGCACCTGGCGGACTTCGCCGCGAGCCTGACCACCTCCAGCAAGGAGCAGCTGCAGGAGGTCCTGGAGGCCGTACCGCTGATGAAGCGCATGGAGAAGGTGCTGGTGCTGCTCAACAACGAGCTGGAGCTGGCCCGCGCGCAGCAGAAGATCCGCGCGACGGTCGAGGAGAAGATGCAGAAGCAGCAGCGCGAGTTCTTCCTCAGGGAGCAGCTCAAGGCCATCCAGAAGGAGCTCGGCATCGCCAAGGATGACCGCACCGCGGAAATCGATAAGTTCAAAGAGCGCCTGACCAAGCTCAAGCTCTCCGAGGAGGCGCAGAAGCGCGTTGACGAGGAGATGGAGAAGATGTCCGTGCTGGAGCCGGGCTCGCCCGAATACTCCGTCACCCGCAACTATCTGGACTGGATCACGCTCCTGCCCTGGGGCGTGGACAGCGCCGACAAGCTGGACTTGAAGCGCGCCCGGCGCATCCTGGACCGCGATCATTACGGCCTCGCCGACGTCAAGGACCGCATCCTGGAGTTCCTGGCGGTGGGCATTCACAAGGGCGAGATCGCGGGCTCCATCATCCTGCTGGTGGGGCCGCCCGGCGTCGGTAAGACCTCCATCGGCCGCTCCATCGCCGACACCCTGGGGCGGCGGTTCTATCGATTCTCTGTCGGCGGCATTCGCGACGAGGCCGAGATCAAGGGCCACCGGCGCACCTACATCGGCGCCATGCCCGGTAAGTTCATCCAGGCCGTTAAGGACGCGGGCACCGAGAACCCCGTCATCATGCTGGACGAGATCGACAAGATCGGCGCCAGTTACCATGGCGACCCGGCCTCGGCCCTGCTGGAGGTGCTGGACCCCGAGCAGAACCGGGAGTTTCTGGATCACTACCTGGACCTGCGCTTCGACCTGTCCAAGGTGCTCTTCGTCTGCACCGCCAACCAGACCGATACCATCCCGGGCCCGCTGCTGGACCGCATGGAGGTGATACAGCTCTCGGGCTACATCGCCGACGAGAAGCTCGCCATCGCCAAGAAGTACCTGCTGCCGCGGCAGATCGAGCGCGCCGGGCTCGACAAGGGCACCGTAAAGCTCGGCACCAAGACCCTGCGCGCACTCATCGAGGGCTATGCCCGGGACGCCGGCGTTCGGCGCTTGGAGAAGCAGCTCGGCAAAATCGTGCGCAAATCCGCGGTGCGGCTGCTCGAGGGCGAGGCGACGCCGGTGACGGTCAGCGAAGACCAGCTCAAGGACTACCTCGGCAGCCCCGTTTTCCGCGACGAGCGCAAGCTGGGCGGCCCCGGCGTGGTGACGGGCCTTGCCTGGACCGCCATGGGCGGCGCGACGCTCTCCATCGAGGCCGTGCGCACCCACGAGTACGGCCGCGGCTTCAAGCTGACGGGCCAGCTCGGGGAAGTGATGAAGGAGTCCGCCGAGATCGCCTACGGCTACATCGTAAGCCACGCCGCGAAGTTCGGCGCCGACCCCAACTTCTTCGAGAAGGGCTTCATCCACCTCCACGTGCCCGCGGGCGCCACGCCCAAGGACGGCCCCTCCGCCGGCATCACCATGGCCTCGGCGCTGCTGTCACTGGCGCGCAACAAGCCCGTGCGCCGCATCGCCATGACCGGCGAGCTGACGCTGACCGGCGAGGTCTTCCCCATCGGCGGCGTGCGCGAGAAGCTCATCGCCGCGCGGCGCGCCGGCATCAAGGAGATCATCCTGCCGGTGGACAACCAAGGCGAGTATGACGAGGTGCCGGATCACATCAAGAAGGGCCTCAAGGTACACTTCGTGACCCGGTTCGAGGATGTGGAGGGGCTGCTGTTCGGCAAGAAGTGACCTGAGGATAGGGTTACCGTCCACGTGATAGGTCACCGCCGACTGACCGATCCCAGCCCTTCCGCCGTCCGCGCCAAGCTGTCCGAGCAGAGCTTACGCATGCCCGGCCGGTGTATCCGGGCGTGAAAAAGCCGCCCCGCGGGCGGCTTATCGATGTGCGGCGCCTGCACCGGCACCGCGCAGTGGGGCCCGGCAGCCGTTACTTCACCATCACCTCACCACTGATGACATTGCGGAACTTGGCCACGACGCCGTCGCCCACCTTCAGCTCATCCAGCAGGGCCGCGTCTTCAACCGGGAAGACGCGGGTGGTCTCGGCGCCCTTGATGGTGACCGTGCCGGCGGCCTTGTCGACGCCCACGATCTTGCCGTAGAGGGTCAGCTCGTCGGTGATGGTGCCGGCGGGCTTCTCGCCCGGCGCGCGCTCCACTGTCGTGTCGCCCTCGGCACCCATGGCACCGGCATCGCGGCCGGTCTGGAGCTCGATGAGCGCGGTGGTGGTCTCGGTGATGCTCACCATGTCGCCGATCTTGATCTCATCCAGGCGCGTCACCTCCGGCGGCACGTGCAGCACCTTGTAGGTGCCGTCGGCGAGCTTCAGGGTCATGAGCCGGGTATCGGCGTTCACCACCATGACCTCGCCCTCGATCTTGGTCTCGATCGCCTCGGCGGCGACGGGCTGGGTTTGCAGATCCGGCTGTGCGCGAACAACGGTAATGACCGGCAGGACCAGGAGCGCACACAGAAGAGCGGCGTGGCGGCTTTTGTATCTCGGCATGGTGCTGACTCCGCGCGGATGTAAAGACCCGGATAACAACGCCGGGGCAGCCTATACCGGAAGTGGCCATAGCGCAAGTGAACGTCTCATCTTTGCGTCGGCATCGAGCCGTGCTGCCGTTTTCCGAGCCGGGGCTTGCTAAACCGACGGGAGACGATGCAGACTGGTGGGTTCAGCTGTGTCGCTTCCAGCCCGCAGCGAAGGCACAGGTCGAGACACTCGGCTGCGGGTCGTTGTAGTAACGCGAGCTTTTCAGATACTCGAGGGGCGACAGTATCCCTCGGCCGAAACAGTCCATCATCGCTCAGCCGTGCAAGGTATCGTCTCCCACGCGCAAAACTTTGAAGATGTTGTCCTGTGGCGTGCGCTCGGCCACGTCGACCAAGGCTTTTATATCGACATCGGCGCGTACGACCCCATCGAGTGCTCGGTAAGCTTAGCCTTCTATGAGCGCGGCTGGCGCGGCGTTCACGTCGAGCCGCTGCCCGACTGCGCGGAGCGACTGCGCCG
>NZ_CAJXYK010000036.1 GCF_913063425.1 uncultured Thiohalocapsa sp.
AACAACAATCGCATCCGGAGTGAAGGGTCTATGACCGAGACTAGCCAGCCAGCGAACGACGCCGCGCAACTCGCAGGGGAAGAAACCCTGCTGACGCCGCGTTTCTACAAAACGGACTACGCCGCCATGGATCGCCTTGATGTCGGGCCCGTGCGCGAGGCATGGGATGCCTTGATGGCGGAGTTCGAGGCGGATGTAAACCGCGGGCATTTTCGCCAGGATGAAGCGTTCCAGGCGGAGGTGAAGGCGCTGCCCCCGGCTTTACGAGCGGAATTCTTGGATTTCCTGATCAGCTCAGTGACTGCGGAATTCTCTGGCTGCGTCCTCTATGCGGACATCAAGCAACGCGCCAAGAATCCGGATATCCGCCGCGTCATGGGGTATATGGCTCGGGATGAGGCTCGGCATGCGGGCTTCATCAATCGCACGCTAAAAGATCTCGGTGTCGGTGTCGATCTCGCTTATCTCAAGCAAGCGAAGCACTACACGCACTTCCGACCGAAGTTCATTTTCTATGCAACCTATTTGTCCGAGAAGATCGGCTACGCGCGCTACATCACCATCTTCCGACACCTCGAGCGGCACCCCGAGTATCGTTTCCACCCGATCTTTCGCTGGTTCGAGCAGTGGTGTAACGACGAATTTCGACATGGCGAGGTGTTTGCACTCATCATGCGGGCGCACCCGGAATTGCTGACAGGACTGAACAAGCTCTGGATTCGGTTCTTCGTGCTATCGGTTTACGCCACCATGTTCGTCCGCGATCACGCCCGCCCGGAGTTGTATCAGGCTCTCGGCATCGACCCCGATGCATTCGATGCACGCGTATTCGCAATCACCACAGAGATCACGCGGCAGGTCTTCCCGCTGACGCTCGACACTGACCACCCACGCTTTCAGCGGGGTCTCTTACGCTTGAGTGATATCAGCCGACGTCTGGACGCCGCGCGCGGTGGCTGGCTGGATCCGCTGCGTCGTCTGGGGCTGCGCGCGTCGGCGGCGGTGACCTTCACCTCGCTGTTCCTGATCCCCGCCAAGCGTAACGCGCTGCCGGCACAGCCCCTGCTCGCCCCCACTTGGTAGCGTGCTGCGGTGATAGTGAGTTACGGAATTGCCGTCGGCTATGCGCTGTTCCTGTGGTGGTTCAGCACCGGCGTCATTCTGTATCTGGACAAGCGTCCCGAGCATACTTACCCCTGGAGCCTCGCCGGGGGCACGCTGGCCCTCGTCATCGCCTTCGGCGCGTTGGTGTGGAGCCGAGACATGGGTACGGTGGCCGGCGCCTACGTGGGCTTCACCGCTGGGGTCGTCATCTGGGGCTGGATGGAGATGAGCTATTTCATGGGCTTCATCACCGGCCCGCGCAAACTGCCTTGTCCCGAGAACTGTCATGGCTGGCAGCGTTTCCGCCTGGCGCTGTCCACGAGCCTCTATCATGAGCTTGTCATTGTCGCCGCCGCCGGTCTCATGCTGTGGCTCACTTGGGGAGCGGTGAATGCGGTGGGGACTTGGACCTATCTGATTCTGTGGTTGATGCGCTGGAGCGCAAAGCTGAATCTGTTTCTGGGCGTTCCCAACCTCAACGAAGATTGGCTGCCAGAGCGCATCCGATTCCTGACCTCCTATCTCGCCAAGCGTCCCATGAACCTGCTGTTCCCGGTTTCCGTGAGTGTGGCGACTGTCATCATGTGTCTGCTGGTGGATACCGCGGTGGAGTTGCCCGCCGGCAGCTTCACCGGCGTTGCGCTGATGCTGGCCGCTACCCTATTGGCCTTGGCGATCCTGGAGCATTGGTTCCTGGTGCTGCCGCTTACCGACGGAGCACTCTGGCGCTGGGCACTTGGGGCGGGCGCCGAGAATGGCGCCGACACCGAAACGACGGCGCATCGTGTGCAGCAGGCGTCGCCGGGCGGTGATGGTGGAGCAGGGCCGGTGGCGGCGACACGCAGGACGACACAGCGCATGGTCTCGCCCCAGCCCACCGCTGTCTTCCCAGAACCAGACTACGAGTCGGCTACCCTTCGGGCTCCGGGGGGATTGAGTGTGACACCGAGCACTTAGCGCCGCTCGACGGGACTGAGCGGTAGGCGCCGTTCGCAGGCAGCTTGATGTCGATCAACGACGCTGTGGGATACCTTGTCTAAGTTAGGAGTCGCGAGCACGGCGATCTTGCGTCCGTACTGGCGGGCGCTTCATGCCGCAGCGATGGGATCTTTTCGTTGCCAGACCAGCTGGCGAGTCAGTGCGCTGTTCGGTAGTAGCGATGATCGGCGCGTGGCGATGGGTCGCCCCAGGCCGGGCGGTGCGGTGGCTGACTCGGCCGCAGGCGCCGGCGCTGCAGTAGCCTTTGGCGTGGATCCATCGCACGCTGCCGCCGGGGAGTCGAGCTTGCTGCGTTGTTTCTAGACTAGGGAGGTCTTGACTTCGCCGGGGGAAAGACGCTTCGCCCCGCCCGCCGGGCGTGGCTCAGCCAGCAGGCCGTCAGCAACTGCTCGCGCCTCCCGATGCCTGCGGCCCGCGTCGGGCGCAAGTGCTCGGGCGTATCGCTCCGCCGGGGACGGTGTCCATACGCGCCCACGATTGCCATGTCACCCGGAAATCACAGAGGCTACGCCACTATGTCCACCGCTGCACCCGCAGAGCGCCCTCTGGAATTGGCTCGACGGTCGATGGGACGGGGGAGGCGTGTCCAATCGATGGTATACACTCCCGGCCGGGCCGGCGACTATGGTGCCGAGGACTACGCGCAAGATCTCGCCATCATCGCACAACGGCCCAGCGAGACCTTGTCATTGTATGTGCACATTCCCTTTTGTGCCGGACGTTGCCTCTATTGTGGTTGCAATACCACGGTCACCCATGACAGCGCGCGCATGGATGCCTATCTGGACGCTCTGGATCGGGAAATGGCGATGGTCGCGGAGCGTATCGATGGCAACCGTGACGTCCTGCAAGTACATCTCGCCGGCGGCACACCCAATTACTTGAGTGAGGCCCAGCTCACGCGTCTGACGGAGATGCTGGAGCGACGCTTTCATATCGTTGCGGAAACGGAGCGCTCCATCGAGTGTGATCCGCGGCGTAGCTCGGCGGGGCAGTTGGAGCTATTGCATGCGCTTGGCTTCCGCAGTATTGGCTTCGGTGTGCAGGATCTCGATCCGGATGTGCAGCGGGCCATCGGCCGCGTCCAGTCCGAAGAGCTCATTCGCGACGTCTACTGGATGGCCCGAGAGATCGGCTTCGACAGCATCGGTTTCGACCTCATCTACGGCCTCCCCCAGCAAACCGCAGCCACTTTCGATCGCACCGTAGACACCGTGCTGGAATTGGCCCCCGATCGGGTGGCCTGCTTCGGCTACGCCCGGCAGACCCTCAGCGGCCCGCACCAGCACGCCATCGACGTCCATGAGCTTCCCGGTAACGCCGAGCGTGAGCAGCTCTTTCGCAACGCTGTTTCCGCCTTCGGTCAGGCGGGCTATGCCTGGATCGGGCTGGATACCTTTACGTTGGAGACCGATGACCTTGCCCTCGCCCAGGGCGAGGGTCGGTTGCACCGTAACTGCATCGGTTACACGGCCACACCGAGCGCCCATATTGCCGGGCTCGGCGCCGGTGCCGTCGGCGAGCTGCGGGGCACTTGTGTCCAAAATCAGCTCAACTTGGATGACTGGCGACATGACGTGGATGCCCGTCGCATGCCGGTGGCTCGTGGGCGCAGGCTCAGTGCGCTGGACCGCCGCCGGCGCGACGCCATCTCACATCTGATCTGTAACCTGGAGCTGCCGCAGAAGATGGCGGACGGTTGCCTGGATGACGAATACCGCCGCCTTGCGGCTCACGCCGGTGACGGTCTGGTGGAGGCGTGGCCGCAAGGCCTGCGCGTCACCGAGGCCGGGCGTTTCTTCCTGCGTGAGCTCTGCACCGAGCATGACGCTGACTTCCACTGGGATCGCGCACGTTGGCATTTCTCACATTCCGACTGAGGCGCGGCATGCCCAGGCGCCGGCGAGGACCGCCGGCGGGGCAGGGCCGCCGCCGCGCCGGCCGCCGGGCCGTGATCGCCCGGCATCGGGCGCACCTGCGCAGGCGTGCCCGCCGTTGAGCGAGGCGGGCCAATCTGCGGGCGCACATGCGCCGGCGGCCGATGCGCTGCCGCGCATCGGGCCCAATGCCATCATCCGTGTCGCTGAGGTGCTCGGCAGCCGCCCGGACGATGCCGAGCGCGTGTTCGCGGCGGCGGGGCTCTGCCATCACCTGGCGAGCCCACCTGAGCAGATGGTGGACGAGCGGGATGTGATCGCCCTTCAGCAGGCGCTGCGGCGCACGCTCGGCATGGACGCGGCCCGCGCCGTGTCCTTCGACGCAGGGCTTCGCACCGGTGACTATCTGCTCGCCCACCGCATCCCGCGGCCGGCGCAGCGCGTGCTGCGGCTGCTGCCGCCGGGGCCCGCGAGCCGCATGCTGCTGAAGGCCGTCGGCCGCCATGCCTGGACCTTCTCCGGCAGCGGGGCATTCAGCTTCGTCCCCCGCAGCCTGCTGCACCGCCGGCCCGTGCAGGTGCGCATCGACGGCTGCCCCATCTGCCGCGGCAGCCATGCCGAGGTGCCCGTCTGCGATTTCTACACCGGCGCCTTCGAGCGGCTGTTCCGCACGCTGGTGAGCCGCCGTACGCAAGTGCGGGAGGTGCAGTGCCAGGCGCAGGGCGCGGACGCCTGCGTGTTTGAGATGCGTTGGTGAGCTGTCGGCGCCGCTGCGTCGGCGGTGGCTGGTCTCAGTGCAGCCGGCCGCCTGCGCTCGTAGGCTCTGCTGGGTGCTGCGGCGGCTCCACCAGCGGCAGGGTGGCGTGGTGCAGCACCATGCGCCAGCCGTCGTTGGTGCGGCGGTAGACATTGGTGGCGAGCACCCGGGTCAGGTCGTCGCTGTCGGCGTCTTGCGGGCCGATGCGCTCCTCCACCAAGTGAACGCTGAGATCGCCTGCCCCGGCGCGATGCAGCAGCCGGTGGCGGACCGTCGGCGCTGCGGCCCCGGCGAAGATCTGCCGCCAGCTCGCCAGCACGGCCCCGGTGCCGATGAGGAGGTCGCCACCCGGGTGGATGCAGCGTGCCTCGTCGCCCGTATGCCAGACCTGCGCCATGGCGCCGAGGTCCGTGCCGGCGAAGGCGCTGTAGAAGGCGGCCTCCGCGTCGTCCGGTGTGCTGAGCCTGGCTTCGGTCATGGTACTTGCCTGCGTGGCAGGGCGCGCCCGTCAGCGCACCACGTCGATCAGGTGCAGGTCCGGGGCCAGGTCCAGGCCGAGGAAGCTTTTGATCGCATAACCCACCAGCACCAGCAGCACCGTGACAGGTACCAGCAGGACGCCGGTCAGCAGCACCGCGCCCGCCACGGCACCGAGCAGGCGCTTGCGGCGCGCTTCCTGCTCGCGGGCATCCGTCCTGCGGTCGCGTCCCGCAAGCAGCACGTAGTACCAGCGCGTGAAGCCCAGCGGTATGGTGCCGCGCACGTCGATGCTGTGGCGGCGGATGGGTCGGCTCGCGTCGATGGCGTCGCGGATGCTGCGGAACTGGTGCTCGGTCAGCGAGGCGAGCACGTCCGGGTCGATCCTGGCGAGCACCCCGCGGGTATAGGGGGCGAGGCTCGGATCATCCAGACTGACTTGCTTCATGACCGGACTGCGGTGCAGGCGCCGTGGAGCCACGGCTGGGAGGTTGGTACCGGGGACGAGACTCGAACTCGTAAGGTGTTGCCACCGGTGGATTTTGAGTCCACTGCGTCTACCAATTCCGCCACCCCGGCAGGCGACTTGCCATAATACCCCGATGTGGCCCCGCGGCGGAACACCCCATGCGACGCAGTGATTTCCAGTTCGACCTGCCTCCGGAGCTGATCGCCCAGCGACCGCTGCCGGAGCGCACCGCAAGCCGGCTGCTGGTGCTTGACGGCCCGAGTGGCCGGCACCAGGACCGGATGTTCGCGGATCTGCCGGCGTTGCTGGCCCCGAATGATCTGCTGGTGTTCAACGACACACGGGTGCTGCCGGCGCGGCTGTTCGCGCGCAAGGAGTCGGGCGGTCAGGCGGAGATCCTGGTGGAGCGGCTGGTGGACCCGCGGCGGGTCACCGCGCATGTGCGCGCGAGCAAGTCGCCGCGCCCCGGCACGCGGCTGCTGCTGGCGGAGGGCGAGGTGCTGCAGGTGGCGGGCCGGGAGGAGGGGCTTTTCGTGCTGGTGAGCGAGTCCGCGGATTTCGCCGCCCTTATGACCCGCCACGGCCACACGCCGCTGCCGCCCTACATCGACCGTGCGGACGATGCCCAGGACCGCGAGCGCTACCAGACCGTCTACAGCCGCCGGGACGGCGCGGTGGCCGCGCCCACCGCGGGGCTCCACTTCGACTCGGCGATGCTGGAGCGCGTTCGGGCAATGGGCATCGACATCGCCCATGTGACCCTGCACGTGGGCGCCGGCACCTTCCAGCCGGTGCGCGAGGACGATCTGACCAAGCATCGCATGCACGCGGAATGGCTGGAGGTGAGCGAGCAGGTCTGCACGCAGGTGGCGGCGGCGCGGGCCCGCGGTGGCCGGGTGGTGGCCGTGGGCACGACCACCGTCCGCAGTCTGGAGACGGCGGCGGCGTCCGGTGCCCTGGAGCCCTTCTGCGGTGACAGCCGCCTGTTCATCCGTCCGGGCTATCGCTTCCGCGTCATCGACGCCATGCTGACCAATTTTCACCTGCCGGAGTCGACGCTGCTGATGCTGGTGAGCGCCTTCGCCGGCTATGGCCCTGTCATGGCCGCTTACCGGCACGCGGTGGCCGAGCGCTACCGGTTCTTCTCCTACGGGGATGCGATGTTTCTGACCCGGGCGGAGGCTGCGGCGGACTGACGCGCGCGTCGGCGATGGGCGGGCCAGGGCGTCACGGATGGCGCCGAGGATGGCGGTAACGTTCTGAGCGGGCAAAAAAAAGCGCGGCGGGCGCCGCGCTGTAAGATTACCACCAAAGGAGGATGGAGGAGTGCACTGAAGAACTGCATATCTTCAGTACATCAACAGTTTCTTAAATACCGATGAAGCTGTCAACCCCTTCCTACACTTTTCTGATATGTCTCTGTCAGCCCGAAACCGACGCTCGCGTGGATCTGTCCACCCCTTAAGGGGCAGCCGGCCCGCAGCGTCCACGCCTTGACCGGGTTGCATTGACAATTCGCAATGGCGTCAGGGCAACAAGACCGTGCCCGGTCAGGCGGCCGCCGGATAGCGCACGCCGCAACCGCCATGCCCGCAGTAGCCCCCAGGGTTCTTGGCGAGGTACTGCTGGTGGTAGTCCTCGGCGTAGTAGAAGGTAGGCGCCGGCAGGATCTCTGTCGTGATGGCCGCATTGCGGCCGGCTGCCGCCAGCGCCTCCTGGTAGCGGGCGAGGCTGCCGCGGGCGGCGGCGAGCTGCTGGTCATCGCTGCAATAGATGCCGGAGCGGTACTGGGTGCCCACATCGTTGCCCTGGCGCATGCCCTGGGTGGGGTCGTGGCCCTCCCAGAAGGCGGCGAGGAGCTGCTCGTAGTCGACGGTCTGCAGGTCGTAGACCACGCGCACCACCTCGTTGTGCCCGGTCATGCCGGAGCAGACTTCTTCGTAGGTGGGGTTCGGCGTGAAGCCGCCGGCGTAGCCGACTGCCGTGCTGTAGACCCCCGGCAGCTCCCAGAACAGGCGCTCGGCGCCCCAGAAGCAGCCCATACCGAACAGGGCCTGCTGCATGCCGTCGGGAAACGGCGGCTGAATAGGGTTGCCGCTGACGTGATGGCGGTTGGTCACCGGCATGGCGGTGTCCCGGCCCGGCAGGGCCTGCTCGGCACTCGGCATTTCGGTCTTCTTGCGGAACATGAACATGGCGGATCTCCCCTGGTGTCCTGCGGGTCGCGCGCCCCCGAACGGGCGCGGCGGCTGGCCGGCCGCGGTTTCGCCGGCCCGGGCGTGGGTGCAGAATTGGGCGCCATGCCCTGGTTACCAAGCACAGGCGAAGCCATGCCTTCTCATGCCCCTGCCCCCGCCGGCCATCCTCTCAGCGCCGAGGATGATGCCCGCCACTCAGTCGCCGTCGAGACCATGGCCGTGCATGCCCCGGTGCGGCTCATCACTATCGATCTCGACGATACGGTCTGGCCCTGTGCGCCGGTGATCCAGGCCGCCGAGGATGCCCTGCTCGCCTGGCTCGCCGAGCAGGCGCCAAGGCTCACCGAGCGCTTCGACGCGGCGGCCCTGCGTGAGCATCGCCGGGCGCTGATGGCGGAGCGACCGGACATCGCCCACGACGTCACCCAGGTACGGCGGCTGTCCCTGCGCGCCCTGCTGGCGGAGCTGGACTACGACATGGCGCTCGCCGACGCGGCTATGGATCTGTTCCAGCGGCATCGAAACAGAGTCGAGCCCTATACGGATGTGGCGCCGGTGCTCAGCCGGCTGCGCCGGCGCCACCGCCTGGTGGCGGTGACCAACGGCAACGCGGAGGTCCATGCCACGCCGCTGCGGGACACCTTCCACCGCGCCCTCACCGCCGCGGAGGCGGGTGCCGCCAAGCCGGACCCAGCCCTGTTCCGGCTCGCCATGGACTGGGCCGGCGTCAGCCCCGCCGAGACCCTGCACGTGGGTGACGACCCGGTGCGCGACGTGGAGGCCGCCCGCCGGCTCGGCATCGCCGCGGTCTGGGTGAACCGGGACAGTCAGTCCTGGCCGGAGCACCTGCCGCCGCCGCAGCTCGCGGTGGACGATCTGCATGGGCTGGCGCGGTGGCTGGAGACTGTCCCGGCGCATGTTCCGGACCCTGGGCGTGACCATGCGCTTTGAGCTGCTGGCCACCGACGGTGCCGCCCGCCGCGGGCGCCTGACCTTTCCGCGCGGCAGTGTCGAGACCCCGGCCTTCATGCCCGTGGGCACCTACGGCACCGTCAAGGGCATGACCCCGGAGGAGCTGGAAGGCCTGGGTGCGGAGATCGTCCTCGGCAACACCTTTCACCTCATGGGCCGCCCGGGCACCGCCGTCATCGAGGCCCACGGCGGCCTGCACGGCTTCATGCACTGGCAGCGCCCCATCCTGACGGACTCCGGCGGCTTCCAGGTCTACAGCCTCGGCGATTTGCGCAGGATCACCGAGCAGGGCGTGCAGTTCCGCTCGCCGGTGGACGGCAGCCCCGTGTTCATGGGGCCGGAGGAGTCCATGGCGGTGCAGCGCGCGCTCGGCTCCGACATCGTCATGATCTTCGACGAGTGCACGCCTTACCCCGCTGATGCGGACACCGCGCGCGCCTCCATGGAGCTGTCGCTGCGCTGGGCGGCGCGCAGCCGTGCAGCCCACGGGGACAACTCCGCGGCGCTCTTCGGCATCGTGCAGGGCGGCATGTACCCGGCGCTGCGCATGCGCTCCCTGGAGGGCCTGATGGACATCGGCTTCGACGGTTACGCCGTGGGTGGGCTGTCCGTCGGCGAGCCGGAGGCGGACCGGCTGATGGTGCTCGACAACCTGGCGGACCAACTGCCGGCGGACAAGCCGCGCTATCTCATGGGCGTCGGCACGCCGGCGGACATCGTCAAGGCCGTCCAGCGCGGCATCGACCTGTTCGACTGCGTGATGCCCACCCGCCACGCCCGCAACGGCTACCTCTTCACCAGCGAAGGCACGGTGCGCATCCGTAACGCCGCGCACAAGACCGACACCGGCCCGCTGGACCCGGTCTGCGGCTGCTATACGTGCATCAATTACAGCCGCGCCTACCTGCATCATCTCGACAAGTGCAACGAGATCCTCGGCAGCCGACTCAACACCGTCCACAATCTGGCGTACTATCTTGGTCTCATGCGCCGGCTGCGCGAGGCCATCGCGTCCGGCGCGCTGGGGGCGACGGACCTGCCCGGTTCTGGAGGCGGGCAACTGCCCTAGACTCGCCGTGTCGGCCTCCGGGATTGCTCCATGACACTCACCCAAGACGACATCGATTTCATCAAGACCAACATGGCTGACTGGCTGGTCGAGCAGAGCCTCGGCAAGCCCGCGGCGGTCTATGAGATCGAGCTGCGTGAGCGCATGGTGCGGGTCGAGGAAGAGCTCAAGCACCAGCGCGAGCTGATGCGCCAGGGCTTCGCGCAGGTGGAAAAGCGCTTCGAGCAGGTAGACAAGCGCTTCGAGCAGGTGGACAAGCGCTTGGAGCAGGTGGACAAGCGCTTCGAGAGTGTGCAGCAGGACATCCGCGAGCTGCAGCGGCGCATGGACCGCTTCATGGTCTGGTCCTTCGGCTCCACGGTTGCCGTCGGCGGGCTGGTTGTGATACTCGTCAAGTTCTGGAATCCGTGACGCGCCAGTCCTGGCAGCTGCGCCGGGGCCTGTTCCGACACCTACAGGTCACGTAAGGCGTGCCGGGGCAGGAGCAGGTCTTTGCCATGCTGCGAACCGGGGCGACGCCGCCGCCGCGGCGAGTGCTGCCGAGCGCGTCCTCACCATCGAGGCCATACCGGCGCCGTTGTTGGAGCGGATCGGGGAGTAAGGCGCGGCGGGACGGAGAAGAGCTGCCAGACTGCGCTGCGGGTACCGGCTCAGGCGTCCGGCCAAAACGCCGTCGCGAGCACCTCATCGAGCGCGAAAGGACATACCTCCGGAAAGGCATCTTCCTCCAGCGGCGTCTCCTTCACCGCTTTTTGCACGGCGCTGAACCAGCTCGCCTCGAAGGCATCGGGCAGCTGGGACTTCAGCCCCGGATTCCTGCTCAGCAGACGCGCGATGCGGTAACGCTGCTCCTTGATGGTCGCGCGCCAGCTTTTTCCCTGCCGCTCGGGCTGGTAGCGCCATTGCAGAAGATGGGCAATGAGCACCGCCAGACGGCTTTCCAGCTCTCGTTCCTGGCTCGCGCCCATGTCCATCAGCTCCTCGATCAGGTGCTCCGCGTCCAGCTCGTCCAGGCGGCGCTCCCGCAGCAGCGTGGCCGGCTCGTGGGTCCAGCTGTAGAAATCGGCGTCGTGGAGGGGGGTGCTCATGGGCGGCGCGCTCGGTGGTGCTCTGGTCCGCATTCCAGGCGAGCCGGGCCGGTGACGCGAAGGCGGGCGCAGGCAGCGAAGTTGGCGCCGGCTATGCCATAATGCGCGGCTGTATTCGCCGCTGAGCCGCGCGGACCGCGCTGCAACCGAGGACTAAACATGAGCTTTTTCATCTCCGACGCCATGGCCCAGGCCGAGGGCGCGCCCGCCGGTGACCCGCTGCTCGGGCTGCTCTTCCCGGTCGGTCTCATCGTCATCCTCTACTTCCTCATGATTCGCCCGCAGATCAAGCGCCAGAAGGAGCACAAGAAGCTGGTGGAGGGCCTGAGCAAGGGCGACGAGGTGGTCACCATGGGCGGTGTGGCCGGGCGCATCGTGGAGCTCGGCGAGAACTTCGCCCAGCTGGAGGTGGCCGACAACGTGCGCATCAAGATCCGCCGCTCCGCCGTCGAAGTGCTGCTGCCCAAGGGCCAGCTGAAAGAGCTTTGAGCGCTGCCGCCGCGGCGGCACGCCTGACCTGAATCCAGCCCGGCCCGCGCGGTACGAGCCCGCCGTGGGCCGACGCCTGCCGCGCGCGCCGGTTGCTGCCCGTGCCTGCGGCCTGCGCCCGGTCGGCGTCGGCGCTGCGGAGCGCGCAGCCCCCAAGGAAGCCTCCGGGAGACCCCCATTATGAACCACTATCCACTGTGGAAAAACCTGCTGATCCTGGCCGTGGTGCTGGTCGGGCTGCTGTTCGCGTTGCCGAACCTGTTTCCGCAGGACCCGTCCATTCAGGTCACCGGGGCCCGCGACAATCCGGTCACCGATGCCGCCGCCGCCGAAATCGCGGCCGCGATGGAGAACGCGGGCGTGCCGGTGAAGGACGTCGAGTCCCTGGAAGGCGACAAGCTCCTGCTGCGCTTTACGACGCCGAGCGAGCAGCTGCGTGGACAGGAGGTGATGCAGCGCACGCTCGCCGACCGCTACAACAGCGCCCTGACCACCTCGCCGGACCTGCCGGGCTGGCTCGAGGCGCTGGGCGCCCAGCCCATGTTCCTTGGGCTGGACCTGCGCGGTGGCATCCATGTGCTCATCGACGTGGACATGGACGCCGCCGTGGACCAGGCCCTGGAGCGCTACGCCGGCGATATCCGCACCGAGCTGCGCAAGCAGAAGGTACGCTACCTCACCATCACCCGCGACGCAGGGCGCATCGCCGTGCGCTTCAAGGACGCCGCGTCCCGGGACGAGGCGCAGAAGATCGTGCGGCGTGAGTTCCGCGACCTGACGGTGGACACGGGCGAGGAGGGCGGCAGCTACTTTGTCTATGCCGCACTGCCGCCGCAGCTCCAGGAAGAGGTCAAGGGCTTCGCGCTGGAGCAGAACATCACCACGCTGCGCAACCGCGTTAATGCGCTGGGCGTCGCCGAGCCCATCATCGCCCGCCAGGGCGAGCGGCGTATCGTGGTGCAGCTGCCCGGCGCCCAGGACCCGGCACGGCTGAAGGAGCTGCTGGGTGCCACCGCGACCCTGGAATACCGGCTGGTGGACACCGAGCACGATGTGCAGGACGCCCTCGATGGCCGCGTGCCCGTGGGCTCGGCCCTGTACCGGGAGCGCGACGGCCGGCCCATCCTGCTGAACCGGCGCGTCATCGTGACGGGTGATCAGATCACCGATGCCTCCGCCGGCTTCGATCAGCAGTCCGGCTCGCCCGCGGTGTTCGTGAGCCTGGACGGGCAGGGCGCCCGGCGCATGCGCAATGTGACGACCGAGAACGTCGGCAACCCCATGGCCGTGGTCTTCATCGAGAGCCGCACCGTCACCCGCATGGTGGACGGCGAGCCGGTGAAGGAGCGCCAGCGCACCGAAGAGGTCATCAGCGTCGCCAACATCCTGGAGCCCTTCGGCCGGCGCTTCCAGACCACCGGCCTCGACAGCTCCGAGGAGGCCCACAACCTGGCCCTGCTGCTGCGCGCCGGCGCGCTGGCGGCGCCCATCGAGATCGTCGAGGAGCGCACCATCGGCCCGAGCCTCGGCCAGGACAACATCGACCAGGGCTTCCGCTCGGTGATGATCGGCCTGGCGCTGGTGGTGGTCTTCATGGCGCTCTACTACCGCGTTTTCGGGCTGGTGGCGGACCTGGTGCTGGTGGTGAACCTGGTGCTCATCGTCGCCGTGCTCTCGGCGCTTCAGGCGACCCTCACCATGCCCGGCATCGCCGGCATCGTGCTCACCGTCGGCATGGCGGTGGATGCCAACGTGCTCATCTTCGAGCGCATCCGCGAGGAGATCAGAAACGGCTCCAGCCCCCAGGCCAGCATCCACGCCGGCTACGACAAGGCGCTGTCCACCATCGTCGATGCCAACATCACCACGCTCATCGCCGCCGTCGTGCTGTTCAGCTTCGGCACCGGCCCCATCAAGGGCTTTGCGGTGACGCTGTTCATCGGCATCCTCACGTCCATGTTCACGGCCATCCTCGGCTCCCGCGCGGTGATCAACCTGATCTACGGCGGCCGGCGCCTGAAGAAGCTTGCCATCTGACCCGCGCCAATCGACGGAGACTTGACCATGGCCCCTGCCCAGATTCTCAAGGAGCTCGACATCGACTTCATGAGCAAGCGGTACATCGCCGCCGTGCTCTCGGCGGTCGTGCTGCTCATCTGCCTTGCGTCGATGCTGTTCCGCGGCTTCGAGTTTGGCCTCGACTTCACCGGCGGCACCGTGATCGAGCTCGGCTATCAGGAGCCGGTGGAGATTGCGGAGGTCACCGGCACCCTCGCCGACAACGGCTTTCCGGACGCCATCGTCCAGTACTTCGGCTCAAGCACGGATATTCTGATTCGCCTGCCGCCGGTGGAGGAGGGCGAGGCCGCGAGCGCCCAGCGCAGCGATGAGGTGCTGCGCATCCTGGGTGAGGCCGCCGCCGGCGACGTGGAGCTGCGGCGGGTGGAGTTCGTCGGCCCGCAGGTGGGTGAGCAGCTGCGCGAGCAGGGCGGGCTCGCCGTGCTCTTCGCGCTCATCGGCATCCTGATCTATGTCGCCGTGCGCTTCGAGTGGCGCTTCGCCCTGGGTGCCGTGGCGGCCCTGGTGCACGATGTGCTCTTCACCCTCGGCATCTTCTCCATCTTTCTCATCGAGTTCGATCTCACCGTGCTCGCGGCGGTGCTGGCCGTCATCGGCTACTCGCTGAACGACACCATCGTCATCTTCGACCGCATCCGCGAGAACTTCCGCAAGATGCGCAAGGGCTCGGTGATCGAGATCTGCAACCGCTCCATCAACCAGACGCTGTCGCGCACCATCATCACCTCCGGCACCACGCTGCTGGTGCTGCTGGCGCTGTACTTCCTCGGCGGCGCCGCCATCGAGGGCTTCTCGCTGGCGCTCATCATCGGTGTGCTGGTGGGCACCTATTCCACCATCTACATCGCCACCGCCATGGCCGTGTGGCTCGGCATCAGCAAACAGGACCTGCTGCCGACGCCGGTGGTGAAGGAGGGGGAGGTGGTCGACGACAGGCCTTAAGATGAAGCAAGGGCTGAGGGCTGAGGGCTGTGGGCTGAGGTTCCGGCCGCCCCCTGTCCTCAGCCCTCAGCCCTCAGCCCGCTCCGCTATGTGCACCCTCATCATTCTTCGGCGCCCCGGTCATGACTGGCCGCTGCTGCTGGCGGCCAATCGCGACGAGCTGCGCTCGCGCCCCTCGCAGCCGCCCGGCCGGCACTGGCCAGACCGCCCGGATGTCGTCGCCGGGCTGGACGAGCTGGCGGAGGGCAGCTGGCTCGGCGTCAACGACCACGGCATGGTCGCCGCGGTGCTGAACCGCACCGGTACACTGGGGCCTCAGCCCGGCCGGCGCAGTCGCGGTGAGCTGGTGCTGGAGGCGCTCGACCACGCCGAGGCCAAGGCAGCCGCCGGCGCGCTTGCGGACCTCCACCCCGAGGCCTACCGGCCCTTCAATCTGCTGGTGGCCGACCCCAGGGACTGTTACTGGCTGCGCCACGGCGGCGACGGCGAGATCCGCGTGCACCCGGTGCCGCCCGGGCTGCACATGCTGACGGCCGGTGACCTGGACGACACCGCCGAGCCGCGCATCGCGCGCTTCCTGCCGGCCTTCCGCGCCGCAGCCGAGCCGGCACCTGCCGCCGACGGCGGTGACTGGCGGGCCTGGGTGGAGCTGCTGGGGGAGCGCGCATCGGACGACGCGCCGCGGGAGGCGCGCTTCGCGGCCATGAGCCTGGACGGCATCCGGCTTGACGGTGGCGACTATGGCACCGTCGCCAGCAGCCTGGTGGCGGTGCCGGCGTACCCCGGCTTCGATGCGCTGCCGGTGCTCCTGCACGCCGACGGCCCGCCGGAGCGCACGCCCTTCCGGCAGGTGGCCATGACCACACCCGACGTGACCAAGGCTGGAGACGACCCATGAGCCGCCTCGACCCCGACCGCCCCATTCCGCCCCTGCCGACCCTGCGTGAGCTCGCCCCCGGCAGCTTCGTCTTCGCGCGCCCGGGCGCCCTGCCGCCCAGCTTTTGTGATGAGGTGGTGAGTCGCTTCGAGGCCAACCCGGAGCACCAGTACGCCGGGCGTGTGGGCCAGCTGCGCGAGGAGATGGCCTCCATCAAGCAGACCACGGATCTTGTGGTCAGCAACAAGGACGCCTGGACGGACGTGGACCAGATGTTCTTCCGCTCGCTCGCCGCCGCCATGCAGGAGTTTCGCGAGACCTATCCCTACTTCAAGGGGCCCTTTAAGGACCTGGGCTATCAGGTGCAGCGCTACCTGCCCGGGCAGTTCTACCACTGGCACGTGGACGGCGGCAGCCACGAGCTGAGCCAGCGCCAGCTGGTGGCCATCTGGTACCTGAACGACGTGCCCGGCCCCGGCGGTGAGACCCAGTTCCTGTACCAGGACCTGAGCGTACGCCCCGAGCGCGGCAAGCTGATCCTCTTCCCGCCCTTCTGGACCCATGAGCACCGGGCGAACCGACTGGAGGCGGGTGTGAAGTACATTGCGACGACTTGGATCGTGTTTGCGTAGGAAGTACTCAACCGATCCACCGACGCTGCCTGCTGAGCTCGAACCCGTCATCCCATGACCCGAGACGCCGCCCGCCAACCCCACCTCCTCGCCATCATCGAGCTCGGCGGGTATCCGAACTTCACGCCGCTGTACAAGCGTCTCGGATTCGATGCCGAGCTGGTGAGCTCCCAGCGCAAGGCGCAGGCGGCCCTGAAGCGGCGGATGCCGCAGGTGATCGTCGCCGAGTACAACTTCCAGTCCGACTTCCGGGACCGCACCAGCAACCTGGAGACCCTGATGGCGCGGCTTCAGAAGCACCCCGAGGTGCGCGTCATCTGCATCTACCAACCCGAGTACCAGCACAAGCTCGATGCCCTGCGCGAGCGTTTCCCGGTGTTCGCGGCGCTGCCGCTGCCGGTCACCGAAGCCGCCATGGAGGACGCGCTGCGGCGGGCACTGGCGGCGGCGAACGACGCGGGCTGATGCGCCGAGGTGATCGGCGCCCATGTCACCCAGGTGACGTGGGCTTCTCAAGCGCGCCCGGGCCATCTCCGGGATAGTTCAGTACACCGTCCCCACAAATACCTTGGGGTCAGGTGCCGGCTTGGCTCAGGGGTTGTGTCTGTGCGAGTGCCCGTGCCCGTCTGGCTTGGCATCGCCGGTGGAATACGCTGCCTTCCTGCGCTCCGGGCTTTGGTGCCGGCCACCGTGCAGCCGCCACAGCAGATACGCCAGGAGGGCGTAGAGCGGTGCCTTGCTGGCGTCGTCGAAGATCAGGCTTATGACGGCCATCAAGCCCGCGACGGCGGCGAGGGCCAGGTCAACGTGGCGCAGTCGCAGCCGCAGCCGGGTTGGGGCCTCGGCCGGGCGGCTGGGCACCTTGCGCATGGTTGCCTGCGGCCGGTGTGTCCGCCTGGCGCTGATGCTGCGCGGGCGCCGCCGGCCGGCGGGCGGCCTGACCAAGCGGCGCCCGTCCACCACCGCCACCAACAGCAGGTACAGGGCGAGCAGCAGGCTGCCGGCGACGACGGGATGCCAGCCGAGCGTACCCGTCAGCCAGCGACCGGCCACAAAAAGGCCCAGGCCCAAGCCGATGTAGCCGAAGACCCGCAGCACCTCGTAGGGCACCGGATAGAAGCGCCGACCCAGGCCGTAGGAGAGCATCACCATGGCGCTGTAGCAGATGAGATGCGCCCAGGCGGCGCCCTCGTAGCCGTATTCCGGCACCAGCAGCCACAGCGACACCACCGTGATGGCTGCTCCCGTGAGCGCCACCCAGGCCCCCATGAGCGTGCGGTCCGTGAGCTTGTACCAGATGGACAGGTTCACGTAGACGCCGAGCAGCAGGTTCGCCACCAGCAGCACCGGCACCACGTGCAGCCCCTCCCGGTAGGCTGCGCCGATGAAATACTGGAACAGGTCGATGTAGAGCGTGACCAAGAGAAAAATGAACACGCAGAAGATCACGAACCAGGTCAGCACCAGGGCGTAGATCTCCTTCGCGTCCCGCTGCTTGGCATAGCTGAAGAAAAAGGGCTCGCCGGCGTATCGGAAGGCCTGGATGAACAGGGTCATCAGGATGGAGAGCTTGTAGACGGCGCTGTAGATGCCGAGCTGCGCCATGCTGGTGGCTTCGTCGTAGGGCAGCAGGTACTTGAGCGCGGCGCGGTCGAGCATCTCGTTGACGATGCCCGCCATGCCGATGACCACCATGGGCAGCGAGTACCGCAGCATGCGCTTGAAGAGCGCCCCGTCGAAGCCCGTCAGCGCGCCGGCGAACTGCGGCGTCAGCAGCAGCAGCTTGAGCCCGCTCGCCGCCAGGTTAGAGATAAACACATAGCCGACGCCGATCTCCGGCACCCAGAGGCGGCCGAGGACGGAGCCCGGGTCCGCCTCGTACGCCTGCCGGCAGACCACGATGAAGAAGACATTGAGCCCGATGTTGGCGCCGATCTCGATGAGCTTGATGGTGGCGAACCGCAGCGCCTGGTCCTCCGCCCGCAACCGCGCGAAGGCTGCGTTGCCCACCGAGTCCATCGCCAGGATCGCCGCCATCCACCAGATGTACTCCGGATGATCTCCGTGGCGCAGCAGATCGGCTACCGGCTGCTGGAAGACCACGGCGAGCATAAGAAAGCCCCCGTTGGCGACAATCAGGAACCTGAGCACCGTCGCCAGCACGGTCCCCGGGTCGTCCTCGCCGGCGGAGCGAAAGCGGAAGTACCCCGTCTCCATGCCGAAGGTCATGAGCACCGCGAGGAAGCCCATGTAGGCATAGAACTCCGCCACCACGCCGTAGTCCGCCGGCACGAAGGTGTAGGTGTAGAGCGGCACCAGCAGGTAGTTCAGGAACCTGCCGAGGATGCTGCTCAGGCCGTAGACGGCGGTCTGGGAGGCGAGGCGCTTGAGGGGGTTCAAGGGGCTTTGATGGGCTCGGTTGGCGCTCGGGTGCACAGCCGCCGGGATTGTCGCATGCGATCATGGCTCGTCGGCGGTCCGTTGGCCGGCTCATGCCTTGACGGCACCGCGCACGACATTTAGGGTGGCTCCGAATTCGGTCTGAATATGGTGTTTGCCATGAGCGACGATGTTCTGAGCCTGAGTCAATTCAAGTCCGACGCGACGAGGCTCCTCGACCAGGTGCGGGACGAGCCCAAGACTCTGGTGCTGACGCAGAACGGCCGCGCCCGGGCCGTGGTGGAGGACTACGCGCAGTACCAGGCGCGTGAGCGCGCCATGCTCATGCTCAAGCTGCTGGCCGAGGGCGAGCGGGACGCGAGCCGGGGCGATACCGTCCCGCAGGCGGAGGTCTTCGCTGCGCTGCGGCAGCGCCTGCAAGCGCAGCGGGACGAGACCGCCAGTGGCAAGGACAGCTGAGCGCTCGTGCCTGCTCGCGAGGTCCGCTGGATGCGAACCGCAACCCGCGATCTGAACGCCATCGTCAGCTGGATTGCAGAGGACAGTCTGGACAATGCGCTGGCCGTGCTGGACCGGCTGGAGGCGCGGGCAGATACCCTCTCAGCGCAAGCGGAGCGCGGTCGCATCGTCCCGGAGCTGCGCGCCGCGGACGTCTACCATTATCGCGAGCTGATCGAGCGGCCCTGGCGGCTGGTCTATCGCATCGAGGCCGACGCTGTGCTCGTTATGGCCGTGCTGGATGGTCGGCGGGATCTGCGGTCCGTGCTGCTGGAGCGGCTGGTGGCCCTCTGAGCAGGGGTCCGGCGGCGTCGGGCAGGAGCGGCGGGCAGCTGTTGCCGTGCAGGCTCTTTGGCGTGAATTGGCCGATGACCTTGCCTGTCGCCGACTGGAAGTCGGCGGCCCTGAGAGGGCCGACTGGAAGTCGGCGGCCCCAGAGAGCCGACTGGAAGTCGGTGGCCCCAGAGGGCCGACTGGAAGTCGGCGGCCCCAGGGTCAGCGCAGCACGCCCTCGTCGATCTGGAAGCGTGCCAGCCGACCCGATGCGCTGCTGTCGCCGGACGCGGGCGGCGTGGCGGACGACTCGCCGCCGCCCGCCAGCGACACCAGCACTCGCGCCTCCGGCGGCAGCACGTCCACATCTGCACCGGACTCGATGAGCTGCTCGGCCTCCATCACCTGCATCAGGGCGTCCAGCACTTCCGGGTCGTCGGCGGCGATCTCGTTCAGCGTCTCGCCGACCACGGCGGGGCGGGGGGCGGCGGCCTGGGCCAGCTGCTCGGAGACCTTGTAGGCGGTCTGGCTCTTGATGAGGCCGACGCGGTTCTCGCCGTCCTGCTTCATGGCGCTGGTCACCTGCACCAGGCGCTTGACCACCTTGTCGGTGATGTTGTCCACCATCTCCCGGTCCGTGAAGGCCACCTTGCGGATGTAGACGGAGCCCAACCGAAAGCCCCACTTCTCCGACAGCGGCGACACCGTGGCGCGCACCTGGCGGCTCAGCTGATGGCGATCCTCCAGCAGCTTGTCCATCTCCAGGTTGCTGAGTGTACTGATGGTGGCGCTGGCGACATTCGCCTCCAGCGAGCCCTCGGGGTCCGCGTTGTTGAAGAGATAGGCCACCGGGTCGCTCACCTGCATCTCGTACCAGACGCCGACGCTCATGGGCGTGCCTTCCTCGGAGTTGACCATTTGGTTGCGCAGGTAGCGCTGGCGCAGCTTCATGTTCACCGGCTGGCGGGTGCCGAACAGCGGCACCAGGATGGCCTTGGGGCCGAAATGCACCAGCGGCCATTGCAGCCCCGGCTCGTCCAGCACACCCATGACCTTGCCGAGGAAGGTGTAGACCACCGCTTCCTGCTCGTTGACGATGGTGTAGAGGCTCAGGAAGCGGGCGATGCCGAGCAGGATCGGTATGGCCAGCAGGCCGGCGAAGAACGCCGGGATGAGCGTGGCGGGATCATTGGGCATGGCGGCCTCCGTCGATGGTGGCGGGGGCGGCGGAGGTGGTGTTGGTCACCTGCACGATGCGCTTGGCGCGGGCGAGCAGCGGGATGCGCATGTTGCGGATGTAGGCGGCCAAAGCCGCTGGCCCGCCCTTGGTCTTGATGCCCTTGAGCGTGCCGGCCAGCTCCTTGAGCGGGGCCACCTCGGCCTGGGCGTTGTTGCTTGCGATCTCCACCGCCCGCTTGCTCATGGTGATCTGCTGCTCGGCGTCGGCGCGGGCGGTGCTGATGTCCGCCGCCACCTGGTTGCGGGTGCTGTTGATGGCCGAGAGCGCTCGGTCCACCGCCGGCGGCGGGTCGATCTGGGTGATCAGCGCCGCGTCCAGCTCGATGCCGTAACGGGCGCCGGTGGCCCGGCACTGCTGTTCCATGTAGTCGTTCAGCAGCGGCAGGTTCTTGCGCAGGTCGTTGATGGAGACCCCCTCGGAGAGCTCTGCCGCCAGCTCCGGGCCGCCGCCCTCGGTGCCCGCCAGCTCGCCGCCGTCCACCAGGCTCTGGCCCTTCGGGTCCACGAAGTTGGCCACGCGCTCACGCAGCACCGAGACGAAGTAGCCCATGACGTGCTCCAGCGGGCTGTCCACGCCGAAGCAGTACGCATAGAAGTTGCTCTGGGCCACCCGCCAGCGCAGCTGGCCGTCGATGCCGGTGGTGAGGTTGTCTTTGGTGACCGCCTCGATGGTGGACTGGCTCTTGGTGGGGTCCCAGGTGATGTCGATGGAGCGGGTGGCGATGTCCTCCACCACCGGCTTCTGCCAGGGCCACTTGAAGTGCCAGCCCGGGCCGAGGATCTTGAGCAGCGGATAGCGGTAGCGCCGGCGCTCGTCTTCGTTGAGGTTGGGGTCGTCCACGTATTGGTCGCGCAGGCGCTGGGCGCGGCCCAGGGAGACGAGCACCGCGCGCTCATTGGGCTTGACGACGAACCAGGCCCGGATCAGTACGGCGAAGCCGACGTACAGTGCGAGCCCGGTGAGAAAGGCCAGGACGGTCATGCTGCACTCCGTTGTGTGGGCCGCGGTGGCCGCGGCATGCTCGTGGCGGGCCGATGGTAGCGCGGGAAACCGGCGCAAACTGTGACGGGTGCGGCTGCCGGCTGCGGCCGATGGCTGCGTGCACGCGTCACTGTCCTACCCTGTCTCGCCGAGGCCGCCCGCCTCAGCCCCGGGCCTTGCGGGCGTTCACGTACTCCACGGCGGCACCGAAGACGCCGTGGCGGACCCGGCTCACGCCGGCATAGTCGATGGCCATGCGGTACCAGGCGGCGTCCTCGGCCCCCAGCACGTGTCCGAGCACGGCCCGTGTGACGCCGGCATGGCAGACGATGAGCAGGCGGTGCCCCGGCCAATGCGCGAGCTGGCGCTCATAGGCCCGGGCGATGCGCCGGCGAAAGTCCGCCAGCTGCTCGCCCCCCGGCGGGCGGTGGGCGACGGGGTCGCTGCGGAAGGCGTGGAAGGCGTCGGGCTCCGCCACCGCCACCTCGGTGGGCCGCCGGCCCTCCCAGGCGCCCATGCCGATCTCCCGCAGCTGCGGCTCCACGGCCAGGGGCAGGCCGAGATGCCCCGCCAGCTCCACCGCAAAGGCATGGCAACGGCGCATGGGCGAGGTCACGATCTGCTGCCAGGGGGCCTTCCCCTCCGCCGCCGGCGCCACCGCCGGACGCATCTGCGCCCAGCCCGTGGTGCTCAGCGGATGGTCACAGCCGTTGCCGCGGATCATGCGCCCGCCCGCCGGCTCGCCGTGGCGGATCAGGTCGACGACGGTTTCCTGCATGGTGAGTATCGAGGGGCGAGGATCGGGGGCGTGGAAGCAGCTGCGACGGGGCGTATTGTCGGGCACGGATGGTCAAAGGGCCGCGGTTTCGCGACAATCGCGCTATTCAATCACAGGAGTCGCGTCATGCGGCAGCAACAAAAGACCTACGCAGGACTGGACGACGACAGCTACGGCGGCATGACGCCCACGGGCAACATCGTCCGCGATGCCCAGGTGTTCGGCCTGATCCCGGAGGAAGAGACCTGCGCCGGCTGGTCCGTCGCCGCCATCCAGGACCTTTACGACAAGGTAAGCGACGCCTGGCGACCCTACGGGCACATGGTCTCGAACCTGCCCGATGACCTCCGCGAGCGCCACAAGCGCATCTACGATGTCGCCATCGCCCGTGCGCGCGAGCGCGGCTGGAGTCCGGACCTTTATCCGGACTGACCGGGCGCCGGGCAGCCTTGGCGAATTTCCGCACCCATCTCACCGGCGGCGCCGTGGTGGCGGCGGTTGCCGCCTTCGCGAGCTTCGGCGAAGGTCTCAGTAACGCGGCCGAGACCCAGGCACTCTTTGCGGTCGGTACCGCGGCGAGCCTGCTGCCGGATATCGACGCCGACGACTCCAGGCCGCTGCGTGCGGTGTTCGACATCGCGGGCCTGGTGCTGGGCTTCCTGCTGGCCTTTGCCTTTGCCGAGCGCCTTGGGGTGCTGGAGCTGGTGGGTATCTGGGCGGGCACCTGGGCGTTGGTGCGCTGGCCGCTGCGCTATGTGTTCGCGCGCTTCACGGTGCACCGGGGCATCTGGCATTCGCTGCTGATGGCGGGTGTGGCGGCGCTCGCGGCGGGCATTGCGGCGGAGCTCTGGCTCAAGCTCGGCGCCACCCTGGCGTGGCTGGTGGCGGGCTTCGTGCTGCTCGGCTATGTCACGCACCTGGTGCTGGACGAGATGGCGAGCGTGGACCTGTTGGGCCGGCAGGTGAAGCGCTCCTTCGGCACGGCGCTGAAGCCGCTGAGCCTCCGGTCCTGGCCTGCGTCCCTGCTGCTCGCGGGTCTCGCGGTGGCGCTGGCGGGGCTGGCGCCGGACCCGCAGCCGCTGTTCGCGCTGCTGGGCCGGGTCGGACTTGAGACCGAGCTGCTTGCCGCCCACTGGCCGCGGTGGTGAGCCGCGGCGGCGCCCGGCTGCCCGGAGCCGAGGTGGCTGCCCCCAAGGCAGCGGTGCGGCCCAGGGGCAGGCGCTCACCGGGCGTGGGTGACTGACATCCGCTCCCGATCCCCCCACCGTGCGGGCGGCGGCCGGTCGCCGGTCGTGCCCGTGCGACTGAGCATGACAATGAGCATATGAAAGGCAACCAACGCGTCCTGGCACATCTGCAACGACTCCTGAACGGGGAGCTGGCGGCGGCGGATCAGTTCCTGGTTCACGCACGGATGTTCGAGGACTGGGGCTACAGCGGGCTCGCCGCCCACACCGATGCCGGGCTGCAGGACAGCCGCCGGCACATCGACCTGCTGCTGCGGCGCATGCTGTTCCTCGGCAGCGCACCGGACCTGGCGCAGCGGGAGGTCATGTCCACCGCCACCGCCGTGCGCGAGATGCTGCGCAAGGACGTGGAGATGCAGTACCGCCTGGTGGAGCACCTGCGCGTGGCCATGGCCTGCTGCATCGAGGAGCACGATTTCCAGACTCAGGCCCTGCTCGCCGAGATGCTCTGCGCCTGCGAGGAAACCCATGTCAATTGGCTGGAGCAGCAGCTCGCGCAGGTGGAGGCCATGGGGCTTGAGAATTATCTGGCGCGGCAGGTTGAAGGAAGGGCTGAGGGCTGAGTGGGCAGCTGTACGGTACGCTGCCTGCCCGGTCGCAGCCGGTTCGCATGCCGGCTTCGGGTTCACCCCGTGCTCGGGCTCAGTCCCAGACGAATGTCGCGAAGGCATCCAGGGCCTGCGGATTCGCCAGCGCCTCGCGGTTCTTGACTTCCCGGCCGTGGATGACGTCGGCGACCGCCAGCTCCACGATCTTGCCGCTGCGGGTGCGCGGGATGGCCGCCACCTGCCGCATCTCGGCGGGCACGTGCCGCGGGCTCAGCTGCTCGCGCACGCGCCGGCGGATGGCGGCTGCCAGGGTCTCGTCCAGGGTCAGCCCGTCGCGCAGCACCACGAACAGCAGGATGCGCTGGTCCCCCTGCCAGTCCTGGCCCACGGCGATGGCCTCCAGCACCGCGTCCATGCCCTCCACCACACGGTAGAGCTCCGCCGTGCCGATGCGTACGCCGCCCGGGTTCAGCACTGCATCGGAGCGGCCGTGGATGATGAGCCCGCCGCGGGGCGTGAGCTCGGCGAAGTCGCCGTGGGTCCAGATGGCCCCCGTCGGACCAGCGAAGCGCTCGAAGTAGGCCGAGCGGTAGCGGCTGCCATCGGGGTCGTTCCAGAAGCCCACCGGCATGCAGGGGAAGGGCTGGGTGCAGACCAGCTCGCCGCGCTCGCCCACCACGGGGCGCCCGGCGTCGTCGACGACGTCCACGGCGAGCCCAAGCCCGCGGCACTGCAGCTCGCCCCGGTACACCGGCAGCATGGGGTTGCCGAGGGCGAAGCAGGAGACGATGTCGGTGCCGCCGGAGATGGATGCGAGCAGCAGCTCGCCCTTGATGGCGCGATAGACGTAGTCAAAGGACGCCGGCGCCAGCGGTGAGCCGGTGGAGAGCAGCGTGCGCAGTGCGGTCAGGTCATGGCTGCGGGCCGGCTCGGCGCCCGCCTTCTCCAGCGCGGACAGGTACTTGGCGCTGGTGCCGAAGACCGTGACGCCTTCTTCTGCCACCAGGTCCCAGAGCACCTCCGGCCCCGGATGGAAGGGCGAGCCGTCGAACAGCACCAGCCGGGTGCCGAGCGCCAGCGCGCTCGCCATCCAGTTCCACATCATCCAGCCGCAGGTGGTGAAGTAGCAGAGCCGATCGTCGGGGCCGAGGTCGGTGTGCAGCGCCAGCTCCTTCAGGTGCTGGATCAGCGTGCCGCCGGCGCCGTGGACGATGCACTTCGGCTTGCCGGTGGTGCCGGAGGAGAACAGGATGTAGAGTGGCTGATCGAAGGGCAGCGGCGTATACAGCGGCGGGCTGCCCTGGTACTCGTCGATCAGATCCGGCCACAGCCGCGCGGGCACGCCCTCCGGCGGCGGTGCCTCAGGCGCAAGCCAGGGCACCAGCACCAGGTGCTCAAGCCCCGGCAGCTCTGCGGCGATCTGCGCCACCCGCGCGCGCACGTCGATGCGCTTGCCGGCATAGTGGTAACCGTCCACGGCGATGAGCACCTTGGGCGCGATCTGCCCGAACCGGTCCAGGACGCCGTCCACACCGAAATCCGGCGACGCCGAAGACCATACCGCGCCGATGCTCGCCGCCGCCAGCATGCCGATGAGGGCCTCCGGGCGGTTCGGCAGGATGGCCGCCACCCGATCACCCGGCCCGACGCCCACCGTGCGCAGCCAGGCCGCGAGGGCACCCACCTGGGCCTGGAGCGTGTCGAAGGTCAATGCCTCCCGCTCGCCGTTCTCGCAGCGGAACACGACGGCGATGTCGTCCGCCCGGGTCTCGGCGTGGCGCAGCAGGTGCTCGGCGAAGTTGAGCCGCGCGCCTGGGAACCAGCGGGCGCCCGGCATGCGCTCCGGATGCTCCAGCACGCCTGTCCGCGGCGTCGTGGCGCGCAGGTCGAGGAATGCCCACAGCAGCGCCCAGAAGGCTTCGGGATGCTGCACGGACCAGTGATGCAGCGCGGCATAGTCCGGAAAGCTGCGGCCGGTGGCCCGTTCCGCCGCGGCGGTGAAGGCGGCCATGCGGCTGTTGGCGGCGCGGGCGGGTGGGGGTGTCCAGATCGGCTGCGGGGCGATGGCGGAGCTGTTCATGGGGGTCATGGGTCGGCGCGGCCTGAGCGCTCAGGATACCGCAGCCCCTGGGCCGCCGGGTGCCGCCGCCGTGCGCCGACTGCGAATCCACGTCGAATGCGCGGATGTGTGCCCTTATACTGACGAGTTCCGCGGCTCAGGTCGCCTGCTGTTGTCATCGCCCGTGTGCCCGGCACCGGGCAGCCCACACCGTCCCTGACGACTTCCCTGCAACGAGGCTCCACACCCATGGATCACGGCACCACCATCACCCAGTTCATCAGCGAAGAGCAGCGCAAGGCGCCCGGCGCCACCGGCGAGTTCACGGCGCTGCTGAACGACATCGTCACCGCCTGCAAGATGATCAGCAACCAGGTGAACCACGGCGCGCTGGTGGGCGCGCTCGGCAGCGCCGGCAGCGAGAACGTGCAGGGTGAGACGCAGAAGAAGCTGGATGTGCTCTCCAACGAGATGTTCATCCAGTGCAACGAATGGGCCGGCCACCTGGCGGCCATGGCCTCCGAGGAGATGGACGATGTCTATCAGATTCCGGACCACTACCCGCGCGGCAAGTACCTCCTGACCTTCGACCCGCTGGACGGCTCCTCCAACATCGACGTCAATGTGTCGGTGGGCACCATCTTCAGCATCCTGCGCTGCCCGGGCGGTGTGGACAGGCCCACGGTGCGGGACTTCCTGCAGGCCGGCACCCAGCAGGTGGCGGCGGGCTATGCCCTCTACGGCCCCTCCACCATGATGGTGCTCACCACCGGCCAGGGCGTGAACGGCTTCACGCTGGACCAGAACATCGGCGAGTTCATCCTCACCCATCCGAACATGACCATCCCGGCGGACACCGCGGAGTTCGCCATCAACGCCTCCAATGGCCGCTTCTGGGAGGCGCCCATCAAGCGCTACGTGGACGAGTGCCTCGCCGGCAAGGAAGGCCCGCGGGAGAAGGACTTCAACATGCGCTGGATCGCGTCCATGGTGGCCGAGGTGCATCGCATCCTCACGCGCGGCGGTGTCTTCATGTACCCGATGGACGCCAAGATGGCCGCCAAGGGCCAGGGCGGCAAGCTGCGGCTGCTCTACGAAGCCAACCCCATGAGCTACGTTGTGGAGCAGGCCGGCGGCGGCTCCATCACCGGCACCCAGCGCATCATGGACCTCCAGCCCGAGGACCTGCACCAACGCGTGCCCGTCATCCTGGGCTCCCGCAACGAGGTGGAGCGCATCCAGGGCTACCACAGCGAGGGCTGAGCCCCTGCTGGAAGCGCCGGCGTCCCCACCGGCAACGGGGGCAGCCGGCGTGCCCAATCCGGCGTGCCCAATCCGGGGTGCCCAAGCATCGCAGGCCAGCCCCTCCTGGGTACGCCGACTTCAGTCGGCACCCTGGGGCAGGCCGACTTCAGTCCGCCGATGACGAAGTGATCGCCTGGCTCCTTTTTTTCTGCGGCGCTGCGCTCGGTTGTCGTCGCGATCTTCCTACGGCGGCCCGCCCGCGTCGGTCTCCCCGCCGAGCATGTAGTCCAGATCCAGCTCGATTGCCTCGAACGGCGGCACCCGCGCCCGGCGCTGGTCCTTGAGCGTCGCCACCACCCGCCACTCGTCGCCATCCAGCGCGTGCGCGACCAGTATCCGATCCTCCGGCCAGCTGTGCCCGTGCATGATGAGCGCGTGTCATCGGCCGGCGCACAATCTCGCCGCCGATGGCGGCTGCGCAACCTAATGCACGGCCGGGCCGCTCTGGGCCGGTGCTGAGAGCTTGCCCCACAGCTCCCAGGGCCGGCCCATGACGCCGATGAGCGCCCGGCTGTAGGCGAGGGCGGTGAGGAAGGTGAAGCCCACCAGGGTGCTGTAGCCGACCCAGAGCATCACGGACTGGGTCGGGTCATTCGCGACCCGGGCGCCGTTCTGCACGGCCCAGATGGCAATGGCCTGGCCGGTGACGAAGATGCGGGTGGCGGTCTCGATGACCCCGCAGGCGGCGTCCGGCACCGTGAGGTTGTAGGTGACCACCTCCTGCCAGCGCATGCCCGTGTAGTCCGCGGGCGGGTAGAGCACCAGCGACATCACGGCCTCCAGCCACAGCACCAGCAGGCTGATCCAGACGGCCCATTGCCGGGCCATGGCGAAGCGATAGGCGCTGCGCACCTCGGTGCCCAGCCCCCGGGCGAGCCTGGGGATGAGCAATGTCAGCAGCAGCAGGTCCGCAAACAGCAGGGACCACTGCTGGGGTGCGAAGGTGAGCGCGCTCGCCAGCAGCACCACCGCCAGCAGCACGGCGACGAGGCTGTCCCGGAAATTGATGAGCAGGCCGTTGTAGGCGAGGCGCAGCAGGCGGCCCTCGTGCTGCGTCGTTTCATTGAACAGCGCGCGCCGATGCAGGTGCGAGCGCTCGCTGCCGGCGACGAACACGGCGCCCGCCACCAGCGCCAGCACCCCGGCGCTGACGCCGCAGCCGGCACGGTAGGCATTGAAGACCCACACCAGGAGCGTGAGCCAGACAATGGACATGGTCAGCAGCCGCATGATGATGGCGTAGGACATGAAGCTCGGTCTTGGCATGTCGGCTGGCCCCTGTGCGTGCGGCGTTGGTTTTTGTCCGTGCGACGACTGTTGTTGTGTCCGACCGGATTCTAACGACTCGCGCTGAAGCGTGACTGCGACTCAGTTGGCTGCATCGGCGCCGGCGTTGTGTCTCGCCGCCGCCGGTGTCGGTGGGTTTCTTCACAACCTCTCAGTCCTGTGGCTTGGTGCCCGGCTCCAGCATGGCTGCCACCAGGCTCAGGTCCGCGCCGCCGTGCGCGGCGTCGATGTCCATGTTCGGGTCTGCGGCAGGCTCGCCCAAGCTCGGGGGCGGATAGACGCAGTTGCCGCCGCTGCGCTTGGCCTCGAACAGGGCGAGATCCGCATTGGCCAGCAGCGTCGCCTGGGTGTCGCCGCGGTGGCCGAGGGCAGCGATGCCGGCGGAGCAGGTCATGGGCACGGCGATGTCCGGCTGCTCGCCGCGGTCCAGGCTGGCCACCGCGGCGCGGATGGACTCCGCCGTGGCTGCGGCCTGGCCGATGGCAGTCTCCGGCAACAGCAGGGCGAACTCGTCGTCGCCGAAGCGCGCGAAGGTGTCGTTGCCGCGGGAGCAGGACTCGACGATCTCCGCCATCGCCACCAGGGCGGCGTCGCCGGCGCCGCGACCGTAGCTGTCGTTGATGGCACCCAGATGGTCGATGTCCAGCAGGATCACACTGAGCGGCAGGCGATTCGGCTTGTGGAACTGAAGCTCCACCTCCAGCCGCACCGTGAAGGCGCGGCGGTTGTAGGTGCCGGTGAGGCTGTCGCGGTCGGCGAGGTTGCTGAGGCGGCGGCTGACACGGGAGTGGTCACTCTCCGCGCGAATGAAGTCCAGCAGCGGGAAGCACAGCGCCTGGGCCAGCGCGCAGACCAGGTTCACCAGGAGGGCCGTGTAGACCAGCTGCTCCAGGAACGCCTCCGGCACCCGCTCGGGCACGACGCTGGCATACAGCAGCACGCCGGTGCGGGCGATGAACACGGCGCCGATCAGGACATTGGCGCCGATGATGGCGCCCACCACGCTGCCGCGGGGATAGCTGTAGCGGCTGAAGATCCAGGCCGTGCCCAGGTACATGGCCCCGTTGAGACTGGAGGTGAGCGCCCCGGGGATGATGGCGTGGTGCATGGTCTCCGCCAGCACAAAGAACAGGGTCACCACGATGGGTGAGGCGAAAATCAGCGCGAAGCCTATCCCCGGCAGGCGCAGGAACTCCAGCGACGCACAGATCAGCATCACCGGCAGCAGCAGCAGGAAGAGGCTCGACAGCGGTACCGTCACCCAGCTCACGCCGATGACGTGCTCGGCCGCAGCCAGCGCCCAGCCCACCGCGAAGGCCAGATTGCCGGCGGCGAGCCAGACATAGGCCAGCTCCTGGCGGATCCGGTGTGCCAGCGCCATGAACAGGCCTGTCACCGTGAACACCCCGATGGCGGTGAGCATCAGGGTGTTCGGGTCGATGACGGAAAAGGGATACATGCGTCCGGCGGTCGTCTTGTTGTGCCGTAGCCGGCGGCGGGGTCGCGAGCCGGAGCCCGGCGGCCTCAACCAGGCAGGTTCTTCCTGTGGGCAGGCGGCTGTCGGCGTCCCGCCGCGGCGTCTCCGCAATGCCCCTACCCCGAGTTGGCGCATTGCAGACCCGGATTAGGCTATCCGTCAAGAAACTATAGGCAATATCCGCGAGTCCACCGGTTACTTATCCGTCATTCTGCGCGCAGGTTCTCGATGTTGTCGAACAAGTAGAACCGTTGCGCGAGGATGGGCTCGCCGAACAGGCTCACCTCCATCTGCAGCGTGACGCCGTGCCTGCTGATGCCCATGAGCTTACCGGCGTGGCGCCCGCCCTTGACGTCGGTGACCACGACGTCCCGGTCCAGTAGATCCCGATAGCGCGCCATGGGGCTGTCCGGGCGCCGTTGTGAGCGCGCCGACAGCGTGGTGTGCTCCTGCACCGGCGGTGCGGAGGCCGCGCCCGGTGCTCCCGGTGGTGGTGATTGTGCCGCCATGCCTGCGGCGGGCGGGGCCACCGAGGATCCGCGCATGGGCATCCCGGTCGTGGCGCCGTCCGCGGGCTTCGTCGCTGGCTCGGCTGCGAGGTCCGATGCGGGTGCCGGCGGGAGCCGCGTTGCGCCACCACCCGGCGTCTCGCCCAGCCACCAGAAGGCGATGGGGCCCTCGTTTCCCGTTGCATCGGCGTCTTCGGGTGCATCTGCGCTGGATATCTCGGTGCCGGCCGAGGCCCCTGCGTCCGCCTCCGGCCCAGAACTGGATGCTGCACTCATGCTTGGCGGTGGCGCGCCCCAGCCGCCGGCGGCGAGCTGTGGGCGCAGCGTCATGCGCGTCTGCAAGGCCCAGCCGCCGGCGACCAAGGCGAATACCAGCGACAGCGCGGTGAGGGCCGATCCGCCGCTGCCGCGTACCACGAAGCGACGCCACAACAGCACCACCCCCAGTGCGAAGAGTGTGGATGAGCCCGTGAGCAGCCAGCTCGCCACGGAGCCCGGCTGAAAGTGGGCCTGGATCTCCAGGTAGCCGGCATAGCTCAGGGCGCAGATGCCGAGGATGCCGAAGAGCTGTTGGTGAGGATGGGCAAAGAACCCGCGCTTAGGCCCGCGCCCCTGCGCAGCAGCGCCGCCCCCGACCTGCCCGACCTGCGCAGCCGGCCTGGCTGCGGCGGGCGGCGGTGCGGAGAAGGTCGCCGCCGGCAGCTGCTCCAGCTCCGCAGAAACGCCGGCGATGGCCACCGCCGCGTCCACGTCACCGGCCTGTGCCGCCGTCTGTGCCAGGCTGTTGGCAATGGCCATCGCCTGGGCGTGCTCGAGATGGGGCGCCCGGCCGTCGCGCACGGCCTCCAGCGCGCGCAGCAGGGGGGTCATCAGCACAGCAATGTCTTCTTGGCTGCGCTGCTCGATCTGCTTGAGCTCGCCGAGGATGGCGGCGACGGAAGCGGGCATGTGCGTCGGTGTGAGTCGTTTTGTGTACCTCGTCGGCGATACCGTTCGCGACGTTGCGGCGGTGGCTGCCGCGGTCGTTCATACACCGTTAGCGTAGCCGGTTTCTGCGTCCGACGGCAGGGCAGAGTACGCGTTTCGCGCGCCGCGGCGCCCTGCAACAGTCGGCAATCCGCTGCGGCCGCTGCGCCGGCCCGCAGCCGCTGCCGCCGACCGGACATCGGGCGGCTCCAAGCGCCGGCGGGTGGAATCGGCTTGGTGTCGGTCGTGCCGAGACCGAGGGTACACGGCCCGCGGGCTTGTGTGTGCGAGCACGGCCGCCGCACAGCTCGCGTGTGCGCTGAGATCCATTGCAGCACAGGCCGGGTGCCCAAGGGCGGTTGTCCCGGCAACGGCGGCTGCCGCGATGCGCGCGCGCACCCGCCGCCGTCGTCGCGCTCGGGACGCGGCTTGCCGTCGGCTGCGGGGCGGTTAGACTGCCCGTGGCCAAGGGGCAGCGCACAGCGGCCGCGCGGCCCTGCCTCAGCGACGCTGCGCCGCCGGCCGGCCCAAGGGGCATACTGGCCTCGGCCGCCGCCCGGCCGGGGTACAGCGGCCTATTGGTCCGCAAGCGCATGGCGTGAGCCGAACGGCCTGCCGCCATCGAGCAGCAGCGCGCCCACCACGCACCGAGGACCGCGCCGATATGTCCAGCCCCGACGCTCAGAACGCCATCGTCCTGCTTTCCGGTGGCCTCGACTCCGCCACCGCCCTGGCCATGGCCCGCGGTCAGGGCCTGCACTGCCACGCGCTCAGCATCGATTATGGCCAGCGTCACCGGGCCGAGCTGGACGCTGCCCGCGCCGTGGCAAGCCAGCTCGGCGCCGCCGCCCACACCATCGTCCCGCTGGACCTGCGCCTCATCGGCGGCTCCGCCCTCACCGACCCCGGCATCGCCGTCCCCGAGGCGCCCACCGACGGCATCCCGGTCACCTATGTCCCGGCGCGCAACACCCTGCTGCTGGCCCTGGCCCTGGGGCTCGCCGAGGTGGCCGGTGCCGGTCGCATCGTCATCGGCGTCAACGCCCTCGACTACTCAGGCTACCCAGACTGCCGACCCGCGTTCATCGACGCCTTCCAGCAGCTTGCGCAGGTCGCCAGCAAGGCCGGCGTGGAAGGTCACGCCCCCGGCATCGACGCACCCCTCATCCACCTCAGCAAGGCCGAGATCATCCGCCGCGGCAACGACTTGGGCGTCGACTACAGCCTCACCGTCTCCTGCTACCAGGCGGACCACCAAGGCCGCGCCTGCGGGCGCTGCGACTCCTGCCGCCTGCGCGCCCAAGGCTTCCGCGCCGCCGGCCTGCCGGACCCGACCCGTTACGTCTGACCCAAAAGAAGGGCGTCGGACCGGGCCGCCGGCGTGCTTCTCAGCCGAGCCGCACCAAGCTATACTTGGCGATTACCCGCGGCGAAGCGAAAATCTCAGCCTGCGGGCTCCAAGCGCCCTTAGCTCAGTTGGTAGAGCATCTGACTTTTAATCAGGCGGTCGTTGGTTCGAGTCCAACAGGGCGCACCATAAAATCAAGGGCTTAGGGGGATTTCTCCTAAGCCCTTTTCATTTGAGCAACCAATGAGCAACCAGCCGGGGCAAGATTCACCGGCGGGCGGTGCCGGGCGATGCTCGACGGGGTGTCGCTCAATGGCGCCGACGTGGTGCGGTCCGCCGGCCGGCAGCGCGGGCAGGGCCTCGGGCGCGGTGCCCTGGGGCGGGTCCGGGACCCGGCCGCCAGCTCGGGCAGGTCCTCGACCCGGTGGGCTCGATCCTGGGGCATGCCGCCAGCGCCGGCAGCTCGGGTAGGTCCTCGGGCCGGTCGCGACCCTGAAGGCGAAGTGGACCCGGCCGGGAGCTTCAGCAGGGCCTCGGGGCGGTCGCGACCCTGAGGGCGAAGCCGGACCCGGCCGGGAGCTCGGGCAGGGCCTCGGGCGCGGCGCCCTGGGGCGGGTCCGGGACCCGGCCGCCAGCTCGGGCAGGTCCTAGACCCGGTGGGCTCGATCCTGGGGCATGCCGCCAGCGCCGGCAGCTCAGGCAGGTCCTCGGGCCGGTCGCGACCCTGAGGGCGAAGCCGGACCCGGCCGGCAGGGTCTCGGGGCGGTGCCCTGGAGCGGAGTCGGAACCCGGCCGGCAGCTCGGGCAGGGCCTCGGGCGCGGTGCCCTGGGGCGGGTCCGGGACCCCGGCCGCCAGGTCCTCGACCCGGTGGGACTCAACACTAAGGCGTCAGGCGGTGTCGGCAAGGTCTCGACTCGGTGGGCTCGATCATGGAAGCGGCGCCAACGCCGGCAGCTTCAGCAGGGCCTCGACCCGGCGGGCCTTCATGCCGGGGCGTCACCATCGCCGACGGGTCCGCGACCTCGGTCCTCGATGCTCGGGCGTCACCTGCTCCGGCAGGGCCTAGACCTCGGGGTCTTCACCCTGGGGCCGTTCCGTTGACGGGATGCAGGGCGGCAGGCAACGCCAATGCCGCGGTTTCGCCGGCAGGCGCGGGCTTGCTTGCGCGCGTCGCCGGAACCAGCGTAACAGGGCGTAACTCGGCGTAACGTTGTCCCCATTGTCCCCAGTTTGTCCCCATGCACCGGGGACGGTTGGTCGTTTGCAAGGTTCTGTTTCGTCGTCCTTTTCGGAATTGTCCCCGGTGTCCCCAGTGTCCCCGCTCGATTTGCAGGAGTCAGGGAAAACAGCAGGGGCGGAAGCTGGGGAAGTGCGTACACGGGGGGTATAGCTTTGTGTCTTTCGGGAGAACACACAGAGGGGCGATGGGGACTTGGGGACGTGCCCGGCGTTTTCCTCAACTCATGCAAAATAGCTGGGGACAGCGGGGACACTGGGGACAATCCCTGAAAGTGTAATTGAAACAGCGTGTTAAGGTGTCCCCGCGCGTCCCCAAAAGGTGGGGACACTGGGGACAAAACCGCGATGCGTTGCGGTGGGCTACGGCTCGACCGTCGAAGGCGGGGCCGCGGGGCCTCGGGGGGCGCAGTCGGCGGGGGTGTCGGGTGCCGTGGCCGCGGCTTCCTGAAGATGAATCGCGGCCGCGAATCTCAGCAGGGCATCGGCCGCCGCGATCTTCACGGCCGGGGCTGCTGTTGGCTCGGTCAGTGCCGCTTGCAAGGCGTCAAGGGCCTTCGGCGTCAGGGCCTCGACGCGCGCGCGGGTGTCGCCGGTCTCGGCAAGTGCCACCAGGCGCCGCAGTTCTTCATCGAAGCCCGGAACGCGCCGCCAGTGCGAAACGGTCTCGGGTCTGACGCCAACCGCGCGGGCCGCGTCGGCACCAGTCGCGCCGCGGGCCAAGTGCCGCGCTGCTTCAAGCTGCTGCGGTGTCAGCGGGCGATTAGGGCGGCTCAAGGGTCAATTCTCCGCATTGCCGCGAGCAAAGTTCACCGATGGTTGACTATGACGGGGCGACGGAACCTAGAGCAACTTCGCGGCTTCGAGTATCGCAACGCGAATCGGCGGAAAGGACCCGCACCGATTGCAGGCAATTCGACGCAAGGTCAACCGAAGCTCAACCCCACAGGTCAACCACGCGCAAACCGAGTGCCGCCGCGCCCAACCGCGCGCCGTGGGTTCAGTTTGCTGGATTCAAAACGGGGGCACGGGATCGTCGAAGGGCGCCGCGTCGCTGTTGCTGGGCTTCGGCGGGCCGGTCGTGCCCTGTCGGTTGCTGCGGGCGCTTCCGGGGCGAACGGTGCGGGCCGATACCAGGGCATCGGCAATCAGTTGCCAGGACTCCCGCGCGGTGCCGTCTTCGGCTGTCCATTTGGACAGTTCCAGCCGGCCGCTTGCCGACAGGGTTTCGCCTTTGGCGTGCTTCGCCAGTTGGTCGGCCAGCTTGCCGAAGGCGATAACACGAACCCATAGGGTCGATTCTTGGTCGCGCTGGCTCACGTCAACCGCGACACTGGCCGCCGTCATGGGCTTCCCGGTGCGGGTGTTGATCGGCTGCGGGTCCTTACCGAGCCGGCCGTGAATGCTGGCTTGCATCATCGCGAAAGGTCCTCGGGGTTGTCGCGGGTGGCTTGGCCGCGCCGGGCGCGAATGCGGGCGCCGTCGGGACCGCGGTCCAGGGCGCGGGCAAGGGCCGCCAGCACGCGGGGTTGATGGCACACATCCGGCCAGTCGGGGCCGGCCGCGCGCTTCAGGTCCTCGACGGTAAAGCCGAGCCAGGCCGCGGGCGGATTGTCCGGGTCCGGGTGCAGGACTTCGGCCGCGCCGTCGGCATCGGCTCGGGTCAGGCCGCCGTCGTGTTGCATGATGGCCGCGCGTTCGTCGCGGGCTTCCTGCCAGGGCGCGGGCGCCGCCGGGGCCTCGGGTATGGGTGCAGCCGAGCCGGCTTGCTGGGGGCCGGCAGGGGGCGCCGGGGGCGATGCGGGCGCCGGGTCCTCGGGTTGGCGCCGCCGCCGTTGGGCGATGCGTCGCGCGATGCGGTCAAAGTCCATCGTCGCCACCTCCGCCTAGGTCGCTCCCGAACACATAGACCCGTTGGGGGTTTGCGAAGCCCGGGAGCCTGACCTTCTGGGTCGGCCGGCCGTCGTCGCCGGGGCGCAGCAGGCCGCGCCGCACAAGCACGCGCGCGGCATCGCGGTAGTCGTGGCCTTCGCACAGCTCGCGTTTGAAGGTCTCACCGAACACGTAGTACACCAGGCCGCCGGCTTCGTCGCCGGGGTCGTGCTTGAAGCCGGCTTGCCGGGGGACCTCGGGGGCGTGGTCGTCTAGGGCGCGGTCCTTCCATCGCAGGCGGTTGCTGTGCTGCTCGAACCAATGCCGAACCTGGGACAGCAGGTCGCGCTCCTCCGCCGGGATCGGGCCGCCGCGGGCCTTCAGCCAGTCACCGAAGCAACGCAAGGCCGCCTCATAGGCCGCGTCCTCAGCCCATCCGGTCAAGCCGGCATGGGTCGCCAGCTCGCCGGCAACTCCAACCAGGCCGAAGCGGGCCGCTACGCGCCGGACTTGACCCGGTGGGCTCTTGATACCGGACAGGGCATCGGACACGAACAGGTCTCGCAGCTCTTTGACGCGGGCCGGCAGGCGGGCGCGTTGGGCTTGTACGGCTTCTATCCAAGCGATGAAGGGGGCGCCGTAGTAGGTCGCGGCCGCCTCGGTCAGCCGGACCGCGAAGGCCGCGCCGTCGGGTTCGCCGTGTAGGTCCTCGAAGCAGCCATAACCCGCGCCGGCGTCGGCAGGGATTTCGGCCATGCGGACTTCCTGACCCGCGCGGGCGCGCTTGTTCGCGCTGGCCATGTGTTCGGCAAGGCCGATCTCGCCGCTGCTCAGGAACAGCACGCGCCAATGCTTGACCGGGCGCGCGTCGCCGGTGCGTGCCGCGCGGGCCTTTCCGCTGCCGTTGGCGAGCATGTAACCCGCTTCGCCGGCCGCCTTCGGGTCCATCTGGCCGAACTCGTCTAGGATCAGGGGCGCGTCGTTCGATAGCTCGGCGGTTGCCTCAAGGGCGTTATCGGTGGTCCGCCAGCGTTGCAGGTAATCGGGGGCGCCGCAGACACTCGCCGCGACCCGCTGACACGTGGTCTTGCCGCTGCTGCTGGCGTCAGTGCTGGAACCCTTCAAGTGGAAGCCGCCGGACTCGCCGCCGATCAGGTGCAGCAGGGGCGCCGCGAAGGCGACGGACACACAGAACAACAGCCGGCTGTTGCCGATGCACGGCAAGCCGACATGCCGCCGCCAGTCCTCGACCGTGCCGCGAACCGCGAACGCGGGCGGTTCGGCCAGCTCGCCGGCCAGGATCACGGGCTCGGCTTCGTCGCCGATAACGCGGTCCGGCAAGACAAAGGCGCCGCCGTCGGTCCAGCCGGTTCGGGTGGTGGATCGGGCGCGGGCCTCGGGCCGCCAGCGTTGCAGCAGCTCAAGGAAGGCGCGCCGCGCCTCGGGGTGCGTGCTGACCTCCAAGCCGAGCCGAGCCAGGCGCGCGCGTAACGCTTCACCGGACCCTTGCAGGTCGGCGGCAGGGATGGCCAAGCGCCGCGGGTTGCCGTCCGGGTCCTCGAACTCGACAAGCCGTCCGAAGTCGTCCCCGCGGGCGTCGCGGGTGAGGGCGATCACTCGCAGTGGGCTGCATATCCATACAGGCGGGGCGTCGTCGCCGCTTCGCCGCTTGGCGCCGGGCTTCGCGTAGTAGATGCCGCCGGGCCGGGCCTCGAACGGGAACGGCAAGCCGTCGGCATCGCCGGCAGGTGGGGCCGGGGCTTTGGTCGGCTTCGCGGGCGCGGGGGCCTCGATGGGCCGCCAGCGGGCCGCCGCCGCGAAGGTCGCCGCGGTCCAGCCGGCCGCCAGGGCGTCGGCGGCGTCATAGCCTTTCGGCAGTGGCGCCGGGGTCTGCTCAGGCATCGCCGGGCGCCTCCGTGATGCTCGCCAGGTCCAGCACTTCCACCGATGCAGCGCCGGCCGCGGTCGCCAGGTCGGCGACGATGCGGGCATAGCGGGCGCCGGGGTCGTCGGCATCGGGCCAAATCTTGACGTGCCGGCCGGCCAGCGGGGACAGGTCCGCCAGGCCGGCCGCGTTGGCGCCGTTCATGGTCGCGCTCGTCACCATGTCCGGCAGCAGTTCGGCCGCGGCGTCGGCCGCCTTTTCGCCTTCGCAGACACAGACCGGGGCATCAGGCCGGGTCGCGAGGGCTTGCAGGCGGTACAGGGGCCGGGGCTTCGGCGGGGCTCGCCACTGCCAGCCGTCGGCCGCGGTCCATGTCTGCGGGCTGAACACCTTTCGGCCGCGGTCCGGGTCGAAGCGGTGGACATACGCGACGGGGTGTCCGTCGGCGTCGGTATAGGTCCAGGTCTGCGAGGGGGCGCCGTGCTTGGGATGCTCGGTCGGGCGCGTCGCCAGGGCATCGGCCGGGATCGGCGTCAGTGTCGCCGGCCGCGGGGGCTCGGGGTCAGACTTCGGCGGGCTGGACCTCGGGGGCGGGGCCGCTTGGGCGGTGCCGGGCTCAACGTGGTAGCGGTCGGCGAGGGCCGCGCAGGCGTCGTCGAAGCTCAAGCCGTCGGCCATCATCGCGAAGTCGATGATGCTTCCGCCGTTGGCGTCGCAGCCGAAGCAACGGAACGCGCCGGTCCGAAGGTTGACCCCAAAGCTCGGGGTCGGGTCCTCGTGGAAGGGGCAGCGGATGTTCTGGGACCATTGGTCGCGAACCGCCTTCAGGGTGGGCGCGCCCGGCAGCTCGCGCGTGTAGAAGGCCACCGGGGGAATGCTCGCCTTCAGGTGGTCCGCGCGGGGCAGGCGCCGCGGTTGCCGATCCTCGGGCCGGGCGCTATCGTCGGCGGTGTTCTGATCTTTGACCCGGCCGCCGCGCCGGGTCTTTTCTTTTGGGGGCATGCGGGGCTCAGGCCGCCGCGGGGCCGGTGGTGTTGGAGCGGGTCTGTTCCTCGATCCAGGTTGCCAGGTCGTCGGGGTGGTAGCGGACCGCGGAACCGAGCTTGAGATACTTCGGGCCGCCGCCGCGCACGCGCCACATTTGCAGCGTGCGTGGGGAAAAGCTCAACAGCGCCGCGGCTGCCTTTTCATCAAGTAGGGCGCTCGTGAGGGCGCGGGGCGCGGGGTTGGTTTCGGGGCGCGTCGTCATTCGTCGTTGGCCTATGTTGGGTTGCGATGTGCGGGCATCGTCACCCAAGGCAGGCCGCGCGCGCTGGAACAACCGCGGGGCGTTGTGGGGTCTCAGTTGTTCCGGTCTTGCCGCGCGCGGGTCTCTGCAACTGCTTTGCGGGTGACGGGGAAGCCAAGCGCCGCGGTCAGCAGGCGGGCGGCGTCCTCGGCACCGATGCTCAGGGCGGGGCCTAGCAGGCTGTATTGCAGGCGGGCTAAGTGCCGGTCGAAGTGCCGAACCCAAGGGGCAACGCGGGCCGCTTCGCGGTCGCTGGCGTGTTCGCCGCCGGGGGCGTTGCAGGTGGGTTCATGCTCGGTAAAGGCGTCGGCGAGGGTCTGCACCAGGTGCAACGGGTCCGGCAGGGCCTCGACGTTGCAACCGGGTGCGTTGCCGGTGGTCAGGTACGGGGCGCATCGCTCGGCGAACCGATGCGGGTGCAGGGTGAGGGGCGCCGCTTCGGTCAATAGGGCCTCGGTCAGCAGCGACGCATCGGGGGCGCTGATTCGGTGGCGTTCGGCGGTTGCCAGATAGGCCGCCAGCTTGTCGGCAAGGGCGTCGGCAAGGTCGGCAATCTCAGGGGCCAATCGGCGGCAGTCTTGCAGCGCCGCGCGGGCGTCCCGGTCCATGGAATCGGGCAGGGTCCAGAGGGCGTCAAAGATCAGCCGCCAGTCCGTCCAGCAGCGCCAATCTTTCGCCAGTCGCCGCCAAGTGCGGGCAATCTCGGGGGCGCCGGCATGGTCGCGGGGACAATCGGGGGAAATGCCGAGCAACCGGGGCGCGGCTGCCTTCATCGCGGGGCTGTCGAAATGCGGGCGGTCTCGCAGCTCAAGCCAGCACTCCCAAACAGGCGCCGGGATGAAATCCGGCCGGGCGGGGGCGTCATGCATGTTCGCGCACCTTCAACGCGCGAAGCCTTCAAGGGGGGAACCGAGCCGGGGGCGGTGAAGGTGCCGCCCGTTCGGGGATCAGCCTAGGCTCGGTCTGCGCAGTGTAGCAGTCGCGGGCCGGGCCGATCAGCCGGCCGCGGTACGGGTGGACAGGTCCGGGGCTTCGTCGTCGTGGGCGTAGCGCCGGCAGGCTTCGGCGAGGGCGCCGCGGTTCTTCTTGAAGTACGGGGACCGCTGGGCAATGCACAGGCCGCCGGGGGCGTTGCGGTGGTCCTCCGCCCAAAAGGTGCAGGTGCCGCAACGGTTGACGGGCGCCGGCAGGTGGGCAACGTCCGCCGCGGGTGCCAAGCCGGCGGAGCCTAGGATGCGGGCGCCGTGCTGTTCCAGGGCCGCCCGTACCGTGTCTTCACCGAAGCGGGCGTATACCTGGGTTGTGCTGGCGTTGCTGTGATTCAGAACCCGCCCGATCAGGTGCAGGCTGTTGCCGGCTTGGGCGAGCCAGCTTCCGACCGTGCGCCGCAGGTCGTGCAAGCGCACGTCGTCGATTGCCGGGGGCAGGTCTACACCTTCGGCCGCGGCTGCTTCGCGAATGTCGGCAAGGCTCGGGGCCGGGGTCCAATCCTTCGCCGCGTGCTTGGACTTCGCCGCCGCGCGGGCCGCGGTCAAGCGGTCGATCAGGGCCGCGACCTCGGGCACGTCTCGCCATCGGGCCAAGGTCGCCGCGGTGCGGACCCGGTTCCAGGGCTTGGAGATGTTGACCAAGTGGGCCGGGGCCTTCGCCTTCTCCACCGCGGTAGCGCCGCGCGGGCCGTGACCCGGCAGGATGTACGGGTTGCCGGGTTGCCGGGGCAGCTCCCGCAGCAACGCCAGCGCCGGACCGCTCAAGGGGATGTAGTGGGTCCGGCCGGCTTTGGTGTCGGCAAGCCGCAGGGTGCCGCGGGCCTCGTCAACGTCTTCCCATCGGGCTTGCAGCAGCTCGGACTTTCGCGCGCCGGTCAGCAGGTAGAGCCACAGGCCGAAGCGGGCCGATTCGTTGGGCTCGGCATTGATGGCCGCTGCCAGGTGGGGCAGTTCCTCGGGCGTTATCCAGCGGTCGCGCTTCTGTTCCTTGAAGCGGTCAATGTCGCGGGCCGGGTTCACGTGGTCCTCGGGGACATAACCCCAGCGCCGGGCCAATTCGAACAGCTTGGACAGCAGGGCAAGAACCCGGTTGGCTTCGTAGGGCTTGCCGGCTTTGCCGATCTTGGAGTGCAACGCGGCAACGTCCGCGCGCTTCACCGCCTTCGCCTTCAGGTTTCGCCAACGGGGCAGGATGTAGGTTTCGAGCCGCCGCCGGTCGTCGGCGCCGCTTTTCTTCGTGCTGGCGTGCCGGTCCAGGTAGGCCGCGGCAAGGTCGGCCATGGTTTCGCCGCGGCGTTCCGCTTCCTTGGTCGCCGCGGGGTCTTGGCCGCGCGCGGCATCGCCTAGGGCCGCCTTCGCCGTCTTGCGGGCTTCGTCGGCGGTCATGTCCTTGCCGAAGGTCCCAAGCGTGAAGAACCGGCGCCGGCCGTTGCTGCGGTAGCTCACAAGGAAAGACTTTCGGCCGCTGGGGAACACGCGCACGCCAAAGCCTTTCAACTGCGAATCCCAAACGTACCAAGCGCCGTTGTTCGTCCCTTGGTAGGTCAGGGCTTCAACGGCTCGCTTCGTCAACTTGACCGCGTTGGTAGGTGTTCCGGTGTCCATCGTGGGGCCTCACTTGAGCAACCAGATTTGAGCAACCAATGAGCAACCACGACGAAGCGTAATGCAGCGTTGACGAACGGGCAAGGGCGTATGCGGGGCGAAACGTAAGGGTCTGTTTTAAAGTGAAAAACCGTAAGGCGTCGTTTTCCACCGTAAAGCCGGTTTCGTGACTTTTAATCAGGTGGTCGTTGGTTCGAGTCCAACAGGGCGCACCAATAAAGACAGGGGCTTACGGGAAACCGAAGCCCCTTTTCTTTGCCCGCTGGCCCGATTGGGTAACGTCCTGGGTAACAACGGCGCTCGGTAGGCAACAGCAGGGCCGGGCGGGCATTCCCGAGCCGGCGCGAAGGTCCGGTGGAATCAGGCGGGCCGGCGGCTTGGAGTCAGGTGCACCAGCAGCCGGCGCCCCCTGGTGCCCAGTCCCCGATCCCCTCCACCACCTCCGCCAGCCGCCCGAGCAACGGCGCCCAGGCATAACCACACGGCGCGGTGGGTCTATAGACGGAAAGCGGCCGAGGCAATTCTTGATCCCTCGAATCCCGTCGAGAGGTTGATCGGCGGGCGGGTTATTCCGCCGCGGCGCTGCTGCCCCTGGCGGTCGGTGCAGCGGCAGGGGGTCGGCGGCGAGCGCCCCAGCCCCACCAACGGCCCACAGCGGCGCTGGTCGGTGCCGGGGTGCGATGGCACAGGGTCAGGGCCGGCGGCGCGCTGGTGGATCGCCGGGCATGAAAAAGCCCGCGCGCGGCGGGCTCGGGGCGGGCCTGGTGGTGATCACCGGACGCGGATGGTCCGGGTTTCGCCCTTCAGGCTCGGCGAGTCACCGACATATTGCTGTTGCCCTGTCGGCGACGGAGGACGGGGCTGAGCTCACCGAGCGGCTGCTGAACTTCTCGCGCAGGCAGCAGACGGAGCCCAGGCTCGCCGATCTGCGCAGGCCGCTCACGGACTGCCATGGCCTGCTGCGCCGTACCACCCGCGAGGGCATCGAGCTGCGCATCCGGCCCGGACCGGTCGCCCTGCGGGTGCGGGTGGAGGCGCAGCAGTTCCAGGACGCCCTGCTGAACCTCGCCATCAATGCTTGCGATGCGATGCCCAGGGGCGGTGTTCTCACCATCGCAGCGGTACGACGACGGCTGCCCGCCGCCACGGTGCTGGTGGTGGACGGTTGTATTCGTCCGGAATCTCGCCTGCCACGAAGGGAATGCAGCGGGCGTCCACGCCCTGGACGAAGTAGCCGGCGTCCTCTTCCACGGGCTCAAGGGCGTCGAAGCTCAGGGGGCAATCCTCCTTTGGGCCGAGCATGATCGGCTGCGCCACCTGCATCCACTTGTCCCGCGGCCCCCAGGCCGAGCGTGGTGATGGGCACGCCGTTGACGTCGCGGTCGATGACGACCATGTCGCCGAAGACTTCGGCGGTGGGCTTGCCGCCGCCGTGACCGCCGCCGCCATTGCCGCCGCCATTGCCGCCGCCGACACCATCGGGCCGCCCGACCCCATCGGGGCGGGCCGCTCCCACACCGGCGCTCACCATCATGCCGGCGAGTGCCGCGATGATCATGATCCGGAATATTCGTGTATTGCGCGAGCTTTTGTGCCAAACCCCTGGGGGCTCGGCAGTTCCGGACGTTGATCCAGCACGGGACTGGTGCCCCCCGTGGCGAGGGGGCGCGGTTGGTTGACCGGCGTGGCGGATCTGTTCGTCTCGCGGCACCGCTCCAGCGATGTGGCGCATCGCTGGGCGCTCTGCGCCCTGTTGCCGGGCAGGCGCAGGGAGCAGCCACCCGCCCCTGCGCAGAACGCCGGGACGACGTGATCCTCAGCGCTGCAGGCCGCGGAGCGGCCGGCGAAGCGTCACACCGCAGAGCGGTGTGGGGAGGAGCGCATCGGGTCAGTCGGCCGCGATCGGGAACTGCGGCATCAGTCAGCTCACTGCGCAGCGTTGACAGGCCCTGGGCGCGCGGGCTCGCGGAGTGGCGCTCGGCGCCCCCGGGCGTGTGTCGGTGTTGGCGAGCCGGGCATCCGGGGGCAGTCTGTGGCAGCGCTCACGGACTGAGCTGGGCGATGACGCAGTCGATGGCAGCGCGGTTGTTGCCGGTGGGGTAGAAGCCGTTGATGGCCTGGCGGTAAGTGTCGGGGTCGATCTCGCCGGTGCCGAGCTTGGCGGTCTCGTCGAGGAAGCTCACGTCGTCGTTGCTCACGTCCAGCATGTAGTTGATGGGCTGCATGCCGATGCTGAGGTGCCCGCAGGCGGCATCCACCTTGTTGATGAACGCGTTGCTGGCGGCGCCCTCGGGGGCGATGAGGTCACCGCCGCAGCCGGCGACGGCGATGAGCAGCGGCAGGACGATGGCGGCGCGGGTGGGGCGGTGCATGCTGGTGGGGCTCCTGTGGGCGTTGTGAGCGGCGACGATCGCCGTGTACTTTGGCGCTGTCCGCCAGCATAGCCGAGGGCGCGGTGCAGTGCCGTGGCCGTGTCCGGTTGCACACGGCTCGTGCGGGCCGCGGTGTCTCCCGTTGTGCCGGCGCTGCCGGAAGGCCCGGCAGGTCTGTTTGCTGGACCGTCGGCCGGTGGGTCGCGCACGTGGGTGCCGTCTGCCATCGTGCGGCGGCCCGGAATCGGCGACAATCAGGACATGGCACAAGACCACGAGATCGATGTCAGTCAGGCGCCTGAGGACGCGGCGGCCGAGGGCGCGGAGGCGCTGCCCAGCAAGAGCGCGCGCAAGCGCGAGCGGCTGGCGCTTCAGGAGCTGGCGGAGGAGCTGCTGGGGCTGCCGCGCGCTGAGCTGACGGGTCTCGGCTTCGGCGCCGACACCTGGGCGGCCATCGACGAGACCGCCCGCATCAAGGATCGCCGGGCCCTGCGCCGGCATGTGAAGCGTGTCGCCAACTGCCTGGCGCGGGAGAACACCGAGCCGCTGCAGGCCCTGCTGGATGCGCGCGCCGAGCTGGCACGGCAGGCCACGGCCCGTCATCACCAGGTGGAGCGCTGGCGGGCGCGGCTCATCGAAGAGGGCGATGCGGCACTGACGGAGCTGCTGGACGCCCACCCGAACGCCGACCGCCAGCAGCTGCGCACCCTGGTGCGCGCGGCGCAGCGGGACACCGAGCGCGGCCGGCCGGAGGCGCCCCGCAAGCTCTTCCGCCATCTGCGGGAGCTGCTGGACGCCGCGCATGAGTGACCCAAACCCACCGCAAGGGATGTCACCATCACTCAGCACTTAGCACTCAGCCCTCAGCCCTCGCCTCTAGGCCCCAGCTCCTTATCCGCAGCCATGCCACAGCAACTCTTCCATATCGCCGCCGCCCCCTTCGAGGCCGCGCTGCGCGTGCCGGTGCTGCCGACGGAGCACCGTGCCGCACGCCTGCACGGCCACAGTTACCGGGCCCGGGTGCGGGCGGCGCTGCCGTCGGGCTGGTCGCCGGTGGGCAGGGGCTTCGCCGGCGGCGAGACGGATGCGCTGCAGGCGGCGCTGGCGGCGGCCGTCGCGCCGCTGGACTATGCGGACCTGAACGCGCGGCTGCCGGTGCCCACGGACGAGAACCTGGCGCGCTTCGTCCACCGCCGGCTGGCGGACGCGGGCGTGCCCGGCATCGCCACCGTCGGCATCCGCAGCACGGCGGACACGGGCGCGGACCTGGCGCCGGACGGCCATGCTCACCTCTGGCACCGGTTCCGCTTCGAGGCCGCGCATCGGCTGCCGCATGTGCCGGACGGCCACCCCTGCGGGCGCATGCACGGGCATGGCTTCGAGGTGATCCTGCACCTGGATCAGGACCTGGGCGGGGCCGCATCGGGCGGCGCGGACATGGGGGTGGACTTCGACGCCATCGCCGCGCTCTGGGCGCCCCTGGATGCGCAGCTGGACCATGCCTGCCTGAACGACATCCCGGGCCTCGAGAACCCCACCAGTGAGCTGCTGTGCCGCTGGCTCTGGGCGCGGCTCAAGCCGCAGGTGCCGGCGCTGTCCTGGGTGACGGTGTACGAGACGGCCACCGCCGGCTGCCACTTCGACGGCGGGCATTACCGCATCTGGAAGGAGCTGCGCTTCGAGTCCGCGCTGCGCCTGGAGCAGGCCCCGGACGGCGACCGCCGCCGCCGGCTGCACGGCCACAGTTACCTGCTGCGGCTGCACCTGAGCGCGCCGCTGGACGACGTGCTCGGCTGGACCCTGGACTACGGCGACGTGAAGGCCCTGTTCAGACCCGTCTACGACCGGCTCGACCACCACCGCCTGGACACGCGTACCGGCCCCGCCGGCGCCGATCCCGCCGGGCTCGCGGGCTGGATCCGCGAGCAGGCCGCGGGCGGGCTGCCGTGGCTCGAGCGCATCGACCTGCAGCAGACCCCCGGCTGCGGCGCGGTGCTGTGCTGGGGTGACCTGGGGCCGGCGCTGCCGGCATGACGGCGGGTGTCGGCGCGGTGCGGTCCGGTCGGGTATCCGCTGCCGGTGTGCTTTGGGCGGCGTGACTCGACGCTCGACATGACCTGTGAGACTGTGATGGTCGGGTCACGCTGGCGCTGAACCGACCTACGTTGCCACCCGGACCTGCTGCCATGTCCAGCCGCTACAGCGTCAAGGAATGCTTTCTGACCCTCCAGGGCGAGGGCGCCCGCAGCGGGCGGGCGGCGGTGTTCCTGCGCTTTGCCGGCTGCAACCTCTGGTCCGGCCGGGAGCAGGACCGGGCGACGGCCGTCTGCGACTTCTGCGATACGGACTTCCGCGGCACCGACGGGCCGGGGGGTGGGCGCTTCGACACGGCCCAGGCGCTGGCGGCGCACGTGGCTGAGACCTGGCATGGCGCCGACACCGGCCGCTACCTGGTCTGCACCGGTGGCGAGCCGCTCCTGCAGCTGGACGCGGCGCTCATCGAGGCGCTGCACGCCCGCGGCTTCGAGATCGCCGTGGAGACCAACGGCACCCTGCCGGTGCCCGCGGGCGTGGACTGGATCTGCGTGAGCCCCAAGGCGGATGCGCCCCTGACGCAGCGCACGGGCGACGAGCTGAAGCTGGTCTACCCGCAGGCCAAGGCGCCGCCGGAGCGCTTCGCGGACCTGGACTTCCGGCACTTCTACCTTCAGCCCATGGACGGCCCGCGGCGGGCGGAGCACACCGCCGCGGCGGTGGCTTACTGCCTGGCGCACCCGCGCTGGCGGCTCAGCCTGCAGACCCACAAGCTGATCGGCATCCCATGAGCCGGCCCGGGACGCTCGCCGGGCTCGCCGGCGTGGACGGTCGCCGGGCCATGGACCTGTGGCTGCTGGCGCTGGCGTTCGGCTACACCGTGGCCGCGTTGGTGGGGCTGCCGCTCTACGGCGACGGCGCCTACTACTGGTTCAAGCTCGCGGCGGACGAGCGCTTTGTGGTGCCGAACCTGCGTGTGGGCGCGCTGCTGCCGCAGCTGCCCGGCATCCTCGCCGGCCGCTTCACGGACGACCCGGTGCTGCTGCGCCACGCCTTCTCGCTTGGCTATGTGGCGCTGCCGGTGCTGTCGCTCGCCGCCTGCTGGCTCATGGTGCGGCGGGTGGCGCCGGCGCTGGTGCTGTTCCCGCTGCTGTGGCTCACGGTGCACCAGATCAACTTCTCCGGCGTCTCGGAGCTGCTGTCTTCGGCGCACCTGGCCTGGCCCTTCGTGCTGGCGGCGGCGCTGTGGCCGGCGGCGCGTGCCGGGCGGCTCTATGGCTGGCTCCTCGGCGCCTTGTTCCTGGTGCTGCATCCCATGGCCTTCGTGCCGGCGCTTGGGCTTGCGGTGCTGGCGGCCTGGCTCGGCTGGTCGGCGCCGCGGGCGGCCTGGGGGCGGCAGCAGGACGGGACGGCGCAGCGCTGGGCCTGGCTCACGCTGGCCGCCTGGCTGGCGCTGACGGGCCTGCTGCGCTTCGGCTGGACGCTGGTGGGCGCGAATCGCTACGAGCGCTCGAACTTGAGCGGGGACGCTGCCCTGCACTACCTGTTCCCGTCCACGCCGGCCCAGGATGCCCTGCTGGCGGCGGCGGTGCTGGCGGCTCTGCTCGGTGCCCTGGTGCTGCTGCGCGGTGGGCGCGGCGCCGGGCCGGGCTGGCTCGCGCCTGTGTCCGGGGTCCTGCTGGCGCTGCTGGTGGGGCTGGCCCTGTGGATCGGCGGTGAGTTTCTGTTCGGCCAGGGTATCAAGCTCAAGGCGGCGCTGACCTTCGTGGCCGGGCTCGGCTTCATGGCGCTGGCGGCGCTGGTGGGGCAGGTGCTGCTGATGCGGGCCGGGGCCACCGACGTGCCTGCCCGAGCGCCCGAGGGCACAGCGGACGGGGCGGCGGGCGTCGGGTCGGTGCCGCCGGTGTGGGTGCCCACGGGCTGGCTCGCGGCGCCCGCAGCGGCCGTGCTCATCATGCTCACGGCCAAGTCGGCGGGCTGGTGGCTCGCCACCAACGAGCTGGGGCGCATGGTGGCGGAGGCCGACGCTCCCTGCATCGCCCGCACGTCGGAGCAGCCGCCGTCGCTGCAATGGCGCTGGATGGTGATGCTGGATGCCTGGCCGGTGGGGATGAACGCGCTGGCGTTCCGACCCCGGGCGCCGGCGGCGCCGGAGGTCTCGCTGCTCCTGCCGAACGACGGCTGCGAGATCCTCGCCGCCACGGGCGAGGCGCGGCTCCAGTCCTGGATCGTGCGGCCCTGGTCGCAGCTCGAGGCGCGCTTCGGGCCGCTGCGGCGCTTGCCGAATTGGCAGTGAGGCGGGCGACGGCGCGGGCGCCGTCGGCATCCGCCGCCGTCAGCGCCCGGCCGCCGCCGCGGGCTTCTCGAACACCATGAAGTGCTGGCTCGGCAGGAAGCCCTTCGTCTGCACATGGGTGAGCCCCACCGCCGCCATCTCCCGGCGGGCCTGGGCCTCGGTCATCTTGTGCAGGGGCTTGATGGGGATGCGCGGGTCCTCGCCGCGGTACTCCACCAGGAACACCCGCCCGCCCGGACGCAGCGCTGCGACGATGGCCTGCATCATCTCCCGCGGGTAGGCGAACTCGTGGTAGGCGTCCACCAGCAGCGCCGCGTCGATGCTGTTCGGGGGCAGCTCGGGGTCGTCCTCCCGGCCGAGCACCAGGTCCACATTCTCGACACCCCGCTCCTCCATGCGCTCGCGCATGATGGCCAGCATCTCCGGCTGGATGTCCACGGCGAAGACGCGGCCCGCCGGCACCTGCTCCGCGAGCCGGAAGGCGAAGTAGCCGGTGCCGGCGCCGATGTCCGCCACCTCGGCGTCGGCGGCGAGGTCCATGGCCGCCACCACGCGCTCCGGCAGCTCCTCGCGGATGCGGCTCGGGCGCTCCAGCCAGCGGGCGCCGCGGTGGCCCATCACCTGCGAGATCTCCCGGCCCATGTAGACCTTGCCGATGCCGTCGCGGCTCGGCGCCTTGGTCTCGTAATGCGGCGCGCTGTCCGCGAGTGCCGGCGCTGCCGCGGCGGCCAGCAGCAAGCTGCCGAGCAGCGCGGCCGGCGCCAACGGCCGGCGAGCCGGTCCGGGTCGGCCGCGCCAGGCCCGGCTCAATGGCCTGGGAATCCACAACTTGTGCAACATGATCCGCTCCGGTGTGCTTGCGATCTCTCCCTCGACAGCAGACCGGAGCCGGGGTTTCCATGCCCAAGGCAGCCCACGACAACCGGCCAGGCGCAGCGCCGGAGCGCCAAGCTCCACTCGCCTAAGCGCGGGACCGCCAAGCTCCACTCGCCCCAGCCCGGGACCGCCGAGCTCCACTCGGCCCAGCCTGGGGCCGCCGAGTTTCACTCGGCCCAGCCCCGGGGCCGCCGAGTTTCACTCGGCCAAGCCCGGGACCGCCAAGCTCCACTCGGCCCAGCCCGGGGCCGCAAAGCTCCACTCGGCCCAGCCTGGGACCGCCGAGTTTCACTCGGCCAAGCCCCGGGGCCGCCGAGCTCCACTCGGCCCAGCCTGGGATCGCCAAGCTCCACTCGGCCCAGCCTGGGGCCGCCGAGTTTCACTCGGCCAAGCCCACCGCCGCCAAGCGTCACTCGCCCCAGCGCAGCCCCCCACACCCCAGCACCCACCGGCCCCCGGCGGTATCCTGAGCCCCCCATCACCGCCACGAGGTATCCGCGGATGAGCCAAGCGCAAACCGATGCACATGCCCAGTCGGACCCGGCCACCAGCGTCTCCCTGGTCCTCGGCAGCGGCGGCGCCCGCGGCCTCGCGCACATCGGCGTCATCCAGTGGCTCACGGCGAATGGCTACCGCATCGAGTCCATCGCCGGCTGCTCCATGGGCGCGCTGGTGGGCGGCATCTACGCCGCCGGGCGCCTGTCGGACTACCGTGACTGGATCTGCGCCCTGCGCCGGCCGGACGTGCTGCGCTTTCTGGACCTCGCCTGGTCCCGCAGCGGCCTCATCAAGGGCGACCGCATCATCGAGACCCTGCGCGAGCTGGTGGGCGAGCACCGCATCGAGGACCTGTCCATCGCCTACACCGCCGTGGCGACGGACATCGAGCGCCAGCGCGAGGTCTGGATCTCCAAGGGCCCGCTGTTCGACGCCATCCGTGCCTCCATCGCCGTGCCCACGGTGTTCATGCCCCACGAATACCTGGGCCACAAGCTGGTGGACGGCGGCCTGCTGAACCCGGTGCCCATCGCGCCCACCTTCCGCGACATGACCGACCTCACCATTGCGGTCAACCTGAACGGCAATGACGACGGCGCCCCCTGGCCGCCGCAGGCACCGCCGACGCTGCCTGAGCCGGGTGCCAACGGCGGCGATGCGCCCGACGCCGACGGCGACAGGGCCTCGAAGGAGGCGCGCGCAGCGGAGCCCAAGGACCTGCACGGGCGCATCCTCGCCTTCCTTGACGAGGTCGCCGAAGGCTTCAAGGGCAAGCCCAACGGCGAGGACACAGAAGCGGGCGGCCTCGACGTGTTCGAGCTGGTGAGCCGCTCCATCGAGACCATGCAGAACGCCATCGCCGCCGTGAAGCTCGCTGCCTACACCCCGGATGTGATCGTCAACATCCCCCGCGATGTCTGCCAGGCGCACGAATTCCACCGTGCGAAGGAGCTGATCGAGATCGGCGAGCAGATTGCCGAGCAGGAGCTCGGCGCCTACGCACAGCGGCGTGCAGCGGACTGAGCCGCAGCCGGCTTGAGTACGCCGACTTCAGTCGGCTGGCGTGGCCCCGGGAATCAGCGGCCGGCAAAGAAGGCGCGGACTGCCTGCTCGGCGGCGTCCGCCAGCAGGGTCTCGGCGTCGCGCTGGGCTTCATCCAGGGTCATGGGGCCGCGGCAGAGGCTGAAGACGGCGTCGATGCCGATGGCGTGCAGCGCGTCGATGTCCGCGCCGATGCCGCCGGCGATGGCGATGCAGGGGATGCCGCGGGCCTTGGCGCGGGCGGCGACGGCGGCGGGGGCCTTGCCGTAGGCCGTCTGGGCGTCGATCTGGCCCTCCGCCGTGAGGACGAGATCGGCGCCGGCGAGGTGGCGGTCGAGGGCCAGCAGGTCCAGCACCAGATCGGCGCCGGGCCTGAGCGCGGCGCCGGCGAAGGCGACCAGGCCGGCACCGCGGCCGCCGGCAGCGCCGGCGCCGGGGAGGTCGGCAATCTCGCGCCCCAGCTCGCGCGCGATGAGCGTCGCAAGATGGGCGAGGCCGGCGTCCAGGGCCGCCACCTGTGCCGGGCTCGCCCCCTTCTGCGGGCCATAGACGGCGGCGGCGCCGCGCGGGCCGGTGAGGGGGTTGTCCACGTCGCAGACGGCCTCGATGCGCACCTGATCCAGCCGCGCGTCCCGGGCCGTGCCGTCGATGCGGGCGATGTCGGCGAGCCGCGCGCCGACGGGCGCCACCGGCTGGCCTGAAGCATCCAGGAAGCGCCAGCCCAGCGCCTGGGCCATGCCGATGCCGCCGTCGTTGGTGGCGCTGCCGCCCAGGCCCACGATGATATGCCGGGCGCCGAGATCCAGCGCCGCGCGCAGCAGCTCGCCGGTGCCGAGCGTGGTGGTGGCGGTGGCGTCCTGCTCCGGCCCGGCGAGCAGCGCCAGGCCGCTGGCGAGCGCCATCTCCACCACCGTGGTGCGGCGGCCCGGGCTCCAGACGAGGGCGGCGTCCACCGGTGCGAAGCGCGGGCCCGTGACCCGGACGCTGCGCCGCTCCCCGTGCAGCGCGGCCGTCAGCACCTCGGCGAGCCCGTCGCCGCCATCGGCCACGGGCAGCTCCACAAGCTCGGCCTCCGACAGCGCGCGGGCGCTGCCCCGGGCCATGGCCGCCGCCGCCGCCGCTGCGGTGCAGCTGCCCTTCAGGGCGTTGGGGGCGAGGATGATCCTGGGCATGCGGTTGATGACGGCGTCGGTGGTGCTCGGCTGCTGCACGGATCATGGCATTGGACGCCGGTGGCGCGCACGTGTCGCTTTGTGCGCCCGACACGCCGCCGAATCGCCCGAGGCTTGGAGCGACTCCGCCGGCGTGGCCCCATGGCAGCGCTGCGGGTCGTGAGCCGTGGAGAGGCCATCCAGGCTCCCCCTATTCGGCATGCAAGGGGAAAGCCTGATGATCCGGATGGGCGACGCTGCCGGCAACAATACGGCAACGCACTATTCATCATGCACGGCATTTTGTGGACTCTAGTTGACGCCGGTAATCGGGCACGCAGCGCCTGCGATGACGACCCTGTTTGCCATGCGGACGGGGTCCGACCGATGCGCTGCCCTTGCATGTTGGCTGCGATGGGGATGACATCTCTCTGCAGATCAATGGCATAGCACTGTTGTGCGCATGCCGATTTGCAGCGAAGGCAATAGATCGTCATCCGCAGCCCCGCCTCTGCGAGCAGCTCCGTCCGGGCATCGGCTCGGCACGTGAGCGCATCACGTTGTCAAGCATGACAGACTCAGCCCGTATCCAGCGCAAAGCCGCTTCGAGCCAGGCGCTGTTCCGGCGTCTACCGACGCTTCGGCGCTTGAGCTGCCAATAAGAGAACAGAATGGGCGCGCACATGGGGATGAGTCTGCAAAGAAAAGCGCACCGCGTACCGGCGCACGTCTCGGGCGTTCGACAGGCAACCGGGTCGCAGCTGCGCCGCGCGGTCTGTTCTGAGCCGGACGGCGCCGCACCAGATTGGACGACACGCACCCGAGCATGGCGTGCGCCATGTGGATTGCCGAAGTCGTGCCGATGACGGCAGAGCAATCCCATCCGGTCGATGCTCATGGCGACGACCCTGTCGCCATGCATCCAATCCTCGGTCGTCGCGCGGGCATCGGTGCGTTGCGCCCACTCCTTGTGCACGGGCGCCGCGCGCTTGACGCGCCGGCAGCCTTGGCGTTGCGCGAGAGCAGCTGGACCCTGCACCACTGCGCCAGCCTGGAAGACGCCGGAGCGCTCTGTCGCCGCCTCAATATCCTGGCCGGTCTGGTTCTGTTTCCGGAACCGGTGAGCGACGCTGAGCTTCAAGAAATACGGCTTTTTGTCAGAGGCTTGCCGGATCTGGAGTGGGTGGCGCTGCTGCCGCGCGAGGCCCTGGAGCGTGCCGACGTCAGGCGCTTCATCGTCTCGGAGCTCCGTGATTACCAGCTGCTGCCGGTGGAGCCTGCTGGGCTGACCTATGCATTGGGTCACGCCTGGGGCGTTGCGGCCCTGTCCGAGGCGGACCGGGCCGCCGACAGCGGCCTGGAAGCCGGCCGCTTCGGCCTGATCGGCACGAGCGCGCCGATGCGCAAGCTGCACGACGCCATCGAGCGCGTTGCCGAAACCGATCTGCCCGTGCTGATCACCGGAGAAACAGGTACCGGCAAGGAGCTTGTGGCGCGTGCCATCCATGCGCTGTCGCAGCGTGCCGCGGGCCCATTCGTTGCGGTCAACTGCGCAGCCGTGCCGGCCTCCCTGATGCAGGCGGAGCTGTTCGGTGTCGAGAGGGGCGCCTTCACCGGGGCGTCGTCGGCCAACAGCGGCCTGATCCGAACGGCCCAGAACGGCACCCTGCTGCTCGACGAGGTGGGCGAGATGCCGCTGGAGGCGCAGGCCAGTCTGCTGCGGTTCCTGGACGACAAGGTCGTGATCCCCGTGGGTGGGCGACGCGGCGTCAGGGTGGACGTGACGGTGCTCGCGGCCACCAACCGCAACCTGCATGACGAGATCCATCAGGGCCGCTTCCGCCAGGACCTGCTCTATCGGCTGGATCTCTTGTCCATCAGGACGCCGCCGTTGCGGCAGCGACGCTCGGACATCCAGGCGCTCGCCGAGCATTTCCTGCGGGCGGAAGCGCACAGGCTGCCGCGCGGCCTGCGGGGCTTTTCCGCCGACGCCCTGGATTGGCTGCGGGATCAGGACTGGCCCGGCAATGTGCGGGAGCTGCGTAACTGCGTCATACAGGCCAGTCTGCATTGCGATGGGGGGCAGATCACCGCGGAGCATCTGGTGCGCCTGCGGTGGGCGTCCGACGTGCCCGAGCAATCGCTCGACCAGGCCCTGCAGCGTGCGGAGAAGACCGCGCTGCAACAGCAGCTCAGGCGTCACAGCGGCAACGTCAGCAAGACCGCGCGCGCGCTCGGGATCTCCAGGATGACCCTGTACCGGCTCATGGCGAAGCACGACATTGGGCGGGGCTGATCCGGGCTCAGGCGGGGTGTGCTGCGGTGAATGCCGTGCTGCGTTGCCGTGTCACCGCCGGGATGGGCGATCAACCCGTGCAGACCCCGGGGGTCAGGGCCGCGGCGCCGGCTAGGGCTTCGGCCCCAGACGCGGGCTTACCGGAGTGCCGCGCCGGGCGGGATTGAGGGCGGGATCGATGCCGGCGCGGATGCCGCTGCCCCGCCTCGGGTGCCCCTGCGCCGGCACCTGTCCCTTATCCTGCCCCTGCATCACCCGTCTGCTGCGGTCCCGCAGCGGCGACATGGCATTCAGCGGCGCCTTCGGCAGCCCGGCCCGCAGCCGGGGGCTCGTGGCGGGGAGTACGCCGACGCCGTTGCCCTGGTCCTGATGCTCGCCGCCGCCGGTGATTGCCGCGCCGACGGGCTTGCGCAGTGCGGAGACCTTCCGCAGCACGTGCTGCAACGGCCTGGTGCCGCCGAGCGCACGATAGCGGCGGATGACCGCCTCTGTATAGTCGAGCGTCTCTGGATAGCGCACCTTGCTGTCGGTGCGGTCCACGACACCTTCACCGGCGTTATAGGCCATGATGACCCGGCCGTAGTCCCCCCGGTATTTCCCCAGCAGGCGCTTCAGGTGGCGTACGCCGGCGTCAATGTTGATGGACGGCTCGAACAACGCCGCGCGCGAGTGTACGCCATAGTCGGACGCCGTCGCGGGCATCAGCTGCATCAGGCCGATGGCGCCGGCGGGCGACACCGCACGCGCATCGTAAGCGGACTCCGCGGCGATCACCGCATGTACAAGGGCCGCCTCCACCCCGTGGCGTTGGGCGGCGCGGTGAATGAGGCGATGGATTTCCGCGCTGCTGTGCTGCTGTGGCGCGGCGGCCTTCGCCTGCGTGCTGCGCTCGCTGCTTACGACCATGCCGGTGTCGCTGTCCGAGCCATGGACATCGCGGCTCTCGAAGGCGGGAGCATTCCCCGGCGCGACCAGCAGTGCAACAGCGGCGACGCAGACCCGCGTGAGCCCGAGCAGCGTGGCTGGAGACATGGCAGGCCTGTCGTCTGGTGCGCCGCAACGGCGCTCGCGAGAGAAACCGAGCCATCGTCCGCGGAGGAAGAGCGCCGTGTCCGTCCCGGCTTGCCTGTCACGGGGGTGTTGTCTGTTGATCACGGCCAGAGTCCGAGCACCGTCCTGACGAGCCTGTCGACCCTCAGGATCATCCTGTTGGACCTGCACGGGCTTGCATGGCGACAGCAAGACCGATGGCGCTGGCATAACAGCAAGAACATGTGTCAGCAACCTGAGTCCGTTGGCTACGGACCGGTTTGCCGGTCTGCCGGTTTCCGAGTTTCCCATCGAGAGCCAAAAACCGATTGGTGGCCCGGGCCGACCTAATCCACAGGCACCGGTTTCCTGCGATTGTAGTCGTTAGAGCGACCCAAGAGCCTTCCGGGCGACTTCGATACCGACGAAGGGTTGCGCCGCATTTGCCGCGGCGGTCAATAGTGGTCTCGCCTCCTCGATTCGGCCCAGCTTGAGATAGGTCATACCCAGGTGGAACTGTCGCTGCGGCGTGGACTCCTCGCTGGCTTGCGCCCGCTCCAACACCTCCGCCGCACGCTGGTATTCGCCCCTGCGATAGTAGACCCAGCCGAGGGTATCCAGGAAGGATGCGACGCCAGGTTTCCTGGAGCGGCTGCATGATCTCCAGGGTCCTGGCCAGGCTGCCGGCATCGCTCTGCCGGTGGTTTGCCAGGAGCATGGCCAGATCATTGGCGGCGGCGGGCGTCTCGGGATTCGCCGTCAAGACATCTTCATAGGCGTCGATGGCCTGATCGACTTGGCCTGTCTGCGCCAGCAGGGACAGTGGCGAGGTCGAGTAATCACTGAGTTGATGTCTCCGCTCTCGCGCTCGACCCTTGCGGTTTGCGCCTGCCATCTGCGATATGAGCGACTAGGCGTCGGAAAACTATAGATGAAAGCGCGGATCAATATCGGTGAGGGAACGCAACCGTTCGTTGGGTAAACTGGTTAGAGCGGTCCGGGCATTCGCATGCTCGTACCCGCGTGCTCCGTTGGAGCGCTTATAAACGACATGCGCGCGTAAAGAACGCGCGCCGTAGGGTCCGCGACACGCATTCAACAGGGTGAGCCGAGACTCAGCTGCGGCGGCTGCGCCTGTAACCGACACCGGCCATGCCGATCAGGGCGGAACCGAACAGCCATGCTGCGGCTGGGATGGAGACAACCCTCAGCTGGACCACATTGCTCCAGACGTCTGGTAACCCGTTGTCGTCAACTGCTGCAACGCCATCCTTCAACATAGATACGTCGGCAATTGTATCGAGTGTGAAGAATACGTACCAACCAGCCTGATTAGCGCTATAGGTGCCTGGACCTAAGGTGATGGTGGCCTCTAGTGCAGGATCTGTATCGGAATCTGCTGCCAGTGCTCCGCTCACCCTATCGGACGACACACCGATCAAATTGGCGAAGAAGGCCGCGCGAACCTCCGGACTCGCGTTGGCAAGACTGGAATAAGCGGTCGCGCTCGTGTCGTCAAGCGTCGCCGTGTTTTGAAAGGAACCCGTGCCCGCGCCATCGTCCAGGTAGCCATCGATATCGCAACCTCCTGTTGCTGCACACTCCAGGCTGTAACCGTCTTTAGCCCCGGGAAAGAGTTGAGGATCACCGTTGGGGTGTAAACTTTGCGCTCGTGCGTCTGAGGCAAACGGTCAGGAAGCAGCGGTCATCGACGCCGGGGGACTCCTTATGAAGAAGAAGGCGTAAGTGCCCGGGGTATCTCTTCTCGTCAGATGCTTGTCGGGGCTTGGGCATCAATTGTGGTGAACGATGAGCGTGTTGAGACGCCGTCGGGGACGTCAGCGCGGCAGCCAAAGCAAGGTCAATATCCACGTCTCCGTTCCGGTGGGATACGCAGCCTCCGCCTTAAGGCCCTCATAAGCTGTGGAGTCTGGGCTTTCTTGCGGCGCGTTGACGCTCTGAGCAAGGCAAGTAAGAACATGTTCCGGTTTGGCCCAGGCTTCCTACCCTCCGCACCTGCTCCTCCTGCCGTGCGCTGTTAAAAATCCTGACACTGCCTGTCCGCTGACGGTGAAGATCGGCAATGGACTCGACTCTCTTGCGCAGCTCTCAACGAGCGTCGGGAAGGGCCTCTCAGGGGCCTTCTGGCGAACGTCCTGTATTGGTGGATAAGCGGAAGGCTGTTGTTCTGCTCGGGATTAACCTTAATTGGCGCCGTGTTTAAGGATGCTGGCGGGTTACACGGTACTGCGCGCGTTCCAATCGTCCTAGAACGTGGTCGTGCGCAATGCCGTGCAGGTGATCAGGGTCGAGCATATCGCCACCCGCCCCGGGCACAAGCTCTCGGCGAACTACCAATCAGCCGAAACCGGGATGCCCCGATGTTCGTGGGCGCTGGCGCAAGTTAGCGTATCTGGCGTACTCGGTGCGTGTTGCAGGCTCCATCATCAGACGGTCTGCATGCCGCACACCTCGGCACCGCATGCCGCACGCTTGGGCATCGCATGCCCAGTACCTACTCGCGGCAACAACAAAACAATAAAGCACCTCGCCGCCGTTTCGGATGATTCCGATCGACCCTGAGGACGGGACATGATCGCCAGATGCACACCCATAGCCGCCCTCATTGTGGCACTTGCAGCGGTTTCGATGAGCGGCTGCAGCGCAGAAGACCGCGCCCGCCGCTACCTGGAGCGCGGCCTCGCCCTGTACGCGGAGGGTGACCTGGTCAAAGCGCGGCTGGAGTTCCGCAATGTGCTCCAGATCGACCCGAAGTCCCCGGAAGCCTGGTTCCGCCTGGCCAGGATCGCTGAAGAACAGGAGGACTGGCGGGGCGCCTACTCGGCCTACGAAAAGACGGTCGAGCTCGACCCTGAAAACCTGGAAGCCCGCATCAAGCTCGGCACCCTGCTGCTGGCCGGCAACAGTCCGGACGAGGCTCTGGCGCAGGTGCAGGCCGTGCTCACGGCGAAACCCGATGATCCGGCGGCGCTCGCACTGCGCGGCGCCGTGCGCCTGCGCCAGGGCGACCCGGATGCCGCCCTGACCGACGCCGAGGCGGCCCTCCTGAAGGACCCGACGCTGCGCGAGGCGCTGGCCCTGCGTGCGCAGGTGCGCATTCAGCAAGCCGACCTGCCCGCCGCGAAGGCGTCGTTGCAGACGGCGCTCGCCGCCCATCCGGACGACCTCCCGCTGCTCCTGGCGCTCGCGGGCATCAGCCAGCAGCTCGGCGACACCGAGGGCACGCAGTCCATCCTGCGGCAGATCATCGAGCGCGAGCCCAGGGTGCTCGATCACCGCGTCCGTCTGGCGCAGTATCTGAACGCCCGCGGCGACGCTGAGGCCGCCGCGCAAGTGCTGCGTCAGGCCGTCGCGGAGCTGCCGGAGGACAATGACGCCAGGCTCGCGCTCGTGGCTCTGCTGGAGGCGCAGCAGGGGGCGGCGGTCGCCGCCGAGCAGCTGCAGGCATTTATCGCCGAGCGGCCGGACGACAACGCGCTGCGCTTCGCACTCGCGCTACGCCGCAGCAACGCGGGCGAGATGGAACAGGCCGAGGCCGTCTACCGCGAGATCATTGCCCGCGACGGTGACGGACCCGACGGTCTGCGCGCGCGGGCCAAGCTCGCCGCGCTCGCGCTCTCCGGGGAGCGCCTCGACGAAGCCCGCACCCTGGCCGAGGCCGTCCTGACCAAGGATGCGGCGAACGGCGACGCCCTGCTGGTGCGGGCGGCGCTGGCCCTGCAGGACCAGGACGCGGATCAGGCCATCGCGGATCTGCGCAGCATCCTGCGCGACAACCCGGACGCCACCGGCGCGTTGCGCATGCTCGCCACCGCCCACGAGGCCCGCGGCGAGCCGGCCCTGGCGGAGGATGCCCTGGAGAAGACCATCGAGCTCGCGCCGGATGACCCAGCCGGCTACCTTCAGCTGGCGGGCCTGCGCACCCGCTACGGCAACGTGGAGGGTGCGACCCTGGTGTTGGACAGGCTGCTCGCCCGCGACCCCGCGAGTCCCCTTGCGCAGACCGCGCTGGCGAGCGTCCAGCAACGCCAGCCCGACACCGAGGCCTTGGCGGAGACCGCGACCCTGGTGCTCGAAACCCGTCCCGAGCATCCGCTGGGCCATTATCTGAGCGGCCTGGTCAAGCAACGCCGCGGCGAGGTCGAGGCCAGCGTCGCGCCCTTGCGCACGTCGCTGGAAAAGAAGCCGGAGGCGGCCCAGCCGCTGGTGGCCCTGACCCGCAGCCTGCTGGCGTTGGAGCGCTTCGACGAGGCCGAGCAGCAGCTGCTGCGGGCGCTGGAGCAGGGTGCCGACGAGATCGTCGCGACCAATCTCCTGGGCGAGGTCTATGTGGCCGCCGGTCGCCTCGATGAGGCCCGCGCCCGCTACGAGCAGGCCATCGACGCACGGCCCGGCGCCCCGCTTGCCTACGAGCGCCTGGCGGGGCTGCAGCGCGCCGCCGGCGATGCGGACGCCGCGGTCGCGACACTGCGCGCCGGCATCGAGGCGAGCAGCGGCAGCCCGCTGCTGGTCACGGCCCTGCCGCTGGTGTTGGAGCAGGCGGGGCGCATCGACGAGGCCATGGCCGCCTACGAGGCGCTGCTGGCGGCAAACCCCAACGCCGACTGGGCCGCCAACAACCTGGCGATGCTGCTCGCGAACCATCGCGCTGACGATGCCGACGGCCTGGCCCGGGCGCTGACGCTGGCGCAGCGCTTCGCGGGCAGCGACCAGCCCGCCTTTCTCGACACGCTGGGCTGGGTCCATTACCGCAGCGGCGAGTACCAGCGCGCGGCGGAGCTGATGGAGCAGGCCAGGGCCGCCGGTGAGCCGACGCCCCAACGGCAGTTCCACCTCGGCATGGCCTACCTGAAGCTGGGCCGCCCGGACGAGGCCAAGCCCCTGTTGACCGCCGCCGCGGCGGCGGAGCAGCCCTTCGACGGTCGCGAGGACGCAAGGGCGGCACTGGCGTCGCTCCAGTCCCGTTAACGGCGCGGCGTCCTCTGCCGCGATGCCCGGGCGTGCGCACTGCTGAGCACGCGCCCCGGCGAGCGGCCGACGACGCCTGCGCCGGCGCAGCCCAACGAGCCGCAGCCGGTGGAAGTCAGAGCCGCATACGCCTTTCTGTTGGCGCTGTTCCTGGCGATGGTGCTGATCCCGCCCCTGGTGCATGCCGCCGGGCCGCTGGGGCTGATGGACAGCGGCGGCGGGCGCAAGGTGCATGCGGGGCGGATTCCGCGCATCGGCGGCGTCGCTATTTTCGTCGGCTTTCTCGTGCCGGTGCTGGTCTGGACGCCGCTGCGCGACGGCATCGGCGCCTTCGTCGCCGCGCTGGCGGTGCTGTTCGTGTTCGGGCTGCTGGATGATCGCTTCAACCTCGACTATCGCCTGAAGCTGCTCGGGCAGCTGCTGGCGGCGGCCATCGTCGTCATCGGCGGCGCGGTGCTGATCCAGCGCGTGCCTTACTGGCCGGGCGGGCTGCTGCCGGTGCCGCTCGCGCTGCCCCTCACGCTGCTGGTGCTCGCCGGGGTCACCAACGCCGTCAACCTGTCCGACGGCCTGGATGGGCTCGCCGGCGGCATCAGCCTGCTGGCGGTCTGCTGCCTGCTGGTGCTGGATGCCGGGGGCGCCGCCAGCCCGGCGTTGATCCTGCTCGCCGCGCTGCTCGGCGCCGTGCTCGGCTTTTTGCGCTTCAACACCTACCCGGCCCGGCTCTTTATGGGCGACGCGGGCAGCCAGCTCCTGGGGTTCAGCGTCGGCGTGCTGGCCATCATGATCACGCAGCGGCCCGCTGCCGGACTCAGCCCGGTATTGCCCTTGCTCGTGCTCGGCGTGCCCATCCTGGACATGCTCACGGTCATGGCGAGGCGCATTGCCCGTGGGCGCTCACCCTTTCATGCGGACCGCACGCACCTGCATCACCGCCTCATCGCCGCCGGGCTGAGCCAGGCGGAGGCCGTGAGCCTGATCTACGGGCTCCAGTTCCTGCTGCTGGTGCTGGCTTACCTGCTGCGCGATGGGCCGGATGGGGTGATCCTGCTGGTCTACGCCGTCTTCTGTCTGTTGGTGCTCCTCGGCGAATGTGCCCTGGAGCAGTACCGCGTTGACCTGCATGCACGGCCCCTGCAGGGCCGACCCCTCACCCGCGTCATGCGGCGACTGCGGCGCACCGGCATCACCGTGCGCTTGCCGTACAGCCTGCTTCGGCTTGTCGTGCCACTGTGCCTGGTCATCGGTGCCCTGGGCGCCCCCTCGGTGGGCACCGATATCGGGCTGCTCGCGGCCTCGCTCTGCGTTCTGTTGCTGCTGGCGCTCTGGGTCAGGCGCTGGCCGGTCCTCGCCATCGAGCGTCTCAGCGCCTATACCGCGGCGGCGGCCGTGTGCTATCTCCTGGCGGCGGCGCCGGTGACGACCGCCTGCCCGCAATGCCTCCCGGTCTTTTTCGGCGTGGTCGCAATTGCGGTGGCGCTCTGGGTGCGGGTGTCCAGCGCCGGCTTCCAGGTGAGCACGCTCGATGTGCTGATCCTGCTCGGCGCCCTAACGGCACCCATGCTGCGTGACCTCGGCCTCAAGGACATCGGCATTCTGGTGCTGCAGGCCATCATCCTGTTCTATGCCATCGAGATCCTGCTGCAGGCCCGCGAGCGGTGCTGGGACGCACTGCGGCTCGGCACCCTCGCCGCGCTCATGACACTCGCGGCCCGCGGCCTGGTGCCGTTCTGAGTGACGCAGCGTGCGGCCCATGGGTGTGCGGCGACTCATGCCGCTGGCCCACTCGGGCACCGGGGAGTGTGCGATCTCGAAATGGGGTGAAACATAGGTCCGAGCAGCGGGCCGGCGCTCGCTGTCACGCTCCAGCTTGGGAGCAGGGGCCGACGCTTCGCGTCCCGGGTCCATTCCCGCAACATGGTCGAAGCACGATCAAGGCCAGCGCAGGCAAGGGGCGAGGACCCCGCGCTTGTGCCGAAAAATGGTGTCGCGCAGAGACGCAAAGGCGCAAAGGCGCAAAGGGAAGAAAGCGGGAATGTCCTCGGCAAAGCTCCGCGGATTCCACTCTACTTGCATGGTTTCTCTTCTCCTCTGCGTTTTTGGGTCTCTGTGCGAGAGATCTTTGACGAATGCCTGCACCTGCTGGACAGCATGCCCAGGTCGCACCCACTGGGTGGAGCATCCGGATATCCGGAGAACAGCGTTTACACCATACGCGCCTCGGTCAATCAACCGATCCACCGGAACGGCGATCGGATCGAATGCCCGCTGAAACGCGGTGCGCGTTGCGCTCATGCCGGTTCTGTGACCATGCGTCGTCGTCACCCCCGCCAAGTGTCAGTTTTCTTTACAGTCACCGCGCTGCGCCTCTCCTTGTAAGTGCCTTATTGTTCTTCGGTTTTTTCGGATGTGAAGCGGTGTTGCCGTAACCGGCCTCCGGAGTGTCACAGGACTGAAACAACGGTGGCAGCACCGAGGCGGTCACTGGGGTCCTAAGTGACTGATTCAATGTTTTCCGGCAGATTGGCGCGGTTCGTGCCCCTTAATTCTGGACAGATCGCGGTCTGTCGGAACGGCCCTCGGGCGCTGTAGACCATCGGCCGGTGGTGGCGTCCCAAGGCAGACTTGATCAAGTGCAAAGCTCAGATAAGGAGCTGCGAAACGATGAAACACATGATGAA